>DASZXH010000076.1:0-23562 GCA_035545995.1 Verrucomicrobiia bacterium
GCTCGAAGAGGCGAAGAAACGCGACCACCGCAAAATCGGCGCGGAGATGGGACTGTTCGCGATTGACACGGAATTTGTCGGGCCGGGCCTGCCGCTGTGGCTGCCCAAAGGCACGGCGATTGTGGAAGAACTGGAAAAGCTTGCGAAAGAAACTGAATTTGCCGCCGGCTACGTGCGTGTGAAAACGCCGCACATCGCGCGCGAAAAAATGTATCTGACGAGCGGCCATTTGCCGATTCTTTACAAAGATTCCATGTTTCCGCCAATGCGTCTAACTCTCGAGGGGAAAGACAAAGCAGAAAAAAAACAGCAATTAGAAAACGCTCAAAAAAATTACAACGAAAAAAATGAAATTACTTTGAGTTTTGATTTCAAAAAATTGGAGGCCGAGGGAATTCCTGCAATAGAAGCAGTCCAAAAATTAAGACAAGCTTATATCGAACGCACAAAAGCAGAAGAAGAATTGTCAATTGCTAAAGAAGCGGTCAAAGGTAACAACTATTATCTGAAGGCGATGAATTGCCCGCATCATCACCGCATTTTTGCAGCGGAGCCGCGCAGTTACCGCGATTTGCCTTTGCGATTTGCAGAATATGGCACTTGTTATCGCTACGAACAAGAAGGCGAATTGTTCGGCTTGATGCGCGTGCGTTCGCTGAACATGAATGACGCGCACATTTATTGCACGCCGGAGCAGTTCGCCGAAGAATTTCAAGCCGTGAACGAAATGTATCTGAAGTATTTCAAAATTTTCGGCATCGAAAAATATGTCATGCGTTTCAGCACGCACGACCCGTCGCGGTTGACCGGCGACAACGCGAAGTTCGTCAACGAACCGGAATTGTGGAAACAGACGGAAGATTTGGTCCGCAAAGTTTTGATTGATTCGAAAATTCCTTACGTCGAAGTGCCGAACGAGGCGGCGTTCTACGGCCCGAAGATTGACGTGCAGGTGTGGAGCGTCATCGGTCGCGAGTTCACGCTGGCGACGAACCAGGTGGACTTCGCCGTGCCCACGAAGTTCGGCCTGAAATATCGCGACCGCGACAATTCGGAGAAAACGCCGCTGTGCATCCATCGCGCGCCACTGGGCACGCACGAGCGGTTCATCGGCTTCCTCATCGAGCATTACGCGGGCAATTTTCCGCTCTGGCTTGCGCCGGAACAGGTGCGCGTGCTGACGATTGGCGAAGATGAAAAATTAATTTCTTACGCGAAACAAACCGTGAACGAATTGCGCGCCAATTTCGTGCGCGTGGAAAGTGATTTCACATCAAACAAAATCAACGGCAAAATTCAGGAAGCGGAAAAGGCGAAAGTCCACACGATGCTCGTCATCGGCGCGCGCGATTTGGAAGCGGGAAATGTTTCCGTCCGTTTGCACGGCAAAGGCAACGTGGGCGCGAAACCAAAGGCGGAAGTGGTAGCGGAGATTTTGCAGAGCATCAAAGGGCGGCGGGCGTAAAGATTCAGGCTGGTTATTGGCACATTTGGGTTGAGCTGCATTTCAAGCGCAAATCAACTACCCCAAGGTGCATCAATCATAGTTGTGGCCGTTCCACAACTGCCTGCGGCGTTGTATGCTTAAAAAGCAATCCCATGAAAATTTTTTGAAATCACTGCGGCGGCCAGATTTTGAATTCGCCGCTGCAATGCAGCATGGCCAGCAGATACAACATGCCGTCGTAATAACGCCATTGTCCCGTCGGCATCGGCGTGTTCCACAACGCCTCGACAAATTTTTGTGAATTTGGATTCGTCGCGGCAAGGCTGGCAACGGCGTTCATCGCGACGAGGCCGGTCGCATGGTCGTTTCCAAATTGATTTCCGCCGAGCGTGAAACGATTTCCATAATTGGACAAACCTTTGGACTCGAAAAATGCCTGAATTCTGTCGCTCAAAACTTTTTCGTGGGCATCCTTGTTCCACCACGCCCAGTCCACCGACCAGTTCATCGCCGTGCGCCAGGAATCGTATTGGAAATCCGCGCTGTTCGTGTTCCACGAAGCCGCCCACGGCGTGCCGTCGAAATTCGCGTAATCCGGCGCGAGTCCCGTGACCGGATTAGCCGCGCGCTGAAAAAATTCACGGCTGGCTTGCGCGGCCTGCGTCCAAAATTTCCTGTCTTGCACCGGACCCCAACGCGCCCACAATTCATAAAACGCGGGCAGTTGATACGACGGGTCGGTGTGATTCCAATTGTTCGTGTCGGGAGTGAACCGCACCATTTTCAAATCCGGCTCGAAAAGCGCGCCCGCCGTCATCACACCTTTGACGGTTTGCCCGGTGAGCAGCGCACGATTTTTCATGTGGGAAAGAAGCGCGTCGGCTTCGGCGCGATAATTGTAAATGCCCTCGCCGCTGCCCCAGCGATTTGCCGCGAAATAAAGCGCCATCGCAAAATACTGTTCGCCGTCGGGCGCGGGCATCTCATCGTTGGGCGCGCCGTTGGTTTTCATTGACCACGAAAAAAATCCGAACGCCGGCGACGCGGGCGATGCGTGATACATGTAAGTTTTCGCCCAATTCCAAATCGCGTCGAACTCGGTTTTCTTGTCCAGTTGCACGGCAATCATCATGCCGTAGGACATTCCTTCCGAGCGCACGTCACCGCTGCCAACATCGTTGATATAAGCCAGCAGACCGTTTTCATTTGCGCTGGCAAGGTGATAAATGGCCTGCGTGTCCGGGTCGCCGTGAAAAAATTGTTGAAAGGCCGAATCAATTTTCGCCCGCACTTCCTGCGGCGAATGTCCGGCTTCGACAAAAAAATTCCGGTATTGTTTCGTCGCAAATTCACCCGTGTCGTCGGAAATTTCAGTCGTCTGCGTGCGGCACGCGGCCAGAAAAATCAGTGGACTCAAACAGATTCCGAAACAAATCCATTTCACGCGTGGCAATAATTTTTTGAATGGCATAAATTTTATTGCGGCGGCCAGATTTTGAATTCGCCGCTGCAATGCAGCAACGCCATCATGTAAAGCAAGCCTTCGTAATAACGCTCAAGGCCGTCGGGCGTCGGCGTGTTCCATAACGCTTCCACAAATTTTTTCGCACGCACCGAATCCGTCGCGGCGAGACTCGCGTCAGCGTTCACGGCCACCAAACCTTGTGCGTGGCGCGTTTCCAATTGTTTGCCGTCCAGTGTGAACTGGTCACCGTAATTCGTCATGCCTTGCGATTCAAAAAACGCCTGCAATTTGTCACTCAATTCCCGTTCGCATGAATCCTTCGCCCACCATGACCAGTCCACCGACCAATTACCCGCGACGCGGAACGCGTCGTATCCGAAGTGCGCCGCGGCGCGATTCCAGCCGTTCGTGACGGGTGTCCCGTCAAAATTCGCGTAGTCGGGACACAAGCCCGTGACCGGATTGGCCGCGCGCGGGAAAAAATCGCGGCTCGCATTTGCGGCGTCCAGCCAGAATTGTCTGTCCGCTTTTGGCCCCCAGCGCGCCCATAATTCATAAAATGCTGGCAAATGATACGACGGGTCGGTGAACTGCGGCCGCTCTGTGCTCGGCGAAAACAAAACCATTTTATGCTCCTCGCTGAACAGCGGCCCGGCGCTGACAGTTTGAACGCGATTGGTTCCGCGCCATGATGAAAAAATTTGTCCTTTGATGACGGCGCGATGACGCATATTTTTCAGCAATTCATCCGCCTGCTCTTTGTAATTGTAAATGCCATTGCCGTTGCCCCAACGGTTCGCCGCGAAGTAAAGCGCCATCACATAATACGATTCGCCGTCCGGCGCGACAAATTCGCTCATCACTTCGCCATTCGTTTTTGCCTGCCACGAAAAAAATCCGAACGACGGATGCGCCGAGTCGGCGTGATACAAATAGGTTTTCGACCAATTCCACAGCGCGTCGAATTCTTTTTTCTTGTTCAATTCGACGGCAATCATCATGCCGTAAGACAACCCTTCCGTGCGCACGTCGTGGTGTTTGATGTCCGTGATGTAGGCCAGCGCGCCGTTTGAGTTGCTGCCCGCGTCATAAAAAACCGCCTGATTCGTCGGGTTGCCGTGAAACAGTTGTTGAAACGCCGAATCAATTTTTTCCTGAATCTCATTTTGAGAATGGCCGTTCTCGGCGAACAAATTCCGGTAATGGCCGGTGGCATAAGCGCCCGCGCCGCCGGCCTGCGAATATTTCAGCGAGCAACACGACGGCAGGAAAATGGAAATGGAGATCGCGGCAAGGGCGAGGGCGTGAATTTTCTTCATGCGTTCATTGCGCCAGCGAAGCGGGATTGTAATAACTTTCCGGCGGGCCGAGATAACTCGGCTTTTCGCCGCCTGTATTGACGACGATTTTTTGCAGCACGACGCCGGGGTCAACCATCCAGAATTTCAGCGTATGATAGCCGGGGTTCGCAAGCGTAAAACGGGTTTGCACTTTGCGCGCGCCGTCCGCCACGGTTTTTTCCCAGTCCGCGCCGCCATCGCCGACGGCAATTTTGTTTGGAACAGCCGTGACGATTTGCGGTGGCTGGTCGTCAAACGAAAGGGCGAAACGCAATCCGCGACCGGGAACAAAATTCAGCGTCGGCGAAAGGATGGATTCCACTGCCACTTCGCCAGAATGGAACAAATACATTTGATATTCGAGCCGCGGCGAATTTTCCGGCGGCGTCACGCCCGGCGCGGTCACGGGAAAAATACTCATGGCCGAAAGCGTCCGCCCCAAATCGGGAATTTCTTCCCAACGCGCGCTTTCCGCCGAAACATTTTTCGTGAAATGCGCAGCCTCGATGGAAACATAGCCGTCCCCTTCGACAAATCCGTGCAACGAATCGCGCGACGGATTTTGCGGGTTGAGCAAATTTACTTGAATCGAAATTGAATTAGTTCCGTCCGCAATTTTTATGAAACCGTTGGTTGAACCTTGTGGCGCTTTGCTCCAATCCACATTAACTTGCAGTCGTTTTTCTTTTTCAATTATACCGCTGTTTTCGCTCAACGCAATCCACGGCGCATCGGCGGTCGCGGAAAATTCAAACGGTATTTGGCCTTTGTTGAAAATGTCAATGTAGCGCGACGGTTGATTGAATCTGTCAATCTCCGGCAAAATCGCTTCGCCGGAAAAATCCGGCCACGAATTGGTCGAGCCTTCAATCGCCACGCCCATTGTTGCGTTGGTTGGAATTTCGATTTCCATCACTTTGGGCATCACATTTCTGAAAGGCTGCTGCCAACTGGTGTAGCCGATGTGCGTCTGGTCCATCGCATGATTCCATTTGCCGCCGGCCAAAGTGTGATTGTAATACGCGGACAAATCGGCGTCGGCTTGAAATAATTTTTGCGCCTGCGCCGCAAAATCATTCGCGCTCGCGCGGCCTTGCGCGGCGTAAAGACGATTTTTGGCGACGGCGACGTAAAGTTCGTTCAAATTCGCGCAGGCTTTGACCGGATACAAAATCAGCTCATAAAATGCGTCGCGCTCGTTCGCGGGAAGTTTTTCATAAATGTCTTCGGCTTCGGCGGCGATTGATTTCCAATCGGCCAAAACATTTTCCGCTTCATCGTAATTGACCAAACTAAATGTGTCCGGTGAAAGCAATTCTGGTTTGCGCCGCGCGTTGTATTTGGTGAATTTGGAAACGACGTCGGCGATTTGCGGCGCAAATTCGTTTCCAAATTCGCGCGCCGCCCAAAGCTCGGCGAACTCGGAAATTTTTTCTTTCGGCCAATTCGTCGGATTCCACGCGAGCGTCAGAAAAAATTCCGTCGGGAATTGCACGTCCAGCAAATGGCCGACGTTGACAATCCAGATTTGGTTCGCGCCGTAATTGTAGGCGAGATTCATCTGCTCCCACGTTTTGGCGTTTTGAATCGAGTTGACCCATTTGTAATTGCGCGGGCCGCCGACGTAATCGAAGTGATAGTAAATGCCCGCGCCGCCGCTGCGTTTGCGTTCTTCGGGCGTGGGCAGGCGACGGACATCGCCCCAATTGTCGTCGCACCAGAGCAGCGTCACGTCGTCGGGCACGCGCATTCCGTCCTCGTAATAGCCCTGCACTTCCTTGTAAAGCGCCCACAATTGCGGCACGGCGGCGATGTTCGTCTGATAAACGTCGGAAATGATGTTGCGTTGTGTGGCAACAATTTCTTCGAGCAGCGCGATGTTGTTGCTCTCGGACATCGGCGTGTCAATTTTCCCGCGCATGGCAATCGTGACGAGGTTTTCGTAATTTTTGTTTCGTTCAATGCCGTCGCGCCAGAATTTCGTCAATTCATTGGAGTGCGTTTGAAAATTCCATTCGCGCGCGGTGTAGCCGAGCCGATTCCATTCCTTGTCTGCGCGCATCATCGGTTCGACGTGCGACGTGCCCATCACGATGCCGTATTCGTCGGCGAGTTTCATGTTCAGCGGATCGTCCTCGTTGAAACAATTGTTCCACATCGCCGGCCAGAGATAATTCGCCTTGAGCCGCAGCAACAATTCAAAAACGTTCGTGTAAAATCCGTGATTGTAATCGCCGTAGCGCGCCTTGACCCAATCGGTCAAATCCGGCGCTTCGTCGTTGATGAAAATGCCGCGATATTTCACGGCGGGCGGGCCCTGCGTAAATTTTCCAGCTTTCACGAAAAGTTGGTCGTGATGTTTCGGCGGAACATCCGCGAAAAAATACCACGGCGAAACGCCGATTTGTTCGGACAAATCGTAAATGCCGTAAATTGTTCCGCGCTTGTCGCTGCCGCAAATGATGAGCGCGTTTTTAACGTCGCGCAAAGGGTTCGGGACGACTTGCAGAAAAAACGATTCCCATTGATTGCTGATTTCCGAAACGTCAATTTTCTTTTCAGCAATCAATTGGTCAATGATTTTACTTTGGCCAATCGTGCCGATGATGATGATATTTTTGCCCGAAATTCTTTGATTGTGAGAAATCTCCGGCGCGTGGCCGGTGACGCGCGCGATGTCTGTTTGCAAATTATTCGCGGCAATCAAAACACCGGCGAAATCATTGGTGTCCACATAAATTTCCGCGGCGCTTTTTTGGAAAATCGGAAAATCACCCGCGTTGAAGTTCGTCTCGACGTATTGCGTTTGACCGAGCGCGAAACCGCTGCGAACGAACCCGAAAACGCACAGACCGATTAGGCAAAGTGACTGACGGAGTTGCATGTGCCTATTTCGCCAGCAACGCCGGATTTGCGCAATGGACAATCTTACGATTAAGCGTTTTGCCTCACGTCCACAATTGCCGGTCGAGCGAGCGGTATTGAATCGCCTCGGAAATGTGCTCGCCGAAAATGTTTTCCGCGCCGGCCAAATCCGCAATCGTCCGCGCGACTTTCAAAATGCGGTCGTAAGCGCGCGCGCTGAAATTCAAATCCGTCATTGCGTTCTTCAACAATTCCTTCGTCACGTCGTCGAGCGCGCAAAATTCTTTCAATTCTTTTGGGCCGAGCCGAGCATTGCAGGTGATTTTCGGTTTGTGCGCGAATCGTTTTTGCTGAATTTTTCGCGCGGCGACGACGCGCTCGCGGATTTGCGCGGAAGTCTCGCCGTTTTTGTCGCCGCTCATCTCGCGGAATTTCACCGGCGGCACTTCGACATGCAAATCAATCCGGTCGAGCAACGGGCCGGAAATTCTTCCCAAATAATTTTGAATTTCGCGCGGCGACGATTTGCTTTCGTGCGGCATTTTTCCGTCCGGCGTCGGATTCATCGCGGCGACGAGCATGAATTGCGAGGGAAACGTCATCGTGCCCGCCGCGCGCGAAATGGTGACGATGCCTTCTTCGAGCGGCTGACGCATGGTTTCGAGAACGCTGCGTTTGAATTCCGGCAGTTCATCCAGAAACAAAACGCCGTGATGCGCGAGCGAAATTTCGCCCGGACTTGGATTGATGTTGCCGCCGAGCAACCCGGCGTCGCTCGCGGTGTGATGCGGCGCGCGAAACGGACGTTGCGTGACGAGTGCTTGTCCGGATTTCAGCAGGCCGACGATGCTGTGAATTTTTGTCGTCTCCAGTGCCTCGTCCAAAGTGAGCGGCGGCAAAATGGTCGCGAGCCGTTTGGCGAGCATGGATTTGCCCGTGCCGGGCGGGCCGATCAATAAAATGTTGTGACCACCGGCGGCGGCGATTTCCAACGCGCGCTTCACATTTTCCTGACCCTTGACTTCGGCAAAATCCAGTTCGCCATCGTGCTCGTGCTCGAAAATTTTTTGGATGTCCACGCGCGCCGGTGAAATTTTGATTTCACCTTCGAGAAATTGCGCGGCTTCGCGGAGATTTTGAACGGGAATCACTTGAAGTCCGTTCACGACGGCGGCTTCCGCCGCGTTTTCAGCCGGCACGAGAATTCCCGTTTTGCCGTCGGCTTTGGCGCGAATGGCAATCGGCAAAACGCCTTTGCATGAGCGGACGCCGCCGGTCAGCGCGAGTTCGCCAACGGCAACAAAATGATCAATCTGGTCGGTTTCAATTTGTTCGCTCGCGGCCAGCATTCCGAGCGCGATGGGCAAATCGAAACTCGGCCCTTCTTTCTTCACATCAGCGGGCGCGAGATTGATGGTGGTGCGTCCCATTGGAAATTTGTAGCCGGAATTGGCGAGCGCGGTCGAGACGCGATCTTTGGATTCCTTGACGGCGGCATCGGGCAAGCCGACGAGCGCAATGGACGTGTCGCCGTAGCCACAATTGACCTCAACCTCGACGGCAAAGGCGTCAATGCCATTGACGGCGGCGGAGCAAATTTTGGCTAACACGCGGCGATTATTGGCCGGAGCGCACGGAGTTGGAAGCGAAATTTATTTCATTCGATGGCAGAGGTCATTCGCGAAAACAGTTGCCATTCAAATGAATCCGCATAAAATTGATTTCGCCAGAAAAGAAATGAAAGGCGGCAATTTTTTCCAATCTCAAGATCATGGCCGGTTGGCGTCGCATTTAATCGCGCACATCAATGTCAAACTGGCCCACATCGGCTGCCAGCCGGTGCCGCTGAAAGAGGATGCCGAGTTCGCCGAAATCGCCGCCGCGATGGCTGGCCAATCGCGCGAAAAGGACCGTCTGCTCGGCCATTATCTTTGCCCGGTGGACCAGCGCATCCAGACGTTTCTCTACGATTATCTGCAGGACGCGCCGGTCACCAAATTGCCGACGCGCACCTTTGTGCTGGATCGTCCCGGTCTGGCGCGCGTGTTGTCGCTGCCGCTGGATCGCGATGAATTTTCTTCCGACATCATCAATTCCTATCGCGCGTTCAATGGCGTGCTGCACAATCCCAAGAGCGACCGCCGCACAACCGCCGGAATTTTTCACGTCACGGAAGGCGGTCTGCCGATTCCCGATGATAAACTGGGCGTGCCGAAAATCACGTTCGCCAAAATGCTCGCGCTCGCGCTCAATCCGCCGCGGTCGCTGATGCAATTGCCGTTCACCGCCACGCAGCCGAAACCGGCGGAATGTTTTGTGTCGCTGCTGTTGCGCCCGCTGGTTTGTCCGGCGGTCGAGGGTTTCACGCCGGCTAAAACGATGGAGGTGCGCTTTTTTGTTCCGGGCAATCTGGTGAGCAATCTGGATTTTGTGGAGAGCATCTTTGGCAACGGCGGTGATCCGTTGTTGCCGGAAAATGACGCCGCGCTCGACACGGAACATTGGACCGGCCACACCGGTTGCGTGATTCTCGCGCCGCATTTGATCAAAGCGACCAAAAAATCCGTTGGTCTGCCACATTGGGACGACGCCACGGAACGCCAGCGGCGCGACGGGATGTGCTGGAAAAAAGAGGACGAACTTTACAATGGCGGCAACGCGTTCAAACTCACCTGCCGCGATGAATCCGGCGTGATTGTCACGCTCATCGCCGACAATTACTACGGTTATTGCAAGAAAGAGGTAAAGACGCAAATCAGTTACGCAGCGAATCTTTATGGGAATTGTGAGGAAGAACATGCCGGTGGCGCGCTGGTGTTTCCGGCATTCGATCTCGGCGAAGAATTCAGCGGTGACGCGCACGTCCGCCGTTTGGGCCACACATTCAAGGAAGTCAAAAAACTTTACGGCAGCCGGATGGATTTGAAACCGGAAGGCTATGGCGTGGACAAGAAATATCCACAGGTGGTTTACGTCCCGCACGACGCGTATTTCAACTTAAAAAAACAATCCGTCTCGTGGGAAAACGAAAAAGGCGAACAAGCCATCAAATTGCAGCCCGACAAAACTTACATCCGCCCGTCCGGCTACAAAGTGCGCATGGAAAAACCGCCCGGAGCCAATCGCGCCTGGCGACTCGTCGGCATTGCAGCGGAAGGTTTGGTGTGTCACAAACCCTGCACGGTTTCCGGCGGCGGCAAATCGGAAATTTCCAAGCCCATTACGGATGCCATTTTGACCGGTCATGTTTTTGTCGCGAACCTGAAAAAGGATTTCGACCGCGTGGAACAACTCATCAATCGCGATTATTCCCACCGTTTTCTCGACAGCCGGCGCAAAGACAAGCGCGTCGTGCTTTCACCCGACCGTTCGCTCGGTTCGGTCATCAAATTGCTCACGCCCGATCCGCAGGATTTCACGCCTGCCTACAATCGCTGGGCCAATTCCATCCCGCAATACATCAAGGAATTGGTTTTCGTGGTGAAGCGCTATTACAAGCCGGAATGGGGCGGCGACTGGCGCTCGCATTTCAGCGTGGACATCATCAACGGCAAACCCGGCAACGAATTGAAGTGCGACAACAAAGTTCTGGTCACCACCCGGTTGCGCATCGGATTCGACGCCGACGGCGCGTGGCGCACGTTCGGTCTGCGCAAAGATTTTCATCCGGGCGTCAAAGTGCAACTGGAAGACGACATCACAGCGTCCGTGGTGGTGCCGACCGAGCGCGTCAAAAATTTGTCCGGTATGGACAAAGGTGCGACGGTGAAATTCGTGCAGAATTGCGAACAGCGATTGTTTCAGCGCCCGGATGATGCGGTTCATCGCGGTTATGACAAATTGACCGAATCCGATTTTGCGCGGACGGATAATTTCTTTTCCAATTACGAACCGTTGAAATCTGCTTTGGCGCATGAGCTGGTGGAAGACGCGATGCACTTCTACGAATTCACCAAGCCGATGCGCACGCTCATCCGCGACGTCGCCGAAATCGGCATCCCGGATTACTTCGTTTCGACGGCGCATCCGCGCATCGTGGACGGCAAACCCACGAAAAATCCCCGTTATTTGCAGAAACGTCCTGACCTGGTAAATCCGTTGGAAGCCTATATCGCAGAGACGGGCGCGCGCTTGCGCCGCCGCGCTCCGGCGGATGCGGCATTGCCTACACCAGTGGACGCCGTTTTGCCCGGACGCCGCAATAATCCGCCGGAAACCGGCATCCGTCCGCTCGCGTGTTACAATCCGATCCATTACATGGAATTGCCGGAGTTGTTCATGGAATTCATTTGCAGCATGACCGGCAAATCGCCGTCCACGACCGGCGCGGGTTCGGAAGGCGCGCTCACGAAAGGACCGTTCAACGCGTTGCCACCGATCATTGACCTGAACAACGCGCTCGTGTCGTTCATCCTTACCGGCCATAACGGATTTGTCACCGCCGCCGGCTATGTCGGGCCGCAAGCGCGCATGGATCACGACATCAGCCTTATCGTGCCGGAAGTATTTTGCCGCATGATGCCGGACGAACGCGTGCCGGAATTTCTTATCCAGAACCGCTATCTTGACCGGTTGAAAGATTTCAAGCGCGGGAAGAAAAAAATTCTCGCGAGCCGGCTGGGCTATCGCATCAATTCACGTTTCGTGCACTTTTTCTTTGGCCGCGTGTTCAATCATCCACATGCCGTCTTCACCGAGAAAATGCTCAAGCCGGAATTGCAGGACATGGATGTGTTCGCGGATGGCATGGAAAATATCATCGCCACTCAAAAGCGCGTCGCGAAAATGTATTTCGACGACGGTAGCATCCAGCAAGCCTGCCCGCCGTTGCAGGCGTTGCTGCACATCATGCTCCACGACGAATGGGAAGGCAAAAGTCTCGACGACGCGGAATTCCGCAAAATGTTCACGCGCGAAAGTCTGCTCAAGAGCGACTGGTATGCCGCGCGGCTCAAAGCCAAACAAACCGTGGATCGCAAGTTGTGGAAACGGCATATCGAATATCTGAATCATTTCATGCACAAATCCAGCCACGAAGATGTCGTGGAAAGCCTTAATATCAACGCACGACTGACCGAAGCGCGCAAGCATCTGGCCGAAGTCGAATCTGCGGATTATTTGGAAAAACTTTCCGGCACGCTCGGTGCGGAACCGGTCGAATCCTATCTCAGTTAACGCCGTCAGATTTTTTGCTGCAACCACAACAGGAATCGTTTCAGCCAGTCGAAATGGAGATAACCGACAACCATCGCCCATTCCACGCCCGTCAAAATGCTGAACGCCGCCGCCCATTCCCAGCACAAAACCCGGTCCTTCCGATTTTTAATAAATAGTGCCAACAACACATTAACGACGGCGGCGAAAATCAATCCGGTAAAAATGAGCTGGCGCGATTTTGAAGTCGAAGTGACTTGAAGATTGCCGAATTGCGCGCGCGTTATCGCTGGAATGCCGATGAGGATGATCACCAGCAACGCACAGTTAACACATTTAATCAAAAATTTGTGCATGAACCGAAAATGCCGGCAACCATGAAAATCGCTCGCGCTTAATTGATCGTCTCGCTGATTTTGAATTTGAACATCCGTTTTTTCATCCAGCGCACGGCCAGCAAATCGTAAAATGAAGCGAACAACCGGTTCCACACGCCATAATGAGTTTTGCCCGAGGCGCGCGGATTGTGGCGAATCGGAATTTCGGTGACCGTGAATCCCTCGATTTTGAACAATGTCGGCAGAAACCGGTGCATCCCTTTGAAAAACTTCAAGTCGGCCACGCATTCGCGCTTGAATGCGCGATAACAGCAGCCTGCGTCACTGATGGTTTCGCCGGATAATTTGTTGCGCACCCAATTGGCGATGTGCGAAGACGCGATGCGGACAAATCCGTCACCGTGCTTGCGCGCTTCCACACGCGTGCCGCACGCGCAATCAAAATCTTTCAACGCGGCGATCAACTTCGGTAAATCCTGCGGGTCGTTCTGCAAATCCGCGTCGAGTGTCACGATATATTTTCCGCGCGCGGCCTTCATGCCTGCCCACAAAGCAGCAGATTGCCCACAATTGAAGGCAAATTTTTGCGCGTGAATCTTTGAATCAGTTGCCGCCAACTCTTTCAGCACATTCCACGAATTATCCGTGCTGCAATCGTCCGTGATGATGACTTCGTAGGCGATTTTGAGCGGCTCGACGACGGCGCGGATCGCTTTGATCAATTCATGCAGATTGCCTTCCTCGTTGTAACACGGGATGACGAGACTGATTTCAGGTATGTCTGGCATTATTTCTTTCCGTAAAATTAATGAATATGGCGGAAGGGGTGGGATTCGAACCCACGGTAGAGTTGCCCCTACTCCTGATTTCGAGTCAGATGCCTTTAACCACTCAGCCACCCTTCCGTTTGATTGATTTTATTGGTTAGAATTGCATTTCAGCAACCTGCAAATTTGCGTTTTCTATACCAATGTTCTATACTATATGCATGAACGCCAATTCATCAGATAATAATACAGACTCGCGCTGGCAAAAAACGCCCGTGGCCAATCTTGTTCGCCACGTTCAATCAGGTAATTATTATGCCCGAATTCGGGTGCGCGGCAAGTTGATTTGGAAATCCCTTAAAACCGACCGAATCAGCGTCGCCAAATTGCGTTTGAGTGATTTTCATCGGGAAGAGCGCCAGCGCGCTTCCGCACAAAAGGCTGTGGCGCGAGGGAAAATGACTTTTGCCGATGCGCTGCAAACATACCGAGAGCGGCTGCAAGGTGATCATTCCCTAAAAGACCGCAGCAAGGCATATCGCGAAGAGCGGATTACCGCACTTTTGAAATCGTGGCCTGATCTTGCCCAAACAGATGTTGCCCGTATTTCCAAAGCGAATTGCCTGACTTGGGCTGCTGAATATGGACGCGCAGCCAGTCCTTCGGCTTTCAACAACACGGTTGGAACCTTCAAATTGATCTTAGCCATCGCTGTTGAGGCTGGTGCGCGTTATGACAATCCCGCCATCCACATCAAGCGAAAAAAGGTTCGGCAGAAACTTTTGCAGCTTCCAAGTCAAAAACAGTTTGTTGAACTGGTGACGACAATCAGGAATGGGGAAGGCGGCTGGGCGGAACGATGCGCTGATCTCGTCGAATTTTTGGCTTATGGCGGTTGCCGGAAAGGTGAAGCGGCGCGCGTCAATGGTCAGGATTGTGATTTTGAAAAAGGTGAAATCACTGTTCTTGGTGACCCGGCCACTGGCACAAAGAATTGGGAGATTCGTCGTATTCCGATGATTCCTGATATGCGCCGATTGTTGGAACGCCTGAAAAAAGAGCGCGGTGAAATGGAATTTTCTAGCAAGCCGGTAATGCTCGTTCACGAATGCCAGGGCGCAATAGACACAGCGTGCAAGAAGTTGGGCATCGCCCGGATTACGCATCACGATTTGCGACACCTATTCGCCACTCGTTGCATTGAATCAGGGGTGGACATTCCAACCGTAAGTCGCTGGCTTGGTCACAAAGATGGCGGCGCACTGGCGATGAAAGTTTATGGACATTTGCGCGACAGTCATTCCACTGCGATGGCACAAAAAGTGACTTTCATGGATACGAATGAAACCTGAGCAATTTCCTAAAACCGCCCTATTTTTTACGGCACGCCTTACCTCTAACGTTGTTAGACCATTTTGCTTATGATGTTTATCTTAAAATTTTACGATAATTGTCTGAAATATGTCTTGAGTTGGACGAATAATATTTGTTTTTTATTTGAACCTTATGAGCAATCAAAATCAATCAGGAGACATTCAGGCACGCTTGCAGAAAATAGCTGAGAATTTCAAACCCAAGCAACCGCGCAAGTTTGCCCTGCTCATGCCAGTGAAAGAACCAATCAAAATGCTCTTGGCCAAAAAAGCCACCTACGAAGACGTCCGTATAATTTTGGCTGAAGAAAATATCATTGTTTCCAGAGACACCATCCATCGTTTTTGCCGTCAGATCATCGGCCAGAAATCTGTCCGCCAACGCAAAACGACAACCAAACCTTTGAAAAATACACCAATTCCGTCGCCGTCCCCAAGTATTAAGGCCGCTTTACAGGAACAACGGGAACGTTTGCCCGGTGTATGGGGACGGCGCAAGCGTGGTCCGCGCATTACGGATTCAAAAAATCTGTGATCAACGCGCGAATTCGATATTCGATGATATGTCGCCGGACAGCACGTCAATCTATTGCTCGTCCTGACTGTGCTCCAAATTGACCCGCTGACCGGCACTAGAAGATTTGCCTTTAAGATTTCGCGCTGGAGAAAGATTCAGACTCATATCAACAAGCTTCAAAATAATATTAAAGAAATTTCAAAATGAATTCCGCTAAAAATCAGATAGCATCAGATAAAAACCATAAGGAAAACCACCTAAAAACGTTAGGAGTAAGGCGTGCCGGTCTAAAAAAACAGCCGTTCGATATTTTTCGCGTGAAATCTTAATTGCCATTTCTTCGGCAAAACGAGCCTCGTCAAGGTGGAAGCCGCATAGCGGAACAACCTTGACGGCGCGAAGAGATCCATACCCTCGAAGGGCAATTCACGCGAAATCAAAAAACCATGCGATGTCCGTATCAAAAGCGGGGAAATGCTTTCCAAGCTGACCCAAATTCGGCATTGTATCCGAAGTTTCAAGCAAAATACCCAATGGATTTTTTGCATGGCGAGACAAAAAACAACAACGAATTTATCGAAGACCATTGGCCAAGCAGGAAAATCATCCAGCGTGCTTCCCGCCGGTTACACGACGCTCCTCGCCAACCTCAAAGCTCGTGTCCATGCGGCGCAACTTCGCGCGGCAATTTCCGTCAATCGCGAGTTGATTTTGTTGTATTGGGACATCGGCAAAATCATTGTCGAAGCGCAAAAAACCAAAGGTTACGGCAAGCAAGTAGTGGAACGTCTGGCGGGTGATTTGCAAAAGGAGTTTCCCGGCACGGCGGGCTTCTCGCCGCAAAACGTCTGGTTCATGCGCAGTTTTTATCTGGCTTGGTCGGCGATGTCGCAAAAACTCTCACAAGTTGTGAGAGAATCGGCTGCGTCCGTATTGCCAGCGCCCATTTCAGAATTGCCGTGGGGACACAATCGTTTGCTGTTGACCAAGCTAAATGAACCGACCATCCGCCTTTGGTATGCGCACAAAGCCGTCAAACACGGTTGGTCGCGTGCGGTGCTGGCACACCACATCGAAACGCAACTTTACAAACGCGAAGGGAAGGCGGTGACTAATTTTAAGCGCACCCTGCCACCACCGCAGTCTGATCTCGCGGAACAAACACTCAAAGACCCTTACAATTTTGATTTCCTCACGCTTGGCAGCAATGCGCATGAACGCAACCTTGAACAGGGTCTGCTCAACCACATCCAAAAATTCCTGCTCGAACTCGGCGTTGGCTTCGCCTTCGTTGGGCGGCAACATCATCTGGAAATCGGCGGTCAGGATTATTATCTCGATCTGCTGTTTTATCATCTGCGCCTGCGTTGCTACGTCGTGATTGATTTGAAGATGGAAGCGTTCAAACCGGAGTTTGCGGGCAAGATGAATTTCTACCTGTCCGCCGTGGACGACCAGTTGCGCCACGCTGATGACAAACCATCCATCGGCCTGCTGCTGTGCAAAGAGCGCGACCATGTGACCGTTGAATACGCATTACGCGATTTGAAAAAGCCAATTGGCGTCGCCCAATGGCAGACCAAGTTGGTTGAATCCCTGCCCAAAAAATTGAAGGGCAGCCTGCCAACGATAGCGGAAATCGAGGCGGAACTTGGAAACAAACCTGACTGAATACCTTTGTGCATTTGTCTTTTCTGAAAAGGCTGGAGGATTTAGCATCTTTCACAAATGACACTTATGGCGAGTTTACGGCCAACGCGACTGTGGGATTTTTGCAATCTGTGGCGGAGTTGAAATGTTTTCAATGTCTTCTGACCTCACATTCATCACGAACGAAGCGGGGCAAAATCTCCGCGACCGCTTTGGTGTCTTGCTCGGCGAGGACACCCGCTTTTTTGATTGTCTCGTCGGTTATTTTTACATCAGTGGTTTTTACAAACTTTATCCTTCTCTGACCAAAACGGAGAAAATTCGCATCCTCATCGGCATCAAAACCGACGGCAAGACTTACGAACTCATACAGGAGGCGAAGCAGCAAGAATTGGTTTTGGAATCCCACGCGCAAGCGCGCGCGGCAGTAGCCGGGGCGGTTCATGGTGAACTCGAAAAATCCGAGGACTCCGCCAGCATTGAGGAAGGCGTCAGGAAATTCGTCGAATGGATTACTTCCGGCAAGCTGGAAGTCAAGGCGTTCCCATCCGAACGCATCCACGCGAAGCTTTACATAATGACGTTCCACGAGGATGATCGCGACAAAGGCCGCGTCATCACGGGTTCGAGCAATTTCACCGAAGCCGGGCTGTTGGAAAATCTTGAATTCAACGTCGAGTTGAAGAATCGCAGCGACTACGACTTTGCGCTCGCCAAGTTCAACGAGCTTTGGGCAAAAGGCGTTGAAGTCTCCAAAGATTTTGTCCAGATCATCGAAAAAGAGTCACCCTACGCGCAGTTCACGCCGCATGAACTTTATCTTAAATTCCTTTACGAGTATTTCCGCAACGAACTCAACCAACCCGACGAACTGGACGATTCCTACCTCCCGACCGATTTCAAAAAATTGAAATATCAGGAAGACGCCGTTTTGAATGCCGCCCGCGTGCTCGATGAATTCAAAGGCGTGTTTCTCGCGGATGTCGTTGGCCTTGGCAAAACTTTTATGTCCGCGTTATTGGCGCGGCATTTGGACGGACGCTCCATAGTCATCGCACCGCCGCACTTGCTGGACAAGCACAACCCCGGCTCATGGCCGAACGTCTTCCGTGATTTCGGCGTGCGCGGAGCGGAATTTGAATCCATCGGCAAGCTGGCTTCGTTGCTGGAGCGGGAAGACCTCGAAAATTATCAATACGTCTTCATTGACGAATCGCACCGCTTCCGCACCGAGGACACGCAGAGCTATGAATTGCTCGCGCAGATTTGCAGTGGCAAGAAAGTCGTCCTCGTTTCGGCCACGCCTCTGAATAATTCCCCGCAAGACATCTTGAGCCAGATCAAACTGTTTCAGCCGGCCAAGAATAGCACCATTCCCGGCGTCCGCAATCTGGAGGCATTTTTTGCCGGTTTGCGCCGCAACTTGAGCGGCTTGGATCGTCAGGATGACCGCGAGCAATACTTTCAGATAGTGCAGGACAATGCTCGCGCCACGCGTGAAAAAATCCTCAAGCACCTGATGATTCGCCGGACGCGTAATGAAATCAAAGAATTTTACGGTGACGACCTTGCAAAACAGGGTTTGAAATTCCCCGAAGTAGCCGACCCCGAACCGCTCTTTTACAAGCTGGACGAAAACGAGAATCGCATCTTCGATGAAACTGTCCGGCTGCTCACGCTGGAATTCAAATACGCCCGCTACAAGCCGCTCGAATACTTCGAGGGCGAGCACACCAAGCAGGAAGTCCAGAGCCAGGTGAACCTTGCCAAGTTCATGAAAATTCTCACCGTGAAGCGTCTTGAAAGCAGCTTCACCGCGTTCCGGCAGACCTTGGGGCGCTTCATCGCCACCTATGAGCGTGTCATTGAGGAATTCGGCAAGGGACAGGTTTTCATCAGCAAGAAGCACATCGCCAAAGTTTTTGAACTGCTGGAATCTGACGACACCGAGGCATTGCAACGGCTCATTGACGAAGACAAGGCAGAAAAACTCAACGCCTCAAATTTCAAACCTAACTTCATCGCTGACCTCAAAAGCGACCTGAAAATCCTTCACACCATCCGCGACCACTGGAGAAAAATCACGCGCGACCCCAAGTGGGAGGAATTTGCCAGCGTCCTCAAAACCAAGGCGCACCTCAAAAAAGGCAAAATCATCATCTTCACAGAGTCGAAGGAAACGGCGAAATACTTGGCTGCGCAAATCGCGCAGGAAGTTGACCCCAAAGTTCTTGTTTTCACCGGCATGTCGCACGAGAGCATCAGAGCTGAAGTGATTTCCAACTTTGACGCCAAGGTGCGACACCCGAAGGACGATTATCGCATCCTGGTTGCCACCGAGGTTTTGGCCGAAGGCGTGAACCTGCACCGCTCGCACGTCGTCATCAATTATGACATCCCGTGGAATCCCACCCGCCTCATCCAGCGCGTCGGGCGCGTCAACCGCGTGGATACCAAGTTCGAGAAGATTTACACGTTCAATTTTTTTCCGACCACCAAGAGTAACGACATCATCAAGCTCCGCGAAGCAGCGGAGGCCAAGATTCACGCCTTCATTGAAATGCTTGGTGCCGATGCCAAGCTACTCACCGACGGCGAGGATATAAAATCCCAAAGCCTATTCTCGCGGCTGAATTCCAAGGAAACCATCACCGGCGAAAATGCCGATGAGGAAAGCGAGTTGAAATACCTGTCGGAAATCCGCGAAGTGCGCGACAAAAACCCAGACCTGTTCGAGCAGGTCAAACGCCTGCCGAAAAAGGCCCGTTCGACTCGTTTACTCCCAACCGTTGTTTCAGCGAAGCAACTGCCCGCATTGCTCACCTATTTTCGCCGCGATAAGCTCGATAAATTTTTCCTCGCACCCCCTGCCAGTAGCGAAGCCGCCGAGATTGATTTTTTCACCGCTGCCAAAATCCTCAAACCGACCGACTCACAAGAGCCGCGCCAGAATATCCCGAGCGGGTTTTACAATCTGCTAGACCAAAACAAACAGAATTTCCTCACCGTTACTACTACGGAAACCGAATACGCTGAAACTGCCCATCGTGGTGACCGTGTGGCAGCGACGGTTTTGAAGCGCCTGCGCGCCAAGGAAGTTCGCCGTTGTCAGCAATTCACCGACGATGACGAAGAATTTATCGGCAAAGTCATTCGGCTTTTGGAAGATGGTTCGCTGCCCAAACGCACCACGCAAAAAATTGCCGACTCCATCAAGACAGAATTGCAACCCCTCAATATTCTGCGGATTTTACGCCGTTGCGTCCCGCGTGAATTCTTACGGACAAATCGGATGCAGATCGGCCAGACCCATGCCGCGCGGGAAGTCATCCTGTCTTCATTCCTTATTCCATCTGGAGAATTTGAATTTGCGATATTTACGCTGAAATTTTGCAAACCAGATGACGCGCCATTCTCGGAAGCCGATAAACGTCTCTGTGTTGAGGAAGGTAAAGAGGCTCTAAAAAAATTGTTCGTTGGTTTTCTTGCAGACAGTGAAGCTCAAATTGAAGTCAGATGTGTTGCCCAAGGAGAAGGAACATTTTGGGAAGATTTAGCGATTGTCGTTGGCGTCGTTGCCGCGTCAGGGCCGATTCTTCACCTGTTGGGACTGGGACTAGAGAAGTGGGGACGCGGCTATGAGCCAAGCCCTGTCTTACCATTGGTAAAAACAGGGAAATGGCTTCAAGGCGTAGCTTGGCGTTTGACTCCGCA
This sequence comes from Verrucomicrobiia bacterium, assembly GCA_035545995.1. Classification (GTDB taxonomy): domain Bacteria; phylum Verrucomicrobiota; class Verrucomicrobiia; order Limisphaerales; family UBA11358; genus UBA11358. Next base: position 20,631 of record DASZXH010000076.1, read on the forward strand.
GCCGGGGAATCCAGATTCGGAGAAGCTTCCCATGTGTTTTGGCATAAAGAGATGGTTGGACCGCAGAACAAAGCGCTGCAAGACGTGCCAAGTTCTTTCCCAGTGTGTCCAAAAGATAGAAGGACTCGCATGAGTGACAGCCTGTCTCTATTCTCCAATCAAGCTCCGCCGCAAAATTTCCGATCATGAATCTCGAACTCGCGCGCAAAACCATTGCCGAAACCTTTCGGCAAAAATTCGACGACGGTAAATTCCTTGAGTTTATTCGCAACTTACTCAATCCCCAATCCGTCACCTTCGACGAAACGGGCGACCGCAAGAAAACCTGGACTTTGAAGAAGGCCGCGTTCGAGGATTATGTGAACCACTTCACACGCCTCGGCACTTACCGTGACCCGGGCGGTGAAAAAGTGGACGTGCTGGTGATTTATCTCCGAAAGAACACCACGCTTTCGCGCGGGCGCGTGACGCTTCGCAATTTCGTCGCCGACTATCTCGCCAACGGCCACGGCCAGGGCAAGGCGGCGGTCATGGCCGCGTTTGTCGCGCCGGACGAGGACGACTGGCGTTTTTCCTTCGTCAAACTGGATTTCACTTTCGAGAAATCTGAACTTGGTTTCGTCAACGAAAAGCGCGAACTCACGCCGGCGCGGCGTTACAGCTACCTGGTCGGCAAGAACGAAAATTGCCACACCGCGCAAAAACAATTTCTCGCACTGCTCACCACCGAAGAAGCCAATCCATCCGTCGCCCAGCTTGAAGCCGCGTTCAGCATCGAGAAAGTCGCCAAGGAATTTTTTGAACACTATCGCGAATTGTTCGAGCATACCCGCGACGCACTCACCGCCGTTTTGGAAACGACACCCAGATTGAAGCGACACTTCGACGAACGCGGAATTGTGTGCGACGACTTCGCCAAAAAACTGCTCGGCCAGATTGTCTTTCTCTATTTTCTACAAAAGAAAGGCTGGTTTGGTGTTGAACGTGGCGAGCTATGGGGAAGCGGCCATAAAGGGTTTATTCGGCATTTGTTCAAAGAACGTGAGCACTACGCGCATCTCATTGCTCGAAAACTCAAACGTCCACCAAATTTTTTCAACGACATCCTTGAACCGCTTTTTTACGACGCCATATCTCGTCCACGACTTGAAGAAGACCACTACTATTCGCAATTCGATTGCAAGATTCCGTTTCTGAACGGTGGGCTCTTTGAACCGCTTTATGGCTACAAGTGGGACGAAACCGAAATCCTTTTACCCGATACATTATTCGCCAATACCGAGCCGACTGGTGAGGAAAATGAAAAGGGCACGGGCATCCTCGACGTTTTTGACCGCTATAATTTCACGGTCAACGAATCCGAACCGCTCGAAAAAGAAGTTGCCGTTGACCCGGAAATGCTCGGCAAGGTGTTTGAAAACCTGCTGTCCGAAAATATCCGGCACGGCAGTGGCACTTACTACACCCCGCGCGTCATTGTCCATTACATGTGCCAGCAGGCGCTGCTGCATTATCTCATCGCCCGCGCCGCGCAAGTTCCGCCTGCCGATTTAGCCTTGTTTCTGCGGCTTGCCGAACGCTTTGCCGACTTTGAAGCGAAGGACAAAAAATCCTACGCTGAAAAAGGTTTCGTCCTGCCCGAAACCATCAGCCAGAATGCCGCGTCACTGGACGATTTGCTGGCCATCATCACCGTGTGCGATCCCGCCATCGGTTCAGGCGCATTTCCCGTTGGCATGATGCACGAGATTGTCCGGGCGCGAATAGCGTTGACCGGCGCACTGGAAAAACAGAACGACCCCCGCGCCAAAAAGCCGCGCACGGCCTACGCCTTGAAGCGCGATTGCATCCAACATTCCCTTTACGGCGTTGACCTTGATCCCGGCGCGGTGGAAATCGCCAAGCTGCGACTCTGGCTTTCGATGGTTGTGGATGAAGACCAAATCCGTGACATCCAACCACTGCCTAATCTTGATTACAAAATCATGCAGGGAAATTCTCTGCTCGAAGAATTCAATAGCGTCCGTTTGCTTGACGACAAACTTTTGCAGCCGCCCGCTGCCTCGTGCGAGGCCGAAATTGCCGAAACCAAGGCACGTATCAATGCGCTCTCGCAGGAATTTTTCAAATATCATGAAGCGGGCAAGAAGGGCGCGGCGCAAAAACTCGCCACCGAACAGGAAATTAGGAAGCTCAAAAAGCGCCTTGGTGCTTTGGTGAATCCTGCTGCCGCCGGTGACGACACGCAGGGCGAACTCAACCAGCAGACCAGTTGGGCGAACCTGAAACGGATTCAGGAATTGCACGACCAGTTCTTTGGGCAAAACTCGCGCGGCGAAAAGGAAAAGCTCCGCTGCGAACTGGACGCGCTGGAATGGAGTTTCATGGAAGCCACGCTGCGCGAGCAGGGACACACCGAGGCCATTGCTGATTTGAAACGCGCCAGCGCCACGCACCGCAAACCATTTTTCCTTTGGCGACTCCACTTCGGCGAAGTCTTTCAACAACGTGGCGGTTTTGATGTTGTCATCGGCAATCCGCCTTACATTCAACTCCAAAACGATCAAGGCGCACTTGCTAACAAATACCAGGACAGCGGTTTTGAAACCTTCGCCCGCATGGGCGATATTTACACGCTTTTCTACGAACGCGGACGACAGCTACTCCGAGACGGTGGACACCTCTGTTACATCACCAGTAATAAATGGATGCGGGCCGGCTACGGCGAAAAACTTCGCGCTTTCCTTGCCACAAAAACGCAACCCAAAATTCTCATAGATTTTGCCGGGCAAAAGATTTTTGAGTCCGCTACCGTGGACACCAACATCTTGCTCTTTGAGCGTAAGGCGGACATTCCCACCCACTCCACACTCGCCTGTATTGCCACCGAGAGGTGTCGAGAAAATTTGAGCGTTTTTGTTAGACAACACGC
>DASZXH010000077.1:0-52977 GCA_035545995.1 Verrucomicrobiia bacterium
TTTGCCGGGAACACTTTCTGCCCACATTTTGCCGCCCATCAACTCAACGATTTTTCTGCTGATGGCCAGACCGAGGCCAGTGCCGCCGTATTGCCGCGCAGTCGAAACATCCGCCTGCATGAACGGCTTGAACAGGCGCGCAAGTCTGTCCGGTGTGATGCCGACACCGGTGTCGCGCACGGAAAAATGCAGTTGCAACTGTGAGCGGTTCGAACCGGCGACGGGTTGCGATGATAGCAATCTGCCCTGAACATAAATATCGCCGGTCTCAGTGAACTTGATGGCGTTGCTTAAAAGATTGGCCAGCACCTGCCGCAGGCGCAAAGGGTCGCAATGGACGGTCGTCGGGATTTTTTCGTCGAATTGATAGACCAAATCCAGATTTTTCTCGGCGGCTTTGACGGACATCAACTCAAACACGTCTTCGACGGCGGTGCGCAAATCGAAGGGGCGCAAATCCAATTCCATCTTGCCCGCCTCGATTTTTGAGAAATCGAGGATGTCGTTGATGATGGCCAGTAATGCCTCGCCGCTGGTGTGAACGGTTTCGAGATAACCGCGCTGCTCGTCGCTCAGCGGCGTTTCCATCAGCAAACCGATCATCGCGATAATGCCGTTCATCGGCGTGCGGATTTCATGGCTCATGGCCGCCAGAAAATCCGCCTTGGCGCGCACGGACGCTTCGGCGGCGGCGCGGGCTTTGGTCAATTCACGATTGTCCTGATTCAATTCGTCGTGCCGCCGTTTGGCACGCAAAAAAGCGTGGAGACGGGCGCGGAAAAGCGGAGATTCAAACGATTTGTCGAGGCAATCTACCACACCCTTTTCCAGCGCGCGCAGTTTGGTTTCGAGATTTCCGGCGAGCGCGATGACGAGCGCAAACGGCGTCAGCGGATTTTCGTGAACTTCATTGAGTAGTTCAAATCCTGCTGCCGGTGACGTTTCCAAATCCAGCAAAATGAGGTCTGCCGGACGTTCGTTGAAAGATTGCAATGTTTCATCCGCGCTGTCCGCGAAACGAAGCGACAGATCATCTTCCTGCAATACGGTCGAAAGCAGCGTCCGGGTTTTCAAGTCGCTGCCGACCAGCAGGATTTGGAACTCCGCCTGATTCATGGCCATTGATTCAATCGCATTTTGGCATTTACCGCAATTCTAATGCCGAAAGAAACATTGCTGGCGCGCAATTTTATCATTAAAATGCCGCCATGCTGCAAACGGTGCTAGAACCCGGCACGCATGAAAACGCGGCCATTTTTCGCGAGAAATATCTGGCCGCCCACCGGTTCATGCTGCTGGCGCGTCTGCTGGATGACAAATACGCTGCGCTTTATCGCGCAGGAAAGATTCGTGGCGGTGTTTTTCTTGGCCGCGGACAGGAAGCCTTGAGCGCGGCGATTGGCGTTACGCTCAAAAAAACCGACGTGTTCGCGCCATTGATTCGTGACGCCGCCGGGCGATTGGCATTCGGCGAAACTATATTGGACGCGGTGCGGACGTATCTCGGTTCTTCACTTGGCCCGATGCGCGGGCGCGACGGCAACGTTCATCGCGGACGGCCAATGGAAGGTCAATTGCCGATGATTTCGCATTTGGGCGCGATGATTTCCGTGGTGAATGGAATCCTGCTCGCGCGCCGCTTCAAAAAAATTTCCGGCACGGTCGGCGTGGCCTGCATCGGTGACGGCGCGACTTCCACCGGCGCATTTCACGAAGCGCTCAATCAAGCCGCCGTCGAAAAACTTCCGCTCGTTCTCGTCATTGCCGATAATCAATACGCTTACTCAACGCCGACTTCGCGGCAATTTGCCTGCGATAGTTTGGCGGACAAAGCTGCCGGTTATGGCGTCGAAGTTCAATCCGTGGACGGAACGGATTTGGTCGTGTGCCTGAAAATTGTCAGTGAAGCCATTTCACGCGCGCGTAAAAATCAGGGGCCGCAAATGATTGTGGCCAAACTGCTGCGACTATGTGGTCATGGCGAACACGATCTCGCTGAGTATGTTGATTCCCAATTAAAAAATTCTCCAATTGGGCGGGATTGCCTCAAAATCGCCGAAGAATTTTTGCTGCGCCAAAAATGGCTCGACAATTCTCAATTGGCGGATTTGCGGAATGAAATCATCCGCGAAATCGAAGAAACTGTGGCGCAAGTCCAGCGCGAGCCGTCACCTGACCCGTTTGCTGAAGAATGGCGCGCGATGGCGTCAGAACATTTGAGCGAAACGCATGAACAAAACGAAAACTGATTCGGGCATTTCCTATCTCGATGCGATTCGTGAGGCGCAGGCGCGTGCGTTGCGCGATGACCCGCGCGTTTTCATTTACGGTCAGGATGTCGGCGCGTTCGGCGGCGCGTTCAAGGCCACGAAAAATCTGGCGCAGGAATTTCCCGGTCGCGTTTTGGATTCGCCGATTTCCGAAGACGCCATGGTGGGACTGGCCGTCGGCGCGGCGATTGAAGGTATGCGGCCAATCGTCGAAATGCAATTCGCCGATTTTTCCACCGTCGGTTTCAATCAAATCGTCAATCAAGCCGCGACCCTTTTTTGGCGCACGAACATTCCGTGTCCCATCACCGTGCGTTTGCCGTTTGGTGGCACGGAAGGCGGCGGACCGTTTCACAGCCAATGTATTGAAGCGATTTACGCGCATTATCCCGGACTCATTGTGCTAACGCCGGCGACGGTCGAGGATGCCTACGCAATGTTGCTTGAAGCGGTTGCGCTCGATGACCCGGTGATTTTCTGTGAGCACAAATTTCTTTATCGTCATTTGAAAGCGGAAAAATTGCCGAGCGAAGCATTGCCGATTGGCAAGGCACGCATTGCTCGCGAAGGCCGTGATTTAACCGTCGTCACTTACAGCGCCATGGTTCACGAGGCGCTTGAAGCGGCCAGAGAACTTTCCGGCGAAGGCTGGGAAATCGAAATCGTGGATTTGCGCTCGGTCAAACCGCTCGACACGGACACGGTGGTCGCCAGCGTCGCGCGCACGGGAAAATTGCTTTGCGTCGGCGAAGCGTGGCCGTGGGGCGGTGTCACGGCGGAAATCATCACGCGTGTCACGAGCGAGGGTTACGGTTTGCTCGACGCGCCACCGCAACGTCTCAACGCGAAAGACACGCCCGTGCCGTATCATCCGAATTTATGGGCGGCGCACCGTCCCACCGCGCGCAGCGTGGCCGCCGCCGCCAGAAATTTGCTTCGCCAATGAAAAATAAAAAATTAAAAAGTCCGGCGGGACAAGTTCATCAGGATTCACGGGACAATTTTCAATTTTGCATTTTTAATTTTTAATTCCATGCAAGTTCCCATCATCATGCCGCAACTGGGCGAATCCATCGCCGAGGCCAACATCATTCAATTCCTTGTGAAGCCGGGCGATAAAGTCGTCACCGATCAAAATCTCATTGAGGTTGAGACCGACAAAGCCACAATGACCGTCGCGTCGCCGTGCAGCGGCAAGATTGAAAATTTTTCCGCGCAACTCAATGAAAGCTACGCCGTCGGCGCCATTCTCGGACAAATCGAAGTGACGAAGGAAGAAGCCGCGCGGCTGGGATTGAACGTTGCTCCCGAAAAAACCGGCGAGACTGCACGGATTTCCAAGACGGAATCCAGCGGCGGCAAATCGGGCGTGCAACCGACGATTCGCGGATTGCCGGTTCCGGCGAACGCGGCAGGCGCGAGTTATCTATCGCCGCGGCTTAAAGCGCGCATGGACGAACTTGGTTTGCACGCGGCGGATTTGGCGGGCGTCGCCGGCAGCGGCGCGGCAGGTCGCGTGACCGTCGAAGATTTCGAGAAATTCATTGCCAATCTCGAAAAACACAAAATGAGCGGCGCGTCTTCCATGCGCGTCGCTGTCGCCGATGCGATGCGCCGCAGTTGGACGCGCCCGCTCGCGACCGTCGGGCTTCCGGCGCAATTGGATGCCTTGCTCGCGCACCGGAAAAAACAAAATCCGAAACCCGGCCCCGCGCTTTACGCGTTGCGCGCGCTGGCGATTGCGTTGTCAGAAAATTCCGCGCCCGCCGGACGGCTCGTCGGAAATAAAATCGTGCATCCCGGTTCGATTGACGTTGGTTTCGCCGTCGAAGCCGAGGACGGCGTGCTCGTGCCCGTCATTCGCAGTGCGGACAAAAAACCGCTGCGCGACCTGACGCAACGCTACAACGAATTGGTTGAACTTGCACGGCAACGGAAACTGCCAGCGGATGCGACTGGTGGTTCAGTTGCCACCGTGACGAATTTTGGCACGTTCGGTTTGATTTGGGCGACACCGATTCCACTGCCGGAGCAGACGCTCGTGCTGGGCATGGGCGCGGGCCGCAAAGTTCCGTTTTGGGACGAAACCAAGAATCAATTCGCTCCCGTGACCGAAGCAAATCTCACGTTGAGTTTCGATCATCGTGTTTTGGACGGTGGTGCAGCGGGACGATTGCTCCAACGCATCACCGAATTGATGCAACAACCGGAAAAACTGTAATCGGCCAGTTATTTTATTTCAAACGTCGCGACAATTGGCCGGTGATCAGAGCCAATGCCCCAATTTGGCGTTGTCAAAGCGTAAGTTTCATTTGTAACCCAAACGCGCGCCATCGCGGGACTCAACAAAATGTAATCAATGCGCGAATAAGTGTCCTCGACGCCGTAATAATGCGTCCATGTCACGTTGCGTGGCGCGTAATGTGGAGTTGGATTTGGCGTGTTGTCGCCGTTGCGTTCGGCGGGGCGGGTGTCTATCAATTTGAATTTTCCGTGCCCGATGATTTCCTTCGTTGGATCGGAATTTTGCAGATCATTCAAATCGCCGAGCACGATCAATTTCGCGTTTGGATTGGTTTTGAAATGTTCGTCCACAATGCCGCGCAACACGCGCGCTTCGCCAAGCCGTTCTTCGGCCTGATCGGCGTTGGGCACGGGGCGGCGTGACTTTAGATGTGCGACGATGAGTGTGGAATCAAAATTTGTCGCGACTTGAATTTTCACTTCGGCAAACCCGCGTTCGACGCGGAATCGGTGTCCGTCCAAAAGAAATTCCTCATTTGTATGCGGATGTCGCACAGTGATGGGAAATTTGCTCAATACGGCGACATGAATGTTCGTGTCCGCGCCTTCAATCCATTCCCAAAATGGAAAATTCTGTCCCTCGGCTTTGAGCGACGCGCGCAATTCCATGAGCGCGTTCGTCGTGCCCATTTCTTCGAGCGCGAGCGCGTCAGGTTTCATGGCTTCGATGCTTTCGCGGACTTTCGCTTTGGCCTCGTCCGATTTGACGAAACGCCGCGATTCCGTCGGCACGTCCAAATAATTTTCGACGTTGTAAGTGGCGACGCGAAATGTTTCGGCGAAGCCATTTGAAATCGCCAGACAAATTATTGCCGTGCCGAAAATTTTGAATTTCACGGCAAGGAAATTGGCAGACGATGATTTGTTTTCAAGAGAACATTTTGCGAAATTGCGCGAAGCTGCTACAATTTCTTTTATGAAAAATTGTCCTGAATCCGTCCGGCGGCGCGCGGAGGAATTGAAGAAATTTTCCGCGCCCATGCACGACGAGCAAAATCAGCGCGACCATCGCGAGTTGCGGATTGATAAAGTCGGCGTGCGCGGTTTGAAATTTCCGATTCAGGTGCGCGACAAGGCGCGTTCGGTGCAGAACACGGTGGCGACCATCGGGATGTTCGTGGATTTGCCAAAGGAATTCAAGGGCACGCACATGAGCCGGTTCATCGAAGTGCTCAACGCGCACGGCAGCGTCATCCACGTCGAAAACATTTCGGACATTTTGCGCGCGTTGCAAAAAAAATTGAACGCGGAGACGGCGCATCTGGAAATCGAGTTTCCCTATTTTCTCACCAAGTTGTCGCCGGTGACGGAAAAGGCCGGCGTAATGGATTACGTCGCGCGGTTTGACGCGTCGGCGATTGGCAAAGAGATTGATTTCGTGCTGACGGTGAAAGTCGGCGTGACGACGTTGTGTCCTTGCTCGAAGGCCATCAGTGAATACGGCGCGCATAATCAGCGTGGGCTGGTGACGTTGCAGATCCGTTCGCGTGAGGCGATTTGGATTGAAGATTTGATTGCCGTCGTCGAAAGCTGCGCGAGTTCGGAACTTTACGCGTTGCTCAAGCGGCTGGATGAAAAAGCGGTGACGGAGCGCGCATATGAAAATCCGGTGTTCGTGGAAGATTTGGTGCGCAATGTGGCGACGAATTTGAACGCTAACGCGTGCGTAACGTGGTATAAAGTCGAGGCGGAAAATTTCGAGAGCATCCACAATCACAATGCGTATGCGTGCCTTGAGAAGGGATAAAAGATTTAATTGCTTGTAGAAGTTTTTGAAATTCTGGAAACACTTATTGTTCCTTGCGCGTTTTTTACAAGTTTCAGAACCAAATCTTGATTTGTTAAAATCAATTCCTTATCGCCAAAATTTTCAGCCATAATTCCACTGTTGCTCCCGACGGCAAACCACTTTATGGCTGGCGTGTTTTCTATTTCAGTTCCGAAATTGTAGCAATTCACCAAAATTCCACTCATTGGCGCGCGCATCTCCATGCGTTCATTGACTGCACCACTCAATTCGCTATTTGAATGTCCATCGGGGTTTTGTATGTCAAAAGGTGTCAAAATGACGACAATCGGATCAACCGAAACAATCCAAAATTTGTAAGGCGCAAATCGCTGTTGTTGGCCGTCCACAAATGATTGAAGTAATTTCCATTTCTGGAATTCGGGTTGTGCAGCGCAATAGGAGTCAATGCTTTTAGCGACATCTTGGAATAAAAGTTTTTTCCCTCGAACAGTTGTCCAAGCCCGTTCGTCTGTTACAGGTGCTGGCACATAAAAAGGCGGGACAAATTGCCGGATAAATGTGCTGGATTGCGAATTTGTTCCGTTAAGCGGGCCGTCCACGGCTTCGACTTGCCAAGAAGTCCTTCGTGACCATAGCCATCCAGTTGGTTCATCACCTTTAACTTTTATGCAAAGCAATTGTATCAAAATAACAGCCGTTAGAACTGAAAACATTGCCTTTGCCATACTTTTAACTTTGCGCCTCCGGCACCAATTTGTCTAGTTTTCTCCACCCAAAAATTCTTGAAAATTTTTCTAGCGCATTTGCTTTTCTCTGCTAAATTCCCGCGCTCTTGATAAACCGGATTTTAGCCGGAAAATTGTATTTGAATTTGTGACAACGAAAAAAGACGCAAAAAAATTAGCGCCGCGCGGCAAAGCGCAGGCGTCCGCGACTGCCGCCGCCATTCTTGGTCGTCCCATGGCGAAGGCCAACGCCGCGCCAACGGACGGAAAACGAATCAAGCCGGAATGGCAGAAGTATTACCAGCATTTGCTGGAATTGCGCGAGCAGTTGCTTCAGCAGATGAATGGTTTGGCCAAGGAATCGGCGCAGGAATTGCCCGGTTACAGCTTGCACATGGCGGATTCCGGTACTGATAATTTTGACCGCGATTTTGCGTTGAGTTTGTTGTCGTCGGATCAGGACGCGGTTTATGAAATCGAGGAAGCGCTCAAACGCATCGAGAAAAAAACTTACGGCGTCTGCGAATTAACCGGCAAAAACATTCCCAAAGCGCGGCTCGAAGCGATTCCGTGGACGCGATTCACGGTCGAAGCGCAGGCGCAATTGGAGAAGGAAGGCGCTTTGAAATCGCGCCGACTCGGTGCGCTCGGCACGGTGGATTCCGCCGGGGTGACGGAAGTGGACGGCGAGGATGCCGAAGAACCCGGCGAGGAACAGAAAGCGGTTAAGGAAAAGGAATAATTTATGCCACGAGAAGTCATTACCATCGAATGTACCGAAGCGCGCAAGGAAGGCAAGTCACCCTCGCGCTACACGACCACGCGCAACAAGAAATTGCAGACGGAAAAATTGGAAATCAAAAAATATAATCCCGCGTTGCGCCGTCACACGTTGCACAAGGAGATTAAATAATTATGCCACGCAAAACTCATACCGAGAAAGACAAACGCGGTTCGCGCCGCAGCCCGATGGAAAATCGCACGCCGCGCCCGAAACCGAAGATTGATTTTACCGCCGATGCGCTTGATTTCAAAAACACCAATTTGCTCCGGCAATACGTCACGGATCAAGGCCGCATTCTGCCGCGCAAATACACGGGAATGCCCGCGCATTACCAACGCCGCCTGACCAAGGCGATTAAACGGGCGCGCCAGATGTTACTGATGAAATAATTGGGATGAATCATTTCAAACCGCCCGATGGCGTTTGCTGTCGGGCGGTTTTTATTTGTGCAAGGGATTTGCGATTGACTTGATTTCCGAAACCGCCGGTGCAATTTTAATCACAGTGAAACCGCACGTGCATTCGCATAAAAGACAGGAAATGTCCGCGCTCAAAAATCATTTGCGCGGGCAATCGCGCAAAATCACCGGCCCGCGCGCGGCGATTCTGGAAATATTGCACGCCCATCCGCATCCGCTCACGAACAAGGAAATTTTTTCCGAGATGCGAAAAAACCAAAATGGCCGCTGCGATTTGGCGACGATTTATCGCTCCATGCACCTGCTCGAAAAAATGAGCATGGTGAAACGGTTTGATTTTGGCGACGGCGCGGCGCGGTTTGAACTCGTCGGCGAAAACGACGACGGCCATCATCACCATCTCGTTTGCACCAATTGCTCCGAAGTCGTCGAGATTGAGGAATGTTTTCCCGACAAAATTGAAAAACGCATCGCCGCCAAAAACGGCTTCAAGGCCGTCACGCACAAGCTGGAATTTTTTGGAATTTGTCCCGACTGTCAGTGACGATTTTCCTTTTCAGCCAGTTGCGCCACGAATGCAACTGGCGTTTTCCGCGCAGCCTGAAAATTTCTGGCCTACGCCATTTCTTCCGCCAGCCAATCCGCCAGGTGGAGATATTCCCTGATTTTCCGGCGTTCGTAGCGGTTTTTCATCGCTTTTTTTGGTTGATGTTCGGTTTTGCGGAACGGATGTTTCGTGTCGCGAACCGCTTCACTGATGGCTTCCAATGTTTTCATCATACCTCGATTCCTTTCTCCTCAATTGCAGCGTAAATAATGCCAACCGCCGCCGCGTTGTTTCAAAAATTTCACAATCAATTTACAGATGAGACGCGCGCCGCCAAAAATCCGTTCAAAAAAATTTTATGCGAAACAAAATGAACCCGACTGCCACTCCTTTTCAATTTTGAAACAAAACAATCGCAATCCAAAATCTTCAAACGCCTCTTGCACTTTGCAAAATTCTGATTTCAAAATGCCTGCTAAAACCAGAACACCTTCCGGTTTCAATTGCGCGACAATTTTCCCTCGCTCGGCAATCAGCAAATTGGAAATCAAATTCGCGCAAACCAAATCGAATTGTTTTTTTGGTTTAAGCGGAAGTTTCGTCACGTCGCCGTGTGAAATGTAAATCCGGTTCAAAACACCATTGATTTTTGCATTTGCTTTTGCGACGCGAATCGCTTCCGCGTCAAAATCAATGGCATGAATTAGTTGATAATCCAATTTCGCCGCGGCAATTGCCAGAATTCCCGAACCTGTCCCAATGTCCAAAAAAGATTTGGTGGGGCGAGTGTCCTCGCGAGCCGCAACCAACCGCGTGATTTCATTCAGACAAAACAAAGTCGTCGGATGTTGTCCCGTGCCAAAACTCAAACCGGGATTGAGAATGACAATCGCCTGATTTTTGCGCGGACGTTTTTTACTCCAACTCGGCTTGACCAAAAGCGAATTGCCGATTTCAATCGGTTTGAAATGTTTTTTCCATGACTCTGCCCAATCTTCGCGTTTGACCTCCCCGATTTCGGTTTTGCCCGCGCTAATCTTCAAACCGCAATTCTCAATTCGTTTTAATCCGATAGCAACTTGTGCGCGAATTTGTTTTGAAAACGGTTTTTCATTGAAAACACTGACATGACTGGTTTGAGTTTCCAGATTGAAATACGCCGACGCGAGATTCGGAGAAAATGAATTAAGCAATTCCATCACGGCATCCTCGGCTTCCAGTGAAGTCGCGACCGAAATGCGCCAAAGTTGTTTTTTAGATTTCATTTTCAACCACGATTCACGCGGTGTTTTTTTGACACGAATTTAATAAGTGAAAATCAGTGTAATCCGTGTCTGTTTTTCGTGTGTTTCGTGGTCAACTCAAGTCCCGCCACGGCGTGAAATTGAGCAATTCGATTTCTGCCATGTGCGGATGCAGCGCGACTTGCGTGATACTGGTGTATTCGATTTCAAATTGATTCGTTTTCGGCAACGGCAATCCGAGCAACGTCGAAAGCATCATGCGAATCACGCCGCCGTGACAGAAAATGCCCACAATTTCGCCGCGATGTTTTTGGATGATTTTTTGCAGGCACGGCTCGACGCGCGCGCGAAATTCGATGCCGCTTTCGCCGTTCGGCACGCGCCCCAAATCAATTTCATCCAGCCAATCGTAAGGATGGACGCCGAATTTTTCGCGCACCTGTTCCCAGTTGAACCCCGTCCAATCGCCAAAATGGACTTCGCGCAAAGCGGGAAGGATTTTTTGGCGTGACGCGCCGTTTTTCAATTTCAAAAACGGCGCGATGGTTTGTTGCGCGCGTTTCATTGGGCTGGTGTAAAGCGCGTCAAACTTTTTGCCACGCAAATAATCCGCGAGAATCTTCGCCTGCTCGTGGCCGCGTTCGGACAGATTCATGTCAATTTGCCCGCCGAACGCGCTTTGATAGCGTCGCTCCACTTCGGCGTGGCGAATCAACAGCAGGCGCGTGGGTTGGTTTGTTTCCGGTCTTTGCCGGAACCGTTTTTGAGAAGTTGAAGTGGCCAAGTGAAAATAAATTTACGCGAGCGCTTTTTGTTGCGCCGCGAGAAGTTCTTTGATGCCTGATTTGCCGAGCGCAAGCAAATCAGCGAGTTGATTTTCAGTGAACGTGGCTTCTTCACCGCTGCCTTGCAATTCGATGAATTCACCAGCGGAATTCATCACCAGATTCATGTCCACGCTCGCGGCGACATCCTCGGTATAACATAAATCCAGAAGCGGCTGATTGTTGACGATGCCGATGCTGACGGCGGCGATGGATTTCAAGATTGGATTTTTCGTCAATTTTTTCTCTTCCAACAATTTTTTAACGGCGAGCGACAGTGCGACAAATGCGCCGGTGATGGCCGCCGTGCGCGTGCCGCCGTCGGCCTGCAAAACGTCGCAATCCACACAAATTGTGCGCTCGCCGACTTTTTCCAAATCAATCGCGGCGCGGATGGAACGGCCAATCAACCTTTGAATTTCGGACGCGCGCCCATCCAATTTACCTTTGGTGATGTCGCGCGGTTTGCGTTGCAGCGTGGAGTAGGGGAGCATGGCATATTCCGCCGTGAGCCAACCGCCGGAAACTTTTTGTTCCTTCATCCAGCGCGGCACGTTTTCTTCAATCGTGACGCCGCAAATGACGCGCGTGTTGCCCCATTCGATGAGCGTCGAGCCGGTCGCGTAAGGCGCGATGTGATTCTGAAAACGGATGGGCCGTAATTGATTTGAAGCGCGGCCATCTTCGCGCACGGCGGCGGAATTTTTTCTTTGCACGCAATTAGCGTAAATTTTTACCGTGCACAGGTCAAAACGGATTTCGCGCGATTACAATGGACGACGTGTGCCGAATGGAATAAATCTGCCGGTCGTCGCTCCTATCTATGGACGAATTGTCATTTAAAAACGTGGTAGATGCGCATTACGAGCCGCTTTACCGGTTTGCGTTGAGTTTGACGCAACGCGAAGCGGACGCGTGCGATTTGACGCAGCAAACGTTTTTTCGTTGGGCGACCAAAGGCGGACAATTGCGCGACAAATCGAAGGTAAAATCGTGGTTGTTCACGACGCTGCACCGCGAATTTCTCGGCCAACGCCGACACGAAGATAAATTTCCAAAAGTGGAAATTTCCACCGCGAATGACGCGGAATTGACAGCGAATCTCCCGTTGCCGGAAAAGCAATTGGACGGTGAGAGTGTCATGGAAGCGTTGCGGCACGTGGATGAAATTTATCGCGCGCCGCTCACATTGTTTTACCTCGAAGAACATTCGTATCGCGACATCGCGGAAATTCTGGAGATTCCGGTCGGCACGGTGATGTCGCGAATCGCGCGCGGCAAAGAATTGCTGCGAAAGATCGTTTTAGGCAAAGAAAGACCATGACTCGCGAAGAAGCCAAATTGATTTTGCAGGTTTGCCGCCCAAGTGACGCGGCGGCGGGCGACGCATTTTTTTGTGAGGCGCTGACGTTGGCGAAAACAGACTCCGAACTGGCCGCGTGGTTTGCAGAACAGCAAAAATTTGATATCCTGATTAGTAGTGGATTACAAAAAGTAAATGCACCGGCGCAATTGAAAGCAAAAATTCTTGCGCGCAAGCCGGAAACTGAACCGGTGATTTCGCCAATTTCAATTTGGTGGCAGAATTTATTTTCATGGCAATCGCCCATCGCGTGGACGGCTGCAATTATTCTGGTCGTTGTGTTATTCGCTATGATTAAACCGGCAACACGTGGTCTACCGTTCGCTGTTTTTTCTAAACAAATGGTGGATGAAGCGATAAACAATACCAATCATGTGGACATGGAAAACAGCAACATGAAACAAGTTGCCGCCTGGCTTGGAGAACATCATGGCGCGAACAATTTGATTTTGCCTGCGGCTTTGTCTGGAAAAACCGGTTTAATGGGTTGTCGCGTTTTGGATTGGCACGGCCAAAAAGTTTCGATGCTTTGCTACTATTTGAACAATTCGGCGCACATGGATTTGTTTGTCGTCAGCACTGCTGGTTTTCGCGATGCGCCGCCGGTTGATAAGCCGCAATTTGTGCAAAACGGGGAAACGCCGACCGCCAGTTGGAGTCATGGCGGCATGGTTTATCTGTTAATTGGCCACGATGACGAAGCGACCTTGGAGAAAGTCTTGCAACCGCAATTGTCAGCCCGATTAAAGTATGACTCGCTTTCCCTTTAATTTGTTCCGTTTTTTAAAAATAAATTTTCTGGAATAAATCAACGGGTGCTGTCTCTAATACCAGAAGACCAACGGTGGGCATGACGTTCGCCTGAAAGCCGTGGGTTGTTCAAACAAACCAACAAAGGCAAACATTATGACAAAAACTCAACGCACAATTCTCGTCACTGCGGCCATTACCGGTTTACTGACTGGCGTAGCCGTGAAAGCTCACGCTCAAGGTCAGGCCGGTGCCGGCTTCGGTAAAATCGTGGTCGCCGATGACAGTGGCAAGCACGATTGCCAGGGCAAGAACAGTTGCAAAGGGCAGGGCGGTTGCAAGGGCAGCGACAATGGCTGCAAAGGCAAGAACAGTTGCAAAGGCAAAGGCGGTTGCAATACCAAAGGCAGTTGCAAATCCGTTTGACCGGCTGATTGAATCTGGGGGGCGAAGCTGAAAGGTTTCGCTCTTCGATTTTAATTTCAAATTATGCCCGCCAACGCGTTCAACGGCTTCACCGATTACGGCATCGGCATCGGATTGCGCGTGCCGCATTACGATCACATCCTCACGAAGAAGCCGACGGTGGATTGGTTTGAAATCATTTCGGAAAATTTCATGGTGGACGGCGGGCGTCCGCTGAAAATTCTGGATCAAATCCTCGAACAATATCGCGTCGTGCAGCACGGTGTCTCGATGTATTTCGGCTCATCGGGAAAATTGAACCGCGAGCATCTGAAAAAATTGAAGCGCCTCGTCAAACGCACAAATACGCCGTGGCTTTCCGACCATTTGTGCTGGGGCAGCGTGGACGGCACTTATACGCACGATTTGCTCCCGATGCCTTATACTTTTGCCGCCGCGAAAGTGACGGCGCAAAAAATCCGCGAGGCGCGCGATTTTCTCGAAGTGCCGATTTGCGTCGAAAACGTCAGCAGCTACGCGGAATTTCACGTTTCGGAAATGGCTGAGTGGGAATTTCTCAACGAAGTCGTCGAACGCGCCGATTGCGGCATTTTGCTCGACGTGAACAACATTTACGTTTCGTCGCAAAATCACAATTTCAATCCGCTCGATTACGTCAACGGCGTTCCGGTGCAGCGCATCGCGCAGATTCACATCGCCGGTCACAGCAAATACGAACGGTTCATTCTGGACACGCACGACCATCCGGTGATTGATCCGGTCTGGAAACTTTACGAACGTGCAATTCAACGCGCCGGCAAAACCGCGACGTTGCTCGAATGGGACGACCGAATTCCGGCTTTCGATGAAGTTCACGGCGAAGCGTTGAAGGCGAATAAATTTTTGCAGCGGGTGGAAAATGAAACTGTCCACGCCTAAATCTCAAACCAAACGCGAGTTTGGCGAATTGCAAAAAATCATGGCCACTGCCGTGATGCGCCCACTTACGCGCGGCGACAAAATGCAAATTAAATGGATTGACGGACGGCCAACAAAAATCGTTGTCAAAAATTTCATCAAGCCCAATGACCGGCTGACTTCGTTCGAGCGGCTGGAGATTTACAATCGCCAATACTGGTTTCGCGTTCGCGATTGTTTTTATTCCGATTATCCCGGCCTGCGCGCGATTCTCGGCGACAAAAAATTCGAGCGACTCACCGACGAATATCTCACGCAAAATCCTTCGCGCTCGTTCACGCTGCGTAATTTGGGTTCGCGGCTCGTGAAATTTTTGGAAGCGAACCCGAAATTGATTGCGCCACATTCACAACTCGCGCTCGACATGGCACGGCTCGAATGGGCGCATATCGAAGCATTCGACAACGAAGCTGTGACGCCGTTGCAACCCGACGCGATTTTGGATTCCAATCCCGCCAAAATCCAATTGCAATTGCAGCCGCACCTGACGTTGCTGTGCCTGAAGAATGAATTGGACGATTTTCTGATTGAAGTGAAGAAAAACTCCGGTTTGCGCAATGAAGCCAGCAACGCGATGGAACAAAATCAACGTCATAAAAAAATCTCATTGTCGCGCCGGCTCAAACAACGTGAAATTTTTCTGGCCGTGCATCGCCACGATGACAGTGTTTATTACAAACGGCTTGAACGCGGACAATTTCTCGTGCTGACGGCATTGCAACGCGGCGTGACATTGGAAAAAGCCTGCGCGCAATTGGTCAAGCTAAAATCGCCCGGTGATTTGGGCGATATAATCAAAAAATGGTTCTCCAATTGGGCGGCACTCGGTTGGTTTTGTGGAATCAAACAATAAAATTATGGAAACTCAGACAAACAAACTCGAAACGGCGGTGAAAATTTATCGCGCGGGAACTATCGTCGCCAGTTGGCTGCAATCGCCGTTTCTACTGGTCATCCGGCTTTATTGGGGCTGGCAATTTTTTCAGACCGGTTGGGGCAAATTGGGAAACATCCAGCACGTCACGGAATTTTTTACCAGCCTGAACATTCCATTTCCCGCCGCGACCGCCTGGCTCGTCGCCATCATGGAATGTTTCGGCGGAATTTTATTGATGCTCGGACTTGGCTCGCGCCTCGTCGCGTTCGCGCTCGCATTCGACATGGTGATTGCCTACATCACGGCGGATTCCGACGCGCTCAAATCCGTTTTCAGCGACTCGGACAAATTTGTGCAGGCCGCGCCGTTTCCGTTTTTAATGATGACGTTGGTTGTGCTCGCATTTGGGCCGGGAGTTTTTTCGTGTGATTGGTTGATCGGGAAAATCTTTCGCAAAAAACGAGGTAGTGATTCAAAATCTGGTGACTAGGCTTTAACTAAATTAAGTTGGTTGATTCCGGTGATAAATGGCAGATATTATCTTTAATAATCTTTACGAGTGGTATGGGAAACCGTTATTTGTAACCGCACACGATACCGCACAAAGCACAATTTGTTCAGTAGCAGTGCGGCAATCAGTGGTTTTTTCGCAATGAAATTCGTTCACGAAGATTTTTTGTTGCAAACGCGGACGGCGAAGCGGCTCTATCATCAGTTTGCCGAAACCGAGCCGATTCTGGATTTTCATTGCCATCTCTCGCCGAAAGACATCGCCGAAAACCGCCGGTTCAAAAATCTTTTTGAAATCTGGCTCGAAGGCGACCATTACAAGTGGCGCGCAATGCGTTCCAACGGCGTCGCCGAAAAATTCTGCACCGGTGACGCGGAGCCGTTCGCAAAATTTCAGGCATGGGCGGCCAGCGTGCCGCATACGTTGCGCAACCCGCTTTACCATTGGACGCATCTGGAATTGAAGCGTTACTTCGGCATTGATGAATTGCTCGACGAGGCGAGCGCGGCGCGGATTTGGAAGGAGGCCAATGAAAAACTGGCGTCGGACGAACTGACCGCGCAGGGCATTTTGAAAAAATTCCGCGTCAACGCGATTTGCACCACGGACGATCCGGCGGATGATTTAAGATTTCACAAGGCGATTGCTGTTTCCGATTTGTCCGTGCGCGTGCTGCCCGCGTTCCGGCCTGACAAGGCGTTGATGGTTCACCAACCGGAGACGTTCAACCGATGGACAAATCAACTGGCTGAAGCCGCCGACGTGGAAATCAGTTCGTTCGGCGGATTTCTGGAAGCGTTGCGGCAACGGCACGATTATTTTCACACGCACGGCTGCCGTCTTTCCGACCACGGGCTGGCTCAATGTCCGGCGGATTTTTGTTCAGAAAAAGTCGCGGCGGCGATTTTCACGAAAGCGCGCGCCGGCGAAACCGTTTCACCGGCGGAACATTCCCAATTCGCCGCGTTCCTGATGCTGTTTTTCGGCCAACTCGACGCGGAAAAAGGCTGGACGAAGCAATTGCATCTGGGCGCGCTGCGCAACAACAATACGCGCCGCTTGAAACAATTGGGGCCGGACACCGGCTTTGATTCCATCGGCGATTTTCCGCAGGCGGAAGCGTTGGCCAAATATCTTGACCGGCTGGAACAGGAAAACGCCCTGCCCAAAACCATCATTTACAATCTCAATCCGGCGGACAATTACGTCTTTGCGGCGATGATTGGCAATTTTCAGGACGGCAACGTTCCGGGCAAAATCCAGTTCGGTTCCGGCTGGTGGTTTCTCGACCAAAAAGAAGGCATCGAATGGCAGCTTAACGCGCTTTCAAATCTCGGATTGCTGTCGCGTTTTGTGGGCATGGTGACCGATTCGCGTTCGTTCATGTCTTATCCGCGCCACGAATATTTCCGGCGCGTGCTGTGCAATTTAATCGGGCGTGACGTGGAGAACGGTGAAATTCCCGACGACGATTCCCTGCTCGGCCCGATGATTCGCAACATCTGCTACGAAAATGCGAGACAGTATCTGAAATTGCCGGCGATTGAAAAATACAAAGCGTCCGTGACTTGAATTGTTCCCGACAAAAACGGGAAGCTAAATTAGAATTCCTGTGCCGCCATTTTACATTCTGTCATCAACTCATCTTCTTTTGTCGCTTTAAGGTATTCTTGGGTCTCACGAAGCAAACGCTTTGCTTCCACAAAATTTCGTAATGCGCCTTCGACACAGCAAAGATAAGCTTTAGCCCTTAAAACGAAACCTTCCATTAAAGGATGCCGCATAAAAGGACGAAAACCAACTAAAGCTTCTTGTAATTTCGACTGCGCAAGCGGGAAATCATTTTCATAATATGCTATTATACCGCGACAAAATGGAACGTGTGGTTTTACAAGCTCTCTCATAGTTTGTTTTTCTGCCCTATCCAGAATGAGTTTTGCTTGCACCGCATCTTTTTGACGACGGATGATTCTTGTCGCCAAATCTATTAAAATAATTGGGTCATCAATTTTTAATTCGGCGGCTTGCCTGTTCAGTTCAATAGCCTCCGTATGTTTTTTTGCAATGTCGTGAATGGTTGCCAATTGAACGAGGTAAAGCCATCGCTGCATTTTTGGATTTTCTGCCAGTGGGGAAAATTCCGCAATTGCTTCGTCGAAGCGTCCTAATCCAGCGAGCGCGCTGGCACGACAGCGAATGAATTCAGCGTCGGGAATCCCGATTTTCGTCCAGCGTTTTGCGCGCTTCAATTTTTCAATGCAATCAAGCACTTCCTCCCACCGATACCACACTTTTGCCTTATTCAGTTGACGATAATAGTAACTCGATTGTCGAAACCAGAAATAGATTGGAATAAAAGCCAAAAATCCAATGATACAAATAATTGCCGCGAAATAATTTTTGGTGAAAAGAAAAAATAATATCAGCAAAATAAAAAGTATGTTTGTTGCCCATGAATTTTTGAAGTCTTTGTTCCAAGCTTTCCATAATGTCATTCCCTTGCGTTTAATTTGGAGTTCTTCAGCAGCAGAAAATCTCGTTGGTCTGTCTGAATAGGCTCTGACTGCACCGTCCACATCATCTGAATGCAGTTCTAATTCAGTGTAACCTCGTTCTTCAAGTAGAGTTTTTGCTTGTGCGGGTGAACTAGCATTAACTCGCTCAACAAAAGCTTTTCCCTGATTATCTTTTCCAGTCCAAAGGTATTCGGCCATGTCAGATTAAGTTTTTGAGTTGTTAATTGCCATTAAACAGCCTTGAAACAGTTTGTCAATTTCGCTCTTGCCAATTCCGGCGTTTTCCGTATCCTTCATTTTGCCTGAACGCCGCGTGTGCGGCGGTTCATTGAGGCTGAGAAAAAACCGTTAACCAACAACCTAACCCTTAACCTCCGTTGCCACGGCAGCGTTCGTTAGTTAGGCAATGGAGCCTTCAGTTCCGTTTCGGAACAAAAAGTCTCCCGCAGTTCAAACACAATCAAGTTATGCTCACCATGGAAGAAGCCTTGAAGCAGAGCGGCAAGTCGCTCGTCGCGCAGGGCGAAATCGTCAAAGGCACCGTCATCGAAGTCCGTCCCAAAAAAGAAGTTTTGGTGGACATCGGTTACAAAAGCGAGGGCGTCATCCCCGCGAATGAATTTCAGGACATCGAAGCCATAAAAGTCGGCGACGAAATTGATGTGCTTGTCGAGAAGCTCGAAAACAAGGAAGGCACGGTCGTGCTGTCGCATGAAAAGGCCGAGTTCAAAAAGAATTGGGACAATATTCTCGCGATTTGCAACGAGGGCGGCCGCATCACCGGCAAGGTGAAATCGGTCGTCAAAGGCGGCCTGGTGGTGAACGTCGGCGTCGAGGCGTTTTTGCCGGCGTCGCAGATTGACGTGACGACGCCGAAGAATCTGGCGGGTTTCGTCGGTAATTCCTACGAATTCAAGGTCGTCAAAATCAATCAGGAGCGGCAAAACATCGTGTTGTCGCGTCGCGAATTGATTGAGGCCGAGCGCAACGAGAAGCGCACGGCCTTGCTCGGTGAAATGACACCGGGCGACATCCGCAAAGGCACGGTCAAGAATATCACGGATTTCGGCGCGTTCATTGATTTGAACGGCATTGACGGTTTGCTGCATATCACGGACATGAGTTGGGGGCGCATCACGCACCCTTCGGAAATCTTGAAGGTCGGTCAGGAGATTGACGTGGTCGTGCTCGACGTGAACAAGGAAAAAGAGCGCGTCAGCCTCGGTCTCAAGCAGAAAATGGCCAATCCGTGGGACAACATCGAAAGCAAATTCCCGGTCGGCGCAAAGGTCAAAGGCAAGGTCGTCAGCCTTGTGCCTTACGGCGCGTTTGTGCAACTCGAACCCGGTGTGGAAGGTCTTGTTCACGTCACGGAATTGTCGTGGACGAAACGCGTCGCCAAACCGAGCGACGTTTTGAAACAGGATCAGGAAATTGAAGCGGTCGTTCTCGGCATCAATCGCGAGGAACAAAAGATTTCCCTCGGCATCCGCCAATTGGAATCCAATCCGTGGGACAACGCGGCGGACAAATACAAAGTTGGCGAGCGCGTCAAAGGCAAAGTGCGTAATCTCACCAGCTACGGCGCGTTTGTGGAATTGGAAGAAGGTATTGACGGCATGATTCACGTTTCCGACATGAGTTGGACGCGCAAAATCAATCATCCGAGCGAAGTTCTCAAGAAGGGCGACGAAATCGAAGCCACCGTGCTCGAAGTGGATCGTCCGAACCAGCGCATCGCGCTCGGCATGAAACAACTCGGCACCGATCCGTGGGAAAACATCGAGAAACTCTACAAAGTCGGCGACCTCGTCACCGGCAAAGTTACGAAACTCGCCAGCTTCGGCGCGTTCGTCGGCCTGCAACATGATATTGACGGTCTCGTGCACATTTCGCAAATCAGCGAAGATCGCGTGGAAAAAATCAAGAACGTGCTCAAGGTCGGTCAGGACGTTTCCGCGCGCGTGGTGAAGATTGACAAAGGCGAACGCCGCATCGGTCTTTCCATCAAAGCCGCGAGCTACACCGACGAGCAATTGAAGGAAGAGCAGAAATTGCTCGACTCGTTGAAACCCGGCGAAGATTTGGTCGCGTTGCAGCACGCGTTTGACGCGGCGGACGAAGCCGTCAAAGCCGAATAATTTTCGCGCAAAATTCAAAAGGCGAACTGGAAACAGTTCGCCTTTTTTGTTTTGAAATTGAAGCCGGAACCAGTGGTCAATTTTTCCACCGTCGGTGAACCCAA
Source organism: Verrucomicrobiia bacterium (assembly GCA_035545995.1). Classification (GTDB taxonomy): domain Bacteria; phylum Verrucomicrobiota; class Verrucomicrobiia; order Limisphaerales; family UBA11358; genus UBA11358. Next base: position 20,513 of record DASZXH010000077.1, read on the forward strand.
AACCAATTAGCTGGGTCACGGCGGACACTCATTTCCAATGCGCGGTTCACGTCCCGCATAATGTCCTCGCTGGAACGCGGCTGGCTGCTTTCGTGGGTTGGAATTCTTTCGCCCACTTCCAGCCGCCATTTTCCCAATTCAATCCGGGAACAGACGATGGGAAAAAGTTGGCAATCATAACGCAGGGCAAGCACCGCCGGCGCAAGGGTGGTGTTGCAATCGTGTCCGAGAAACGGCGCGCGCAATCCGATGGAATTCTGGTCGGCCAACAAACCGACCAAAGTTCCGCCGCGGTTCATCAATTCGCGCAATTTCTTGCCGTCCGTCCGTCGCTCGAAAAACAGGCAGCCATTGTGTCCCCGCAAACTTTTCATCAACCGATTGACGGCCGGTTGTTTCAACGCGCGATAGGTGGTCGCTCCCTGCAAATCGGGGCGAATGTCCTGAATGCGGGCGTAAAGTTCAAAATTTCCAAAATGGCCGATGACCGCAATCATGTTGTCTCCGGCTTCGTTTTCGGTTTGGGATGGTAGTTTTTCAAATCCGCTGAATTCAAGGTGCGGCTTCAGTTTTTCAAAACCCATCGCCGCCGTCTTGATGGAACACAAATAATTTTCCCCGATGCGTCGGAAATTTTCCTTGGCAATCTGCAAAATTTCCTCCGGCGATTTCTCGGAACAAAAGCACATCGTTAAATTTTTCAAAGCGACGCGGCGGTGTCGTGCATCCAGATGATATACAATGCCGCCGCCCGTTCGGCCCGCCCAAGCAACGAGCGGCAATGGAAACATTTGGATAAAGACGATTACCGCGCGGCCAAAGCAGTAGATTAGGGTGTTCATTCCGATAGAACGCCAGCAGTTTAAGCGCTGTTGCCTGAAAAGCCAGTGAAAATACGGTTACAACTTCAGCAACTCAATGGCTTTAATTTCGGCTGGACGTTGGGCACGGACGGCCCTTGCACCTGGGCGAAGGCGACTTTTGAGCGCAATAACAATGTTCCCAGACACAAATCCGCGAGCGGCAGGACGACGTTGAAATTTTTGTTCATGTAGCGATGATGCAAGAGGTGGTGGCCGTTGAGCCGGAAGAAAATGCCCGAACGTTCCACGTGCCGTTTCTTCGGCAAATGCATACACCAGTGCATGTATTCGTAGGCGGTGAAATACAAGGTGCAGACGAGGGCCGCGCCGCATAAAATGCCCCATTTCTCAAAGATGAGGGCGCAGATTAAAAACGGCAGCAATCCAATCGAAACCAGCATGGGGCCATGCCACCATGCCATCGGAATGGTTTTTTTGTCCGGCTCGTGGATGAGATGATATGTGTGGTCGGCTTTGAAAACGTGGTGATGCACGAGCGTGTGCCGTTCAAACGCATAACGAAAAAACTTCACCATGAAGGAACGGTGCATGATATAACGGTGCAAAGTCCATTCAAACATTGAACTGAAAATGGTTCCCACCACAATCCCGATGGCACACCAAAACAAAAACATGGTCATAAAAAATCTCTAACTTTCTTACAGAAGACTGAAGGAGAACTGCCGGTGATGCCTGAACTCAAATCGGTCTTGCTAATCTCCACATACAATCCATCATATTTGAATCCGCACAAGCTTTTTCTTTTTCCACATCTGAAATAGTTCAAGATAGTTGTTGCTATTTCCGCGAAACCAGCGATGCTGATTGGGTCTAGAATAGCTCGTCTCTTTCATGGCATGGGAATCTCAAGTGAACTTCGTTCAATGATGATTTGAAATCCGATGTTCGGGAACAGTCTGGAAAAGTGCAGTTAAATCGGACAATTAAACATCACATGAGCAATAAATTATTTGTGGGAAATCTTTCCTTCAATACCACTGAAAACGACCTGAACGACGCGTTCGCCGCGCACGGCACGGTCTCGGAAGCCAACCTGATGATGGACCGCACCACCAACCGCTCGCGCGGATTTGGTTTTGTGACCATGAGCAGCGATGAGGAAGCGCAAAAAGCCATTGCGGCCTTAAACGGAGCGCAGTTGGATGGCCGCGCCATCACCGTCAATGTGGCCAGACCTCGCGAAGAACGTCCCGCCGGCGGCGGTCGTCGTGCTTACAGCGGTGGCGGCGGTGGCGGCTACGGTGGACGCGGTCGTGACCGCTACTAATCCGTCAACGAAATGTCAGGGCGAAGTTCGGATGAACCGGGCTTCGCCTTTTGTTTTGCTCAATCTGGAAAGCCCTTGCCCCGTCCATGATTCAGATTGATGAATTGATTCGTTTCCGGGATGTGGCAAACGATGTTGAATCTGCCGACGGCCTCTTGTTTCGCCGCCCGGAACGCGATTGTCGTTGCGGGAAAATGTTTCCCGTCCCGCGGATTTTTTGTCCATTGCCCCGTCTCGGTTAGATATTCAAGCGTGTCGTCATTTTCGATGAGAATGTTCATGGGTGGAATTGTTATTTCAATGCTGGGCATTTTGGAAAATCATCATGCCCACGAGCAAACCTCCAAAAAACAATCCCACGACGATTGACCACAATAAGACAATTATTTTACGCCTTTGCATCCACAGCGGTTGATGCCGAAAGAAAAGTTTTCCCAGTAAGTTAATCGGGGAATGCTCTGGTTTGATACCTCATCAGCATGAAGTTAAATCCGTGAATGTCCACGAATAAATTGAATTTATTTTTTGGCAGACCTTGCGCGTCCAGCCATGAGACGAACAATTGCGAACTGTTTCTTGAAAAACGAATGATGTGGAACTGGAGCCAACGACTGGACTTGAACCAGCGACCCGCGCTTTACGAAAGCGCTGCTCTACCAGCTGAGCTACGTTGGCACGAAAGCGACGATACATTGCCCGTCCGCCCGCCTATCGTCAAGTTGTGTTTTACTACCGCGCGGCCAAACCCGTTTTCAATCCGCGATGCCGGTAATGCAAAATGGAAAAATCCGGCTGGTCGCGGATTGTTTCCACCAGTTCAAATTTATCCTCAAACTTCGGGAAAAAAGCGTCGCCGTTTTCAATCTCACGGTTTACCAGCGTCAGATACAAATCCGAACAGCGCGGCAACGCCTGTTCATAAATCTGTGCGCCGCCGCAAATGAAAATGTCGTTCGGAAATTCGTCTGGATCGAGTTTGTCCAGCGATTTGAAAATGAAAATTTCCGTCTCCAATTTTTCGCCGAGCTTCATAAAATGAAATTGATAAGGCCGCTTCAAAAATTTTCCGCCACGCCATTCGTGATATTGCCCGAAAATTTCCGGGTGCTGCTTGATGAGCCGCTGCGGATGTTTTGTCAGCACCAGATTTTTCCGGCTGGGCAGGGGACGCCCCAGACTTTCAAAAGTTTTTCGTCCCATCACAATCACATGCCCCATTGTCACCTGCTTGAACCACTTGAAATCTTCCGGCAGATGCCACGGAATTTTTCCGTCCGCGCCGATTACGCGGTTCAGTGACATCGCGGCGATGGCTTTGAAATGTTTCATTTTTCTGACAGAATGACAGAATTTTCAGAATTCAATTTTGTTCATTCTGTCAATTCTGTCTAAAAAATTAAACCGCAATCGGCGCTTTGATGCCCGGATGCGGGTCGTAATTCACCAGTTCAAAATCCTCAAATTTGAAATCATGGATGTTCTTCACCGCCGGGGCGATTTTCATTTGCGGCAGCGGACGCGGCTCGCGCGTGAGTTGCAATTTCGCCTGCTCGACGTGGTTGGAATATAAATGCAAATCGCCGAACGTGTGGACAAATTCGCCCGGTTTCAAATCACAGACCTGCGCGACCATCAGCGTGAGCAGCGCGTAGCTGGCGATGTTGAACGGCACGCCGAGAAAAATGTCCGCGCTGCGCTGGTAAAGTTGGCAGCTTAATTTGCCGTCCTGCACATAAAATTGAAACAGCGCGTGACATGGCGCGAGCGCCATTTGGTCAATTTCGCCCGCGTTCCACGCGCTGACGATGTGCCGCCGCGAATCGGGATTTTTTTTGATTTGCGCGATGACGGCGTCAATCTGATTCACGCTGCGGCCCTCGGACGTTTTCCAATCGCTCCATTGCGCGCCATAGACGCGGCCGAGATTGCCGTCCTTGTCCGCCCATTCGTCCCAAATCGTCACGCCGTGTTCGTTGAGCCATTTCACGTTGGTGTCGCCGCGCAAAAACCAGAGCAATTCGTAAATGATGGATTTGAGGTGCAGCTTTTTCGTGGTGAGCGCCGGAAAATTTGTGCGCAAATCAAACCGCGCCTGCGCGCCGAACACGGAAAACGTGCCCGTGCCCGTGCGGTCGGATTTGAATTTTCCGTTTTCCAGCACGTGCCGCAGCAAATCAAGGTATTGAATCATCGCGCAGAAAATTTAACCACGAAAGACACGAAAAGAAATTCCAAATACAAGCCGTCAATTTTTTCTTTCGTAACTGATCACATCGCCTGTTTTAATTTGTGGTGATTGAAATATTTTTTGGTGACCTTCGACGATTTCAAGCATGATCAAACCGCTTGGGCTGGTCTTCTGGATGGAACAGGATTTGATGTAATCTCCCCAAAGATTTTTTTCGATATATTTATTTGTGCCACACAGTTCCAAGTTGATCTCTTTTCCCTCTTGGACATAAACACACGTGCCAGTGTAAGTGATGATCGGGTGCGGGTCGAATATTGACACAGTAACGCGAAGGCTTTTCCCGGGTATCATTTCCCGAATAGTTTGAGCAAGATAGAAAGCGCCACCTTTTGTTCCATAAGGAAGATGTTCAACAAAATCTTCACCAGACCGTTTTACGTCAATCATGCCTGTAGTAATAACATTGTCCCTCGTCCGCAGGCTGAACATTTCATTGGTTGCATGATAGTTAGCCGGAAGCGGTGAAAGCGTAACGCTGATGACATCGTTGGTATTCTGATTTATTGCCAATTTCATTGCCATCCGGACGAAACTTTTTTCCTGAATTCCATCCCAATTAAAAAGCTCAATAAAAGCCGACGCATTTTTATTCTTCAATGCCGATTCAAGTTCGCTCCGTAATTGTTCGGCAGAAGTTGGCAAGTCTTTGGCAAAAATATTAATTGAAGCAGAGAACAAAATTGCCCCAGCAATTAACATGACCACTTTCATGTTTATTACCTTATTTCTCCTGCCGATTTCTGTCCAACCCAAATTCAATTTGTGAAAATTCGTGAAATTCGTGTCCAAAACCGTCAAACTTCCGCCAATGCGAATTCTCGCCCTTGACTACGGAACCCGGCGCATCGGCGTCGCGGTGAGCGATGAAACCAAAACCATCGCGCAGCCGCTCGAATATATCCCCGCCGAGCCGTTCGCGGATTTTCTGGCGCGCCTGAAAAAAATTCTCGCGGAAAAGGAAATTGATTTAATTCTTATCGGCCTGCCGCGAAACATGGACGGCAGTTACGGTCCAGCGGCGCAAAAAGTTCAGGCGTTTTCCGAAGAATTGAAAAAGGAAATTTCCGTTCCAATAAAAATGTGGGACGAGCGGTTGACGAGTTCGATGGCGAACCGGATTTTGATTCAAGGCAACGTCCGCCGCGATAAACGCAAAGAGAAAGTGGACAAAATGGCGGCGGCGATTTTGTTGCAAAGTTATTTGGATGTGATTTGATTTTGAACCACGGATAAACACAGATGAACACAGATAAATTTTCTGACGCGAATTTCGCTAATTATCACGAATTGAACTTCATTCGCGAAAATTCGCGCAATTCGTGTCAAAGTTTTTTCCAATCTGTGTTCATCCGTGCCCATCTGTGGTTAAATTAAAATTCAAATTGGTCATCGCTTACGACGGCGCGAATTACGAAGGCTGGCAGGCGCAGAAAATCGGCACGGGCGTCCAGCAAATCGTCGAAATCGCGCTGGCAAAATTATTTCCGTCCACGCCGCGACTGCACAGTTCCAGCCGCACGGACACCGGCGTTCACGCGCTCGGCATGGTCGCGCATCTTGAAATTCCACACGACGAATTCAAAATGCCGATTCGCAAATTCACGCTCGCGCTCAACGCGCATTTGCCGGAAGACGTGCGCGTTTTTGCAGTATCAAAGACTTCGGAAAAATTTCACGCACGCTTTGACGCGACGGGCAAACAGTATCGCTATTTTGTCTGGAATCATACGGCTATGAATCCGTTGCTGCGTAAAACGGCGTGGCACGTCCCGCGCACATTAGATTTGTCCGCGATGCACGCGGCGGCAAAATTATTCGTCGGCAAGCACGATTTCCAATCGTTCGCGGCCAATCCGGGTTACAAAAAGGAATCCACCGTGCGGACGTTGACGCGTTGTGATGTGAAAAAATCCGGCGCGCAATTTCAATTTGTCATCGAAGGCGACGGATTTCTTTACAAAATGTGTCGCGGCATCGTTGGAACAATTGTGCAGGCCGGACTCGGAAAATTTCCGCCGGACGAAATCAAAAGAATGTTGGCCAAAAAAGACCGTCGCGTGGCGGGCATGACCGCGCCCGCGCATGGATTGGTTTTGTGGCGAGTTTTTTATCAGCCACAGAGGCGCAGAGCCACAGAGGGAAAAAGAAAATAATTTCTCTGCGACTCTGTGTCTCGGTGGCAAAAAAGAAATGAATATCGTTTTACTCGAACCCGAAATTCCGCCGAACACGGGTAATGTGGCGCGGTTGTGCGCCGCGACGAAATCCGTTTTGCATCTCATTGAACCGTTCGGTTTCAAATTGGACGACGCGCAACTCAAGCGCGCAGGCATGGATTACTGGCAACAGGTGACGTGGCATCGCTGGAAGAATTGGAATACGTTCGCAGAAAAAAATCCGGCGGGCGCAAAATTATGGTTCATTGAATCCGGCGGACAAAAAATTTACAGCAACGCAAAATTTGCGCCGAACGATTTTTTGATCTTCGGACGCGAGACAGCCGGTTTGCCAAAAAAATTGTTGGAAGAAAATCGTGAGCGATGGCTGCGAATTCCAATGTTTAACACGCAATCGCGTTCGCTGAATTTGTCGAATTGCGTCGCACTGGTTTTGTTTGAGGCGTTGCGGCAACAAGGTTTTGCCGGTGAGATTTGAAGTTTGTCAAAGCAGCAGAAACTGCTAAAGTCTGGTTTCGGCGGGCGCTTGGCACAGCGGTTAGCGCGACTCGTTTACACCGAGTAGGTCGGGGGTTCGAATCCCTCAGCGCCCACCATCGTTTTATATTTTCTGTATCAATTCATCCGTCGCGAAGCGAACTTTTAGCAGCTTTGCATATTTATCTTCCGACGAACGATAACCGAGCGCGCAACACACGACCGAGGCGTAGCCGCTATCTTTCAAATGAAGCAAACGGTCGTATTCAGCAGGAACAAATCCTTCGATCGGGCACGTGTCAACACCCAGCACAGCGGCAGCCGTCATCAGATTTCCCAATGCGATATAAGTCTGCCGCGTCGCCCATTCGTGCGCGATTTTTCCGCGCACACCATGCACAACATCGCCAACCATCACGCTGCGATAACCGTTGAGCGTTTCTACAGGAACGTTTCGGACTTCGCTGATGCGCTTGATAAATCTGTCCACATCTGCTTCGGATATTTTGGTGCGCGAAGTGAAAACAATAAAATGCGACGCGTCCACGACCTGCCGCTGATTCCATGTGTGCGGCAACAATTCTGCACGCCGGGCAGGATCGTTGATGACGAGAAACCTATACGGTTGCAATCCAAAGGAGGTTGGCGTGAGCACGAGCGTGCGCTCCAGAGTTTGCCAAACATCGGCGGGAATTTTTTTTGCCGGGTCGAAAATTTTTGTCGCGTAGCGCCATTCAAGCGCGTTCAGTAATATTTTTGTGTCCATTTTTCCGACTGACAATGCCATTTAACGCCGGGAATGCAAATTTTACTTTAGACTGTAATCTGGTGGCTTCAATCAACCGCTGCTTTTCTATTTCCCGCAAATGCGGTAAATTCGGCGTGTGAATCCGAATGAATTAAGCGTGCGCCGCGCTATTGTGGATGATTTGGACGCGCTGAAACAAATCTGGATGGCCATGCGTTTGCCGTCGGATGAACTTGAAAAGCGTCTCACTGAATTTCAAGTGGCGGAAAATTCCGATGGCCAGATCGTCGGCGCGATTGGGATTCAAATCGCGCGCCAGCACGTTTTGTTGCACAGCGAAGGTTACGCCGATTTTTCCCTCGCCGACGCCGCGCGCGATTTGTTTTGGCAACGCATCCAAACGCTCGCCGCCAATCACGGCGTTTTCCGATTGTGGACGCAGGAACGCTCGCCGTTTTGGAAAAGCTTTGGATTCCAGCCGGCCACATCCGAAATCCTAGCACGCCTGCCGGAACAATGGAAAAATGAATTTGACGGCGGCTGGCTGACCGTTCAACTCAAGGACGAGGAAAAAATCAACGCCGCGCTGGAAAGTCAATTCGCCGGTTTCATCGCTTCTGAAAAACAGCAAACCGCGCGGGTTTTAGAACAGGCCAGAACGCTTAAGACTATCATCACCATCGTCGGTTTCGCCATCGGGATTTTTTGTTTCGCTCTGGCGGTTTATCTATTGATTCGCCGTTTGCCGTTTTCACAAACTCCCTGACGGTGGCGAAAATTCATCCGCGTGATACGAACTGCGCACCATCGGCCCGCTCGCAACATGCACAAAACCCATTTCTTCCGCGCGGATTTTATATTCGGCAAATTTTTCCGGCGGCACGAATTCCATAACGGGCAAATGTTTTAATGTCGGCTGCAAATACTGGCCGAGCGTGAGAATATCGCAATTCGATTCACGCAAATCACGCATTGCCTGAAATAACTCCTCTTCCGTTTCGCCCAAGCCAAGCATAATTCCCGACTTCGTGTAAATCGTGTCGCCGCGTTTGGCCTTCACTTTTTTTAATACGCTCAAACTGCGGTCGTAAGTCGCGCGATGACGCACACTCGGCGTCAATCGGTGAACCGTTTCCAAATTGTGATTGTAAATGTGCGGATTCGCCGACAAGACATTTTCAATCGCGTTGTCGTTGTCCAAAAAATCCGGCACGAGCACTTCAATGACAATTCCCGGATTCAATTCGCGCACTTTTTCAATCGTCTGGCGAAAATGTTCCGCGCCGCCGTCCTTCAAATCATCGCGCGCCACGGCGGTGATGACGACGTGTTTCAAGCGCATCCGCCGCGTCGCCTCGGCCACGCGCGCTGGTTCGTCGGCTTCGAGCGCCAGCGGCTTCATCGTGCTGACCGCGCAAAAACCGCACGCACGCGTGCAACGGTCGCCGGCAATCATGAACGTTGCCGTGCCTTTGCTCCAGCATTCCCAATGGTTCGGGCACTTCGCGCTTTCGCAGACCGTGTGCAGCTTGAGTTCGTCCAGCAGCGAGCGCGTGCGCGAAAACGTGTCCGAAGTCGGCAGCGTGATGCGCAGCCATTCCGGCAGGCGCGGTCGCGGTTTCAATTCAATCGTTGTCATCTTAAAAAATTTTGACACGAATTTCACGAATTAACACTAATTGTTTTTAATTCGTGAAAATTAGTGTAATTCGTGTCTAAAGCGTTTCCCAAAACTTTTCCAATTCTTCCGGCCCGAAATCCGCCAGAATTTTTCTATCCACATCAATTGTCGGCGCGAGGGTTTGGCCGGACAATTTGACCATTTCCGCAAACGCCTTTTCATCGGAAATTACATCAAGCATTTCGTATTGGATGCCGTGGTCGTCCAACCAACGCATCGCTTTGTGACACCACGGACAATATGGTTTGATGAAGAGGCGGATTTTCATTCGAGGTAATTATTTTGCCTTTTCCAATTTGTATTCATCCAGAAAATTGTCGAACACAGTTTTTGAACTGCTCCCAATCGTAAAATTCTGTGCCAAATCGAAATTGTAAGCGGCCACGTCGCCGCATTTGAAACAAATAGCAAAATCATTTGTTTCTGAATCAGAAATAATCCGAAGTCCATGACGCGGCTCAAGAATACAAGCGGATGGCTGATGAAATTCGCGGATTCCATCAGCAAAATTTTTAAGCAAACTTTCCTTTTCTTGTATTGGAATAATTTCAGCACTTCCTAAAATTGGATAATTATGAAAGACCTTGTCAGAATTTTCAGGAGTTTTTCCAGAATAAATCCGCAGATCGTCTGGATTTAAGGAATAAATAAACAATTTAATTTTTGAAGCAGGAATTTTTTCAATCGTGTCAGCAATCCCTGATTGTTTCACCTTCAAATCATTATTCCCACAACCGGCTATTAAAAAACACAAACAGCACAGCAAAACCAAATTGAAAATTCGCGTCATAAATTCACCCGCCAATCTGCTTCTTGTAATCGTCCGGCGAAAGCAGTGAATTGACTTCGGCTGGGTTGCTCAATTTGATTTTGTAAAACCAGCCGTTGCTGTCGGGTTCGCTGTTCACGAGCGAGGGATTGTCCACGACGTTTTTATTCACTTCAGTGATTTCACCGCTGACGGGCGAATAGATGTCGCTCGCGGTTTTTACGGATTCCACCACGGCGCAGGCTTCACCGGCTTTCACTTTGCGCCCGACTTCGGGCAATTCAACAAACACGATGTCGGTCAATTCGGCCTGCGCGTGGTCGGTGATGCCGACGGTCGTGATGTCGCCGCTGACGCGCACCCATTCGTGTGATTTCGCGTATTTGAGGTCGGAAGGAACATTGCTCATAAATTTCGGCACATTTCAACAGCAAGCGTCGGAAACTCAAAGAAAAAATTTTCTCCGAAGATTGCTATTTCGCTTTTGGCTTAAAATCGAAGTAGGCCAGATTCATGTTTCCTTCGGTGAGGATGCGAACGGTCAAAACACTCGCGCCTTTGGGCAATTCCACTTCGGCGATGTTCGTCATGAGATTCCAATGATGCCATTGTCGCCACGCGACCGGGTCATTTTGATTAAATGTAGAAATAATATTGATGGGCGCGGTCAGCGGTTTGCCGTTTCGCTCCAACGAAATTGTTCCGCCGCGATTGGACGTGTATAAAAGGTCAATGGAATAAACGCCGGCGCGCTCGACTTCAACGGTCAGATTGAACCATTCGCCCGGCTCGGTCCAGCCGACGTAAAGCTGGTTTTCCGGCGGTCGCACCAAATCGTAAGGATTATTATCAATCGGAACGGCGCTATGAAATTTTGTGTAAGATGTGTCCACGCCTTCGTTCATGCGAAATTCATTGAGGTAAGTGCCATTGGCGGGATTCAATTTGCCGCTGCCATTGTTGACGGAATCTGAATCGTGATATGCGACGCCTTCGCCGCCAAAATCGTAGTAAGCGCATTGCACGCGACCGGGAATTTTCTGCGGTCCTTCGTGATACATACTGTCGTGAAACGGTTTTCCCTGATAATTCTTTATTTCCGTTGATGCGCAGCCACAAAACAGGAGAACGTACAGAGTCGCCAGCGCGAAAACGGGAAATGGCACGGATTTCATCTGCCAATTCAATTTGAGAACGGTTGCGACAGCAACGAAATAAATCAGCCAAACCCGCAATCACCCCTCTTGCGGGGGATTGAACCGAAATGGAATTTCACGCATCATCCGACGACACATGAAAAATTTGGCTCCGCGTATGTGCTATGAAAGGATTACTGCTTTTTGGGTTTTGATTTTATGTGTGACAAGCATTTCTGTTCACGCCGCTTCATTTTACCCGCAGCGATTGGATGATCCGAAAGCCGTTTATGTTTCACCTTCTGGCGGCGACGACACTGCCCCTTTGCAAAAGGCGATTGACCGGGTTCAGGAAATGACGCATCAGGGAATTGTCTTTCTCGCGCCGGGAAATTATCGCCTCAGCGACACGATTTACATCTGGCCGGGCATTCGCGTAATCGGTTATGGCGCGGAACGTCCGAAAATCATTTTACCCGCGAACGCGCCGGGATTCGAGGACGCATCACGCGAAAAACAAATGTTCTTTTTCGCCGGAAGGCGTCCGCGAAATCCACAGGCGCGGAATTCAATTCAGGACGCCAATCCGGGAACGTTTTATTCCGCACTCGCCAACGTGGACATTGAGATTAAAAATGGCAATCCCGGCGCGGTCGGTGTCCGCGCGCATTACGCGCAACACTGTTTTCTGGCGCACATGGATTTTCAGCTCGGCGACGCGTTGGCGGGAATCCATGAAGGCGGCAATGTGGTTGAAGACGTTCATTTTTTCGGTGGTATTCATGCGATTGAAACATCAAAACCATCGCCCGGCTGGCAATTCACGCTCGTGGATTGCTCGTTTGAAAATCAGCGGCAGGCGGCGATTTTCGAACATGAAGCCGGTTTGACGTTGATCCGTCCGCAATTCCGAAATGTTCCAACGGCAGTGGAAATCGAAATGAATTGGGTGGACGAACTTTGGGTCAAAGATGCGCGACTTGAAAACATTTCCGGTCCGGCATTCATTTTCGGCATGGAAAAAAGTTCGCGCAACCAAATCAATATGGAAGGAATTACTTGCAGCAATGTGCCGGTTTTTGCCGCGCTGCGCGACAGCGGTAAAAAATTTTCCGCACCGGCGAAAATTTACGCGGTCAAAACTTTTTCCCACGGACTTGATTTTGCGGACATCGGCGTGGAATCGGAAATTGAAACGCATTTTGACGACAAGCCATTGGACACGATGCCAGAACCGACAACTTCCGATTTGGTTCCGTTGCCCGCCGCCGAAACCTGGGTTAATGCACGCGATTTGGGCGCAAAAGGCGACGGTCGCACTGACGACACGGAAGCACTGCAAAACGCGATTGCAACTCATCGCGCGATTTATTTGCCATCAGGTTTTTATATTGTCCATGATACGTTAAAACTTCAACCCGACACCGTTTTAATCGGTCTGCATCCGGGCGCGACCCAAATCATTTTGCCGGACGGCGCGGATGGTTATCAAGGTGTTGGCGCGCCTAAAGCATTGCTGGAAACACCCAAAGGCGGCAACAACGTCGTCATCGGCATCGGACTTTACACAAGCGGAAACAATCCGCGCGCGGTCGCGGCGCTGTGGAAAGCCGGCGCACATTCCATGATGAACGACGTCCGTTTTCTTGGTGGTCACGGCACACCGTTGCCGGACGGTTCGCGTGAAAATCCTTACAACGAAAATCATACCGCCGACCCGAATCCCGACCGCCATTGGGATAGCCAATATCCGAGTTTGTGGGTCACTGACGGTGGTGGCGGAACGTTTCTCGACATTTGGACGCCGTCCACGTTTGCACAAGCCGGCATGATAGTTTCCGATACCGAAACCGAAGGGCGCGCGTATCAGATTTCGAGCGAGCATCACGTTCGCAATGAAATTAAAGTGCAAAATGCCGCGCATTGGAAATTTTACGCGTTGCAAACCGAAGAAGAACGCGGCGAAAGCGGCTTCTGCCTGCCGATTCAAATTGATTCATCGCGCGACATTTGTTTCGCCAACTTTCATAGCTATCGCGTCATCAGTTCGTATCAACCGTTTCCGTATGCGGTGAAAATTTCTAACTCGCGCGACATTCGTTTCCGCAATTTTCACTGTGACAGCAACAGCAAGGTCAGTTTTGATTCGTCCATTTATGACCAAACACACAATGCTGAAATTCACGATCATGAATTCGCTTCGCTGGATATTTCCGGCAATCCGCCCCGACCAAAACCGGCTTCGACTTCTCCGGTCGTTGCTCCCGGCGCAAAAGTAGAAAAACTGGCTGGCGGTTTTTTCAATATTTCCGGAGGTGCGGTGGATTCGCGCGGCGATTTTTATTTTGTGGATTCACGCCCGCAAAAGATTTATCGCTGGGATTCCGCCACACGACAACTTTCCACCAACATCGTTTCGTTCCAGCCGGTTAATCTGGCCGTGGATGCCGCCGACAATCTGATTGTGATCGCTTACGACGATTCGGTTCGTGCGATTGATTCGAGCAATGAAGTTTCCGAATTAAAACCGCAGCCACTCACAAAGGTGATTGGCAAAAATTTATTTTTACCCGTGAGCGACTGGCATGTGAATCGCGATTCGCTTTCGCATCCAACAGCTCAGTTCATTTCGCCCGATAGCACAACGGTTCTGCCGGTCGGCGACAGTTTTCTCAATGGCGAAACCAGTTGGGGCGTCAAATCCAGTCCGCAAATCCGCGCATTCGGCTTGCGCAAAGCTGTTCCCGGCAAACCATTTTATGTCACGGACGAATATGATTTGCGCACGTGGAAAACTGATGTCAATGCGGACGGAAGCCTGACTAATTTTCAATTGTTTGCGGAACGCGGCGGCGAAGGCGTGACTTCGGACTCGGCGGGCAACGTTTATATCGCCGCCGGCCAGATTTATGTTTATGACCCGCAAGGCAAGTTGATTGACACCATCGAAGTTCCAGAACGCCCGCTGCAATTGATATTTGGTGGCGCCGACGGAAAAACACTTTTTATCGCCGCTCGTTCATCGCTTTATGCCGTTCAAATAAAAAATGCCGGCCAATGATTTATTGAGACGATGGGTCGCTCAATTTTTTGGCCGCGTCCTGCTGTTTTTGCATCTGTTTCATGAGCTTTTCCTGCTGGCGATCTTGCGTGTGCTGCACTTGCTCTTCTTCCGTCTGGCAGCCGGTGAATAAAGCCAAACAAAGGCTCGCGCTGAAAATCAAAAGAATGGATTTCATGGTTTGTTTGTTCGATAAATCGGTTTCGGCACGACGACGGCGGCATAACATTTGCCACGAATCTCGATTTCAATTTTTGTTTCCTGTTTAGCCAATTCAGGAGGAACGTAACCCATGCCGATGCCGATGCCAAGCGACGGACTCGACGTACCACTCGTAACTTCACCAATCCTTTTGCCATTCGTGCAAATCGGATAATGCGGTCGCGGCGGCGCGCATTTGTCGGTCATTTTGAACGCGACCAATTTCTTTTTTACGCCATTGACTTTTTGTTCCGCCAGCACGGCGCGACCGTTGAACTCGCCTTTGTCGAGCGAAACGAAGAATCCAAGACCAGCCTCAATCGGCGTCGTTTCTTCGTCCAATTCATGGCCGTAAAGCGGATAGCAGGCTTCCGTGCGCAACGTGTCGCGCGCGCCGAGGCCGCACGGTTTGATGCCGAATGGTTTTCCGGTTTCTAAAATTTTTTGCCAGACATGGCGAATCGCTTCGTCGTTGCCGACAATTTCAAATCCGTCTTCGCCGGTGTAACCGGTGCGCGAAACCAGCACGCAACCATGTTCAAAATGAAATCCGCCGATTTGATTTTTCTTCAAATCCGTCACGCAATGGACGCGCATCGCGGAAATGGACGCGCCGGGAATGCAATCGTTGATGAATTCTTTCACGCGCGGGCCTTGAACCGCCACGGCGGAATAATTGTGCGATGCTTCGTTCACGAACAATTCGTTTTGCCGGGGAAATTTTGCGGTTTGCGCGTGCAGCCACGCGACGTCAGCATCGGTGCGTGACGCATTGATGATGAGCAAATAGACCTCACTCGAAAGTTTGTAGGCGTATAAATCGTCAATCACGCCGCCGCGTTCGTTGCACATCAACGTATATTGGCCGATACCGGGCGTGAGTTTGCGGATGTCGTTCGTAAGAACCGAATTAAGAAATGTTTCCGCCGCCGCGCCGCTGACGGTAACTTCGCCCATGTGCGAAATGTCAAAAATGCCGGCGGCATGACGAACGGCGAGATGTTCCTCGACTATGCTCGTGTATTGCACCGGCATTTCCCAGCCGCCGAAATCAATGAGCTTCGCGCCGAGTTTCTGATGCGCGGAAAAAAGTGCGGTGCGTTTTAGCATGGAATTATTTTAGCCACGGATTGAACACGGATGAAACACGGACAAAAAAGCATCGCAGATTAACGCAGATGATTTTACAATTTAACATTGAGGGCCAAAAGTTTTTGAGCAATGGGACGTAATTTTTCACGGGAGTTGTTTGGCATTCCAATCGTATTCTGTTCTGTCCAATCAAGGAATTTAATTAGTTCTTCTTCCGAACGGCTGCTGGCTAAAATTCTGTAAACAGACCCGATGTAGCTATCGTATTCGTCTAATGGAACATCAAATCCAATTGGATTCCAATCGCAACGAAGAATTTGACGAATGGCATCTTGAATTTCGGCTGCTCGTTTGTCCCTCGCGTCTGACATATTTCGATTCGGCTTTTATTTCCTCATCTGTGTTCAATCCGTGTTTCATCCGTGGCTAAAAATTGTTCATCCCCACTTCTCCGTCTTCATCTGTTCCTTGGCCACACCAAGTTCATGGACGATGAGATGCTCGGCGAAATCAACGAGCGCGTTTGGACCGCAGGCGTAGAAAACCGTGTTCGCCAAATCGTTTCCAATTTCTTTTACCCATTCTGAAGTGATGCGGCCGTTCTTGCCTGTCCAATTATGTTCCGGCAACGCGCGTGTGCAGGTGACATGAAATTTGAAATTCGGATTTTCCTTTTCCAGTTCGCGGAATTCGTTGTTGAAAATGATGTCTGTCGGCGTGCGGACGCTGTAAAGCACGGTGATTTTCGTCTCCAATTTCCGGCGTGTGGCCTCGCGCACGAATCCACGAAACGGCGTCACGCCCGAACCTCCGGCGATGCAGACGAGATGTTTGTTCGGCTCATAAACCGGCAGAAATTTTCCAACCGGCGGAATCACAAACAATTTGTCGCCCGCCTTCGCCCAATCCACGATGCGCGTGCCCATCTTGCCGTCGCGCTTGACGGTGACTTCGTAAAAGCCACGATCAAGCGCGCAGGACGAAAGCGAATAGGCGCGTTTGTAATTCGGCGTGTCCGGCCAATAAACCGTAATGAACTGGCCGGTCTTGAAATCAGGATCGTGTCCGTCCGGCCATTTAAGGCGGATGGTTTTGGTGTCGGGCAATTCCATCGTCGCCGTTTCGACGGGCATTTCGAGAATTTCTTTGGCCATAAAATTTTAGCGCGTGGAAAAAGCTATTGCATTTTCAAAACGCCAGCAAGTTTTGTTGCGCGCGCGAATGATAAATAGAACGATTTGACGCGCGAACGGTTTAATGCTATAGCAAAGTCGCGAAATGAAGCAGTTGGTTGCCATTTTATTCAGTGTGCTGATTGTGCAAATGCAAATTGCGCCTGTGTCAGCGTCTCTGGTTTGCCAGAAGACAGCGGTGTTAAATTGCGGCGCTGATTGTGGTCAAATGAATTGCTGCACGCCCAAGCCTGCAAATTCACAACCTGCGCCGGCCGTTCCACAATCAAACACACAAAATCATATTTCATTTCTGGCGCTGGCGATGGTGATTTGGAATTTGCCGGAAAAGCTCGCGAATTTCGTTTCTTCTGATTTCTCTTCGCATCCAGCGACAATTCCCGCTTCATTTTACGCGCGCAATTGCGCCCTGCTTCTCTGATTCGACTTCATTAAAAGCCGGTAGTGTGCCTTGAGTGGGCGCGCCTCGGATTTCCTTTTTGCTCCACGGAATTTTTGTGCCCGTGAATTGTGTTGATTTTTCCGCCGCGCACAAACGGCGGCAACTGAAACTGAAATTTTTATGAAAACAAAAATGATTTTATTTGTGACCGCCGTTTTGCTCATTGGCGCGGGAAGTGTCTGGATTGCCGCGTGGCATCCGCGCGCGCCCGACATGACGAGTTCGGATGGCCGCAAAATTCTCTACTACACCTGCGCGATGCACCCGTGGGTGCGGGAAAGCAAACCCGGCCCGTGCCCGGTTTGCGGCATGAATTTGACTCCGGTTTTTGCGAACGAAAATGGCGTTGCTGATACCAATTCAAGTTCCGGCATGGTCATGCTTGAACCGGGCAGCATCAGCATAATCAATGTGCAAACTGATTCAGTTGAACGTCGTGCATTACGGCGCACGTTGCATCTTTCAGGGCAAATCGTCGGCAATTCCTGGCAAGCCGCGTGGTTTGAGTTCACCGCTTATCAACGCGACTTGGCATGGCTCAAAATCGGCCAGACGCTCGAAGTTTTTGTGACAGGCGTGTCGGATAAAGCTTTTACGGCGCAAATCAAACTGCGCGGCATCAAACCATTTGCCGACCGCGATTTTGACATGATGACCAGCAGCACCAAAGTGCGCGCGGAAATTTCTAATCCACCCGTCGAACCGGGCGACTTTGGCAAAAACAGATTATTCAACGGCCTTCACGCCGAAACTCACCTTGTCGCTGAAACGGAACCGACCTTGACGATTCCGCGCAGCGCAGTCATTTCACGCGGCATCGGCGCGATGGTTTATGTGGACAAAGGCGACGGCCATTACGCACCGCGCACGATTCAGCTTGGCC
The DNA here is from genome assembly GCA_035545995.1 of Verrucomicrobiia bacterium. Classification (GTDB taxonomy): domain Bacteria; phylum Verrucomicrobiota; class Verrucomicrobiia; order Limisphaerales; family UBA11358; genus UBA11358. The sequence continues at coordinate 38,775 of DASZXH010000077.1, forward strand.
GCGTCGGTGACGAATTTGTCGAAGTGACTGCCGGTTTGAAAGCAGGCGAAAAAGTCGTCACGACCGGAAATGTGCTGATTGATTCGGAAGCGCAACTCACCGCTGGCGAATAATTTTATGATCAACCGCATCATCGAATGGTCATTGCGAAACCGTTTTCTCGTCATTTGCGGGGCGTTGCTGCTCGCCGGTTTTGGCGTTCGCGCGCTGTATCAAACGCCCGTGGATGCGATTCCCGATTTGAGCGAAAACCAGGTCATCGTTTATGCCGACTGGATGGGACGCAGTCCGCAGGAAGTTGAAGACCAAGTCACTTATCCGCTCTCGGTGAATTTGCAAGGACTCGCCGGCGTGAAAGCCGTTCGCGCCGCCTCAATGTTCGGTTTCTCGCTCATCACCGTTGTTTTCGACGACAAGATTGATAATTACTTCGCCCGCTCGCGTGTTCTCGAACGATTGAATTCTCTCGGTGACATTTTACCTGCTGGCGTTGAACCGAAACTTGGCCCGGACGCGACAGGCTTGGGCTGGGTTTATGAATACTATCTGGACGTTGACCCGAACATTTCTCCGAAAGGCGGCTATGACCTCGGCCAATTGCGCTCAATCCAGGATTGGTTCGTGCGCTATCAATTGAATTCTGTTTCCGGCGTCGCCGAAGTCGCCAGCATCGGTGGACAGGCGCGACAGTATCAAATTGAAGTCTCATCGCTCAAAATGCGCGACCGCAACGTGACGATGATGGACGTGATGAACGCCGTAAAAGAAAGCAATTTGAATGTCGGCGGAAAAGTCATTGAAGAAAATGGAATGGAATTTGTCGTGCGCGGAATTGGGTTAATCAACTCCATTTCCGATTTGGAAGACATCGTTGTCTCACAAAACAATGGAATGCCGATTTATTTGAAGGACGTGGCGACCGTCCAACTTGGCGGCGATTTCCGGCGCGGCGCGCTTGATGTGAACGGACATGAGGTTGTCGGCGGAGTCGTTGTCATGCGCAATGGCGAAAACGCGATGGCCGTCATCAAAGCCGTGAAAGAAAAAATCGCGCAAATCTCGTCCGGCCTGCCACCCGGTGTCAGCCTCAAACCTTTTTACGACCGCAGCGATTTGATTTCGCGCACGATTGACACTTTGAAACATTCGCTGACCGAGGAAATTATTCTGGTCACGTTCGTCATTGTCATTTTCCTGTTCCATTTTCGCAGCGTTCTCATTGTTGCGCTGCCATTGCCGCTTTCGATTCTGATTTCATTTATCCTGATGAATCGCTTTGGCATTTCATCGAACATCATGTCGCTCTCCGGCATTGCGATTGCCATTGGCGTGCTCGTGGACGCGGGAATTGTCATGGTCGAAAACGTCATTCGACAGGCTGAACACGCCGAAAAAGAAAAAAGCAGCCGGCTTACCAGCGCAGAAATTTTTGAAGTCACACTCGTGTCGGCAAAACAAGTTGGCCGCCCGATTTTCTTCGCCGTCGTCATCATCATTCTGGCATTCGTGCCGGTGTTTGCATTGAGCGGACAGGAAGGAAAATTGTTTCATCCACTCGCCTTCACGAAAACCTTTGCGATGATTGGCGCGGCAATTCTGGCGATTACGCTCGTGCCGGTTTTATGTTCGTTGCTTGTCCGCGGGCCTTTCCAATCTGAGCACAAAAATTGGCTGATGCGCGGGCTGTTGGCCGTTTACGATCCGATTTTGAATTTTGCTTTGCGCTTTCGTAAAACGGTTTTGGCTTTGGCGGTGCTTTCAGTTTTGGTTGCGATCGTTCTCGCGTTTGGATTGCCGCGACCAATCGTTTTGCAGATTTCAAAAATGAATCCGCAACTTGCAGAGAAATTGCCGCAGGGCATGGGCAGCGAATTCATGCCGCCGTTGAACGAAGGCAGTTTGCTTTTCATGCCGGTGTTGTTGCCGCAGGTTTCACTTTCGGAAGTCCAACGCATCATGGCCTGGCAAGACACCGTGATTAAGCAAATGCCCGAAGTCGAATCCGTCGCGGGCAAACTTGGCCGCGCCGAAACGCCGACTGATCCCGCGCCCGCGCAAATGATTGAGACCACCATCATGCTCAAACCGGAATCGCAGTGGCGCAAAGGCCTGACGAAAGAAAAACTCATCGCCGAACTCACGGAAAAACTTTCGGCGGTGCCTGGCTATGTGCCCGGATTTTTGCAGCCGATTCAAAATCGAATCCTGATGATCAGCACGGGCATTCGCGCGCAAGTCGGAATTAAAATTCTCGGCGACAATCTGGACGAATTGCAAGAGAAAGCGTTTGAAATTGAAAAAGTGGTTCGTGAAATTCCCGGCGCGACTGGCGTGGCCGCGTCGCGGATGCAGGGCAAACCTTATTTGAACATTGCAATCAACCGCGCGCATTTGACGCATTACGGATTGCGGGCGCAGGACATTTTGAATGTTGTTGAAACCGGAATTGGCGGCATGAATGTTTCAACGGTCATTGATGGCCGCGAGCGGATTCCGATTCAAGTTCGTTTGGCACGTGCCGAGCGCGACGACATTGAAAAGTTAGGCGACATTCTTGTGCCGATAAGCATGGGAAAATTTATTCCGCTCGGCCAGGTCGCCACGATTACCCGCGAAGTTGGCCCGGATGAAATTGACAGCGAGAACGGACAACTACGGGTTTTTGTTCAAGCAAATGTCGAAGGCCGCGACCTTGGCGGTTTTGTGAAAGAAACGCAAGAACGCATCGCAAAAGAAATTCAATTACCTGCGGGCATGACAATTGAATGGAGCGGGCAATATGAAAATCAGATTCGCGCGCAAAAAACTTTAGAGTTAATCGTGCCGACGGCGTTGTTCGTTATTTTTCTATTGCTTTACATCGTCTATCACAGTTTCAAAGAAGCCGCGCACGTTATTTTAGCCGTGCCGTTCGCGCTAACCGGCGGTGTTTTCCTTCAATGGTTGCTCGGCTACAATTTTAGCGTCGCCGTTTGGGTCGGTTACATCGCACTGTTTGGAACGGCGATCCAAACCGGCGTGGTGATGGTCGTTTATCTTCAAGAATCCGTCGCAAAAAAACGCGCTGAACTCGACGAAAAATTTTCGCGCGATGATTTGATTCAAGCCGTGAAAGACGGCGCGCGATTGCGATTGCGCCCAAAGGTGATGACCGTGGCAACGATTGTCGGCGGATTATTGCCAATCATGTGGAGCCATCGCGCCGGCGCGGAAGTGATGAAACCATTGGCCGCGCCCATTATCGGTGGTATGGTAAGCAGCCTTGCGTGCATTTTAATCGTGACGCCGGTAATCTTCGCATGGCTGCGCGAGCGGGAGTTGAAAGCTGAAACGCAAAAGGCATCACTTAAAATTTCGTCCGTGCAGTAAATAGGAATGAAACTGCGCAGGCGGAAAACAAAAACAAATTCATCCGAAACGAAAATATGAAAAAAACATTGCTAATCATTGCGACACTGACGTTGCTCGTTGGTGCGCCCACACTTGTCCACGCGGCTGACACCAATGCTCCGGGCGGCTCGACGAATGCCACGGTTAAACCCTATCCGCTCGATTACTGCCTCGTTTCCGGTGATAAAATCGGCGGCGATATGGGCAAGCCGATTGTCACCGTCTATCACGGGCAGGAAATCAAATTCTGCTGTTCGGATTGTCCGGCGGATTTCAAAAAGAACCCGGAAAAATACATGAAGAAACTGGCCGAGGCAGAGAAAAAACAAGGTGTGACGGATAAAAAATGATCGGGGCGCAAGTTTTTTAACTTTGAACGAACGGTTGTGAACTGGCTTTGGCATAGCTTGTATGCGACGGCGGCGATGCTTTGGGAAACGCTCTGGGCATTGGTGCTCGGATTTTCATTGTCCGCGTTTTTGCAAGTGTTCCTTCGCAATGAGCAAATCACGAAACATTTCGGCCAAACCAATCTGCGTTCAGTCGGGTTGGCGACATTTTTTGGCGCGGTCAGTTCATCTTGTTCCTACGCGGCGGCGGCGGCGGCAAAAACCGCCTTCAAAAAAGGCGCGGCGCTTGTGCCGACACTCGCGTTCATGTTCGCCGCAACTAATCTCGTTCTCGAACTGGGTTTTATCCTTTGGCTGTTGTTGGGCTGGACATTTGTTCTGGCGGAAATTGTCGGGGCCTTTGTCCTGATTGCCGTCATGTGGTTGTTGGTGAAATTGACCTTGCCCAAAGGATTGGTTAAAGAAGCACGGACGCACAATGATAACGAAGAAATGTCCTGCTGCCACGCACACGAGCACGGCATGGAAATGACTCATGAATCTTTCAAACAAAAAATCAAACGCCGCGAAAATTGGGCGCACGTCGCCGACGCCTTTGTCATGGACGTTTTAATGTTATGGAAGGAAATCCTCATCGGATTTTTAATCGCCGGATTGTTGATGGCGCTCGTGCCGGATGATTGGTGGAAAAGCTTGTTTATTACTCACGGTTCAAGCCCGGTTCGCTTGATCGAAAATGCCATTGTCGGACCGTTGATTGCCATAGCTTCGTTCGTTTGTTCCATCGGTAACATTCCGCTGGCAAGTTTGCTGTGGTCGAACGGCATCAGTTTCGGTGGCGTGATTTCGTTCATTTACGCGGATTTGATCATCATTCCGCTAATTCTCATCTACCGGAAATACTACGGCGTAAAAACTGCGTTTTACATCACGGCCATCATGTTCGCTTCGATGGTGATTGCCGGAATCACCGTGGACTTGTTGTTTGGTGCGTTTGGCCTGATTCCCGAAGTCCGCCCGCAAAATGTCATCGCCCATGCGTCATTCCAATGGAACTACACGACGTGGCTGGATTTCGCCGCCATCGCCTTGAGCGCGAGATTTGCCCTGATTCATTTCAAGAAACGGACGCGTCACGAACATCATCATTGAAACAATTATGAATTGTGCCGCGCCAAGACTTCATACGCCGCTGCCTCACCGGGCATTTCGAGAATTTCTTTGGCCATAAAAATTTTAAGCGCGCAAAAAAGTTATTGTATTTTCAAAACGCCAGCAAGTTTTGTCGCGAAAAGCAATTTATCCGCTAGATTTTCAATTGCATTTTATCTTCTATTATTGGCATAATTTTAGCATGAAAAGAATCGGGCTATTTTTCACGCTTTTACTGCTGGTGATTTCATTTTCTGCACGCGCAGATTCAACTGCATTGCCTGGCCTAACAAATGTTTTTATTTACGTTGACCATTTTTTGGGTTCTGGAAAGACAGCGCTTGTTGGAGATGTGATTAGCATGAAACGTGATGCTCTAAAATTTAGAATCAACGAAAATGAATTTGATTATTCAGGGCATTATTCAATCTTGTTAACTACTCCGCGTAAGCACAAAAACCCATATTTTGGGCTTGGCTCGCCAGAGACAGCAAAACTTTTGAATTTGGAAGATTTCTTCAAAGACGAAAGTGACAGCACAATGTTATTACCAAATGCAACAATTTGGGAAAAGAGTGGTGGTTTTATTGTTGCTGAAGCGTTAGGAAAAGAATGGATTCATTCGGGCAATTATACGATTACGAATTAAAACATTTAGGAATTCGTTTTCTTTTTCTTTGAGAGAAATTCTACTTCTTCGTTCGGCGTGATTCGTTCAATTTCGCGCTGATGAACCGTGGAAATGCTTCCAGTTCGCAATTCAATTTCAAGCATTTGGGTTTTGGGGTCATAACTTTTCCATTTTAGTATTTCTCCAGTCTTAACGAGTTTTACATATTCTCCAAACATTGGGGCATCATTTTTCATATCACAATTTTTCCTTTCTCATCCATTCAACCGTTCCAAAACTTCCTGCGCCAGCAATTCATACGCCGCTGCGCCGGAACTGTATTTGTCGTAATGAATAATCGGTTTGCCGAAACTTGGTGCTTCGGCAAGTTTCGTCGTGCGCGGAATCGTGGTTTCAAAAACTTTTGCGCCGAGCAGATTGCGGACTTCGCCGACGACTTCGTTGGACAATTTCGTGCGGCCATCGAACATCGTCATCACCACGCCAAAAATATCAAGGCGCGGATTGACGCCGGCGTCGCGCAACTGTCCAAGCACGCGGTTCATCATCGAAATGCCTTCGAGCGCGTAATATTCGCATTGCAGCGGCACGAGCAGGCCATCGCTGGCGGCAAAAGCGTTCAACGTCAAAATGCCGAGCGACGGCGGGCAATCAATAATCGTTAAATCGTAATTGGTTGAATTGTGAATTGGTTGAAGCGCCATCGCGACGCGTTGCAAATGATTTTCGAGCCGGGCAATTTCTAAATCGGCGGCACACAAATCCACTTCGCTGGGAATCACGGAAAGATTTTCATAAGCCGTGGGTTTGATTTTTTCAAGCAAGCTGCCTTCGCCGAGCAAAACGCGATAGGCACTCATGCCTTCAATTTTTTCCAAACCGACACCGCTCGTGGCATTGGCCTGCGGGTCGAGATCGAAAAGGAGCACGCGTTGACCGATTGCCGCGAGACACGCAGCAAGATTCACGGACGTAGTAGTCTTTCCAACGCCGCCTTTTTGATTGGCGACCGCAATGATTCTGGTTGGCACTGGCTGATTAAATTGAAAACGTGAAGACGTTTCAAGCATCTTGATTTTGCCACATCGCCGAAATAGATGTGACCGGCGCGAATTTTAACCAATTCGTCGGCTTAATTTCCCGGAAGTGTGAAGCTGACCTGTTGCGCGAACGGATTTTGATTTTGCCCGAACATCGGCTGAAGACTGGACGGCGAACTATTGCTGATGCTGGCGAACAGATTTTGGCCAGATTGTTCGGACACTGCGACTTGAGGCGCAACAACGGACGGCGCGCCGCCCACGGCAAATGATTGCGGCGCAAGTTGTGCTGATTGGAGAAGCGGCATCACTTCATTATCGGGACGTTCGGCATAGACGATTCCGAACAACAGCAGCAAACAAAGCGCGCCGGCAAATGAACCGGCCATCAACGGCTTGGCTTCGAAAATTTGCGCCCATTTGAACAACCACGACTTGCCACTGGCTGATTCATGTTGGCCGACGCGGAGGCGCGCCACGACGTTGCCGGAAAAGCGGTCAAAATAGCCGGGCGGGGGAACCTCATACCGTTTGAGCGCCAACAACTGACGCAACGAATTGAAATCATTTTCGTTGTTATTCATACAAATTAAAATCACGTCGGTTTCAGATAATCCGTCAGCCACGCTTGCAATTGTTGTCGCGCGTAAAACAACCGCGACCGCACCGTGCCGATGTTACAGCCCATGATTTTCGCGATTTCTTCATGCGACTGTCCCTGCACGTCGTGCAAGACAACAACCAATCTGTGAGGTTCTGACAGCTTGAGCAGGGCTTCGTTCAATTTTTTTTGCAATTCCGACAAACCGGCGTCGCGCTGTGGTGTTTTGTCGGAAATCAACGCCACCAAGTCGGGGTCATGCTCAGCGTTGAAATCCAAATCGTTCAGGCTCAAATGCAATTTATTCTTGCGCTGCTTGAGAAAATTGATGGTTTTGTTGACGGCAATCCGGTAAAGCCACGTGTAAAAACTCGACCCGCCTTTGAACGATTTCAACGCCTGAAACGCTTTGATGAACGACTCTTGCGCGAGGTCGTTGGCGTCCTCGTGATTGCTCGTCATGTGATAAATCGTCGCGTAAATGCGTTCCTGATAGCGTTTGACGAGTTCGTCGTAAGCGGTCAAATCGCCGCGACGCGAACGGCGCACCAACTCGCTTTCGTCCACTGGCGCGGACGATTCCGAATTTTTGCGTTCGGCTGGCTCGGCCATAATCATGGTCATTCAAATACAAACCGCCAAAGCGGCGATTTGTTGCGCTAAAAAGTTGGTCAAATTGAGCAAACCAGCACGCCCGTCGTTTTCCGGCAAGACGCTTAACGCCTGCCGCGCTTGTTGCAAGTACTGGTTGATGATTTCCAAAGATGGCTCAAACGTCTCATACTTGGCGAGCAATTCGTTCACGGCAGGCAAATTTTCCGGTTGCCAACTCTCAATCAAACTTTCCAAACGCGCGCGGTCGGCAGTTTCCGCGCGTTCCCACGCCAGCAAAACCGGCCACGTCAATTTGCCTTTGGCCAAATCCGTTCCCAACGATTTGCCGGCTTCGACTTCTGTGCCGAATAAATCCACGCAATCGTCGTAAATCTGATACGCCGTGCCGAACGCCGCGCCGAATTGCTTTAACGCTTCGCGCTGCGTTAGATTTGCGCCGCCGATGAACGCCGCCAAATCGCACGACAATGTGAACAATTCCGCCGTTTTCATTTCGATGACGCGGAAATAATCCCGGCGCGAAGCGATAAAATCTCGGCGATGCTGTGTCTGCAAAATTTCGCCGGTGCAAACCGTGTTCGTCGCCATCGCCACCGCGCGGCAGACTTCCGGCGTCGGAAAACTCGCCGCCAGTTTCAACGCCTGCGCGAACAGGCAGTCGCCGAACAACACGGCGATCTCATTGCCCCAATTCGCCGCGAGCGTGAGCTGGCCGCGCCGGATTTCCGCCTCGTCCATCACATCGTCGTGCACGAGCGTGGCCAGATGCACCATTTCGATGATGACCGCCGCCGTGACGTGCGCGTCTGAAATTTCCCCGATGGAATTCGCCGCCAATGCGACGAGCGTTGGGCGCAAATGCTTGCCGCTGGCGTTCAGCGCATATTCCGCGTAAGGGACGACCTTGGGATCAAATTCATTGGCCTGCTCGATGAGCCGTTGGCCAACGGCGCGAAGGAAAGGCTCAACCGGTTCCACGATGAGTTTCCAGGAACGATTAGGATTGGCGTGCGGCGAGCCGTTATTTTCGGTCTTCACCGCCTTTGATTCAGCGACCAGCATTCGCTTGAATCTACTTTCCAGCGCGAATTGAGTCAAACTCGTTGTAACGGTTTGGTTAAATCAAATGGTAATGTCCTATCTCATTGTTGATGCTTTTCAGTTGGAATTTTCTTTATTTTATACCCTTTTGCTTCCATACAATCTTTTACAAGCGTGCTTTTGTGACTGTTGTTCACTATCATAAATCTGAGATTCACTGCGCCTAACGGATTGTCATATTGTTCCGCCATCATTCCACATTCCGCTAAATCTTTTTGTATTTGTTCAGTGGTTGTTCCTTCTCTATACCAAACTTTTTGCATTTTTGGTGTTGAGTGACATCCGGTTATTAGTAGTGCAAGAAACAAAAATGCTGCCTTTTTCATCTGAAATTTCCATTTCTAAAAACTCCTGTGATGAAGAAGGCGCGAGCTTGATAAGTTGCAGAGAGGCCGTGAGACCAGCCTAAGCCAAAACATACCAAGTCGCGCCAGTGGTGGCACGTTTCTTGATACGGCTTGGTTTTGGAATGTCTCACGTTCCTCTGCGCCGGTTTCAAGAACGCACAAATCGTTCTTTGCTCGCATCATAAATTTAATTTTTGATATTTTCAAGATTTTGCCCCTTGACATTTTGTAATACATTGCATATTGTAATGCGCAAATGAAAACGGATGATGAATTTTTGAACCAGCTATTTGAATTGCGTAAATACCTATTGTTGGAAAAACAGCTAGGCCAGCAAATAAAGCGTATGAACGATAAGCTGTTGTATATAAAGAAGATAAGCGATACTTTGCAAGATAAGCTGAATATGCCCGATTCTGACAAAGGCCGCTTAAAACACTGTTCATTGACTGATTCCGTTTTGTTTGTTTTGTCTGAAATACGTTCACCATTAAGCCCAAAAGAATTATCAATTTACATTCCTGCTTATGGTTATGTGACCACAGCAAAAGATTTATACCCAAGTGTGTTCTCATTGTGCAAACGATTGGTTAAACAAGGAGTTCTTGTTGAGAAAATCCATAATGGAAAACTTGGATATGAACTTTCTAGCAAGAGAGTAATAAAATAAAAACAAGGTGGGCGGCCAGATGTAGAAGCATCTAACCGCCCTAAACAATGCAGCGTGAACTGCATGGTTCAGTCTCTTTCCAAGACACCCTGAATCTACAGTCGCACGCTGGGAAAGGCAACAGTGCGATGCAGAAAATGTAGTAATTATATGGTTAAGTTTGGTTTTTCTTCTGGGAATCAAAGGTGGTTGTGCAGACCTTGTAGATGCACAAGAACTGAAAACAAACCAACTGGTGATTTGCGACTTGAGCCAGATAAAATTATTCAGATTGTTCATTTATTGGTTGAAGGAGTTGGTATTCGTGCAGCATCTCGTTTAGCCGATGTTCATCGTGACACTGTTATGAATGTTCTTGAATTTGCTGGAACCAAGGCAACTCAAGTGTTCAATCAAAACATTATTAATGTAACAGTAAATTCTATTCAGGTTGATGAGCTTTATACATTCGTCAGAAAGAAACAGTATAACTGTTTTAACTGGGAATATGATTTTGGAGACCAATACACATTTCTTGCTATTGAGCCTGATACAAAATTGTTGTTGGCTTATCATGTTGGCAAACGGGACGAGCATGAAACGAAAATGTTCATTCGCGATTTGTCACTTCGGATTGATAAAACAAAATCTTTAGACATAACAAGTGATGGGTTCATTCCTTATGTTCCATGTGTTACAGAGGAATTTCAGGATTGCGCTTCTTATGCTCAACTGATTAAGAATTTTCAATTCATTGAGAAAAAAGAACGATTATTGAGAAATGTTCCAATTGTTCAGAAAACAATTCTGTTTGGACAAAGACAAAATCAAAGTATAAGCACCAGCTATATTGAACGTCTTAATTTAAGTGTCAGAACGTTCAACAGAAGATTTGTTCGTCGTGGGATTGGATACTCAAAGAAACTCGAAAATCTTAAACATGCTGTTGCTCTGTTTGCTGCCCATTACAATTTTTGTCGGATTCATTCTACCATTAAAACAACTCCTGCTGTTGCACATGGAATCGTTAATCATATTTATTCATTACAGGAGTTAATGGGATTTTAATTCTCGCCACCAAAGTTGTAATTTCCAACTCTGTCTCCAAAACAGAGAATAATTCCAACCAGTCAATTCCAACCTGACTTTAAGGTGGCGAGAATTTAATTTTTATTTACACGATTTATCAACGTGTTAGTGGGACATTACCAATCAAATTCACCTCGACAATTTGAAACGATGTAAATATTGTCGGAAATTAAATTTCTTGCAGCGATTCATAACAGACCGAGACATTAAAGACGGCTTTTGGTATTACCGGCCAAAGGAATGTTTTCCTCCGAGTTCCATTCGAAATCCCGCAGACTATATCGGGCTTCCAACAGTAAGTATTGCATGCACACAAACAGGTTTACCAGCCCATCAACAAACAAAACTTGTAAAAGAATGGTGTAAAATTCTTCCAACTTGCAGAGGGCTGAAATTTGTTTGGTTCCAAACACAACTTCCTCAAAATCTTTTTGATGCAGCCTGTCAAATCCCTGACTTGGAAGGATTGTGGATTAAATGGAGCAGCGTTAAAGAAATCACTAACATCGTTAAATTGACTAACCTTAAATTTTTGCGCGTCGGCAGTTCTCCCCAAATTCTTAAAATTGATTCTTTGAAGAATCTTAAAAATCTTGTTTGGCTTGAATTGGAAAACATTAAAAAAGTCAGCAATTTAACTGTTATTGGTGAAATGACACAATTACAAGGCTTGGAACTTGGCGGAAGCATGTGGAGTCGGCAAATCGTTGATTCGTTAGCTCCTTTAGCGAACCTCAAATCACTTCGTTATCTTTCATTGCCAAATTTGAAAGCCAAAGACAAAACATTAAGCCATCTATTCACATTATCTTCTCTCGAACAATTCAATGCGGCAATTTGGTGGGACAAAAATGAAATAAAACAATTAAGGATGAGGAACCCAAAATTAAATTAAAAAGCGTGAACAGCTTTCGCCGTTCACGCTTCGTGATTCAAAAGCAATTTACTTCGGTTGCTCAGCCATTTCCTTGTCGCGGTCTTCCATCGCGGCTTTGCGCGAAAGACGCACGCGGCCTTTTTCATCCACACCGAGGCATTTGACCGTGATTTCGTCGCCGACTTTTACGATGTCCTCGGTTTTCTTGACGCGGAAATTTGCCAGTTCGCTGATGTGAACCAATCCGTCTTTGCCCGGCAAAAATTCCACGAACGCGCCGAATTCTTTCACGGTCACGACTTTGCCGCGATAAATTTTGCCGACTTCGGCTTCCGCCGTCATGCCAACAATTGCGTCCCGCGCGATTTTCATGCCTTCCGTCGAGACGGAGAAAATGTTCACCGTGCCGTCGTCTTCGATGTTGATTTCGCAGCCGGATTCTTCTACGAGACGTTTGATATTTTTTCCACCTGGTCCGATGAGCGCGCCAATCTTTTCGGGATTGATTTTCACGACTTCGATGCGCGGCGCGTATTTGCTCAATTCCGTGCGCGGTGCGGGAAGCGTCTTGGCCATTTCGCCAAGAATGAACAAACGCGCGACGCGGGCGCGTTCAATCGCCTGCGTCATGATTTCGTGTGGTAAACCCTTCAGCTTCAAATCGAGTTGGAAACCGGTGATGCCTTTTTCCGTGCCGGCGATTTTGCAATCCATGTCGCAGTAATGGTCTTCCCAGCCGATGATGTCGGTGAGCAATTGATATTTGGAAATCGTGTTGCCGCTGTATTCGGTGCAAATACCGACGCTGATGCCAGCAACCGGACGAATCATCGGAACGCCCGCGTCCATGAGCGCCAGCGTGCCGCCGCAAACCGTCGCCATCGAAGTCGAGCCGTTCGATTCCATGATTTCGCTCGTGACGCGAATCGCGTAAGGATAAGTGTCGAGCGGAATCATCGGCTCAATGCTGCGTTCGGCGAGCGCGCCGTGGCCGATTTCACGACGACCGGGGCCAGAAATTCTTCCAGTTTCGCCAACGGAAAAATTCGGGAAGTTGTAATGTAAAATGAATTTCTTTTCCGTTTCGCCGCCGGTGTAGGAATCAAATTCCTGCGCGTCTTCGCCCGTGCCAAGCGTCGCCAGCGTAACGGCTTGCGTTTCGCCGCGTTGAAACAACGCCGAACCGTGGGCGCGCGGGAGAATTCCCACTTCGCTAGAAATAGGGCGGACTTGCTCAAAATTGCGACCGTCGAGGCGTTTGCCGCTTTGCAAAATCAATTTGCGAACGGCTTCTTTTTGGATGTAATAAAACGCATCGTTGACGACAAAATCGGTGACTTTTTCATCGCCGAATTTTTCTTTGAGCTTGCTGCCAACTTCATCCTTGATGGCGTTGACGGCGGATTCGCGTGCAAGCTTGCCCGGCGTCAACAGCGCGGGCAGAAAACGGTCGCCCGCGAGAGATTTCGCTTCGGCGAGAATTTCATCGGGAACAATTTTTAGCGTGATTTCGCGTTTCTTTTTTCCGCCTTTGGCCGCGAGTTCTTTTTGGGCTTGAATCTGCGGCTGAATCGCTTCCTGCGCGAACTTCAGCGCCGCGACAAAATCCGCCTCGGGAATTTCCTTCGCCGAACCTTCATACATCACGACATCTTTTTCGTTGCCGACATAGACTAAATCCAAATCGCTTTCCCGCGCTTCGGAATGGGTCGGATTGGCGATGAATTTTCCATTGACGCGCCCGACGCGCACCGCGCCGAGCGGCCCGGCCCACGGAATGTCGCTGACCATCAGCGACGCGCTCGCGCCGATGATGCTCAAAATGTCGGGGTCGTTTTCGCCGTCCGCGCTCAACACGACGGTTTGCACCTGCACTTCGTTATACCAGCCTTTCGGAAAGAGCGGGCGAATCGGTCGGTCGGTGAGGCGTGATGTGAGAATTTCTTTTTCGGTCGGGCGACCTTCGCGCTTGAAGTAACCGCCCGGAAATTTTCCGGCGGCGGCGGCTTTTTCACGATAATCCACGGTCAGCGGAAAGAAGTCCTGACCTTCCTTGGCTTTCGTCGCGGCGACGGCCGCAACAAGAATGATAGTTTCGCCGAGTTGGACGGTCACAGCGCCGTCCGCCTGCTTGGCGAGTTTTCCGGTTTCAATAATAATCTGCTTGTCGCCCAATTGGGCGGTTATTTTTTCTGGCATAGTTTTCTGCCCGCGCCGCCCGAGGAACTTCAGTAAAACCCGAAAAAATTTCGGGACTAAATGAAATCACCCGGCGGCTAACGGATTTAATTCGCGAAGTTTAATTTGTGAGTCGAGCCGTTCGCGTTTCCGGCCCAAATCTGAAATGAATTTTAGTGGCGC
>DASZXH010000078.1:0-50272 GCA_035545995.1 Verrucomicrobiia bacterium
GCTCAAACTCAAGACCCCGGGCATCGCGGGCACGATTCACTGGCTGGGCGCGCAATTGATTTTGACGAACGTGACCGGTTCGTTTTATGGCGGCAAAGGCAACGGCTTCGCGGATTTTGATTTCACCGCGCCGCACAGCGGCGTGGATTATCAATTCAGCGTCGAGGTGACCAATGTGAATCTGCATTCGCTGTCGGTGGATTTATCCAGCGCCACCAACCATCTTGAAGGGACATTTGCCGGGCTGCTCGCCGTGACCAACGCCAATTCCGAAGATTGGCGAAGCTGGAACGGCTACGGCCATGTGAATTTGCGCGACGGCTTGCTTTGGGACATCCGGCTTTTCAGCATCATGTCGCCCGTGATGAACACAATCATCCCCGGCGTCGGCAACAGCCGCGCGACGGACGCGTCCGCCAAATTTTCCATCACCAACGGAATGATTTCCACCGATTCGCTGGAGATTCGCACCAAACAGATGCGATTGGAATACGTCGGCGACGTGAGCTTGAAACAGGATGTGGACGCGCGAGTGACGGCGCAATTATTGCGCGACGCGCCCATGATCGGGCCGCTCATCAGCAAGGCGCTTTGGCCGGTCAGCAAATTGTTTGAATACAAAGTTACCGGCACGCTGACCGATCCGAAATTGGAGCCGGTTTATGTCCCCACGAGAATCCTGCTTTTGCCTTTGCAGATTTTCCGGTCGGTCGGCGATTTGCTGCCGGGCGACAGCAGCAATTCAACCGCGCCCTGAAGTCCGGGTTCAACCATCAAGGGTTCAACAACCCGGAATCGTCCGAATTCGCTTTGGGGACAACCGTGGGCGACGCCTGTTGAAAGAAATCGGAATTGCTCGGATTATGCTTCAAGTTTTGCTGTTGCAATTTTTGATTGGCGTTAATCAAACTGCGTTCCTGTTCTTCGTCTTCCCTTTCAACACTGGTCACGCCGGGCAGCCGTTTTTCTTCCACGGCGACCTGCGCGGCGGCGATTTCCGGCGTTTTCAGCACGGTCGGTCGCATCAGCACGAGCAATTCTTCCCGCGTGTTCGCGCTGGAACGGCTGCTGAACAAGGCTCCCAGAAGCGGGATGTCCTGCAAAATGGGAACGCCGGCCCGGCTCTTGTCGTGTTCGCTTTTGACAAACCCGCCCAGAATGATGGTGTCTTTGTCCCGCACGGCAATTTCGGATGAAAGTGTGCGTTTATTAGTGTTCGGCACGTTGCCGACGCCGCTGATTGGCGTCGAACCGCTGATGTCGTCAATCTCCTGATTGATGTCCATCACCACCAAACCGTCGGGATTGATGAACGGTGTGACATCCAATTCCACACCGACAGACAATTGCGAATAGGACGAACTGGGTCCGCCGCCGATGCCGCTGTCGTAATAAACACTGGTGACATACGGAACCGTTTCACCCACGAAGAACGAGGCTTCCTTCGCCTGCGACGTCTGGATGCGCGGGCGTTGAATGATTTTTATGCTGCTATCACCCGCCGCCGCCTGAAGCGCCGCATCCCAGGTCGGCCCGATATTTCCAAAGTAACTGAATTGTCCCATCGGAATGCCGCTTAAAGTAGTTGGCGATGGCAGAACGCTGGTGAAATTGCCGGGAAATCCGTTTGTATCACTGTTCAAAAAGCTGAAGAACGGTTGCCCATTATTGTAACCGCCGGCAGTTTGAACATTTGGATTGCTTGAAACTCCCTTTTGATTTTGCGCCACGGAAACGCCGTAACTCAACGCCTTGCCCATATCCACGTCCATGATGACCGATTCAATCAACACTTGCGCCAGCAGCACGTCCAATTTGGCAACGATATTCGTGATGGTATCCATGTCAGTCCGCGTGGCGAACACGAGCAGCGAATTGCTTCGTTCGTCAGCGATGATTTTTGTCTGGCCGAAAATCTGGATTTGGTCTGAGCTGCTGCCGCTGGCCGCGCGCTGGATGATTCGTTGCAGGTTTGAACTGAAATTATTGCCGGCCGTTCCAGTCGTGCCGCCGGTAGTTGTGGTAGAGCCATAAGGACGGTTTTGGCCTTGTTGGCCTTGCAAGCCGCCGCCACTGTTGCCGCTATTTGAGAAACCGTTGCCCGCATTGCGCGAACCACTGCTGCCGGGCGTTGTGGCATTGCCGATAGCCGAACTCTGGCCACCCAAACTGTTCAACGCATTGGCGATGTCATCCACCATCGCGTATTTGATGGGGATGACTTCGGAAATGATTTGTGAAGCGCTGCCCGTTACGTCCACCTGATTGATCATTTCCATCATGCGTTTGACGTTTTCCGCGTTGTCGCGCAGCACCAAAATGCCGTTGCTATCAATCGGGACGATGGAATCCGCCAGCTTGGCAAACGGCTTGATGACCGTGACCATGTCGCTGGGTTTCGTGTATTTCAACTGCACGATGCGCGTCACATACGAACCCAAACCCGGCATCTGTTCCGCGTTATTGGTGCTGAATGCTCCGCCGGCCGTCCCAGCTTGGTCCGCCGGAATCGCCTTCACGAATTTATCATCCATGTTGATGAGCGAGACGCCGTTCAGCGCGAGCACTGCTTGCAGCGCTTGAATCGCTTCGCTTTTCGTCAAAAGCGTTTCTGTCTTCAAAATGATTTGCGCCGTCGGCAATCCGGCGCGCAAAACCGTGCGCCCGACCAATTGCGCATACACGTCCAGCACCTGACTCACGTCCACACCTTGAAAATTGTAAGTGTAGGCAGGAACTTCGGGACCGTTCGACGAATTGGGGTTGACTGCCGCCGCGCCGTTGTCCGGCGATGAAAAGCTCAGATTACCCGGCGCCGGAGTTGTGGTTGCGGTTGGCGCGGGCGCGGGAAAACTTGGCGTCACTGATGGTGGAACAGCGACGGCATTGGTCACGGGGCTGTTTGCCGTTGGGTTCAAGCGTTGCGGCAAACGGCGCTGCCCAAACGGGTTTTGTTGCGCCCATAAATCAAGGCCGGTTAAAAAAATCAGTAAAAGTGCGAGCGTGGTCGTTTTCATTTTGCCTTTGCGGTTGCGGATTTGGAATTCGTTTGCGGATTTTTTTGATAGCTGGCGATGAGTTGCATGTTCGCGTTGAGGTGTTGATGCGAAGCGTCCGGTTGCAATTCCAGATTGCGCACGCGCACCATCGAAACGCTCGAGCCGAGTTTGTAAAGAAAATCCACCAATTGCTGGTCGTCGGCAACGACATTCAGATTTTGCGTCAATTCGATGAAAAACTGATTTGTGTGCGTTGTCTGCCGCGACGTGTTGTAGATTTGCGCGTGACTTTGCAATGATTGCGTCTGAATCGTGCGCATGAAATTAATCGCCTGGTCTTCGGGCGTCACTGTTCCGCCCTGACTCTCCAGATTTTTCACCTGTTTCTGATAATTCGCCGCCTGCGTGATGGCAGTTTGGTATAATTCCAATTTTTGCCGCGCCGTTCGCCCGCGTTGCCGCAATTTTTCGAGGTCGGAGAAATGCGGCCAGATAAATAGCCAATTCAGCACGAGAAACAAAATGACCGCGAACGCGACGGCGAGCCGTCGTTCCAACGGACGAAGTTGTGAGAAATACTTTTTCACGGCGATTCCTCCGAGTGCAACAGTTGCAGGCTGAAATTCCATGTCGCCGCGTTGCCGTTTTGACGAAAATTAAAATCGTTCGCCACTTTCTGGTTGAACATCGGCTGGCCGTTCAATTGAGCTTTGCGCATCGCATCACTGAAATCGGTGATGGCAGAAATCTGATCCGGCGAGGAAGAGCCGGTAAGCGTGACTTTTTTCCCGTCGGCAAAACTGAACCGTTGCAGCGTGATGCCGTCGGGCAACTGTTCCGCCACCAGTTTCCATGAATCCAGCGCGGCGTATTTCAAATCCTCGCGTTCCTTGAGCACGTCATAACGCGCCTTGAGTTGCAACGCATTTGTGTAATTGTTGCTGATGGCGACAACTTGCGATTCGACATCGCTCGTCTGATGGCCGACCCATGCCACAGCGCAAAAATAAACCGCCACGCACACCGCGTATAAAACAGCGGCGGCGGCCAGACCGTGAAACCAAAGCCGATCCAAAAATTGCTGGCGATAGCGCGTGGAAAATTCCGGCGGCAAAAGATTGGCCTTTTCGCTGGCGACCGCCGCGCGTTGCGCCGTGTGCGCTGCCAATTCCGTTTCCGGCAGCGGCGGCGAAACTTCAACCGGCTCGTTCAAGCCTTGGCTCAGAAGATTGCTCCATTCCTCGGCCTGCGCCGGATTGGCGACCAGATGCCATTTGGGTTGCGCGGTCAACCAACCATCCAATTCGCCGGCCCAGACCAATTGCGCTAATTGGCTTTTCAAATCCGCCGCGCGGTCGCCCGCCGGCGGCACAATGACGACGCTCAAACTGCGCAGCGCGCCGTTGAATTGCCACGCGATGAGCGCCGCATTTTGGCCGCTCAACAAAACCGGATAAATCCACGCGCCTTCTTCCGTCGCGGGAATGGTCGCCAATTGATCCAGAAACGGCACTTCGAGCCGGTCGGCGAAAAAACTCTGGCCTTCCAGTTTGCCGAGAAATTCCTCTACGGCACGGCGCTCGGCGATGACGACCACGACGGTTTGCAGATTTTCCTCGGTCGCGCCCTCGGCTTTCGCCATATTGCGCGGTGGCAAAACGTGGATGGTCCAAACGATTTGCGCGACGGGCAACGGCGACAATTTTTCCAATTGTAATTCCGCCATCGCCAGCGTTTCGTCGAAATTGCTTTTGGGCAGTTCGATGACGCGCAGAAAAATATGTTCCACCGGCAGCCACGCGACGTTCAATTTCGGCTGCCACAACGCCGTCCACGATTTGGCCGTCGTGTTTGAAGGCAACGATTCGGTGTATTCGCGGTTCAAAACGAAACCGCCGCCTTTTGCGTCGAAATGCCAGAGACGTTTCGCGTCGGGCGCGATTTGCAGAATGTTGCAGGAATGCCAGCGGGTCATATCGGGTAAATGGCGTTGGATTTAACTCTGCTTGATGAATTGAGTGTGTTCGTCGCCATTCAACGCGTCCATGTGCTCCTCGATTTGCGTCACACGCAGGACTTCTTCGATGGTCGTCTCACCGTTCTTGACCTTGGTCCAGCCGTCGGTGCGCAGTGTGCGCATTCCCTGCTCGATGGCCTTGGCCGCAATCGTCGTGGCCGGCACGCGATTCATGATGAGCGGGCGGATGCTTTCCGTGACCGCGAGCAATTCATAAATACCCTTGCGACCTTGATAGCCAAGCTGGCGGCAATCTTCGCAACCCACACCGTGCCAGAATTTCGCCGTGCCGATTTCGTTCTCTGGAAATCCGATTTTGCGCAGATAATCGTGGTCCACCTGCTGCTCGGTTTTGCAATGCGTGCAAATCGTGCGCACCAGACGTTGCGCCTGCACGGCTTCGACGGACGACGCAATCAAAAACGGTTCAATGCCCATGTCCGTCAAGCGCGTGAACGCGCTCGGCGCATCATTCGTGTGCAGCGTGGAAAATACCAAGTGACCCGTCAGCGACGCGCGAATCGCGATGTCCGCTGTTTCTTGGTCGCGGATTTCGCCGACCATCACGACGTTCGGGTCTTGACGCAAAATATGACGCAAGCCCATCGCAAATGTCAGCCCGATTTCCGGACGCACGGCGATTTGATTGATGCCTCGCAATTCATATTCCACCGGCTCTTCAATCGTGATGATGCGTTTATGAATCGAATTGATGGCCGACAAAAATGCGTAAAGCGACGTGGACTTGCCAGAACCGGTCGGGCCGGTCACAAGAAAAATCCCGTGCGGTTTGACGATGATTTCGCGGATGATGGCTTCGTCCTTCGGCGCGAAACCCAATTTGTCGAGCGAGAGAAAAATTTTTCCGCGCGTGAGCAAGCGCAACGAAACACTTTCGCCATAAACCGTCGGCACGGTGGAAACGCGGATGTCAATTTCCTCGCCCTTGATGCGGACGTTGATGCGACCGTCCTGCGGCAAACGTTTTTCCGCGATGTTCATGCCGCTCATCACCTTGATGCGCGAGATGAGCGCGGCTTGAAACCGTTTCAATTGCGGCGGCATCGGCGTTTGGTGCAAAATGCCGTCAATGCGGTAGCGGATGCGCAATTCATCTTCCTGCGGCTCGAAATGAATGTCCGTCGCGCGGTCTTTGAACGCTTCCCAAATGATTTGATTGACGAATTTAATGACGCTCGCTTCCTGATCGTCCTCGGTAATTTCCTTGTCGCTGGCGATTTCCAATTCCATCGGTTCGCCTTCGCCGAGTTCATCGAGCGTTTCCGCGCCGACGCCGTAATATTTTTTCAACGCCTTTTCGATTTCCACTTTGGGCGCGAGCGCGAATTGCACCGGCATGTGCGCGTCAAAACGGACAGCGTTCATCATCGCCGAATCAAACGGGTCGCTCACGGCGATTTGCAACGTGCCGTCGTTCATCGCCGTCGGCAACACGGCGTATTGAAAGGCGACTTTGGTGGAAATTTTATTGCGCGCTTCCGTCGGAATTGTCTGCTTGTGCAAATCCACAAACGGCCAGCCGATGGATTGCGCGAGCCGTTGGATGAACACGTCCTCGGCCACACCGCGCTCCCGCGCGATGAACGTCAGCAACGGCTCGGACGAACCGCCGTCCGCCGCCGCGCGCCACGATTTGCGCCAGTCATCAAATTGCGTTGGCGTCGCGTCCGCGACCGCCGCCACCAGATTTTTTGCCGAACTAAAACCCATAATTGTGCTTCGATATTTAAGCAATTTAACAGCCAAAGCCGGGAAAAGTTGCAGAAAATCGCAGCTTTGGCAATGCGGCTGATTGACAATCATTTTGTCCCAAAACGAATTTTAATTCGTGCCAATTGGCGCGATTCATGTCTCAATTTAAGTATGAAGCAATTCGTCACCGTCACGGTCATCGGGCGCGACAAAACCGGCGTCATCGCGCGCGTCACGAATTTTTTGTTCGAGCAAAAGGCGAACATCGAGGCGCTCGAAGAACAGGTCACACGCGGCCAGTTCAGCATGACCTTGCAGGCTTCGTGGAAACCGGGCGCGTTGAAAACGCAATCGCTCCGCGCCGGACTCGACGCGCTCGCCAAATCGCTCGGCATGGAAATCAAATTGCGCCTCACCGACCCGCGCCGCCGCCAGCGATTCGCCATCATGGTCACGAAGGAAACGCACTGTTTCGACGCGCTGCTGGCCGCGAAATTGAAAGCCGACGCCGCGCTCGTCATCGGCAATCACGCCGGTTTCGCGCCGCTCACCCAAAAACACAAGCTGCCGTTTTTCCATTTGCCGTGGCTCGACCGCGCCAAATCCGAAAACGTCGCGCTGAAACTTTTGGAACAACACGAAATTGATTTCATCGTGCTCGCGCGGTTCATGAAAATTCTTTCGCCGAACTTCGTCTGGCGCTACAAAAACAAAATCATCAACATCCATCCGTCGCTGCTGCCAAGTTTTCCCGGACCGCAGGCGTATCGGCAGGCTTACGAAAGCGGCGTGAAGATTGCCGGCGTCACGGCGCATTTCGTTTCCATGCGACTCGACGAAGGGCCGATTATCGCGCAAGGTTCATTTCAGATTCGTCCGCGCATGACGCTCAAGGAAATCGTCGCGCGCGGCCAGAAAGCCGAAGCGCAAACACTCGTCAAAGCCGTGAAACTGTATCTCGGCAAACATCTGGACGTTTATTGGGGCGTCGTGAATGAAGTTTGATTTCTTCTTTTCGCGCCGAAGTGTTAATTTAATGCCGTGAATCAACTTCTCATCGGGCTGGTCAGCGCGCTGGTGGCCACGAATCAACCGCAGGCCGTCAGCAATCTGCTGGAGCAACATCTCGGCGTCACGGTTTCCATTCCCGATACGAACTCGCCCGAAGAAAAAGAATTGCAGCAGTTGATGATGGAAGACGACGACGCGACGGCGGAAGTGGACAAATGGATTCGCGATAACGACGCGTTCACGGCGCAAGGCGCGGGCGAATCGAAAGCGGAATTGAACAAACGCATCCACGCGCGGTTCGATTCCGTCCGCAAGGATTATGAGAATTTTCTACTGCGCTACCCGAATTTCGCGCGCGGCCATCTCGCTTACGGCAGTTTCCTGAACGATTTGGGCGACGAAGAAACCGCGATGAAACAATATGAAATTGCCCGCCAGCTCGACCCGAAAAATCCGGCGGCATGGAACAATCTCGCCGGTTATTTCTGCGAAAACGGGCCGCTCACCAACGCGTTCATTTATTTCGCCAAGGCCAGCGAATTGAATCCCGCCGAGCCGGTCTATTACGAAAATTGGGCGACAGCGGTTTATCTCTATCGCAAGGACGCGGAAGCGTTTTACGGCATCACCGAACCGCAGGTTTTCGACAAATCGCTCGAATTATATCGCAAAGCCGTCAAGCTCGACCCGGACAATTATCCGCTCGCGACCGAATACGCGCAAAGCTATTACGGCATCAAACCGCTCCGCACCAATGACGCGCTCGTTGCCTGGACAAACGCGCTTAACATCGCGCACAACGAAGTCGAACGCGAAGGCGTCTATATCCATCTGGCGCGCATCAAACTCGCCGCCGGTTTTTACGACGAAGCCCGCGTGCACCTCGCCGCCGTAACCAATGACGTTTACACTGACCTCAAAACTCGTCTCGAACGCAACCTCGCCGAACGCGAAAAGAACGCGACGAATTCCATTTCGGCAACGGCGACCAATCAAGTATCAGCAATTTCCACAAATGAAATGTCCACAACCAACGCCATTTTGATTTTAACAAACCAAGTGCCCGCGTTGACCAATCCGCCCGTTTTTTCCACGAACATGGTTTCAGCGTTGACGAATGTTCCGCCGACTCCGCCCAAGCCATTTGCTTTGAAGGCTTCGTCGGCAACTTCCAATTTTGCAACCGGCACGACCTTGACCAACACGACCATTTCCGAAAAATAAAAAATTCCAAACGCCAAAGAAGCTCCAACCATCAAACTTCAATCAAACTGCGGCGTGAATTGAAATTTGGAATTTCTCTGGATGTTGGAGCTTGGAATTTGGAGGTTTGAATCTTCATGTTTTGGCGGTTAAACTATCCAGCGCATGAGCTTTTACGACCAATTGAAATTCGATTCGCAGGGATTGATTCCCGCCATCATTCAGGATTTTCAAACCAAGCGTGTGCTGATGTTCGCGTGGATGAACCGCGCGTCGCTGGAAAAAACCGTTGAGACCGGCAAGACGCATTTTTGGAGCCGCTCGCGCCAGAAATTCTGGATGAAAGGCGAGGAAAGCGGCCACGTGCAAACCGTCAAGGACATCGCGTTCGATTGCGACGGCGACGTGCTGCTCATTCAGGTCGAGCAAATCGGCGCAGCGTGCCACGAAGGTTATCACTCCTGCTTTTTCCGCTCGGTCGAAAATGAAAATTTCAAAATCACCGAACCGCAATTGCAAAAGCCGGAAGAGATTTATAAAAAGAAATGAAACGAAAGCTCGTCATCATTTTTTCATCGGTAATTCTTTTTCTGACGTTTTGGTTTCTTTGCGTTGATGGAATAATATTTGTCGAATCCTGTCCCGATTGTATGTATGGAAGAGATGTTTTCAAAATTAGAATTTTCACAATTCCTATTTATCAGCACACAATTGACGAACACACTTCAATTACTCAAAGAATTGCAATGGACCTTGGCGCGGAATGTAAACATCCAAATCTATCCGGCTATGAGAAATGGCGTTTCTGGGGATTTTTAATACCTCAAGAAGTGCATCCTGGCATAGATTGGATGACAGGCGATGATTGGTATGACGACAAAGCAAGAGCAATTGTTAAAGAAATGGTGAAAACAAATCCATCACTTCGAGACGAATTTGCAAATCGCGTTTTGAAAAATCATGATTGGAAATATTTGAAAGCATTCGTTCAAAAAGTAATTGCTCTGGAAGACGGAAAGCCAGTTCCTGCGCCGCAGGAATAAATTGCGCACCGCAAATTGTTTGTTTCTTCGCGCAAAATTCTTCATTCTTAATTCCTCATGCATTCGCCATCGCTGGATGAATTTTTGAAATTGGCGGCGCAGGGAAATCTCATTCCCGTCACGCGCCGGATTCTCGCGGATTTGGAAACGCCGCTCTCGACGTATCGCAAAATTCGCGGCGCGGGCGAATCGTTTTTGTTTGAATCCGTCGAAGGCGGCGAACACATCGGGCGTTATTCGTTCGTTGGCTGCAATCCGCG
Source organism: Verrucomicrobiia bacterium (assembly GCA_035545995.1). GTDB lineage: Bacteria > Verrucomicrobiota > Verrucomicrobiia > Limisphaerales > UBA11358 > UBA11358. Next base: position 10,247 of record DASZXH010000078.1, read on the forward strand.
CGCCGTCATCAAGCAGACGGAAAATCGCGTTGAAGTTTTGGAGAACGGCAAAGTCGTCGAAAAATTTGTCGTCGGGCAGGACGTGAAGGACGGACTCGAAGTCGTCGAGCGCGTGATGAAAAAATTTCGCGCGGTCGCGATTCCCAATTTGCCGCGTTTCACCGGCGGCGCGGTCGGTTTCATCGGTTACGAATTTATCCACGATGTTGAACCCGTCGTGCCGCGTCCGCCGGTGGACGAATTGAAAACGCCGGTGATGTATTTTCTCGTCGCCGACCAGTTGCTCATTTTCGACCGCGTGCAGCAGACCATCACGATTTTGGTCAACGCCATTTTGGACGACGCGGAAAATTTGTCGGACGCCTACGAAAATGCGACGAGCGAAATTGACCGCATCGTTTCGCTGCTCGAACAGCCGAGCGAGCACAAATCCGTCGCGGTGACGAACGAAATTCCGAACATCGAATTTGAATCGAATCAGACGAAAGACAAATTTTTTGCGAATGTCGAAACGTCGAAGAAATACATCCACGCGGGCGACATCATTCAAGTCGTCGGTTCGCAGCGGTTTTCCGCGCCGGTGAAAGCGTCGCCGCTGGACATTTATCGCGCGGTGCGAAACGTCAATCCGTCGCCGTATCTGTTTTTGCTGGAACTCGACGGATTTTCGCTCGTCGGCGCGTCGCCGGAAATTCATGTGCGCTGCGAAGACGGCAAAGTGGAAATTCGTCCGATTGCCGGAACACGGCGACGCGGGAAAACCGAAGCCGAAGATTTGGCGCTGGAAAAAGAATTGCTCGCCGACCCGAAGGAACGCGCCGAACACGTCATGCTGGTTGACCTCGCGCGCAATGACCTCGGGCGCGTGTGCGATTTTGGCAGCGTGGCAGTGAAGGAATTGATGGTCATCGAGCGTTATAGTCACGTCATGCATATCGTGACGCAGGTGGAAGGCAAATTGTCCACGAGTAAAACGAATTACGATTTGATGCGCGCGACGTTTCCGGCGGGCACGGTCAGCGGCGCGCCAAAAATTCGCGCGATGCAAATCATTGCCGAACTCGAACAGACCGCGCGCGGGCCTTATGCGGGCGCGGTCGGCTATTTTTCGTTCAACGGCAATCTGGACACGTGCATCACGCTGCGCACCGCGCTCATCAAAGACGGCAAAGCGTATGTGCAGGCGGGCGGCGGCTGGGTCGCCGATTCGCAGCCGGAAGCGGAATTTCAGGAAACGGTCAACAAATCCATGGCCATGCGCAAAGCGATTGCGATGGCAGAGAGTTTTGCGAAATAAATGCCGCGCGAATTGCGTGGACAAAAAGTTTTTGTGAAATAGAGTTTAAGCATGAATCGTAATGTTCACAATTTTATCCAAGATTTGTTATGATTCTCGTTTTGGAACTCAACGGTGGTTTGCTTTATTTGTTCCCATCAGTAGCGAAAGTGGAATCTCATCTTGAAGCAATTGATATTGAAAACAACGAGTATGAATTTTGTGATGATAATGGGCAACGATTCATTGGTGAGATTGTATCGTCGGTCACAAAATTTAGCATGAGTGGTTTTCGTTTGAAGCCGAGCGGAACACCAGACAAAACAGTCATTGAATCGTTTTTATCGCGCGCGCGTTCTTTAGACCAAAGCTGCGGCGATTTCAAAAGTCTTAACGATTTACAAAGACTTAAATTGTGAAGCGTTGGATTTCCATCGCGTTTCTTTTTTGCGCCGCGACACTTCAAGCCGCGCAAGTCGGGCTGATTCACATTGACGGCGCAATTCCAATTTAACGCTTCAACTCTTTAACCTTTCTTCACGCAGCGCGTCGCGCAATTCCTGTTTGTAATCGCGCGTCGGCTCGCCGTAACCTTCGCGGCGGATTTTCAGCGCGGGCGCGATGATTTCCTTGCGCGGGTCAATCTCGCGTCCGTAAATCAGCGGCCAAAGGCGGCGGCAGTTGTTCGCTATGTCGTGCCCTTGCTCTTCATCGAAGGATGGGCGAAACAAATCCACGGCCATTTGCAATTCGTGAATCAATTCGGCTTCGGTCGGATGTCCGGTTTTGGCAAGCACGGTGCGAAACGCCAGCAAATCTTTTTCTTCCAGCCGATTCAACTTGGCAATCAGAATATCATACGGATGCGGAATGATGAACGTGACGTTTTCAATTTGCGCTGTCCGCACGCGGTCTTTCCAGCGCGGGCTGGTGCGAAAATTCAATTCGGAACAAACTTGAAAACCGGGTTTGTGTTGTTTTTCGCTCAAGCCGGCGCGTTCCACCACTTCCGCCAGAAATTCTTCGTCGCTGAAAATATCCACGTCGCCGCTCAACAACGTCGCGTCAATACTCAATTGCAGCGGCGCCGAACCGAACAGTGTAATCCGCAGCGGTCGCGTCTTTGGTAGAACTTCAACCAATTTCCGCAACGTTTGGCCGGCAGGCGTGTCCAGTTCAATTTTTTGCGTCCACCAATTTATCATGGTAAGAATTTGGCGCGCGATGCCAGTTGACGGCCTGCTGCATCAACCGATTGGTCACGCCCGAATCGTTGGCAAACCGCTCCGCCAGCCGACGGTCGCGTGGCGACCACGGCTTGCCGAGTTCGCGCTTGATGAGCAGGCGCGCAGCGATGCGCGCCTTGCGCCAATACGGGTCCATCAGGCGATTCAATTCATGGCTGAAATCCGGCGGATTCATTTTCAGACGTTAGAATTGTAAAACAAATTATCGCGCGCCGCAAATCATTTACGATTGCTGATTTTTGATTTATGATTTTATGCGTCGGGCAATCATTTATTCAAATGAAACTGCGCGCAAAAATTTTGGCGGCGGGAATGGCCTTGTTCACGGTGACACAATTGTTCGCCGCGCAAGTCGGGCTGATTCACATTGATGGCGCGATTGGCCCGGCCACGGCCAATTACATTTCCCGCGCAATCGAAATCGCCGCGAATCAAAATGACGAATGTCTTGTCATTCAACTTAACACGCCGGGCGGCCTCGCCAATTCCATGAACGACATCATGCAGAATTTTTACGCGGCACGCGTTCCGACGGTCGTTTATGTCTCACCCGAAGGCGCGATGGCGGGCAGCGCGGGCGTTTATATCACGCTCGCGGCGGACGTGGCGGCGATGGCGCCGCACACGACGATTGGCGCGGCGCACCCGATTGAACTAAACAACGAAAGCGAAACGACCAACAGTGTAATGATGCAAAAAATCGGCAACGCTTACACGAAAGTGATGCAGACGATTGCCGAGAAACGCAATCGAAACGTCGAATGGGCGAAATCGTCCGTTACGGACAGTAAAGCCATCACGTCCGAAGAAGCGTTGAAAATGAACGTGATTGATTTGATTGCCACGAACGTTCCCGATTTGCTGCGAAAATTGGACGGCAAAAAAATCGGCGAAAAAGTTTTGAAAACCGCGGGCGCGAGCATTGTGGAAATTCCGATGAACGCGGGCGAAAAATTTTTCCAAATTTTTTGGCAGCCGGAAGTGATGATGTTGCTGATGCTCGTGGCGATTTACGGCATCATCGCGGAAATGAGTCATCCGGGCGCGATTTTTCCCGGCGTCGCGGGCGCGCTCGCGCTGATTTTGCTGTTTTACATGAATTCAACTTTGCCGCTGAACATCGCCGGAATTGCGCTGATTCTTTTGGCGATTGCGCTATTTATCATTGATATTTTTGCGCCGACGCACGGTGTGTTGACCGGCGGCGGCATTATCGCGTTTTTTCTCGGCGCATTGATGCTTTTCAATCAAGAGCCAAAGGTTTATCAGTTGCCGATGACGTGGATTGTTTCGACGACAATCGTCACGGCGGCGTTTTTCGTGTTTTTCGTCGGCAAAGGCGTTCGCGCGCAATTTCTGCCGAAACACGCGGGCGCGGAAACGATGATTGGCAAAGTCGTCGCCGCGAAATCGAAAATTGATTCAAGCGGCGGAAAAGTTTTTGTCGAAGGCGAACTCTGGAACGCGGTCAGTGAAATTCCAATTGAAGAAAATCAAAACGTTGAGATTCTCGAAATCAACGGACTGACTTTGAAAGTGAAACCGAAATGAAAAAATGCTGCGCCGAAATTTTGGGAACGTTTGCGCTCGTGTTCGCGGGCACGGGCGCGATTGTCATTGACCAAATCAGCGGCGGCGCGATTTCGCACGTCGGCGTTGCGCTGACGTTTGGCTTGATTGTCTTGGCAATGATTTACACCGTCGGCGACATTTCCGGCGCGCATTTGAATCCCGCCGTGACGCTTGGATTTTGGGCGGCGCGCAGAATGTCCGGGCGCGAAATTCTGCCTTACATTTTCAGCCAAATCACCGGAGCCATTCTCGCCAGCGCGTTGCTGAAATTTCTTTTTCCAGAAAACAAATGGCTCGGCGCGACTTTGCCCGCCGGTTCGGAAATGCAATCGTTCATTCTCGAAGCCGTGCTGACATTTTTTCTGATGCTGACAATTTTAAACGTCTCGACTGGCGCGAAAGAAAAAGGCATCACGGCGGGAATCGCCGTCGGCTCGGTGATTGCGCTTGAAGCGATGTTTGCCGGCCCGATTTCCGGCGCATCCATGAATCCGGCGCGTTCGCTCGCGCCTGCACTGATTTCCGGCCACTTCGAGCATTTGTGGATTTATTTAACTGCGCCACCGCTCGGCGCGGTAACGGCGGTGTTCGCTTGCCGTTGCGTTCGCGAAAAAGATTGTTGCTCAAAACTGAAAACCGAAACTGCATAACAATTATGAAAAAGAAAATTTTGTTTGTTTGCATTCACAACAGCGCGCGCAGCCAGATGGCTGAAGCGTTTCTCAATCAAATCTGCGGCGAATTTTTTGAGGCGTACAGCGCAGGCATTGAGCCGGGAAAACTGAATCCGCTCGTCGTCGAAGCGATGGACGAAATCGGCATGGACATTTCCGGCAACCAAACCAAATCGGTTTTTGATTTCATCAAGGCCGGAAAATTATTTTCCTACGTCATCACCGTTTGCGACGAGACGAGCGCGGAACGCTGCCCGATTTTTCCCGGCGTCACGACGCGATTGCATTGGAGTTTTCCCGACCCGTCGGCGTTTCAAGGTTCGCGCGAAGAGAAATTGGAAAAAGTTCGCGAGGTGCGCGATGCGATTAAACAGAAAATCGAAAATTGGTGCGCGGAAATTTGCTGTTTGGAAGTTGCCTGAACATTAACAACTCAAAACGGAGAAAAATTTATGGACCAACAATCAATTCAAAATCTCGGCAGTCTTATCAAAACTGGATTGGCCATCATCGTGCCGATTTTCATCGTGCTCGTCATCATTTTGCCGCAGGCCGTGCGCATTTTGCGCGAATACGAGCGCGGCGTCATTTTCCGGCTCGGCAAGTTGCTCGACGCCAAAGGGCCGGGCGTCATTTTCCTGATTCCGATTGTTGACCGCATGGTGAAAATGGATTTGCGCGTCGTGACCATTGACGTTTCCAAACAGGAAATCATGACCAAAGACAACGTGCCGGCGACAGTGGACGCGGTCGTTTATTTCCGTGTCATCAATCCGATGGACGCGGTGGTGAAAGTGGAAAATTATTGGAAGGCAACTTCGCTCATCGCGCAAACGACGTTGCGCAGCGTGCTCGGTCAGGCGTCGCTGGACGATTTGTTGTCGCAACGCGATGTCATCAATCAGAAATTGCAGGAAATCATTGACCGTCAAACCGAGCCGTGGGGCATCAAAGTCACGTCGGTTGAAATCAAGGACGTGGCGTTGCCCGATAGCATGAAACGCGCGATGGCCAAGCAAGCCGAAGCTGAGCGCGAACGTCGCGCCAAAGTGGTGAACGCGGAAGGCGAATTTCAGGCCGCCGAAAAAATGGTGCAGGCTGCCGCGATGATCGCGAAAGAACCGATTGCGCTGCAACTGCGCTATCTCCAAACGATGCGCGAAATGGCGAGCGAACACAACACGACGACGTTCCTGCCGCTGCCGATAGATTTGTTCAGCGCGTTTTTGAAGAAGTAGGTGAGGCTGAAGATGAATAGTCGAATGAGAAATATATTTATCAAATCTATTTTATCTTCTCTTTTGGGCTTGGGATTGTTCGGCTCAATAACAGCCTTATTTATTATATTTTGCGTTCTCTTGCCGAATATTAAATCACTGATGGCTCCCAATGCCAAAATGGACCCAATCATATTGGCAGCCGTCTATAAATGGATAACCATTTCTGTCATTTCTGCGGCTCTCGCCGGTGGAATTTTGATATTATCCATAGTGAGCTTTTGGTTTGATTTGAAAAAATGGTGGAAGGAAACGTCATCTACTAATCCTAGCGTGGTGAGACGACATTTGGTGGTAGGTGTTATTATCGTAATCTTAACACTAATCCTGGTGACAATTAGTTTTATGGCGGGCAAGAATGGTTGGTAGGGCAAACAAGCGTTATTTGAATTTCAGAATTTATTTGTGCCTCTTTACGAATACGAATTGTGCGAAGGCAGTTGCGCGGTGTGCGGCGGGAAGTTCACGTTGAACCGTCCGTTGTCGGCCAAGCCATTGACCAATTGCCCGGCGTGCAAAAAGCCGGTGCGCAAAATCATTTCCGGTTTCAGCACGCCGCATAAATTGAAGCCGCTGTCCATTTCGGACGCGAAAAAGGCCGGTTTTACCGTGCTGAAAAAGGTCAAAAAGGGCGAATATGAGCGCCAATAAGTTTGAATTCATTTTTGACGGGCGTTGTCTAATGGATTAGCGTTTGAATGAAAATGGTTTCCCGTGCGGTAAAATTTCAATTGGGGCTGTTGCTGTTTGGCGCGGTGGTCGCCATGACGTTGCCGATTCAGGCGCAAAACGGCGGCGAGCCGCTGTTGTTTCAATCGCCGGACGGCGGCGATTTGTCGTCGAATCTGGCAAGACTTTCCTCGCCGGTTGTAAAAAATAATCCGCAGACACCGTTTTCGAGCATCGGCGGAAGTTTGCCGGATGCCGCGCCGTTGCCGTTGGCGGTCGCGCCGTTGATTTCTGACACCGGGAAAAATAACCGCAAAAGCTGGGCGACGATGACGCCGAGGGAGATTTTGGGGTTGCCGACTGCGGGAAGCATTTTTCAGAAACCGGATCAAAACAATTCGTCAGATGATTGGAAGAATTTTGATTCATTCGGGCGTTCGTCCAAAGCCCAAGGTTCTTCGCGATTTGGAATGACTAACGATTTGTCGGTGAACGATCCGACGCTGGCCGCGCGGTTTTCTGACAGCAGTGATGATTCGTCGAACCGGACACCGAATTTGATCAGCGACAGTTTGAGCGCGATACCGCGAACTTTGAGCCAGCTTTACAACAATGTGCCGCAACGTGACGATGACCGCCCGGTCAATGACAGTTTCAACGCGAATTTTTGGAAAGACATGAATGCCGCGACATTGTCGTCGCCGTCATCTTCGGATTCATCAAGGCAATCCAATTTGAACTGGTTCAAGCAGGTGATTCAGCCGGGGTCGTCGTCTCAAATACAGTCATCGTCTTCCTACAATTCCGGCAGTTCGGGATTTTTTTCGTCTTCGCCGATGACGACAAGTTCCAGTTTCAATCAGCCGGTCGTCAATCCCATTGGCGCGTCGTATGTGCCATTGAGCAGCGGCATTGCGACGCCGAGCGGACTGGCTCCGTTGCCGGGAATCACGGGGCAAAGTCAAAGCAGTTTGCAACAACAGCAACAATCGCTGGCCGCCCCTTCTTGGGCGCCGCAAGCGCCGCCGTGGATGTCGCAAGAACAGCAATCCATCATGCCGCAGCGGAAGTTTTGAGGTTTGACGCAAATCAATGCGCCGCCGTCATCACGATGACCTGTTCCAAGGTGGAAATACCTTCACGCGCGCGATCCAGCGCAACCATGCGGAGTGTGCGCATACCTTCCTCAATCGCGACTTTGCTGATTTCGCGCGCGTTGGCGCGGGCGATAATCAATTTGCGAATGGCGTCGGAAACGGTCATGGCTTCAATCACCGCCATACGGCCGGAATAGCCGGAATTTTTACAGCGTTCACAGCCGCGTCCGCGGAAGAGTTGCACGCCGTTGAACGAAGAAGGTTCGATGCCGAGGTCTTCAAACATCTTCGCGGGATAAGTCACCGGCTCTTTGCAATGCGGGCAGACGCGGCGGATAAGCCGCTGGGCGCAGGAAAGCAGCAATGAAGATGAAATCAAAAACGGCGCGATGCCCATGTCGTCCAAACGCGCAATCGCGCCGGGCGCATCGTTACAATGCAATGTGCTCAATACCTGGTGGCCGGTAAGCGCGGCTTCGATGGCGATTTCAGCCGTTTCCTGATCGCGGATTTCTCCAATCATCACGATGTCCGGGTCTTGGCGAAGAATGGAGCGCAACGCGCCGGCGAACGTGAGGCCGATATCTTTTTTGGTCGGCACTTGATTGATGCCGGGAATCTGAAATTCCACCGGGTCTTCGACCGTGACGATGTTGAAAATCGGATTATTGAGTTCGTTTAGAGCCGAGTAAAGCGTCGTGGTTTTTCCCGAACCGGTTGGGCCGGTGACCAGCAACAATCCGTGCGGTGCGTCAATGGCGGCCTTGAGTTGTTTGAAGGTGCCGGGATCCAAACCTAATTTATCAACGCTGGCGGAAAGGTTTGATTTGTCGAGCACGCGCAACACGATTTTCTCGCCGTGAACCGTCGGCAAAACGGAAACGCGTAAATCGTAATCTTTTCCGCTGACTTTGACCCGCATACGGCCGTCCTGTGGCAGACGGCGTTCGGCGATGTCCAGACTGCTCATGATTTTGAAGCGCGACGTCAGCGCCAGTTGCATTTCCTTTGGCGGCGGCGTGGCGTCAATCAACGCGCCGTCAATGCGATAACGCAGGCGCATGGTTTTTTCAAAAGGCTCCAGATGAATGTCGCTCGCGCGATCTTTGATGGCCTGAACGATGATAAGATTGGCAAGTTTGATGACCGGCGCTTCTTCGCCGGAAGCCGCCAGTTGGTCAATGCTGACTTCCGGCGCTACTTCCTTGATTGTTTCAATGGAATCCGCGTCGGCTTCGGCTTCGCGCAGTTTTTGCGCGTCCATGATGATGTCTTCAATCGAACCGCCGCGCGCGGAATCAAAAGCGTTGAGTTTGTCAATGATGGCGCGCTCGGAAGCGATCATCGGGGTGATTTCAAGTTTGGTGAGGCGCTTGATGTCGTCTATCGCCAAAATGTTCAACGGATCGGCCATCGCGATGAACAATTTGTTTTCCAACCGCGAAACCGGAACGACTTTGTGATTGTGCGCGGCGTCGCGCGGAATCAATTCAGAGATTTCCGGCGGAATCGTCACGCGCCCCAGATTGACGGGCGGCACGTTGAGCACGCGCCCCATCGAAACGGTCAGGTCCTGGTCGCTGACAAAGGATTTTTCGAGCACGAGCTTGACGAAACGCGCACCCTCTTTCTTTTGCCGTTCCAGCAATTCCTCCACCTGTTGCGCGGTCAACAGGCCGTCCTCGACCAGCGCGTCGGCGATGCGTTCTCCGAATGATTTGACCTTGCTCATAATTAGTGAAATGTCTTTCGGATGTTTTGCATCAATTCCGCCGGTGAAGCCAGATACCATAACAACCGGAGCGACGTACTTTCGGCCAATTCCCTTGCCGCCAGTTGATTGAACGGATTCGCCGTCGCCACCAAAATGGCTTTGCTCATTTTGTCAAATGGGAGAACGCACCAGCGCCGGCACACTTCCGCCGGAAAACCACGTGTCAATTCGATGTCCACGTCGTATTTTTCCAAAGTCAAAAACGGCGTGCGCGATTTGTCCGAGAGCAATTTGAGCGATTTTTCCACCGGCAAAATTTTTTTCTCCGCGAGCGTGTGAATGAAAGGCTCAATCACGTCTGACGGCGTAACAGTCAAATCCGGCGTTCGCCAGCAGGCCTCAAAATCGTCGGCACTGATGATTTTGCCTTCGACGAAAATTCGTTCAAATGTCTTTCGGTCGCCATCGGCACCCCCGGTTCCGGCCTGTGATTTTTTCGCGCCAGCCTTTTGAGAGTTTTGTGGAGTTGCCAGAGCGGCAGGTTCGGCATCGCCCGAAGATGTGTGTGTGCCGTGGGCTTTGTCCTCGATTTGCTTCAACGCATTTTTCGCCTCGGTGTCGTTCGGACGGAGTTGCAAAATCGTTTCGTATTCTAGAATCGCCGATGAAAGTTGGCCGGTGCCCACGTAAGCCTGCGCGATGCGTTTGGAGGTGTTGATGATGTCTTCTTCGCGCTCCAATTTCGTGTAAGCCTCTTTGAGAATTTCGAGCGACTGGCAATCATCCGGCTGCGATTGCACAATGACTTCGAACATCTCAATCGTTTGCATCAATTGAGATTGTTCATCCGCGGTAATTGTTGCTGTGGCCATGTCCTAAAATTTTACGCAACTGCTGGAAATTTAAGCAACTTCTTTGCCAGCTTACATCCTGTCGCTGCGGTGCAAAGTATAAAAATCACGCCCACGATTGTCCAAAGCGTTTTTACGTTTCCCGCGCCGCGACTTCCTGCTAAAAATTTTTCAGGTGGAACCGCCCCTGCTTATCCTGTCGCCCGCGCCCGGCGAACGCCTCCGGCGTTTCGTCGGCGACAAAGTTCTTTTTTCAATTCGCGCGGAAAAAAATTTCCCAAAAAATAATCTGCGCGCCTTTCTCCGCACCAACCTCGGCCGCTCCGCCACGCGCCGCCACGAAATCATCGCCGCCCGCGCCGCCGGTGAAATTTTTGCCGACGAAAGCTGGCGCGATTTGCCCATGCGCCGCAACGGCGACGTTTGGGAAATCGAACTTCCGCTCCCCGCCGCCGGCTATTTCAAAGCCAAAGCCTATTTGCGCGACGAAAAAAACTGGCAACACTGGCCGGACGGCTCGGACGTCGGCATCTCCGTCCACCCCGATTTTGCGCGCACCGCAAACACGATTTATTGCGCCTTCACCCGCTTGTTCGGCGCGACCAAAAATCTCGCTTCCACCGCCGACGAAAAAATGGAAGCCGCGCTCCAATCACTCGAAGCGCTCGGCTACGCCACCTTGCCGCCGTCGGGAAAATTTCGCGACCTCGCCAGACAACTGCCGCACATCGTCCAAAAACTCGGCTGCAAAATCATTCATTTGCTCCCAGTTCATCCGACGCCCACGACTTACGCGCGCTTCGGACGTTTCGGCAGTCCCTACGCCGCGCTCGATTTGACCGCCGTTGATCCCGAACTCGTGGAATTCGACAAACGCACCACCGGCATTGACCAGTTTTGCGAACTGACTTCCGCTGCTCATGCGCTCGGCGCGCGCGTGTTCATTGACATCGTCATCAATCACACCGGCTGGGGTTCGACCTTGCAGGAAAATCATCCGCAATTTTTCCTGAAAAAACCGGACGGCGAATTCGCCAGCCCCGGCGCGTGGGGCACAGTTTGGGAAGACCTCGTCGAACTCGAACAAAACGACATTTCCCTTTGGGACATCATCACTGAATCCCTCCTCATCTGGTGTCGGCGCGGTGTGGACGGATTCCGCTGCGACGCCGGCTACAAAATTCCCGTCGCCGCGTGGCAATACATCATCGCCCGCGTGCAGGACGAATTTCCCGAAACCATTTTTCTGCTCGAAGGCCTCGGCGGCTCGTGGGAAGCGACGGAAAATCTGCTCACCGAAGGCGGAATGCAATGGGCGTATTCCGAACTCTTCCAAAATTATTCCGGCAAAGACGTCGCGTGGTATCTCGATTACGCCAACCGCCAAAACGAACGCATCGGCACTTACATCCATTACAGCGAAACGCACGACAACAATCGCCTTGCTGCCCAAAGTAGCGCAAGCATCTTGCCTGCGAATCCAAATAAAATTCCTAATCGCGTCTGGTCATTGCTGCGAAACCGTCTCTGCGCGTTGACCAGTTCCAACGGCGGCTTCGGTTTCACCTGCGGCGTCGAATGGCTCGCCACCGAAAAAATCCGCGTCCACGGCTGCACCGGATTGAATTGGGATAGCCCCGACAACATCATCTCCGAACTCGCGCAATTAAACCAATTGCTCGCTGAAAATCCGTGCTTTTTCGACGGCGCAAAACTCACGCGCTTGAGCGAACAAAATTCGCCAATCTACGCCCTGCTCCGCGAATCCGCCGAAGGCAAAGACTCCGTTTTGATTTTAGCCAACACCGACGCCGAAAATTCTCACGCCCTGACGCTGCGGCTCTCCGATTTGAAATTTCAAATTTCAGATTTCCAATTCGACCTACTCAACCAGCCGCTTTCACAATTCACACAGGAAAAAAACGAAATCATTTTCACGCTCGCCCCCGGCGCGGTTCACTGCCTCGCACCGACCGAAAACTCCCTCGGCTTAAGCGGCGAAAATTATCGCTGCGCCCGCGCCCAAGCCGCGTTTGCCGTTCAAGCCCTGAATCAAATTCTTCCCGCCGAAAAAATTTCCAACTTCGACTGGCCATTCCTCGCCGAACAAATCGAAAACTCGCCGCAACATTTTCTGGCCGCTTCCAGCCATTTACACGGTGATGAAACCCAAGTTGGATTTTCCACGCTCATTCAAAAAGCCACACGCGGCGAAATTTTCCCGAACGTCATCACGTGGACGCTGATTGACGCCCGCCGCGTCATGCCCGTTCCCGCAAATCATTGGCTGCTCATTGAAGATTCCTCGCCATTCCGGGCGACATTGCAAATTCAAAAGGGAGAAATTATTCACGTTCAGTCCACTCCTGCCGGAAAAAATTTCATCGCCGTTTTTCCGCCGCGTGAAAATTTTGTCGAAGCCGAATTGATTTTGGAACGCTATGCCACCACTTCGCAAAAAATTTCCGCCGCCATCCGCTTTCTCGCGCCCGCTCCCTCATCCTCATCATCGTCCTCGTTCTCGCCCTCAGATTTAATTTTGTTGACCAACGGCATCGGCGGCATGGCACGGCTCTGCGTGGATTTGGGTCGCGTCAATTCAAAATACGATTGCATTCTCGCCGCAAATTTGAATCCGCATTTCCCCGTTGACCGCCACATTTTCGTAAAACGCATCCGCGTCTGGGTCAATGCCGACGGATTCCTTTCGCCGCTCGATTTCAAAAATCTCGCCGCGTTCCAGCCCGGTTCGCCCGCCGTTTGGAATTTCGTCGCCAACGCCGGTGACGGACGCACGGTGGAGATCAAATTACGCGCCGAAATGCTCGCAGGCAAAAACACGATTGCGTTTCAATTCAGCCGACCGACCGAAAAATCCGCGCACGGTAAGCAACTGCCCGCCAACGCCGACGTGCGATTGACGGTTCGCTTCGATATCGAAGACCGGAATTTCCATCAGGAAACCAAACACAACAGCGGCGCGGATTTTCATTTTTCTTCCAATACACATTTATTGCCCCAACTCCCAACTGCTAACTCCCATCTGCCAAAAATCGGCTTTGCATTTACACCCGCGCAAGACCGTCAATTGCGAATTTTTTCCGACGCGGGCGAATTTCATCCGCAGCCCGAATGGAGCGAAAACATTCCGCATCCCGTCGAAGCCACACGCGGCCAAATCGCCAGCGGCGATGCTTACAGTCCCGGCTGGTTTGAAATTCCGCTGGCAAAAGGCTCAAACGCCACGCTCGTTGCGACGGCGGAAATTTCTGATTTCCCTCGCCCCGCCAAACGGGGAGAGGGACAGGGTGAGGGGTTCGTTTCAAATCATTCTTTTGAGAACCAATTGCTTCACGCTGCCAAACAATTCGTCGTCCGCCGCGACGACGGAAAAACCATCATCGCCGGTTATCCGTGGTTTTTGGATTGGGGACGTGATTCGCTGATTTGCGCGCGCGGTTTGCTCGCATCAGGAATGGTTGACGAAGTAAAATCGCTGCTGCTCACCTTCGCCAAATTTGAAAAAGACGGCACGCTGCCGAACACGATCCACGGCAACGACGTTTCCAATCGCGACACCAGCGACGCGCCGCTGTGGTTTGCGCTCACCGTTTCGGAGTGCGCGGACATGTCCGCGCTTTGTTCGACGCGACATGTCGCGTCGAAGAAAAGCGACGACCTGTCGCCGCACTCCAAATTTTACCAAACACGCGTGAATGAAAATGGCCGGACGATTTTTGACGTGCTGCGTAACATCGCAGAAAATTATTCGTGCGGCACGACCAACAGCATCCGCATGGACGCCGATTCCGCGCTGATTTGGAGTCCGGCGCATTTCACGTGGATGGACACGAATTTTCCCGTCGGCACGCCGCGCGAAGGTTATCCCGTCGAGATTCAAGTCTTGTGGATTCGGCTGCTCCGGCAGTTGGAAAAAATCTCGCCACGCGATGAACAAAAAAAATGGCGTGATCTCGCTGACCGTGCAACGACGTCGTTTGAAAAATTATTCTGGCTCGAAAACCAAGGCTGGTTCGCCGACGTTTTACTCGCCAAAAAAAATATTATTGCGCGCGATGCCACGCCAAGCGACGCGCTGCGGAGTAACTGCCTTTTCGCCATCAGCCTTGGATTGATTTCCGGCGAACGCGCGAAACGTTGCGTCGCCGCCGCGCAAAAACTTCTCGTCGTGCCCGGCGCGTTGCGGACACTCGCGCCGTTGCCGGTTTCCGTTCCGCTGGCGGTTTATGGCAACGACGGACGCCTGCTCAACAATCCCGCCGAACCGTATTGGCCGCATTACGAAGGCGACGAGGATACGCGCCGTAAACCGGCGTATCACAACGGCACGGCGTGGGTGTGGACGTTTCCGGTTTTTTGCGAAGCCCTCGCGCGCGCGTGGAATTTTTCACCGGAAGCGATGGCGACGGCCAAAAGTTATTTGACCAGCGCAGAAAAATTGTTGAACGAAGGCTGCCTCGGCCAGTTGCCCGAAATTTTGGACGGCGACGCCCCGCATACACAACGCGGTTGCGACGCCCAAGCGTGGAGCGCGACGGAATTTTTGCGTGTGTGGAACTATTTTCAGAAAAGTAGCAGCCGAGATGATGCGGCTCAAATCTGTTTGGATTCCTCAAATCAGAAACCCTGAAAGGATTTGATCCGTCAGCCCGGCGTTGGCCGATTGAAAATCGGACTACGCCGGGTCAGCGGATGGAATGAGAACAACCCTGAAAGGGTTGTATCAAATTTCTCGCCATTCAGATTCAACCCTTTCAGGGTTAAAAATTTGAGGACGATTGACCCAGCGTAGTCGCTGCGCGCCACGCTGGGATGAATGATTAAATCCCGTTGGGATTTAGAGCGCCATAGGCGCGGCATCTTTGTAGAATCAATTCCAAGAAAAATTTAAGCTCCGTGGGAGCGAAATAAAAATATGCCGCTCCTGACGGAGCTTTTTCATTTTGTGAACGATAAACTACAAAGATGTCGCGCCTATGGCGCTTTTTCGACGACGAGCATTTCAATCGGCATATTTGTCGGCACAAGTTCAAGACCGAGTTGGTTGAGTAAAGCCTGCTTAAATCCGTTTAGATTGGGATAACCACCTTTGTAATCATCCCACGAAATTTCAAAATCAAAAAATTTTGTAAGGCCGGTTTGGTCTATGACCGGAATTTTGAAATGGTTTTCTATCAAAAAAGCCAAACCGTTCATATTCTCATTTTCAACCGAAATCATGCCATTCCCTGTGCTGTTTGAACCTACTTTAGTAGTGCTGGGTTTTAGCCCGGCAGAATTTGGATATTTGACTACAAGAAGCAATGCGTTTGTCCTTATCGTTTCAAATTCGCCAATCACGCCAAATTTTTTCTTTATTTCTTGTTGCATGGCTAGACCGGAATTGTGAGGCAACGTAGCAATGAAATCATATTTATTGGTTGGCAATTCAACGGAATAAACGACTCGATTGGGATACTGAACGTGAAACGCGCATTCAATAATGGTTTGAATCGGTTGGGCAATTCCAATAAATCTGGCATCGTTTTCTATATTTTCTCTTGCCCAAGGTCCCGGATATGTTTGGAGCTTCTTTTCTGTTGGAAGAATCTCCACTTGTTGGGGCATTTTCTCAAAGCTCCACGGTGGACGGAAATCTTTCAGTTGTTGCCATGAGTAAGTTTTGTGTTTTTGAATTTCTTTAACCGTTACCGTTGTCGTTCCCGCCGCGAGCAACACAACTACGCCCGCGACGATTGCCGTTTTTGCTTTTGTCCATGCCATAAGTTTCAATGCTCCTTTCACCAAAGTCAGGGTTGAACCGCCCGCCGCCGCGCCTTTGGCGAGCGCGATGGCGGAAATGGTTTGCGCGGAAATCGCGGGCACGGCAGAAACGGAATTGGCCGCAATGCTGCCGGCAATCAGCGTTGCCGCCAGTGTCACACTGCGCCGGGAAAAATGTCGCCGCAATTTTTCCAATGCGCGGACGATGCGTTTGCGTGCGGCGTCTTCGTTCACGCCCAGTGCTGCGCCGACTTGCGCGAAACTTTTGTTTTCGAAAAAGCGCAACAGCACGGCGTCACGATCTTTGCTGCCGAGTTTCGCCATCGCTTCGTCCAGATGCGGCGCGATTTGTTCCCACGCGGAATTCGCGGCGGCGCGCTCGGCATTTTCAAAATCGGTTTGCATTCGGGCGGCTTGCTGTTCGCGCCATTGACGGCGGCGTTGCGCTTTCAGCGCGTCGGCGGCGACAAAATGGGTCGTGCGATAAAACCAGCCGGTCAAAATGGTTTTTCGCGAAATCGTTTTGGCCTTGCGCGCGAGCAGGATGAACACGGCTTGCGTGATTTCCTCGGCCAGATGCGCGTCGCGCGCCTGCCGCCACGCCGCCGCGTGGACGAGGTGCAGATGACGTTCCACCAGCGCGGTGAACGCGGTTTCCGAGCCGTCGGCGGCGAACTGGCGCAAAAGTTCAAAATCATCCATCGCGCAAATTTATTGGTTAATGGCCGCCAAAGGCAAAACCGGACATTTATTTTTCATATTGGCGAAGTTCCTGCACAACGGCAGAATAGCGCCGTGAATTTTCGGGACAAAATCATCGCATTTGAAAAATTGTCCGAATGGCGAAAAATTTTTCGCGCGACCGGCAAAAAACTCGTCGTCACGAACGGTTGCTTCGACATTTTGCATCTCGGCCATGTGACCTATCTGGAAAACGCGCGCAATTTCGGCGACGCGCTGCTCATCGGCGTGAACAGCGACGCCGCCGTGCGCGGTTTGAAAGGCGCAGGCCGTCCGGTGAATTCGGAAACCGACCGCGCTTCCGTTTTGGCCGCGTTGGAAAGTGTGAACGGCGTTTGCATTTTTGCAGACAAAACGGCGACAAAATTTCTCGCCGCCGCGCAACCGGACATTTACGTCAAAGGCGGCGATTACACTTTGGAAACACTGAATCAGGATGAACGCCGCGCGGTCGAATCGGCAGGCGGAAAAATTGCTCTCGTCCCGTTCGTGCCCGGCAAATCCACGACGGCGTTGCTGGAAAAAATTTCGCGGCTGTGAAAATTCTCGTCATTTCGCTTGCAGGTATCGGTGATACGCTGATTGCGACGCCGTTCATTCGCGAACTCCGCGAAAATTTCCCCGACGCGACGATTGATGCGCTGGTGATGTGGCCGGGCGCGAAGGATTTACTGGAGCACAACCCGAACGTGAACCGGGTGTTCCAGAAAAATTTGATGCAGTGTGGCAAACTGGAGGCGTTAAAATTTCTTTGGTCATTGCGCCGCGAGCGCTATCAACTCTCTGTCAACACGCATCCGCAAAGCCGGATTCATTACCGCGTCGCCGCGTGGTTGGCCGGCGCGGAAATTCGTATTAGCCATGAATACGAATGCTTCAATTGGTTGGATCGCTGGCTAGTCACCACCACGTTAAAACAAGATTATTCACGGCATTCGATTGAAAATAATTTTGACATTTTGCCGCTGGTTGGCGCAAAGGTGAAATTGCCGTCGCACGAAATTGAAATTTTTCTGAAAGCGGAGGAAGAAAAATGGGCGGACGAATTTCTTCTGAAAAATAAATTAGTCGGGCAAAAGATTCTTGGCATTCATGTCGGTTCCGGCGGGACGAAGAATCTGATGTTAAAACGCTGGCCGTTGAAGAATCACGCTGGCCTGGTGCGCAAATTGAACAAGGAACGACCGGACATTCACGTTTTGCTTTTTGGCGGGCCTGAAGAGACGAAAAATCATCAGGTAGTTTTGGCGCAAAGCAACCGCGATTTGACGTTTGAGGCCAAAACGCAAAATTTGCGGCAGACGGCGGCGTTGATGAAACGATGCAACGCGTTTCTAAGCGTGGACACGTCGCTCATGCACATCGCCGCCGCGATGAAAACGCCGAATCAAATTGTGATTGAAGCGCCGACGTTGAACGCGACGAATCTGCCTTACGGAAACCCTTACACTTTAATTAAAAATCCGGCGATTGGCGGGCGCAATTTGGAATTTTATCGCTACGACGGCGGCGACATCAAAGGCACGCGCGACGAATTGCTCGCGTGCATGGCGTCCATCAAAGTCGAAGACGTTTTTGCGGCGGTGACGAAATTGGTTTAATTGCCGTAAAAATTGGCTGGCCGGCATTGGAACCTACCGCAAATGAATTGAATTCCGGCGTCCACGTGGTTAATTTCATCGGCTCACGTCATGTGGCGTGCCTGAGCCAAATATGGAACCAATCGTCACTCTCGTTGTTGTTTGTTACAACTGTAACAAGTGGTTTGACCGTTTCTTTGCTTCCTTGCGTGCTCAAGCCATCATTGACCGCTGCGAAGTGTTGATGGTGGACAATTCTTCGACAGATGGTACGGCGGAAACCTGTGAGCGTGAAATGAAGTCATGGCCGAACGGCCGGTTCCTGCCCACTGGTGACAACTTTGGATTTGGCGGCGGCTGTAATTTCGGCGCGCGGCAGGCCCGCGGCAAGTATCTTTTCTTTTTGAATCCCGATATCTGGTTTGAGCCGGATTGTTTGGAGCAACTGGTCCGCCACGCCGAGGTTTCTTCGGCCAAAGTTTTTTCCGCAGTCGAACTCAAATATGACGGACTGGAATTCACACCCGGCGTTCACGGACAGGGGGCGCCCGGATTTGACATTTTTGGTTGCACGACTGCACCGTCGCCCAAAGAAAATTTGGATGAACTGTTCGCGATCGGAACTTTTTATTTCATCCGGCGGGATTTGTTTGAAAAAATCGGCGGCTTTGACAAGGAATTTTTTGTCTATGGCGAGGAGATGGACGTTTCGTGGCGCGCGCGCGTCGCGGGTGAATCCATTGAATTAGTGCGCGCGGCTAAATTGCATCACGCCGCTTCCGGTTCGACGGATTCGGTGGCGAAAACGACGGAATTCCGGCGTTTCTATGCCAACCGAAATCAACTGCTCATCATCCTGAAAAATTCGCAAGGGCCGATGTTACTGCTGGTGTTCACGCACATCGCGCTCATCAGCGTGGAAGCGGTGGCGGGAGCGGTTCTGGCGCGAAAACCGTCGTTCCTCTACTCATCGTTCATCAAACCCATCGCGGACACCTGGCGGTTACGGCATTACATTCTGGCGCAACGTCGTTTCATCAAGACTTACCGGCAACGCGGGGATTGGTGGATCATCCGCCGTTTTTTCCGGTTTAAATTCGGCCACTGGCACGACATCCAACGATTTCTGAAATTCAAAATTAAAATTGACGGCTCGCCGATTGTGGTAAAAAAAGAAACGACCGCACTATTAAAGTAAATTCATTGGGATTGCGCCGGAAATTGCGCATGGCGACCGGACCGGCCACGCCAGCCATCCCACAACCCTGATAAACACAGGCGCAATCGCATCAACGTTTTGTCCTCCCAAAAAAGGATTTTCACGAAATCGTAGATGATGAACGCAACATCCTTAAGCACCCAGCCGGGAAACGCCAGTCCGTGTCGGCGATACAGTAAGATTCGGTTTCGCATGATGTAGTAGTAGCGCCATGGGGAATGCGTTCGATACGAAAATGGAAAAAATAAAACTTTCCGGGTGTGGATAAACCCCAACTGATGCGTCAGCGTCACGCCGGTCGCGCTTACAATCTTGAAGCCGGCTCTTCGCAAACGCAGGCAATAGTCAATGTCCACCAAATCAATAAACAAGCCATCGTCATATTCCCCCACTATCGAGAACATTCCCGATTTGATAACGCTGCCGGACGTGATGGGCGTGGCCACGAAGGTAAACAAACTTTTTGCCGGCGTATCGGACTGAACCACTGATGTTTCTTGTCGGCGGTGTTGGGCGGGAACCAACATTCCAATCTTGAATTTTTTCGGACAGGCTTCACCGGCGCGAAATAATCCCTCGAAGAACCCGGCGGATATCGCACTGTCTTGGTCAAATGTAGCAATCCAATCCGGTTTAAATTCCCGCGCCCGACGAATGCCGATGTTCAAGGCCACAGCGATGCCAAGATTGGAGTCATTGCGCACCAACTCCACTTCGGGAAATTGGCTGATGGTTTCCAAGACCGGTGCGCTGGCTGGACCGGAACCGTTATCTACCACGATGATTTTAGAAACCTGTGCAGCGAGGCGGCGAAGATTGGGTATTATTTTCGCATCCGGTTGATAGGTTACAACGACGGCCGTGATAGACATGGCATTATGTTCAAATCATTTTTCCGCAAGTCGAGGCTGAATTTGCCTTTCGAAGATTTTAAGAGCTTGAGAAATGGCCGGAAGCCGATAATTTCAACCGGACGAAGTCTATTTTGCCATGTCAACTGCTTCTTCTTTCACCACGCGAAAACGTATGGGAAAACCGTCGTTCGTCGCCGCCATTTTGTTGTTCGCCATTTTGGGATTGCTGTTTGCCAAAAGCTTTATTCCCGATTATGTCCATTTTTCCAACGATGGCCCCCTGGGACAGCAAAATACTGAATGGAGCAAACTGCCTGGCAGCATTTGGGGAACGTGGGACGATTTGAATTCGATTGGCGTCAACGCCGGCAGTTTTCCACCATCTGTTGTCACCCTGATTCGCTGGCTGCTGGGCGCGGTTGGCTACGCCAAATTTCTGGTTCCCGTCGCACTTTTCATTTTGGGAATCGGCGCGTGGACCTTTTTCCGACAACTGAAACTTTCGCCACAGGCTGCCGCTTTGGGCGCGCTGGCCACGATACTAAATTCCGTTTTTTTTTCCGATGCCTGCTGGGGACTCGGTTCGCACTCAATTGCCTTTGGAATGGATTTTTTGGCGCTGGCATTAGTTGTCGCAAATTCGCCAACAACGCTTTGGCAAATTCGTTTGACTCGAATTGTGTTGGCTGGATTTGCTGTCGGCATAAATGTGGTGGAAGCGGCGGACATTGGCGCCATTTTCAGTTTGCTCATTGCTGTTTTTGTTTTGTTTCGCTCTTTTACTGAAAATGGTTCCATACCAAGAAAAGTAAGCCGTGGCATTGGACAAATCATTGTCATCGCTTTTTTCGCCGGGTTCATTGCTTGGCAAACGATTGTGAGTTTGGTCGGCACCCAAATTTCCGGAATTGTTGGAGCGCAGCAAGACGAAGCGACTAAAGCGGCGCGCTGGGGATTTGCGACGCAGTGGAGTTTTCCAAAGGTGGAAACATTGGGAATCGTTGTGCCGGGGTTGTTCGGTTACCGGATGGATACGCCGGATGGCGGCAGTTATTGGGGTGCCGTCGGACGTGATCTGGCTTGGGATCGTTTTTTTGCGAAGCAAGGTCCGCAACCTGATCCACAACAGCAATTTCTTCGTTTTTCCGGCACCGGCAGTTACGCTGGCATATTAGTTTTGCTCGTTGCAGCTTGGACAATCGCTCAATTGTTTCGCGGGAAGAATTCAATATTTTCAGAAACCCACCGGAAATTTTTATGGTTTTGGACGGTTGTTTTGATTGCTTCACTGCTGTTTTCTTATGGTCGGTTCGCCCCGTTTTATGCGCTGCTTTACCAACTGCCGTATTTTTCAACGATTCGGAATCCAAACAAATTCCTTTTTGTTTTTTCGTGGGCGCTTGGAATCATTTTCACCTACGGCATTCACGGGTTAAGCCAGCGTTATCTGCAACCATTTTCAGGCAATTCAATTGCGCCAGTCGCCCAGCTTAAAGCTTGGTGGACGAAAGTTCGTGGTTTTGACCGTAACTGGATTTTGGGTTGTATCGCGGTTTTCGTCGTCAGCTTGGTTGCCTGGCTGATTTATTATCTGCAAAAGCCGGCGCTCATCGCTTATCTGCAAACCGTTGGATTTCCCGATAAAGACATGGCGGGACAAATCGCCATCTTCAGCGTCACGCAGATTGGTTGGTTCGTTTTATTTTTTGCGCTGGCCGCCGGATTGTTCGCGTTCATTTTGAGTGGCGCATTTACGGGACGCCGTGCGCTCTGGGCGGGAATTTTTCTCGGTGTATTGCTCGTCGTGGATTTGGGACGTGCCAATTTGCCTTGGATTGTTTATTGGGATTACAAACAGAAATACGACATTGACCCCAACAATTCCGCAAATTCCACAAATCCCCTCATCAATTTTCTGCGGGACAAACCTTATGAACACCGTGTCGCGGTGCTGCAAGGCCAATCGCCTTTTAATGCACTTTACAACATTGAATGGGCGCAACATCACTTCCCGTATTACAACATCCAGTCGCTCGACAAAATTCAGATGCCCCGTATGCCCGCTGATTTGGAGGCTTACGAATCAGCATTGTCGCCGAACGCTGCGCCGGATTCAGTTTATCTGTTCGCGCGCCACTGGCAATTGACCAATACACGATACCTGCTTGGCCTTGCGGGTTATCTGAGTTCTTTGAACGAGCAACTCGATCCCGTGCGGCATCGGTTTAGCATCATAAAACGTTTCGCGGTCGGACTCAAACCGGGCGTCACCGAATTCCATCAACGCACCGATGAGTTGACCGCTTATCCGGGCGACGACGGCCAATACGCACTCTTTGATTTCGCCGGCGCGCTGCCGCGGGCCAAACTTTATTCCCGTTGGCAGATTGCCCAAGTTGACACGAACACGTTGCAACCATGGATAAAATCTGTGCAGCAATCCGTTCCCAAAGAATGGGGCGTGGCCTTGGCGCAACAAAATACAAATGATTTGGCCACGCTTTACACGCTGGCCAGCGCCAATTTTGACCCCGAGCAAACCGTTTTGGTCACGACCAATTTCTCAATGACATCTGCCGCGAATACGACCAATGCCAATTCCGGCACGGTGGAATTCAAAAGTTACGCGCCCAAAGACATCATTTTTGACGCGCAAGCCGCCGCGCCTTCCATCCTGTTGCTCAATGACAAATACGACCCGAACTGGCACGTGACCGTGGACGGCAAACCGGCGGAACTGCTGCGTTGCAACTTCATCATGCGCGGCGTTTATCTGACACCAGGCAATCACACGGTTGAATTTCAATTCCGGGTTCCCAACGGGCCGTTATATGTCAGCCTTGCGGCGATTGGCGTCGGAATTTTGCTGTGCGGTTTTCTGTTTTTCTCAACCCGGCGCAAATAAATTTACAGGCCGGTCGGGTAATCAATGAACGTCCACGGCAATTTGAATTTATCTGAAAGATGCGCCGCCAACGCTTTTACGCCAAACGTTTCCGTCGCGTAATGGCCGCCATAAAAAACATTCAATCCCAATTCTTCCGCCAAAGCATAAGTCCAATGCGGCCCTTCGCCGGTGATGAACGTATCCACGCCTTCGTCCGCCGCGATTTTCAATTCACCGCCCGCGCCGCCAGTGACAACGCCAATACGCTCGCAAATTTCTTTTCCGCCGGAAATGATTTTGGGCGGAATGCCCGTCGCCTGTTCCAATTTTTTTGCCAGTTCGTTTCGGGAAATCCGGGTTTGCGATTTGAAGCCGATGGTTTGGCCGTGACTTTCAAAAAATGGCTTCAACCTTTTTAATCCGAGCGTGGCGCACAATTGCACATTATTGCCAAATTTTGGATGCGCATCGAGCGGCAGATGCGAACTGTAAACCGCCAGATTGTTTTCAACGAGCAGTCGAAGTAATTCGTAATTTTTTCCCGTCCACGGCCGGCGCCCACTCCAAAACAACCCGTGATGGACAATCAATAAATCAGCTTTGGCGGCAACGGCCAATTTTATCGTGGCGAGACTGGCGTCCACCGCCGCCGCGATTTTCGTGACGGCGCCGGAATTTTCCATCTGCAAACCATTCAACGCGCCGTCGTAATCGCCGATTTCACACGTGCGAAGGATTGTATCGCAACATTTGACAATTTTTGTGAGCGGAATTTTCGACATGACAAAATGAAATCAAAAACCTGTTCCATTGCAAATTAGGAATAAAACCGGAAATGACGGTCGGCATAAAATTTAAGGATTTGTAGTGAATAACACTGCCTTGACACCACAAAATTTTGTATGTTACAAACATGTTACCACAATTAGATGTGGATTTATGCGTTGTCCCAAGTGCGGTTGTCAGGAAGACAAAGTCGTTGACTCGCGCGGTTCTCGCGAAGGCGTCACCATTCGCCGCCGCCGCGAATGCACCAAATGCAATCATCGGTTCACGACGTATGAAACCGTTGAGAACGAAGGGTTGATGATTCTCAAACGCGACGGGCGGCACGAGGAATTTTCGCGCGAAAAACTTTTGGCGGGAATAAAAAAGGCCTGCCAGAAACGACCAATCACGCCGCAAGCGATGGAAGAATTGGCCGACCACATCGTGGCTGCCGTGACCGACAAATTTGAGACTGAAGTGCCCGCCGATTTCATCGGGAAATCGGTCATGGATGGCTTGCGCGAGTTGGACGAAGTCGCCTACGTGCGTTTCGCCAGCGTTTATCGCCGATTTCAGGAAGCCACCGACTTCGTGCAGGAAGTCAAAAAACTGGAGGCCGCCAAATGATTGCAATTCAATCCAATTATCTTTTTTTTCAACTGGCCAGCGGCGAGAGCGTGCCCTGCTCGGCGGAAATGATTTCCGTCGAACTCGTCGGCAACACCGGGGGACTGCTCGATTCCGAAACGTTGCGCCACGCCGCCGCGTCCGTTTTTCATTATTTCAAAAATGAACTGGAACGCCAGACCGTCACCATCGGCGAATTCACCGGCGCGCTGGAAAAAGTGTTGCGCAATCTCGGCCTGACCATTCACGCGAACGAACCGGAATCCGTCGCGCAGCAAATGATGGAAACCGACCTCAACACTTTTGTGCGCGACTCCGCCGACAATCTGGAACTGCTTTTCTTTCCGCGCCTCCGCGAAAAACTGCGCTGCCAGCTCCGGCAATCGCCGCGCGTGCTGCGCTTTCGCGGCCTGCGCGGTTGCGTCAAGCAACTTGCCGGCGCGCATCGCTGGAGTCATCGTTGCGAAAAAATGCGGGAACAAATCGTCGAGTATCTGCGTGGCTGCCTGACGGCGGAAAAAAATCAAACCGACTGCGCGCTTGTCGTGGAATAATTTTTACACGGATTGCACAAATTTTCACAGATTGCTTTCACTGCTTTTTTATCCGTGCAAATCCGTGCAATCCGTGTAAAAAATTTCCTGTGAATAAAACTCTTTTTGAAAAAATTGCCGCGCGCGAAATTCCGGCACAAATCGTTTATGAAGACGATTTAGTTCTCGCCATTCGCGACATCAATCCGCAGGCGCCGACACACGTTTTGATTTTTCCGAAAAAGCCGGTTACGCGCATCGGCGAGGCGAAGAGCGAGGACGAAAAAATTCTCGGCCATCTGTTGCTTAAAGCCGCCGAAGTGGCGAAGAAGCTGGATTTGAAAGGCGGCTACCGGCTTGTCATCAACAACGGCGCGGACGGCGGCGAAACCGTGCCGCATTTACACTGCCACATTCTCGGCGGACGCCACATGAACTGGCCGCCGGGATGATTTAAGTAGTTGGTGTTCTGCCGGATGACTTTCCGCCGCGCTTGAATAACTTCTTGAAAAACGCGGCCACGGCAATCGCACCGATGATGATGAATTTTTTTGCCGCAATGATGCCGGCGATAAGCAATTTGAAAAAACCAAGTTTGGCTGCCGCTGCCAACACGCCGCCGGCCACCAGCGCGGCGATACCGTATGTCGCAACCTTATCTGTTTTCGGGTCGAAATCCGCGTAGCGATTGCCTTCCCTGAAATCCACCATGCCGAGAATTTCCGGCGTTTGTTTGTCAATGTCGGCAAACTGGTCAGTGTCGGCCACGGCGTTCAATTCCAAAACGCCGCGCCGGCCCAACATGCGGATGCTATAATTCAGCGTATCATGTTCCTCGCCCGCGAACTTGAGGTCTTTCGCCCAATAAAGTTTGTGCGTGGCGGCGTCATAATGCGGCGGCGCTGCCCAGCCGACGAGCGTGATGGCCGGATAACCCTGCTTTTCGCGTTCCTTGTTATTTTCGGCGATGCCTTTCTGCATTTTCTTGAGCAAATCGTCGTAATTGATTTTGCTCGCATCGTCGTCTTTCACGTAACCATCCTCGGTGTAATCAATCATCACCACCCACGCGTTGGAGCTCAACGGCGTTATGCCTGCAGGAATCAAAAGGCCGAGCGGTTTTTGTTCGGACGGCGGATTACCCCACAATTTCACCAGCACAGTTTCGGCGTCGTCCGGTCCGAGATAATTGAAGTCCTTCGGCACGGTCAATTTGGCGAGGCCGTCGTGCAAATCAATTTCGCCTTGCTGATATTTCAAACTCTTTGCAATCTGGACGAGTTGCGGCGGCAATTCGTTCGTATCCTGCGCACCGGCAATTTGTGTCACAGCAAAAAAACCAGCCAGCAGCAAAATTGGAAATTCTGTTTTCATATTGATTGGATGATTGTGGTCACGTTTCTGAACGAGCAAAGCGGCTGTCGTAACCGCCGCCATGTTGCACATGCACAGCAATTTGTTCAACGGCAAAATCAAACAAATTTTTTCAAAACCGCGCCAAGTCTTGCGATTCCTTTGCGGATGTTTTCCTCGTTCGCGCTGCCGAAGCTGATACGCATTTCGTTCTCTGGCTTGGCGCGCGATGGATCGTCGGCGTAGCAGAGTTCGCCGGGAACGTAGAGCACATCGGCTTTCAGCGCGGCTTGAAACACTTTTGATTTCACGCCGGCGGAAATGCCTTTCGGCAGTCGCGCCCAGAAATAAAGTCCGCCACCGGATTCCCAAATCTCCACGTTCGCCGGAAAATGTTTCGCGAGCGCGAGCTTCATCACGCGCGCTTTTTGGCCGTAACGCTTTTGGATTTTTGCGACGTGCTGGTTGTAAAGTCCGGTTTTGAGCGCGCGCGCCAGAAGTTGTTGCAACAAATTCGCCGTGCCGAAATCGTGATTGCCCTTGATGCGCTGGACGACGGTGAAAATCTCTCCGGGCAAAATGCCGAAGCCCACGCGCGCGCCGGGCGCGAACGGTTTGCTGTAAGTGCCGGTGTAAATCACGCGGTCGCGCGCGCCGGAAATTGCCAGCGCGGATTGGGTGTCGTCGCCGGCGAACCGCAATTCGCGATATGCCGCATCTTCAATCAGATAAATCGGATGGCCGGCGGCATTTTCAAAACGCTTCAACAATTTCAACGCTTCAACTTTTTTGACCAGACTTGTCGTCACGCCAGTCGGATTTTGAAAATAACTGACGAGGTAAAGCGCTTTGACGCGGCGCAGTTCGCCGGATTTTTTTAAGCGCGATAAAACATTTTCCAAATCGGCCAAGTCAATTCCATCGCGTTCCAATTTCACACCGCGCGCTTTGATTCCGCGACTTTGGAGAATGCTCAAGAAAACAAAATACGTCGGGTCTTCAACGAGGATGATGTCGCCTTCATCGCAAAGCGCTTCGAGTGTCATGTAAAGCAATTGCTGTGAGCCGCCGGTAATCATCAGGCGTTCGGGCGAATAATTCTTGTTCGCGGAATTTGCGCGGTCCAATTTCTGCAAATGTTTTGCCGTGAATTGGCGTAAATTATTTTCGCCGGCGGTGATGCCGTATTGCAACGCGGGCTGGCCGATTTTTTTGTCACGCAAAATTTCATCGAGCAATCGGCGCGAAAGCTCGACGGGCAACGTCGGATTGTCGGTGAAACCGGCGGCGAGCGAAATCAATTTGGGTCGCGACAGCGCGGCGTGCATGAGCCACGAAATCGGCGGCACGGTGGTGCGTTGACCCAATTTGGACAGAGCATTTTTCATGTGAAAAGAGCGGCGAGATTAGCAGAGATTTCCAGCGGGAAGCAAGGCGCGTTATTGACGCACGCCGAAAACGCTGTCGTAAATGACTTCCTTGGTTTTCCAGATGAGCGCCATGGTGATGGCGACCGGCGACAATCCGAGAAACAATAGAACGACGACCACCGCGTGTTGCAGCCAAAATAAAACCGGTGTGCCCAGTCGCGCGGGCAAATCGTAAAATTGCGGAATGGCAATAACGGCGCTCGCAAAAACCAGCCACGCGACAAGCAGCCAGCGATTGAGCAGGGTGAATTGCCGCGTTTCCTGCCGCAGCGTTTCATCGGGCAACATCGCGCCAAGTTGTTTGAGGACGACGTTCAGATTAAAGAGAAACAGCAGCGCGGACAAAACGAGAATCAAAACCGCGACGTAAAAAAAGATTTGTTCCGGCATCCGGTTGAACCAGAACAGAAACGGGCAAAGACCCAGATTGACCAGTCCCAAAAGTTTCGCGCGGTCGAGCGCGTTGCGCCACGGACGTTCCTGCTTCTGGAAATAGCTCATTTGCCACAAGCCAAAAAGGAGAAGCGCATTGGCGACGATGGCGGGAATGATTCCCGTCGGTTTAAGAAATTCCACGCGCGCCGTTTCCGCGCTGACAATCAACGCGGCGGGCAATCCCCAGAACAGCGCGGACAATCCGCGCGCGAGTTTGCCGAGCGAGCGGAGCAGTTCGGGATTAGGCACAGTCATTTGAAAATTATTGCGCCAACTGTCCGGCAATGTCGTAATTGTAAGCGGTTCTGACTTCTTTGCAGAAATTCTCAACCGCGTCTTTTTGTGCGTTCTTTGAAAAGATCAATCTGCTCATGCCGGTCTTTTTGTGAACTTCAAGAAAATATCTTTGCTTCAAAGAGTCAAAAATCAACGAGCCGCCAATTGTTCCCAAGAGCATCATCCCAATTTCATAACGCCATCCGCGTGTGGCAAAGAAAATTTCAAACAACCCAAATAGACCAATTAACGCAAAAATAATTCCGATTAACAAAGATGCAATAGGACTATGTTCAGCTCGGCCAAATTTTAACGTGATACTTTCAATTTCGTTCGTGGGAACAAAAACAATCACTTTTTTACCATCCGTCTCCGTGAGTCCTCGAGATGAAACAATTATATTATCACATTTCAAGACTGGCTTTTCATCGGCTGTTTGCATTTCAAAAACTCAAATAGGTATAAGCCTTCAATCCCTTTTCGTATTCATCCAGCAAGCGCATGGCTTCGGACGGTTTCATGCGGTCGGTTTTGATGGCTTCATCCATTTGCGCCTTCATCTGACGTTTCAATTCGTTCTCGTCGTATTGAACATCTGCGAGCGACTGAACAATCGTCGCGCCTTCAATGATTTCCTCGATGTAATAGCCGCTCGGCTCGTCGGGTTCGAGAAAAACGTGGACTTCGTTGACGCGGCCAAAAAGATTGTGCAAATCACCCATGATGTCCTGATACGCGCCCATCAGGAAAAACCCCAGATAATACGGCTCGATTTGGCTGCCATTTGAATTGCCGTTTCCGTTCGCACGAAGTTCGTGCAACGGCAACGTGTCACGCACGTCGCGGAAATCAATGAATTTGTTGACCGCGCCGTCGGAATCGCAGGTGATGTCCACGAGTGTGCCTTCGCGCGTGGGTCTTTCATCAAGCCGCGAAATCGGCATGATAGGAAAAAGCTGGCCGAGCGCCCAGTGGTCGAGCAGCGATTGGAAGACGGAAAAATTGCAAAGATACTGGTCGCCGAGTGAATCTTCGAGTTTTTGGATTTCTTCCGGCGCGAATGGCTGTCCCTTGAAACTTTGCACGACTTCGCGGCTGATTTCCCAATACAGATTTTCAATCTTCGCCTTGTCCGGCAAATCCAGCAGGCCGAGCGTGAACATGTGTTGCGCGTCCTCACGCCGTTCGAGCGCGTCGTGATAGGCTTCCAATTTATTTGCTTTCGCGAGGTTCTTTTTGATGTCGCAGAGTTCTTTGACGAGCGGATGTTCATTTTCACCGCAAGCCGTGGAAACTTCCGGTCGAATTTTTTCAATCGAGCCAAAAACTTCCACAATCAACACGCTATGATGTGCGACGATGGCGCGGCCGCTTTCGCTGATGATGTTTGGGTGTGGCACGCGCTCGGCATTGCAAACGTCGGCGATGTAATAAACGATGTCGTTGGTGTATTCCTGCAACGTGTAATTCGTCGAACTGTCAAAATTGGAACGGCTGCCGTCGTAATCCACGCCGAGACCGCCGCCCACGTCCATATATTCGATGGCGAAACCCATCTTGTGCAATTTCGCGTAAAAACGCGCGGCTTCCTGCACGGCTTTTTTCACGGTCAGAATGTCCGGCACCTGCGAGCCGATGTGAAAATGCAACAGCTTCAAGCAATGGCCGAGATTTTCCGACTTCAACATTTCCGTCGCCGCGAGCAATTCGACGGTGCTCAAACCGAACTTCGCATTTTCACCGCCGCTTTCGGCCCATTTACCCGCGCCTTTGCTTAAGAGCCTTGCGCGAATTCCAATCAACGGTTCAACGCCAAGCTGTTTGGAAATGGAAACGATCTGCCGCAACTCCTCCAATTTCTCGACGACCATGATGACTTTTTTACCGAGCCTGACGCCGAGCAACGCCATTTTGATGAATTCCGCGTCCTTGTAACCGTTGCAAACGATGAGGCAGCCCTGATGATTTTGCAGCGCGAGACCGGCGAACAATTCCGGTTTGCTGCCGACTTCGAGGCCGAAATCGAACGGCTTGCCCGCGTCCAAAATTTCTTCGACCACTTCGCGCAGTTGATTCACTTTGATGGGAAACACGCCGCGATATTTTCCATGATAATTAAATTCGGCGATGGAATTTTGAAACGCCTTGTTAATCGCTTCGACGCGATGGCGCAAAATATCCTGAAAACGGATGAGTAAAGGAAATTTCAACCCGCGACTGCGCGCTTCTTCAATCACGTCCGTGATGTCCACCGTCGCGCCGACGTCCTGCAACGGTCGCGCGACGACGTGGCCTTCATCGTTGATGTCAAAATACTTCGCGCCCCAGCGATGGATGTTGTAAAGCGCGCGCGCGGATTCAATGCTCCACGGCGCGGCTGCGTCAGTCGAATTGCTCATCGGGTAAATTCAAGCGAAGCGAACTATAAAATGTCGCGCGAGGAAATCAACCATCGGAATGAAAAATTTTTGCGACGAAAAATTCATTTTTACCAATCCACAATGCAATCGGTTTTGGTGAATTGTGAACTCTTGGGCGTGTATTGCTGGAATTCAAATTCCACGCCGTCCGGGTCTTTGCACCAGCATTGCCACGTCTGGTCGCAGCCGAGTTTTTTCGGCGTCACTGCCACGCCGTGCTTCGTCAATTTCTCGCGCACCGCGTCAATGTCGTCCACTTCGAGGCAGAAGTGATGGATGCGCTGGTTTTTGATTTCCGCTTTCGGGTCGGCTTTGAAAATTTCAATGAATTGGTTTGGTGTGATTTGCAGATAGAATCCAAACAATTCGCCGTTCTTGAAAAAATTGAAATGGCGTTTCAATCCCAAAGCGTTGCAATAAAAATTCAAGCTGCGTTCCAGATTACTGGAAAAGATGCAAATGTGCGCAAGAGATTTAATCATTTTCGGGCAACTATAAAGTGCTTTGCGCGAAAAGCCAATTGTGGAACGCAAAACCGCGCTTGCGTTCGTCCGTTTTTCGGCTATTGTTTTCGGCTCGCGTTTCGCAAAATCCGGGCGCGACAATCATATTTTATGGCAACAGCAAACGATCTTCGCCGCGGAATGGCGATCAATTACAACGGTGACATCGCGGTCGTCCTCGACTTTCAACACCGCACGCCGGGCAATTTGCGTGCGTTCGTACAGGCGACGCTCCGCAGCATCAAAACCGGCAAATCGTCCGACGTGCGCTTCAGTTCCACGGAAAAAATCGAGCCGGTGCCGATGGTCACCAAGAAAATGGAATTCAGTTACAAAGACGGTGCGGATTATGTCTTCACCGACCCGGAAAATTACGAAACGGTCACACTCTCGGCGGAACTGGTCGGCGATGCAAAAAATTTCCTCGTGGAAAACGGGCCGGTGACGGTGGTGTTCGTGGAGGAAAAGGCTGTCAGCATTGAAATTCCACCGAGCGTCATCTTGACCGTAACAGACGCGCCGGAAGGCATTCGAGGTGATTCGGCCAACAATGTGCAAAAAGCAATCATTTTGGAAACCGGCATTACCGTGCAAGCGCCGTTGTTCATCAAAACCGGCGAGAAAATCAAGATTGACACGCGCACCGGCAAATACATGGAACGCGCGTAATTAATTTATTTTCCAAATAAAAAGCCCGCGATTGGCGGGCTTTTTGCTTTTTTAGGCGGAATTGCTTTTCAACGCAAAACTGTTCGGTTATTTGTTTTCCGATTCGTATGTCTGCGCCATCCAAAGGAGAAAGAGTGTTTCGCGGCATCGGCGTTTCCGCCGGAGTTTGCCGCGGCAAAGTCCTTGTTCTCCATCGCGCGCGCCACGTCATTTCCCAACGCGAAATCACGGACGACGAAATCGCGGAAGAAATCAGGCGCTTTGAGCAATCGCTCGTCCGCACGCGGCAGCAAATTCTCGAAGTGCAGCGCAAAGTCGTGCAGGAATTGAGCGCGGCGGACGCGGATATTTTTGACGCGCACCTGCTCATGCTCGAAGACCGCGTGCTCGTGGACGAAGTCGTCAAATTGATTCGCGACAAAAAAACCAACGCCGAATTCGCGTTTCACACCGTCGCCGAGCGTTACGCCGCCGCGTTGTCCGGCGTGGACGACGAATATCTCCGCGAACGCACCGCCGACTTGCGCGATTTGACCGGCCGTGTTCTGGACAATCTGCTCGAAGTCAAAGATCAATTTGACCTGCGTCACCTCGCCGAGCCGCGTATTTTGGTTAGCCACGATTTGAGTCCGTCCATGACGGCGCAATTGGACAAGAAATTTGTCCTGGGATTTGCAACGGACATCGGTGGCAAGACCTCGCACACCGCCATCATGGCGCGGTCGCTTGGCATTCCTGCCGTGGTCGGCTTGCAGGGTGTCAGCGATGAATTGGAAAGCGGCGATTACGCGCTGCTCGACGGTTACAATGGCACGCTCATTATCAATCCGACCGATCAAACGCTGTTTGAATACGGCCAGCTCGCCAAAATCAAAGCGTCGCTCGAAGAAAAACTTCGTGAAATCCAACGGCAACCGGCGGTTACGCTCGACGGCAAAATCATCCATCTTTCCGCGAACATCGAAGACCAAAACGACATTGAAGCCGTGATTACGAGCGGCGCGGAAGGTGTCGGCCTATTTCGCACCGAATTTTTATTTCTGAACCACGACCACGCGCCTGGCGAAGACGAGCAATATCAGGTTTATCGTCAGGTCGCTTCCGCGTTGAAACCGAATCCCGTCATCATCCGCACGCTGGATTTGGGCGGCGACAAATTCGTTTCGCATTTGCAACTGGCGCAGGAGATGAATCCGTTTCTCGGCTGGCGCGCGATTCGTTTTTGCCTCGCCCAGCCAGAGCTGTTTGCCGCCCAGCTTCGCGCTATTTTGCGTGCCAGCGCCGAGGGCAACGTCAAAATCATGTATCCGATGATTTCGGGTTTGGACGAATTGAGTCAGGCCAATGCGCTCGTCGAAAAATGCAAAGCGGAACTGCGCGCCCAAAAAATTCCGTTCGACGAAAATCTTGAAATCGGCGTGATGATTGAGATTCCGTCCGCCGTTTTGATTGCTGATGCGCTCGCCACGCGCGCGAAATTTTTCAGCAT
The DNA here is from genome assembly GCA_035545995.1 of Verrucomicrobiia bacterium. Classification (GTDB taxonomy): domain Bacteria; phylum Verrucomicrobiota; class Verrucomicrobiia; order Limisphaerales; family UBA11358; genus UBA11358. Next base: position 44,192 of record DASZXH010000078.1, read on the forward strand.
CGGCAGCAACGATTTGATTCAATACACGCTCGCCGCCGACCGCACGAACGAAAAAGTCTCGCACCTTTACGAGCCGACGCATCCGGCGATTGTGCGGCTCATCAAAATGACGGTGGACGCGGCACACGCGCGCGGCATTTGGGCGGGCGTCTGCGGCGAAATTGGCGGCGACCCCGTGCTTGCGCCGTTGCTCATCGGCCTCGGCGTGGACGAATTGAGCGCCGCGCCAACCGTTGTGCCGCAGGTCAAATACATGATTCGCCGCCTCAAACTGAACGAAGCGCAGGCACTCGCCGAATTCGCGTTGAAATCCGAATCGCCGTCGGAAATTTTCGCGCGTTGTCAGGAACTCGCCCGCGCAACCGCGCCAAGCCTATTTGAAAATAAAAGTTAAACCACGAATAAATGCCAATGAACATCTTTGACACGAATTTCGCGAATTGGCGCGAATTCAAAAACAATTTGCGAAAATTCGTGCAATTCGTGTCAGATTGAAAATTAAAAAATGAAAGTCATCATCCTTGCCGCCGGCTACGCCACGCGCCTCTATCCGCTCACGCTCACGCAACCCAAACCATTGCTGCCCGTCGCGGGCAAGCCGATGGTTGAGCACGTCCTCGATAATCTCGCGCCGATTGCCGAGATTGACCGCGTGTATGTCGTGACGAACGCAAAGTTCGCCGGCCATTTTCAGAAATGGTCCGAACATTATCGCGCGACAAAATCCAAATTCAATTTTACCGTCGTCAACGACGGCTCGACCGACGACACCAACAAACTCGGCGCGATTGGCGACATCCATTACGTTCTTAAAACCCAAAACGTGGACGACGATTTGATTGTCGTCGCCGGCGACAATTTGTTCAGCGAGAAATTGACGGAGTTCGGAAAATTCATCCGCGAAAAAAATGCGCCCGTGCTCGCGCTTTACGACGTGGGCAATCTCGAAGAAATCAAAAAATACAATTCCATTTCCACCGACGCGCAGGGCAAAATCACGTTCTTCGAGGAAAAGCCGAAAAATCCGACGAGCACGCTCACGGGCATCGCGCTTTATTATTATCCGAAATCAACGATTGCGCTCATCAAGCAATACATCGCCGAGGGCAACAATCCCGACCAGCCCGGACGCCTCGTGCAATGGCTTTATCCGCGCACGCTGGTTTATACTTGGCGCGTGCCCGGCCTGTGGTTCGACATCGGTTCGAAGGAAACGCTGGAAGAAGCCAACAAAATTTTTGCGAAATTCAAATAATCACTTCGCCGTCACGACGACGTAATTCTTTTTGCCTTTGCGGAGCAAAATATGTTTGCCGAAAAGCAAATCGTTCGCCGTCACCGCGCGCTGAAAGTTTGTTTCGCGCACGTTGTTGATATTCACGCCGCCGCCTTCAACGTCTTTTCGCGCCTGACCTTTGGATGGCGAAAGTCCGGCGTGAACCAAAAGTTCAACCAGCGGAATTTCCGCGCCATCCAATTTTGATTTCTCGATTTCTTTCGTCGGCACTTCTCCAACGATTTCGTTGAACGTGCTTTCGGCAATTCCTTTCAAATCGCCGCCGAATAAAATTTCGCTGGCGCGGATTGCCTCTTGCGTTGCATTTTCACCGTGAATCAAATCCGTCGTCGCTTTTGCCAACGCTTTGTGCGCTTCGCGCGCGCCGGGATTTTCCGCGTGCTTCTTTTCGAGCAATTCAATGTCGCCGCGCGACAAAAATGTGAAGTATTTCAAATAGCGAATCACGTCGCGGTCGTCCGTGTTAATCCAAAATTGATAAAATTTATAGACGCTGGTTTTTTTTGGGTCGAGCCAGACTGCGCCACTTTCGGTTTTGCCAAATTTCGTGCCGTCGGATTTGGTAATGAGCGGCAATGTTAAACCAAAAACGGATTTGCCGGCTTTTTTCCGGCACAAATCCGTTCCGGCGGTGATGTTGCCCCACTGGTCACTGCCGCCGATTTGCAGTTCACAGTTGAAATCGCGCAAAAGCACGTAAAAATCAAACGCCTGAATCAGAGGATAGCTGAATTCGGTGTAGCTGATGCCGCTTTCGCGGTCTTCCATGCGTGCGCGAATGCTTTCTTTGGCAACCATTTGGTTGACGGAAAAATATTTCCCGATGTCGCGCAGAAAATCCAAATAGGAAATGTTTTGTATCCATGACGCATTGTCCACGAGTCGCGCCGGATTCGGTTTGGTTTCAAAATCCAAAAGTTTCGCCAATTGAGGTTTTATGCTGGCGACATTGTGTTCCAAAATTTCTTTCGTGAGCAACGGACGTTCTTGCGCCTTCCAACTTGGGTCGCCAATTGAACCGGTCGCGCCGCCAGCCACGGCAATTGGATGATGCCCCAAATTTTGGAAACGTCGCAACGCAATCAATGGAACAAGATGCCCGACGTGCAACGAATCCGCCGTCGGATCGAAGCCGCAATAAAGCGTGATGGGCGCGGAAATTTTTTTGGTCAATTCCGTTGTGTCGGTGCAATCGGCGACAAGGCCGCGCCATTGTAATTCTTCCAAAATGCTCACGCGGGCAGGATAGATTGCCGGTTTTCAATTGCCAATCGTGCTTTTTGCTTGATTGTCCGCAGCCAAACGGTTGTCTTTGGTAAACTGCAAATGAATTTACCTTCGGCCAAACTCTCGCAAACCAACTCGCCGACCACGGAAAGTCCGTTGCGTGATTTGGAGGCAATCATTCGCTCGCGCACGCCGTTGTTGGCCGTGGAAAGCAACGAGGAACCACAAATCGTCCGCCTCGTCCGGCAAATCGCGCAGCGGTTGCAATTGAAGGCATATCGCTGGACGGTCACGGAAGGTTTGCAGGCATTTGATCCGTGCGACCAGCCGCTGCAATCGGTTTTGAAATCGAAGGAAGTTTTGGATTACATCAAAACGTCGAGCAGAAATTGCCTGTTTGTCTTGTTGGATTTTCATCCGTATCTCGAAGACGCGGTTCACGTGCGCTCGCTCAAAGACATCGCGCTGACGTATTCCAACCATTATTCGACAGTGTTGATGGCCGGTTACGCCTTGAAAGTGCCGCAGGAACTGCAACCGTTCGTCGCTTATTTTCGCCTGCCGCTGCCGACGTTGGATGAATTGCGCGGAATTGTTTTTGACGTGGCGGGTGATTGGGGCGCGGAGCACAACAACCGCGATGTTCAGACGACGAGCAAGGCGATTGATTTGCTGGTGCGGAATCTGGCCGGTCTCACCGCGACGGACGCCCGGCGGCTCGCGGCGAAGGCCATCAACGACAACGGCGTCATCAGCGAATCGGACATGCCCGAAGTTATGCGCGCCAAATACGAATTACTGGGACGCGATTCGCTTTTGTCGTTTGAACACGAAACGGTGCAATTCGCGGAAATCGGCGGGATGCAAAAACTGCGGCAATGGCTCACGGTGCGGAAGGAATTTTTTCTGGATGCGCAGACCGTGCTGGACCCGCCGCGCGGTGTTTTGTTGCTGGGCGTGCAAGGTTGCGGCAAGAGCCTTGCCGCCAAGGCGGCGGCGGGCATTTTCGGCGTGCCGCTGTTGCGACTGGATTTTGGCGTGCTTTACAACAAATACTACGGCGAGACCGAGCGCAATCTGCGCAAGGCGCTCGAAACCGCCGAAGTCATGTCGCCGTGCGTGCTGTGGATGGACGAAATCGAAAAAGGCCTGGCCGCCGACGGCAACGACGACGGGCTGTCGCGCCGCATTTTAGGAACTCTGCTGACGTGGCTTTCCGAGAAGCGCAAACCGGTTTTCATTGTCGCGACGGCGAACGACATCGCGCGCCTGCCGCCGGAGATGGTTCGCAAGGGACGCTTTGACGAAATCTTTTTTGTGGATTTGCCATCGGAACAAAATCGGCGCGACATCCTGACGATTCACCTCAAGAAACGCGGATTCGATCCGGCGCAATTCGATTTGGAAGCGCTGGTAAAAGCGACTGAAGGTTTTTCCGGTTCGGAAATCGAGCAGGCGATTGTTTCGGCGATGTATTCGGCGCATTCACAGGGCGGCAACGTTTCGCAAACGGATTTGCTTGGCGAAATCCGGCAAACCAGATCGTTGTCCGTCATCATGTCCGAAAAAATTGAAGAACTGCGCGAATGGGCCAGTGCCCGGACGGTTTCGTGCGATTGAAATCCGCCCGAACTTTGGACTTTGGACTTCGGGCTGAGGACTTTAATCTTCGCGCGTGTCAAAAATGCTGAAAGCCTCCGGCGCGATGGCCGCTGCGACGTTGTTGAGCCGCGTGCTCGGCATGGTGCGCGAAATGGTCTATGCGCGGTTCATGGGCGACGGCTGGGTGGCCAGCGCGTTCACTTTTGCATTTCAAATTCCCAATCTGTTCCGGCGTTTGCTTGGTGAAGGCGCGTTGACGGCGGCGTTCATACCTATTTTCAAGGAGAAGGAAAAATCACACGGCGAAATCGAAATGTGGCGTTCGGCCAACGCCGTGATTTCCGGTCTGGTGATTGTCACGAGCATTGTCGTGGCAATTGGAATTCTCGGCATCAGCGTAGCATTGCCGATGGTAAAAAATGCCGCGCCACAAAACATTGTGGCGGCGGCGGATCATTTCAGTGCAACTGACAATTTGTTGTCGCAAGACCGCGACAAGCAATTCAATTCCGAACACAAATGGGAGCGCGCGATTCTCATGCTGCAATTGTTGCGGCTGATGTTCCCATATCTTTTGCTCGTGTGCCTCGCGGCGGCGTTCATGGGTATGCTCAACGCGCGTGGCCATTTCTTCATTCCAGCGATGGGCGCGACCGCGCTCAACGTGGTGATGATTGCATCCGTGCTCTGGCTCGCGCCACGCATGGGAAAACAATTGCCGGAACAAGTCTTCGCGCTTGCTTACGGCGTGCTGGCGGCGGGCGTTGCGCAGGCGGCGTTTCAATTGCCGACACTCTGGCATGATGGATTTCGTTATCACTGGGTTTCGCCGTGGGAAAACGAGACGGTGCGTGTTGTTGTGAAACGAATGATTCCGGGTGCGGTCGGCCTCGCGGCGTTTCAAATCAATGTGCTGCTCACGCAAATGATCGCATTTTGGGTTAATCCCCACATCGTCGCTTCGTTCAATTATGCCGTGCGTTTGATGGAATTGCCGCAGGGAATGTTCGGTGTTTCACTGGCGACATTTCTCTTGCCAACGCTTGCGGGATTGGCGGCGGAAAAAAATCATTCCGAATTCCGCGCGACTTTGCGGCACGGCCTCGGCACATTGATTTTCACCAATCTGATCGCCGCCATTTTGCTGGTCGTGCTGGCCGAACCGATTGTGCGCCTGCTGTTCGAGCGTGGCGAATTCACCGCCGCTTCGACCCAACGCGCGACGCTCGCGCTCATGTGCCTCGCGCCCGGCCTCGTCGCGTTTTCCAGCGTCAACATTCTGGCGCGCGCCTTTTACGCGCTGGGCGACACGCAAACACCGATGAAAATCAGCATCGGCTGCCTCGTGCTGAATCTTGTTTTGGCGGCGGCGCTCATCATGCCATTGCAACAAGGCGGCATCGGCCTCGCCAATACTGTCACATCCACCTGCAACGCCGCCCTGCTGCTTTTTGCGTTGCGAAGAAAATTAGGCCAGCTCGAAATGAAATCATTGTGCGAGATGGCTCCAAAACTCTTGCTGATTACGACCGTGGCTGGATTGATCGCCTGGCAAGGCTGGCGGCTCTGGGAAAATTCGCTTGGCCACGCGACGCTGCCGCTCAAAATCGGCGCAGTGTTCGTGCCGGCGGGAATTGCCGGATCGGTTTATTTGTTAGCGGCGCTTTGGTTTGAAATCCCCGCCGCGAAAGAAATTGTGGAATTGGCACTGGTAAAGTTTAGAAAAAATAAACAGAAGTGAACAAAAAAAGTTTGTTTTTGAAACCACGACACACGAAACCAAAACACAGAAAGGAACGAAGTTATTTGAAGCAAAGCGGAATTCTTCGTTCCCTTCGTTGCCTTCTGTTCAAATCCATAAATTTGACTTCGCTCCCTTTGCTGCCTTCTGTAAAATTCCTGCATGGGCAAACGCCGCGAGGCGCGCGAACGCGCCGTCCAATTTCTGTTTCAGC
>DASZXH010000079.1:0-31164 GCA_035545995.1 Verrucomicrobiia bacterium
GGTCGTCATGGTGCGGAATTTGTAGAGCGTGAACGGCGCGCCATTGAGACCGGAGCGTTGTTGTTTGAAAAAAACCGGGCCGGGCGACGTGATTTTGATGGCGAGCGCAATCAACGGAAACAGCCACCAGCCGATTAGCAGCAGTAAGGCCATCGCGCCGCAAAAGTCCATCAGCCATTTGATGACGCCTTGCCAGGAAGATTCCGGCGTCGTCCGAAACACGAGCAGGGGGCGTCCCAGCAATTCATCGAAGCTCGTGCGTGAGAGTTGTGTGTTGAAAAAATCGGCGACGAGCCACACTTCAACGCCTTCGAGTTCACAGGCTTTGATGATGTTTTCCACCTGCTCGAAGTAAGTGTGTTTGGCGTTCAGGATCACACCATTGACCGAGTGGTCGTGCAACATTTCCACCAATTCCACCGCGCCGATTTGGTTGAGGTCAACTTCAGCCACGACTTCAATGCCTTCATGCGGTTGCTTTTTGAGTTCGCGCCGCGTTTTCTCAATTTCCTTCTGGGTTCCGGCGAGAATGAAACGGCGCTGGATTTGGGCTTGCGCAAATTTGCTTTTAACCAACAGGCGAAGCAATTCCTCTTTCAAATAGACGACGGCAAAACTGATGATTCCAAACCAAATCAAAATGCCGCGCGCAACCGTCAGATGAAAAAAATACAGTGTTAAAACCAGTCCAATGGTAATCAAAACGCAGCTTCTTAACAGTGGCCAAAAAATGGCGCTGCGCGAGGATAAAACCGGCCGATTGTAAAAGCCCTGGGATTCAAGAACGAGTGGCGCGGCGGGAATCAGGACGACGTATAGCCACAAAAAATTTTCCAGTGAACTTGGCGGAACCAGTTTTAACCACGCGATAATTTGCGGATTGGAACGGAGCGAGTAGGCGATCCAGAAGCTCACGGTGAACAGGCAGGCGTCAGCCAACTGCTGAATTTGCATCCGAATCTGGCGGTCACGTTGCAACATGATTTACGACAACAAACGCAATTTAGATAAAAAATTCTTTTTTGAACACAGTATTTTGACAACTAATGTTTGGCGTCAGTCACATCTGTTTTTTCGCCCGGAGCGAGCTGAAATTCAGGCACCGAAGCCGCGATCAATTTTTTCAAACGCTCAAACGTAACGTCCTCCTGTCCCGGCAAACAAACGGTAAAATAGGAAACATAAGCCCAGCGTTGCAGCACGCCGGTTAATAATTGATCGCGCATCATGCTTATTTGCATTGGGACAATTCCGGTTGTTTGCTTGTTGTCGGCCACGAACCAGAAAACGTATAAGCCGCTGATATTTTCCTGTTTGCCGTCTGTAGTTTTGATTGATTTACTAATAATCCATTTTGTCACCGGCAATTCATAGTTATGCGGACTGGTGATAGGAATGTTAACCGTTGACTTGGAATTGATTTGGAAACCCTGGCCGGGCAAGCAAAATTCCGGACGATGAATGCTTGTCCGATCGCTTCCCATCAAAATGACCGTGTTTTGAATTTGGAAACCGTCAGGCGTGAAATAAATTCTTTCTGCGTAACTGGTGTCTTTTGGCAAGTAACCGGAAACAACGTCAGGTTCCGGCACATTGGTTGAAATGAAATCAAGCACATGCGTGGGCAAATCAATTTTCATTTGCACGCTGCCGGGAATGGCGACGGCCTTGATACCGGGTTTGCCCAATTTTTGATTTTTTTTGAACCATGTCAAAGCAACCGCCGAAACGGCAATCAGCGCCAGGACAATCACAAACATCACCCACTGCGACTTTTTCATGACGGCTCCTTTGCTTGTGCATCAGGCATTTTTTCCAGCCACCGGCCAATCCAAAGCAGGCCGATGATAGCTGGCACATACGGTAGCAAATTAACAATAGCAATATCGCCAACCCTTGGCACATGAATTGGGCAGCCTTCGTGAACGTAGTTGCCCCAGTCCTGTCCGCCCAAAGCGGCGGCGATGATAATCAATAACATCCGCAACAAATTGCCGAGCACTGCGAACGGCACCGCCAACGCCATCAGAAAAATGCGTTTCCACGGCGCGCGAAAGGCGATAAACGCATAAATCGTGGCGAGCAAAAAAATCGCCACCAGACTGCGGATGCCACTGCACGCGGCCGCGACGTCATAACCGTAAGAACCTGAAGGATCGAATAATTGTGTGCCCTGTCGCATCACGCCAATTCCAAAAATATAATGCGCAACCCATTCCGTCAGAGCGGAAACGAAATAACGCAACCAGAAAGTGATGGGTTGAATGACGATGTCCAACGGGCCAGAAAAAATGAAAAGGAAAAACGGAAAGAAACTTTTTTTCAACCATTCAAATCCCCAGACCAATCCCATCAGTCCATAAATTCCCGTGAATAGAGCCACAACCGAGCAGCGCGGCTGTTGCAAGACATAACCGAACAGATGCAATCCGATTGCCAGAATCAATAACACAAATCCCGGCCAGCTTTTTGTCTTTGGTTGAGCGACCAATTCATTGCGTTTCCACCAAAACAAGCCCAGCACCAAAAATGGTATCAAATCGCAAAAACTGGAATCATTTACGGGATTCGGGCTGTTGTAGCCATCATACATCCACGAAAAAAGCGAAGAAGTGTGAACGTAGCCGAGAATGGAATTTCCCAAAAACTGAAATAGCGCCAGCCAGACCGCGAGCAGCGCAAAAAAGAATCCCTTGTTTGACAATTGTTTCCAGACTTTCGGGTCGAGAAAAATTAAAAGCAGAAAAAACGCGGCCAGCAGAATGAAATACAGCACTTGCGCGGTGTTGGTGGCCTTCCATTCAATTTTTTGCGCAAACCAACCGGCAAAGAGCAAAATGAAAAGGCCGGCGGCAAATTTCTGCGCTGAATTCAATGAGATTTTGCTGCCTTCTGAATTATTCATTTGTGCGTGCGTCCAGCCTTTAGATACCCAAACCGGCAAATTTACTCAAACAAATTCGTTAAATGATGTATTATGGCAAGGGATATTTCTTCAAACCAGCGAGTTGCAGGGCAATTTTGGCCAAAAACAAGGGATTATTTCGGAAGTAGCGGCTGGCCAAACGTCGCGGTTCTTGGCACAAGCGATAAATCCATTCCAATCCGCCGCGTTGCATCCAGCGCGGCGCCTGCTTGATGCGCCCGCTGTGAAAATCGAACGCCGCGCCGACGCCAATCATCAGCGTTACATCCAGTTTCGGCAGAAATTCTGCCATGAATTTTTCCTGTTTTGGCGTGCTTAATCCGACCCAAAAAATATCCGGACGCGAAACGCGAATTTGTTCCTGTAATTGTTTTTCTTCGTCGGGATTCAACGCGCGAAACGGTGGCGTGAAGGTTCCCGCTATTTCCAGCTTGGGAAATTTTGCCTTTAATTTTTCGGCCAGCAATGGAGCGACGCTATCCGCGCCGCCGTAAAAAAAATGACGGCAGCCGGACTGTTCACTCCATGCGCAAATATCCAGCATCAAATCCGGTCCATAGACGCGGCTCATTTCACGGTGGCCGTTTAATTTGCCCATCCAGACCATTGGCATTCCGTCTGGTGTGCAAAGAAACGCATCGTTCAAAATTTTTCTGAAAGCAGTGTTCTCTTGCGCTTCCATGACGCCATGCACGCCAGTCACGCAGATGTAGCCTTTGTTGCGTGATTTCACGGCTTCAGCAATGGCTTGCAGCGCGCTGCGTAAATTCAGCGTGCTGATGCCGACGCCAAGAACATTGACTTTCAAAATACTCATGAAACAAAGTTAAATTGCATAGTTTTGGGGATAAAACCAGTCAAACTGGGGAATTTCTGCTCCGGCAGAAATGAATTTTGGTGGTCATGCGCGCGACTTTTAGATATAATTTACTTTCAGTTCGTTGTCGGCAAGATTTATGAATGCGTTGAAAATTTCAATCATCACTCCTTCGTTCAACAGTGAAAATACGATTCGAGAATGTGTTGAGAGTGTGCAGAATCAATCCTATAAAAACTGGGAGCATTTGGTGATGGACGGCGGTTCCAAGGACAATACGATTTCCATCTTGCGGCAATATGGCAATCTCACTTGGATTTCAGAAAAGGATCATGGCCATTATGACGCCATGAACAAAGGCATTGCGAAGGCCACGGGCGATTTGATTGTCATTCTCAATTCTGACGATTGCTTTCGGCCTGAAACTTTTGCCAAAGTCGTCGAAGCGTTCCAGCGAAATGAATCGTGGGATGCTCTTTTTGGCGACGTCATATACGTAGATGCGAAGAATCAAGAAATTTACCGGCGTCAGGAAGCGGTGTATGATTACAAAGTTCTTCTTTACGCCTTGGATTATATTTGCCACCAGACCTTGTTCGTGCGCCGGGAGGTTTATGCCCGGATTGGCAACTATCGGCACAAGGATTTTTTTAACGCGGCGGATTTTGAATTTAAGTTGCGTTTGGGAAAAACCGGCTGCAAGGTTGGTCATATTTCAAATTTTTTAGTGAATTATCGTTACCACTCGTTCGGGCAATCGGCTGATTTGCGCATTACGCGAAACATGGAAAAGGAAGCTGCGGTTATTCGGCGCGAATATGGTAATGCCGGGGGCTGGTGGGGCGGCCGCTTGCGTCAGGCTTTCAGAGTGAAACGTCAAATACAAAAGTTATTTTTATTGGGCAAATGCGATTTGGTTCCGGGCACGCGGAAATTGCGTTCGCACATGCGCGAAAAGACGGAAATCTCCTCCAATGTTGACCTCGATAAATTGTCCGCTTGATTTGCAGGAGAGCGTTCTAAATTTTCCATGCGGAGAATACTTTCACCTTTTCAGGCACGGAAAGCTTTGCATATTGCGGCCAAGGACAGCAAATCACCACGAGCTTGATGTCGTTGCGTTTTTGCAGTTCCGCCAAATCCGGCACGTATTCAAATTCATGCAGGCTTGGCGCGTTCGAGGGATTGGCTCCAAAATCATGCACCAGCACGCTATGACCGCTGCGCTTCAATTGTTGAGCCAGAAAAAGTCCTGCCGATTCTTCCGTAATGTAAGTATCAGGTTTGTATGAGAGTCCCAACACGACAACCGTGTCGCCTTTGGCGATGAATTTTTCAACTTTTTCAAACAAGGCCTGTTTGGTTTGCTGGTTCACGCGGTCTGAAGCTTCGGCCAGCGGAGCTTCAAGGTGATTTTGTCGCGCGGTGTAAGCGAGTAAACGATTGTCGCGCGGAAAACACGGCCCACCATAACTCAATCCGGCGCGCAGGTATTTTTTCCCGATGCGACTGTCGCTGCCGATGGCGTCGAGAATGGCGTGAATGTCCGCCTTCGGAAATTGGTCGGCAATCATTCGCAATTGGTTGGTGAAACTGATTTTCATCGTGATGTAACTGTTCACCGAAATTTTCGTCAATTCAGCGCTGATGATGGACATGCGCGCGATGCGCGGTGAATTGCGGTTGTATTTTTTGTAAAGTTCTTCCAAGGCATTTCCACTGACCGGATCGGATTCGCCAATCAAAACCATGTCCGGCTCCAACAATCCATTGATCACATTGCCGAGCGCGATGAATTCTGGGTTGTAGCAAAAATGAAAATCGTGTCCACAGACGCCATTCATTTCCCGTTCCAGCATCGGAATCAAAACGGAATCCACCGCGCCGGGCGTGGTTGTCGAACTGCAAATGAACAAATGTCCTTTTTTACCCGCTTCCTTCACGGCTTTCACCACCGGCTGCATGGCCTTTAGCAAAAATTCATTGGAAAAACTTCCATCCGGCAAACTTGGCGACGGCGGAATGAAAAAAGTCGCATCGGTTTTGACCGTTTCCTGCGCGTCCTGCGTGGCGCGCAATCGCGACCGCCCGGCCTGGATTGTTTCTCCCAGCAAAGGTTCGTCCACGGGCGGCAGGCCATGGTTTATTTTTTGCACTTTCTCCGCGTCAATATCCACGCCCAACACTTCAAAGCCGCGCGCCGCGAAAGTTGCGGCGATGCACGCACCCAGTTTCCCCAAACCACAAACCGAAATTGTTTTGATTGGCTTCATTCAGATTTGAAGTTAAAGATTGGAGAGAACTCGTCAATTGAATAACTGAAAATGTTCAAAAAATCTTTCTTTGGAAGCATTTTTCACCCAAGTTGAGCTTGTCATCGCAAAAAAAACGTGCCTTTCGTTGAAAAACAAAAACTGCTCGTGTTGGAATTATGGGGCGTTGGCGACTTGGCCATCGCCACTCCCTTTTTGCGCGCGGCTGCGGAACGCTTTGAAGTCACCTTGTTGGCCAAACCTCACGCGCTCGAATTGCGGCCGCGTTTCTGGCCGGAAGTTCGTGTGATTCCATTTGTCGCGCCGTGGACGACTTTTCACGGGAAATATCATTTATGGAACTGGCCGTGGCCGGAGATGTTCCGTTTGCGGCAAAAATTTAATCGAGAGAATTTTGATTTCAGTCTGTCCGCGCGCCCCGACCCGCGCGATCATTGGTTGCTGAAATTTTTAGGCGCTCAAAATCGTTTGGGTTTTCCCCATTTGGGCAGCAGTGTTTTTCTGACCGATCCTTTGCCGGATCTTGATTCAAAAACGCATCGCTATGAATTTTGGCGCGAAGCGGGTAAATCGCTCGGCATCGAACTGCCCGCGCGCGACCAATTGAAATTGCCGTCGTCGCGCGCAAATAAATTGGTGTTGGTGCATAGTGGCGCGGGACAATCCGTTCGCGTTTGGCCGTTGGAGAATTACCGAAAATTGGCCGGCCATCTGCGAGAAAATGGGCATCAAGTGCGAATCGCCTGCGATTCAAATCAACGCGATTGGTGGCTGCAAGCTGGCGAATCTCAAGTCGCAACCCCCAAAACGATGGCCGAATTGTTAGCGCTTTTGGATGATGCCGGCGCGTTCATCGGAAACGATTCGGGGCCGGGACACATTGCCGCGCTTTGCGGCGTGCCGACCTTCACCATTTTTGGGCCGCAATTGCCGGAATTGTTTTTGCCATTGCATCCGTCGGCGAAATGGATTGAAGGCAAGCCATGCCCTTACAAACCATGCAAGGACTATTGCCGGTTTCCTGTGGCAAATTGTCTCTGGGAACTTTCCGAAGCAGAGGTCCGGCCATACGTTGAATCATTCATTCAACAATTCAAAACCGGCTTTCCTAAATTGAGTTGATCTAATAACATTGTTTGGATGCGTATTGGCTTACTGCAACTCAATTCAACCATTGGTGATTTTCCATCCAATGTGCAAAAACTTGCGGCTGGCTACCAAGAAGCCGTAGCTCTTGGCGCGGAATTCATCCTCGCGCCGGAACTTTTCCTCTGCGGTTATCCGCCGCGGGATTTGTTGATGCGCGACGATTTCATTAACGCAAATCTGAACGCGCTTGATGAAGTAGCCAGACAGATTGGCGAAATTCCACTGTGCGTCGGTTTTGTGGACAAAAATCCCGCACGTCCCGGACGCGCCTTGCGCAATTCCGCCGCCGTTTTGCAAAACGGGAAAATCATCTGGCACACCCACAAATCTTTATTGCCGACTTACGATGTGTTTGACGAAGACCGTTATTTTGAGCCGGCCAGAACAATTGCACCGTTTGAATTCAACGGCCACAAACTCGGCATCACGATTTGTGAGGATATTTGGAACGACGAAGATTTCTGGCCGGAGCGGTTGTATCGTCGCGATCCCGTCAAGGAATTGATTGCACAAGGCGCGGAAATGATTTTGAACCTCTCGGCGTCGCCTTGGCACGACGGTAAGGAAAGGACGCGGCTCGAAATGTTGCAGCGCGTCGCGCGCGACGAAAAAATTCCGCTCGCGCAGGTCAACCTCGTGGGCGCGAACGACGAATTGATTTTTGACGGGCATAGTGTCGCGCTCAATTCACGCGGGGAAGTGGCGGCGATTGGCAAAGGATTTGCCGAGGAAATTCTTGTCGTTGATTTGAAAGCCGATTCGCCGTCGCTGAAATTTGAATTTCCGCGGCACGAGCAACAAATTTTTTCCGCGTTGTCGCTCGGCATCCGCGATTATGTCCGCAAATGCGGTTTCAAATCGGTCATTGTCGGATTGTCCGGCGGCATTGATTCGGCGCTGACGGCGGCTTTGGCCGTGGACGCGTTGGGAAAAGAAAATGTTTTCGGCGTGGGGATGCCCGCGCGTTATTCCAGCGCGGGCAGTCTGAACGACGCCGAAGCGCTCGCGAAAAATCTCGAAATCCGTTTTGAGATTCTGCCGATTGAGCCGGTCTTTAATTCGGTCGAGAAACAATTGGAAAAAGTTTTTACCGGAACCAGACCGAATGAAGCCGAGGAAAACGTGCAATCGCGTTTGCGCGGCGTGACGTTGATGGCGTTGTCGAATAAATTCGGCTCGCTGGTTTTGACGACGGGCAACAAATCGGAAATGGCCGTCGGTTATTGCACGCTTTACGGCGACATGAATGGCGCGCTCGCGCCGCTGGCTGACGTTTTGAAAACGGATATTTACAAGGTCGCGCGCTGGGTCAATCGCGAACGCGAAATCATTCCGCAAAATTCCATCACCAAACCGCCGAGCGCCGAATTGCGTCCCGATCAAAAAGACCAGGATTCGTTGCCGCCTTACGAAACGTTGGACGCGATTCTGGATTTGTATGTCGTGAGAAATTTGAGCAAACAAGAAATCATCACCCGTGGATTTGACGTGACGGTCGTCAACGATGTTTTGAATAAAATCAATTTCAGCGAATATAAACGGCGGCAGGCCGCGCCAGCCTTGAAGATTTCACCGCGCGCCTTCGGCATGGGACGGCGGATTCCTGTCGCGCAGAAATTTCGCGCGGTGAAATAAAACCCGGCAGGCATTTTATGAGGTTTTCGATTATCACGCCCAGTTTCCGAAATTCCAATTGGCCGCAATTGTACATCGCTTCGGTCGCCGATCAACAAGGCGCTGAATGGGAACACATCGTTCAGGATTCATGCGCCGACGATGGCACGCAGGATTGGCTACCGCACGATTCCCGCGTGAAAGCGTTCATCGAAAAGACAGCGGCATGTATGACGTGGTGAATCGCGGCTATCGGCGCGAGCGGCGATATTTTGGCGTATCTAAATTGTGACGAGCAATATCTTCTGCCGGGGGGCGCTGAAAGCGGTGCATGATTTCTTTGAGGCGCATCCGAAAATTGAAGTCGTTTTGGCGGGGAGCATCATCACAGACGGTTCCGGAAAATATATTTGTCATCGTCATTCGTTGGTGCCGGATGTGCGCCATGCCTGGTTTCGTTTCCCGGTTTTGACTGCGGCGTTGTTCATCCGCCGGAAAGTCACCACGAGCGCAGAATTTTTTTTGACACGCGCTGGCGCGATCTGGGTGATTTTCATTGGGTGCTGGCGTTGATGAAAAACCAGGTGCCGATGGCGGTATGCGATGCTTTCACGTCAGTCTTTGCCGACACGGGAGAAAACATGAATCTGAAACCGAATGCCATCCGCGAAAAAGCAGAGACGGACAAAATGATTCCCGCGTGGGTTCGTTTATCGAGGCCGATCTGGATTTTGCACCACCGCTTGCGCCGCCTGGCTGCCGGCCATTTTTCATTGAAGCCGATGAGTTACGAGATTTTCACCCTACAAAGCCCTGAACAGCGTGCGCGATTTGATGTCGCCAAGCCAACCGCCGTGTGGTGGAGCCGCACTATAATCATAACCATGTTCGGGTAAATAATAAAAAGAATAGGATGAAATTATTTACCCTTTTTAATTCCTATAATTTCAATTCTGGCATACGCCATGTTCCGAAAAGGCGTAATCTTCAAAAGGTTTTGGATAACAAAACAAGCGCAATTTTTTATCCGTGAGGTCGAGAAGTATTCGACAAATTTGACTTCCCTTATGTCGAGTCCGGCTGTAGTAAAGTGATTTACAAGATGTGCCTTGGTGAAAAAACAATAATGTCGATCATCGGGATATTCTGGCTTTTCATACCCTCCTGTGTGTGCGCTTTTAGTAAGAGCAAATGCCCAATAACTTCCATTGTCTGTTATTATTCTGACCTCACCACCTTTTTTAGCCACGCGTTTCATTTCCACGACCATGTCAAAAGGGTTCTTGAGATGCTCAAAGAGACAATGGCTATACACCTCGTCAAAGGTGTTGTCTTCAAATGGAAGTCCCTTTTCAATGTCACATTTGATTACGCCGTTTCTGGCGGGATACATATCCACGAAGTCAGTTCCGTAAGTGTCTTTTCCGCACCCGACGTTAAGTATTCTTTTCATTGAGGCATCGAATTGATGGATGTTCTGTCATTTGCCATTGGGATTGGTGAGCGATAAATAGACTGAATTAACGGTTTTACGATAATTTTCCTCAGTAAAATGCGCGGCGATTCTTTTTGAAGCTGCTATTCCCTTTTTCAAAATAATTTCCCGGTTGCAATCAATGGCGGCAATTGTATCGGCAATTTCCTCAATCATCTGCTTTGGCGATGAGACAGGAATTTTATAGCCGCAATCTTCGGTGACAATAAAGTTTGGTCCTCCGCAATCGGCTACGACCGGCACGCACCCGGCCAACATGGCTTCCATCATGGTCAAGCCGACGCTTTCCCGCATACTTGGAAGCAAATAAACGTGAGTGTTTCCCAATGTCCGTTGGTAATCTTCCTTGCTCATGGCGTCGCCAAAAATGACTTCATTTTTCAAATCTAATTGGACAACCAGTTTTTTAAGATGGGGAACTTCCGGGCCGTTTGCTCCGAGATAGTATTGAAAACCGATGCCGCGCTTTTTTACCAATGCCAACGCCTGCAACGCCAGTCCGATGCACTTGTGACCACCCAAATTGCCCGATGCAAAAATGCGAAGTGTTCCGTCGCTTTTTTTGTCCGGCACGAACCGGGAAAAAGCGGCCACCGATGCCGTCGAATAAAATCCTGGCAGCAGACGCGAGATACCTTTCTCTGAGTCGCGTATAGTCCTCACTAATTGTTCCGTTTCGGTGGTGGCTGCAAAAATATAAGTGGCTCTGCGAACACTTTGACGGACCTTTGGAGAAAGGCGGGAAACAACATTGGAAGTTTTTCGTAACAACTCAAAAGCCATGCCGGCCGGACTCAAAACGGGGAAAATTCGGAATGGAAATTGTTCATTTCCACCAATAGGCCCAAAAACGAATGGAATTCCGAGTTTCCAGAGCGGAGTCGCCACTCTCCAAGTTGCATAAGTGATGTGGTGAGCCAGATCAAATTTTACCGTTTGGTGCAAGTCTATGGCTACCGGCAAAATGTCTTTTGAAAAATCAATATATTCTTTCCAGCTTTGCAGTCGTGCGAGCAGACGATTGGGATGCCACTCTTTGAATTTTCCCGCGTAGATGAAGCGAATATTTTCAGAGACTAAACCGTTGGATTTTGCTCTTTCAATATCAGGCTGATTTCTGCCACTAGTGATTACCCATAAATCATGATGTTGCGCGAGACATTGTACCGCAGACCAGCCAAAAAATGCTTCGGACCCCGCGTAAGGATTACAGGCAATTGCGGAAATTAACACTTTCATTGGTTGGCAAAAATGAGATGGGTAAATGCGCGATAAATCCGGCGTATGAAAACTTACTGCTCCAAACGTGTCAAGGTTTGTCAGATGAAACGGAATTAAATTGTCACTGGACAGGCAAACCGGCATACTAATCATTCCATGTCCGATTTTAGATAAATGCGGGAATTTATTTGAGACAAGCGAGCAACAATATGGACAAAAAACGACTTGTGGAAAAGGACGCGCCGTTGAGGAAGGACGATTTGATCATCATCACCGGCGGCGGCGGTTTCATCGGCGGCAACCTCGCGCTGTATTTCACCAAAAAAGGTTTCACCAACATCCGTGCCGTGGACAAAAAGCCGCTTTACGAATGGTATTTGCGCGTGCCCGGCGTCGAAAGCCTATGCTATGACGTGAGTCAGGAAGATAATTGCCATTGCGTCTGCGAAGGCGCGGTCGAAGTCTATAACCTCGCCGCGGACATGGGCGGCATGGGTTTCATCGAACGTTTCCGTGTCGAATGTTTGCGCTCCATTCTCATCAACACGCACATGATTGAAGCCGCGTATCAAGCCGGCGCGCGTCGCTATTTTTATTCCAGTTCCGCCTGCGCTTACAACACGTTGCTGCAAAAGGACCCAAACGTCCGCGCGCTCAAAGAATCCGACGCGTATCCGGCGATGGCGGAACGCGGCTACGGCTGGGAAAAATTGATTTCCGAAATGTTCTGCGAGGAATACTGGCACGAACGCGGCATGAAGACGTTCATCGCGCGTTTTCATAATGTTTATGGTCCGCACGGCACATGGGATGGCGGACGCGAAAAAGCTCCCGCCGCGCTTTGCCGCAAGGTCATCGCCGCGATTGACACCTGCAAAAAGGAGATTTCCATCTGGGGCGACGGTCACCAGACGCGCAGCTTTATGTTCATTGACGATTGCGTCAAAGGCATTGACACAATCACGCACACCGACGAATTGATTGCGACGCCCATCAATCTCGGCTCAAGCGAACTGGTTTCCATCAACGAATTATTGTCCAAGGTTGAAAAAATTGCCGGCGTGAAATTGAAGCGCAACTACGATTTGACTGCGCCGCGCGGCGTGGCCGGTCGCAATTCCGACAATACATTCATCAAAAAGGTCCTCAAATGGGAACCGGACACGACGTTGGACAAAGGGCTGGCGGCGACTTACAAGTGGATTTACGAGCAATACCACAACCGCAAAAAAGGTAAACGCGTCGTGGAATAATTGTCGCGAAGATTTAATTCCCAATTTGCTTTAACGCTTCGCGTTCGCAAGCTGCGTATTTCTCGACGAGTTTGTCGTAAACGCGCGCGGCTTTTGGATTTGGGCGAACTTCACTGTTGGGAATCGTTTCGGTGAAACCGGAGACGATTTTTTTCCAATCCGCTTTTTCCCCGTTCTCGACAAAAAATCCGTGAACCGCGCGCAACGCCGCGCCGAGCGCCGCGCTCTTCGTCACTTCAATCCGTTCGACGCGACAATTCAAAACGTCGGCCATCACTTGCAACAACGCCAAATCGGCGGACGCGCCGCCGGTCGCCAAGATTTGTTTTGGCGCGACACCCATCCACTGCGAATGCAAACGCATCGAAAGCATTTGCGCCTCAAAAACCGCGCGGCAATTCGTGGCGGCGTTTTGCGCGTCCAAATCAAAACGATGAACGCCCGGACGATTCACGCGCGGAACAATTTCCGCTTCGAACCACGGCAATAAAATCGCGCCGCCATTTCCGGGTTTGGTGAAATCAACGAGTTTTCCAAAATCATCCCAATTTTTGATTCTGTAAATCTCTCGGATTTTTTCGCGCGCGAGCGAACCGTTTTTGAAACAAATCAGCGTCATGTAATCACCCGTCGGCGAAACGAAAACATGGCCTTCGCCGCGTGTGTCCACGCGGCATTTGCGCATCACACCGAAAAACGTGTCGCTCGTGCCGAGACTGACGGCGACTTGTCCTTCGCGAATCAATCCAAGTCCGACAACGCTGCATGGATTGTCGCCCGACCAGACCTGAATTTGCGCGTCGGGATTGACGCCAATTTTTTTGACAAAATACGGGCTGATTTTTCCGAAAATTTTTGAAGACGGCGCGAGCGGCGGCAATTTCTTTCTTAAATTGGGCGCGGTGGCCTTGAGCGCGTCGGCGTTCCAGATTTTTTTGCGGATGTCCATCAGATTCATGCCCGCGCCGTCACCGTGGTCAATCGGCGCGATTTTTCCGGCGAGCAACGACGCCATGAACGAACTGACGAGCGCGATGCTGGAAGTTTTTGCGTAGGCGTCCGGTTCGGTCTTGAAAAATTTACGGATTTGCGGGCCGGTGAATCGTTCAAAGGTGTCCGAGCCGGTTTTTTGCGCGGTTGCTTTGAGTCCGCCAAGTTTTTCGCGGATTTCGGCGCATTCGGCGGCAGTCGAAGAATCCATCCAAATCGGTGTGGTCGGGCGCGAAAAAATGCCGCGCAAATTTTCGACCAACGATTTTTGCGGATTCAATTTCGCCAGCGCGTTTTCGGCGCGCTCGTTGAAATAAACCGAGCCATGTTGCTGGCCGCTGCCGCTAATGGCGAGAATTTCGCCAAGTGCGACGCCGTCGTTTTTCATTTGCGCGAACAGCAAATCGAGCGCGTCCGTCCACAGCAGCGGCGAACTGTGTTTGACGAGCGGATTTGGATTTGGCAGCACACCGTTTTGGGTTTGGTATTGCGGCAGCGATTTGTCGAAATTCAGCGATTTTTCGTAAACGACTCGGCGCGAGTCGTAATCAATCACGACGGCGCTCAAACTTTGCGTGCTGGAATCGAGGCCAAGAAATAATTTTGACATGAAATGTGGAGATAAAAAGCTGAAATTGCTCGCGCCGTCAAGATTTTGGTTTTTGATTTCGTCAAAACCCGATTATTCTGCGCGGCAACATGAATTTTTCCATCGAGCATATTGGTGTTCCGGCAACCGACCCGATTGGTTTGAAAAATTGGTATGAGCGCGTTTTGGGTGCAAAGATAATTTGGGAAAAAGAACAAACGCCGCCAGCATTTTTGCTCACACTGGGAAATGCGTGGCTGGAAATTTACGAGGCGGAAAGCGCGCCCGCCGGACGCGACAACAATGGTTTGGCCGGATGGCGGCACGTAGCGTTGCGCGTGGATTCGTTGGACGCGGCGAAGATTGAACTGGAAAAACGCGGCGTGAAATTCACAAAGGAAATTCGTCCGGCGGGCGGTGGCGGAAGCGTTTTATTTTTTAAAGACGCCGAGGGCAACTTGTTGCATTTGGTCGAGCGGCCAAAAGATTCGCGGCTTGGAAAGGATTGAATTTATTTTTTCTCCGCTCGCACGAGAAAAATCGGGATGTGCGTGCGGTGGCGAACTTCGTTGATGGTGCTGCCGTGAAAAAGATCGCCGAAAAAGCGGTGGCCGTGGCTGGTCATGACGATCAGATTGCATTTTTCGGCCTCGGCGACTTTTACAATTTCCTTCGGCGGATTGCCCAGCGCGAGCGTCGTCGAAACGGAAAGTCCGGCGGCGTGCAGCGTTGCGGCAATTTTTTCGAGATAGTCGCGGTCGCTTTTCATTTCCTCCGATTCCGCCAGCTTGAGTTGATGAAAATTGCGCGCGACCCAGCCGTCGGCGACATGCAACAGCAACAGTTCGGAGCCGAATGTTTTCGCCAACTCCGTCACGCGCGGCAGAATCGTTTGATCCGCCGGGCCGTTTTCAAGCGCCACCAAGATTTTTTTGAACATAGCGATTATTGCGTTGGCACGGACAAACCAAGATGCCCGTAAACGGCTTTCAGAATCGGCGCGGGCATGAATGTATCAAAAAGCAGTTTGACGTTGAGGACAATGATAATCGTCGCGACCGCCCAGCCGAGAATTTTAATCCAGAGCGGATTGACGAATTCGCCCATTTTGGCTTTTTCACCGGTGAAGCGCATGAGCGGCCAGATGGCGAAACCGAGTTGCATGGACAGGACGACTTGGCTGGCCACGAGCAATTCGGTCGTTTTGCTTTCGCCAAAAAATTCGATGACCAACACCGCCGGAACAATCGCAATCGCGCGGGTGATGGCGCGGCGCAGCCACGGGCGCAAACGGAGATGGATAAAGCCTTCCATCACGATTTGTCCGGCGAGCGTGCCGGTCAAAGTGGAATTTTGTCCCGACGCCAGCAGCGCGAGCGCAAATAAAATGCTCGCGCCGGTCGCGCCCAACGCCGCGGGCAATAATTTGTAAGCGTCCTGAATTTCCGCCACGTCCTGATGACCCGACCAGTGAAAGGCCGCCGCCGCGAGGATGAGAATCGCGGCGTTGATGAACAGCGCAAACATGAGTGCCACGGTAGAATCAATGGTCGCAAACTTGATGGCTTCGCGCTTGCCGCCGGCGTTTTGCTCGTATTTGCGCGTTTGCACGATGGATGAATGCAGATAAAGATTGTGCGGCATGACGGTCGCGCCGATGATACCGATGCTGACGTAAAGCATGTCCTGATTTTTCAAAATTTCCGGACTGGGCACAAAACCCAGAAGCACACCGGCGATTCCGGGTTTTGACCAAATCAATTCTATTGCAAAGCATGTTCCGATAGTTGCGATAAGTGTGACCACCAATGCTTCGATGTAACGAAATCCTTTGTTCTGCAAATACAGCACCATCAACACGTCCAGCGCCGTGATGACGCAGCCATAAACGAGCGGAATGCCGAAAAGCAATTGCAGTGCGATGGCCGAGCCGACGACTTCCGCCAAATCGCAGGCGGCGATGGCAATTTCGCAAAGAATCCAGAGAAACCAAACGGTCGGCGTGGAATAATGATCGCAGCAGGCTTGTGCCAAATCGCGTCCGGTGGCGATGCCAAGTTTCACGGCCAGATGCTGAAGTAAAATCGCCATTAGATTGGAAATCATGATGACCGAAAGCAACGTGTAACCGAATTGCGCGCCGCCCTGCAAATCGGTCGCCCAATTGCCCGGGTCCATGTAACCGACAGCCACCAAAAATCCCGGCCCGGCGAACGCGAACAACTTTCGCCAGAACGACGCCGTGGTCGGCACAAGAATGCTGCGATTGACTTCGGGCAACGAAGCCTGTGCAGATGACTTTCTCCAGGCTTTACCCTTTGTCGGCAATGAAATGTGATCCGGTTCGTCCATAAACGGAATTCTAGTTACAACCAAAAGGCACGGCGGTCAACAGTAAATTGTAGCTATGATTACAAAATTAAGTCTCGACTTCAAAAGAACTTTTTGATTGTTTTCATAAAAATGAAGCAAAACGTCCGCGGAAAAACCAAAGTGCGTCCGGCATCGCAGCAGGCGGAAAATCTGCGCCGCTCGCGCCGCGACCGCGCGCACGAAACGGCGCAGGATTATGTCGAGGCCATCGCCGATTTGTCCGCCGAACTCGGCGAGGCGCGCGTGACCGATTTGGCGCGGCGGCTGGGCGTGACGCATGTGACGGTCAACCGCACGCTGGCGCGGTTGCGCCGCGCGGGTTACGTGAATTCAAAACCTTACCGCGCGATTTTTTTGACGAACGCCGGGCAAAAATTGGCTGAGGAATCCAAAAAACGACATGAAACGGTTGTCGCTTTTTTGCGCTCGCTCGGTGTTTCGGAAAAAATCGCGGAATTGGACGCGGAAGGCATCGAGCATCACGTCAGCCCGGAAACATTGGCGGCTTTTGAATGGCGGTTGAAAAGGCGTTGACTGCACAAAAAACGGCGCGGTTCTAAAACCGCGCCGTTTGATTATTCTGAATTTGTCTGAACGCTTGGTTCGTTTCTTATTGATTTGCGCTTTCGTTGATGGAGTTCAGATACGGATCCGTGTTTTTTGGATTGCTCCAATCACGCGGCTTGGCGCTGTTCCAGGCTTTTTGCGCGTCCATGGGCGTAGCCGGTCCGAGAGGACTCGATTTCAAGAATTGCGTCGAAGCCGGTTGAAAATCCGTATCTTTCACGATTGTGGGTGTGATAAAGATGAGCAAGTTATCCTTGTCGAGTGACTTGCTTTCGTGCCGGAAAGCGTATCCCAGCACCGGAATGTCACCCATCAAGGGGACTTTGGTGTAAATATTCTTGGTGTTGTCCTTGATGAAACCGCCCATGACAAGCGTGTTGGAATTGGGGATCAACACTTGCGTGTTGACCCGGCGAATGTCGTATTCGTCCGCCTGGTTGACCGTGCCCGCGACAGTTTTGGTGACGGTGTCAAACACGCTGGAAACTTCTGGTGCAACCGTGAGCCAGATGTAATCGTTGGCCGAGATGCGTGGAGTGACATCCAAAATGGTGCCCAAATTGGTATATTGGACGGTAGAACCACCGGGCGAACCTTGTGTGCCGGCTGTGTTGTTGAAAATGGGAACTGCACGGCTGACTTCAATGTGCGCTGTCTCATTATCAAGTGTCACAATGCGCGGCGTAGCGATGACTTGCGCGTCAGAATCCTGGTTTAGGAAAGAAAGCACAGCTTTGACGCCGTCGGCGTTAAGGAACATAGTTTCAGGCGATAAAAATTGTCCCTTATTCAAACTGCCGAGAAGCGAGGGGCTTGAAAGAATGCCACCAATGGTGCCTGGATCTGCCGGTGTTGTTACAGGTCCGTTTGCGCCAATTACCGTGTTAGCAGGCGTAGGTGGCGTGCCTGGCAAAGCATTATTTCCAATTGAAATATTTTGCGCGGCAAGCGTGCCAGACCAATCAATGCCTTTGGCGGTGCTCGGCGAACTTGAAACTTCCATCAATCGTGTTTCAATCAAGACTTGGCGAGTCGGTTTGTCCAATTGATCAATCAATTGGTCTATCGCCGTCTGTTCGCTGTCCGTCGCCACGATCACCAATTGGCTGGTGCGGTTGTCGGCGACCACTTTGCTGCGTTTATCCGTGAACGAGTTTTGCACCGCCACCGTCATGTTGGACACGCTGGCGTATTTCAATTGGACGACACGGGTGACGAGCGGCACGGGAGCCGTGGGGTCTTTGATGGTGATTCGGCCCACTTTTGTTTTCAGGTTCTCCACCAATTGCAGGCCATAATTGTTGAGCAATGCCTGAAGCGCCTGTTCGGCGGTCACATTTTCCCAACGGATGGACAAAGTTGGTTCGGGTTTGATTTGACCTTTTTCATCGGGCTGTCCATAGCCGATTCTTGGGTCCAACAGATAATTGATGCCGGCCTGACGCGCCAGATTTTCAATGGCTGTGGTAATCGGCACATCTTGAAATTGAATGAGCGGAATGGTCGCAACCGAAGCAGCCGGCGCGTTGGTTTCCGCCGTGGCGGATGGTTCGTTGGTAACGGCAACCGTGGTAACCTCATTACTGGCCACAGTGCTGGCGGCATTGGTTACTGTTGTGTCTACGGTTGCAGATGAAGCCGCATTGGTTGTGACGGTCGTTGTGGTCTCGGCCACTTGATTGCTTGCCGCGGTCTCGGCAGGCTGGTTGGTGGTGACGTCATTGGTTTGAGACTCCGGCACCGGCTGGAACAGCGAGTTGGAGTTTTGGGCGAAGACGAAATGAGCCAACATCAGCCCCACGGATGTCGCGGTTACAATTTTTTTCGCTTTCATTTTATTTATACTTTTTGTCCGATTTGTTTTGGTTCAAGCCGTTGCCTGAACAATTTTTTCAATTAACGCTCATAGCGCAAATACCATGCCAAGAGGCAAACGGTGCTGGTTGACTGCGTGCTTTCATTGATTTCAGAGGTGAAGTCCGGTGCGAATATGAAATTAGTGCAGAGTGTCCCATTTCGTGAAAGTCGGGAGGTTGACTTGAAATCGCGGAAAATGATTCGTGGCTTGGAAATCAGTTCGCCAAGAACAATTCGCTGCGCTGGCCATCAGCTTCGATGACCGCCGAATTTTGTTTGATCTCAATACAGCGGAGATGAATTTTTACGCCAGATGAAATGACATCGCCTTCGTCTCCTGCAGCAAAGGTGTGATTGTTGATAATCACATAGCGATGGTCTGCTTCACCTGAAATACCTTTCAATGTCAGCGAGGCAATGGCTGTCGACTGAGTGGTTTTGATGACCGCCGCTTCATAAAGTCTGGTTGAATTTGGGAAAAAGGGATCGCGTCCGTCCTTTGGGCTGGAAGGAATCACAAAAACGGATTTGGGAATTTCCGGCGTGGTCGTTTTGGAAGAATTTTTTGTGTCGGCAGCCTGAAGATTTGCGTTCACGGCGGCGAATGCCAGCAAACCGGCTGACGCGCTCAAAGTTAAATGAGAAAATGGTTTCATCGGATTAAGAAGCATCAGGTTTTATCAACGCGACAAGGTCCATTTTGAATGAAAGTTTTTCACTGTTGTCGCCGGGACTTGTTGAAGCCGGATCAACGGTTACGTTCAAGATTCTGATATGCGGGAATGTGTTTTCAAAGGCGGCGATGAATTTTCCGAGATCGTGATAATAGGCGGTGCCGCTGATGGTGACTCTGAATTGTTTGTAGGGAAAGTCCGGCATTAAATCAACGGCGGAAACATTTGGTTGTTCGATTTGCGGGATATCCACGGCATAAGATGCTTTGAAGCGGCGCAAGGTGTCATAAGTCCAGGCATAAATGTCACCGGAGGCCATATCACTTTCTGCATTAGTTAAAGCATCTGACACGCTGGCCAATTCGGTTTCAGTGGAATCGGTTTTTTTGACGGTTTCCTTAATTTGTTGAAGCTTTCTTTCAGCGTCCGCCCTGCTCGAAATTGTTTTCGCCAGCGTCTGACGTTCGGGATTGATCATCATTAAATAAATCAAAACGACGACCGAAATCGTGACGATGGCGACCAAAAGCAACTGATTACGTTTTTGTTTGGATAACTTGTTCATCGGGTGTAATCGGGATAATGGCATTCGACCGTAAACGAAACAAAAGGCCGTCCGTTGGGATCATTTTGTGGCGCGGATAAACCGGTCAACAGCACGCCGTTCGTCGGACTCAACATGGTTTTGAAATAAGTTTGGTTCGCGATAACATCCTTGAATTTGTTGACTTGATCGCCCGGATTTTTACCGGCATCTTGCGCATCCAAAAAGACAACGACGCTTTCCACGATGTTGGTGCGTTTGCCTTTTTTGACCGGAGAATAGGACTGCTGCACGCGCAGCCGGGTCAAAGACACACCGTCCACCGTCGCCATCTGGAGCGCGTTAAACAGGTTGCCTTCAAGGAAGCGATTGGCCGTCAATTTTTGCAATGCCACCAGTTTCGCTTTATCTTCAGTAATCGTTTTGAGATTTGACACAACACGTTGATTGTCGTTAGTCAATACTTGGATTTGATTCTGAATTTGGGTCAACCCACGATTCGCCACCACCACCTTCAATTGAAACCAACTGTAAACGGCAAATGTCAGGGCCACGACCACGATTCCACCGTAAATGAAGAATCGAAACGGATCCCGCCGCCGTGATTCTTCAGCGGCTTGAGCTTCAGCCAATAAATTGATGCGTATAGGCATAAATTTTAGATTAAAAGGCAGCCAGTCCGGCGCCGATGGCCACGGTCAATTGCGGCCCGACGTATTCAATTTCGGTCGCCTGCTGTCCGGGTAACGCCAATTGAAGAAAACTGGTCGGACTCCACGTCTTGCATTCCACGCCAAGTTCATTGCGCAGAGTTTGCACAATCAAATCCGAACGCGCCGAACCGCCGCTGACATAAATTTGTGTCGCCGGACGATCCTGTTGATGTTCAAAAAAGTCGAGCGAAGCGCGCAGTTCGCGACCCAAAGGCGCGACCTGCGATTCAATCAACGCCTGCGCTTCAGGAGCCAATCCCACTTTAATGCCCTCGGCTTCGGCGCAAGTGATGTTCATGGTTTCAGCCAGACCGGCAGTGATAGTGTCGCCGCCGACGTTGATTACCCGGCTCAAAACCAGTTCACCTTGATCTACCAGACAAATTGACGAGTGTTTGAATCCGATGTCTATGAGCGCCAGCGCGTCGTTGGCGAACGCTTCCGGCGCGGCCATTTCCAGCGCGTTCATCGGGCAAATCAATCCCGGCACGATGTAATCGGCGATCAACCCGGCGTTCTTGACGGCTTTGTGATAATCATCCACCAATTGTTGTTTCGCGCCGGCGGCGAGCACCTTTAATTTGGGAATCGCATTAATCCGGCTTGTATCCGACGACTTGCCATTGGCGGCCTGTCTCGGCGGGAAAACGTGACAATCAAAAACGTGGCGCGTCAATTCCTGTTGCAAATAACCTTTCGTATTGTTCTTGAGCACCAGCCGCATTTCGTCAATCGGAATCTGCGGCAACTCGACCATTCGCACAACCGCGTCATCCAAACCGGCGGCCAACGTGATGGTTTTCGCCTTGGCTTCCAATGCCTGGGATACCTGACTCAAATGTTCGCTTAATGATTCCATGGACAGGCCGTTCTCATGGATTGGCGCGTCCAGAAGCGCATAGCGCAACAACGCCAGCGTTTCGCCGCGCCGCTCCAGCAGCACGGCCTTCGTCGTGCGATTTCCCAAATCCACCGCCACAAATTGGCCGCGTTTTTTTCGCGGTTCACTGTTCAAAAATGGCAAAGCCATGCGCGTTCCTTATCTCGTTACAATTTTCAGTTCAAACAAACAATTCCGACAGAACATAAAATTGTGGATTGTCAAGCAACCGTCGCGCCAAATGCCCGCGCCAGTAAATAATTTGTTGGTTGAAGCCGCGATTGTCCCAACCCAAGCCGTTGTGTCTTGAAAATTGTCGCGCCATTGTTAAATTTCGCACGACCTCAATCCACAAACAAAATGCACTGTCGAAAATTGCGTAAGGAAAGATGACAGCGGCAGACAAACAAAACAACCCGGCCCGGCTTGAAAAAAACGGGCTGCGCAGTTTTTGGCTCATGTTCGGCGTCGAATTCCAAAACGCGTTCAGCGACAACACGCTCAAATATCTGGTCACTTTCATCATCGTCGGCTTGGGATTGTCGCAGGAAAAACGTGATTCGCTCGTGCCGCTGGTCGGCGCGGTTTTTGCGTTGCCGTTTGTTTTGTTTTCCATGACCGGCGGATTTTTCGCCGACCGCTTCAGCAAACGCAACGTTGCCATCGCCATCAAATGCGCGGAAATGGGCATCATGTCCGTCGCGCTGCTTGGTTTGTGGCGGCAAAATATTTTTCTGATGCTCGCGGCCATTTTCTTGATGAGCACGCACAGCGCGATTTTTGGCCCGACCAAATACGGTCTGTTGCCGGAATTGCTGCCGGAGAAAAAATTGTCGTGGGGCAACGGCATTTTCAGCCTCGGCACGTATGCCGCCGTCATCACCGGCACTGTTTTCGCCGGAACACTTTCGGATACGTTCAAAGAAAATCAGATTTGGTCCGGCATAATCCTCATCGCGCTCGCCGCGTTCGGCCTGACATTGTGCCTCGGTGTCGAACGTTTGCCAGCCGCCGATTCACGTAAAAAATTCCGCGCGAATTTTCTCGGCGATTTTTTCGCGCAATTGAAATCCATCCGCGCCGACCGGATTTTATTTCTCGGCGTCATGGGCAACACTTTTCTCTGGTTTCTCGCCGCACTGCTGCAACCGACAATTATTTTTTACGGCAAGGACGTTTTGCATCTGGACGACACGCACAGCGGTTATTTGCAGGCGGCGCTGGCCATCGGCATCGGCGTCGGCAGTCTGGTCGCCGGATTTTTATCCGGCCAAAAAATTGAATACGGCCTGATTCCGCTCGGCATGGCCGGGCTGACGATTTTTGCCGCGCTGTTGGCGCGCGCCGGATTGACGTTCAACGTCGTCGCGTGGAATCTCGGCCTGCTCGGTTTCTTCGGCGGATTTTACAACGTGCCCGTCAATGCCATCATCCAGCATCGTCCCGCGACGGGAACCAAAGGCGGCGTCATCGCCACGTCCGCGCTTTTGTCGTGGATTGGAATTTTGCTTGCATCAGCCGTTTATTACCTACTCGCGATCGGTTTGCACCTGAAATCGCCGCAAATTTTTCTCGTGGGCGCGGGATTATCGCTGGTCGGCGCAATTTATTGCGTGCAGCTGATGCCCGATTCGCTTGTGCGCCTGATTCTGTGGCTCGTTACCAAAACCATTTATCGCATCCGCGTCGAAGGTCGCGATTACATTCCCGAAAAAGGCGGCGCGCTCTTCGTCTGCAATCACGTTTCGTTCGTGGACGCGCCGCTGCTTATGGCCGCGACCGACCGCAAAATCCATTTCATCATGGACAAAAGCTATTACGAATTGTGGTGGATTAAGCCGTTTGGGAAAATTCTCGGCCTCATTCCTATTGCTGCCAATTTCGGCCCGCGCGAATTGTTGAAATCGCTGCAAACTGCCGCCGCCGTGATTCGCAACGGTCATGTCGTCTGCATTTTTGCCGAAGGGCAAATCACGCGCACCGGCGGGTTGAATGAATTTCGCGGCGGCTTCGAGCGGATTATGAAAAACACCGCCGCGCCCATTGTGCCGATTGCGCTCGTCGGCGTCTGGGGCAGCATTTTTAGTTTCGAGCGCGGAAAATTTTTCTGGAAATGGCCGCGCCACATTTTTTATCCCGTGACCGTTCGCTTCGGCAAACCGCTGCCGCCGGATTCAACCCATCAGCGGGTTCAAACCGCTGTGAACGACTTGTTGAACGGCAATTGAACTTCATCGCGCGTTGCCCAATTCGCCGATTAAATCTTCCACGACCCAATTCTTTTTTTCGCTTTGCAATCTGTCCGCCACGAAACCGTGTTGCCAGACGGCGTAACGAATGGTTTTGACGACATCCTTTTGCAATTCCGGCTGCGCTAGCAATCCCCCGAGAAATCCCGCCAGCGCGTCGCCGCTACCGCCCTGCGCCAGATGCGGATTGCCAGTCGGATTCACAAAAATTTCTCCTTCGGCGCGGCCAATCAGCGTTTGATGTCCTTTCAAAACCACCCAGCAATTGCCAAAACGGTTTGAAATCTCGCGCACGGCGTGCGTCCGGTTCGCCTGAATTTTTTCTGTCGAAATGTTGAGCATCCGCGCGGCTTCGCCCGGATGCGGCGTGACGACGCGAATCAAATTTTTCATCAAGCTGTGGCTCGGCAGCCAATCCAGCGCGCTCGCGTCCGCAATCAACGGCAATTCCGAATCGCGCCAGAGCCGGCGCACAAAGGCCTTGATTCCGTCGCCCAAATCCGTCGCAGCCAGACCGGGGCCGACTAAAATTGCGCTTATGCCGTCGTGCAATTTCAAATCCGGCTTCCACACGTTGACCATCGCGGATTGCAGTTGCGCCGCGACGACGTGATAAACATTTTCGTGCGTGAACACTGTGACCAATCCCGGCTGCGCGCGTTGCGCCGCGCGCGCGACCAAAACCGCCGCGCCGTGAAATCCAAAACTGCCCGCGACCATCGCCAGATGTCCGAACGAACCTTTGTGCCCGGCAACCGGGCGGCGCGCAGGAAAATTTTCAAAATCTTCCGCAACCGTCCAATTTAATTCGCCTGCAAATGGATTCGGAATTAGGCCAACGTCGTCCAAAACTTCCAATTGCCCGACGAACGGCCACGCGCTTTGCGCGAGCATCCCGATTTTTGGCGCGCCGACGGTCAGCGTGATTTCCGCTTCAATCACCGCGCCAAAATGTTCGCCGGTTTCTGCGTTCAAACCGGAGGGAACGTCCACCGCGAGAACGGGAATTTTCGATTCGTTGACCGTCGCGATGAATTTTTTCCAATGCTCATCCAATTCGCGGTTCAAGCCGATGCCGAACAAACCATCAATGACGAGCGCAGATTTTTGCCGCAGCCATTCCTGAAGTTTCGGCAAATCGGTTTCCGGCGAAGTGACGTTGAGGATTTCCCCGCGCCGGTTTTCTAGAAATTCCTGCGCGGCGCGCGCGTCGTCGCCGTTGTGACCTTTGCCGGCGAGAATCAGAATCAAATCGTCCGAAGCGGTCAATTTGCGCGCGCGTTTGGCGATTTTCTTGCCAACGCGGCGGATGACTTCGGCTTCGGTCTGGCCGGTCGCCCACGTCGCGTTTTCCCATTCGCGCATCTGGGCGAGATTGATGACCGGAATCGGCATGGCAACAGTCTCAAGTTTTAAGTTTGAAGTTTCAAGTTTTTAGAGAATTGAATTCTTCCGTGCATCTGTTATTTTGCGGCAACGCAAAGCATTTGTGAAACTCGTATTCACATCGCCACGAAGTGAACTGGTCGGTCTGATGCAAGGCATTTTGGAATCAGCCAAAATTCCTTGCGAGATTCGAAACAACGTCGTTTCTCAAGCATTGGTCGGACTTCAATTCTCTCCAGAACTTTGGGTCTTGCGGGACAAAGATTACGACGAGGCGATGGCTTTGATTTCAGAATTCAATCAAAAGACAACTGACAACTTGCCGGAACCAGAAGAAACTGTTCCTCCAAACATAGCATTCAAAAAATTTAGAACAAATATACATCTCTGGCTGGTAATTTCTTTAATCTTGTTTATTCCGCCATGGTTTGTCCTAAATATTTACGCGGGCGCCAGCGACGACATCAGGCATCCGATTCAACTTTGGTTTTCTTTATTTCATAATCCTGCAAATGTTAAATTCTCACGAATTTTTTTCTTTAGCTGCTTCATCGGAGTGCCAGCATTAGTTGTTGGTTGGATAATTCAATGCTTGGTTATCTTAATTCAGGACGCTGTCGCAAAAATAAAGCGTCATTCCAAAAAATGAATTGATTGGAAAATTTCAGCGTTCATTGTTATTTCCGTCACCCAATCGTTACCTTGCCGTAACACGTTTTTCGCCTTGTTGAGATTGTGTGACGGGCGGCGAAATGCTATTCACGAAATGTGAAGCCGAAGATTTTAGTGGTGGACGACGAACCGGAAGCGGTCGAGCTTCTGGAATTCAATCTGAAGCAGGCTGGTTACACTGTCAGTTCGGCGGCGGACGGCGCGGAGGCGCTCAAAAAGGCGCGCGCGCAAACGCCGGATTTGATTGTGCTCGACGTGATGCTGCCGGAAATGGACGGCTTTGAAATCTGCAAAACACTGCGACTCGAACCGGCCACGTCGCGCACGCCGATTTTGATGCTCACCGCCAAAGCCGCGGAGATTGACCGCGTGCTCGGCCTTGAACTTGGCGCGGACGATTATCTGACCAAGCCGTTCAGCCCGCGCGAATTGCTGCTGCGCATCAAAAAAATTCTCGCGCGCGGCGGCGCGGAGGAAAAACCGAAGGAACAACTGCGCTTCGGCGATTTGTTGATTGACGTGCCGCGTCATCTGGCGAGTTGGAAGGGCAAAAGCATCGAATTGACCGCGACGGAATTCAAGCTGCTTACGATCCTCGCGCAACGCGCCGGTCGCGTGCAATCGCGCGACCAATTGCTGCGCGACGTTTGGGAATATGACAGCCTGATTGACACGCGCACGGTGGACACGCACATGCGCCGGCTGCGTGAAAAGCTCGGCGCGGCGGCGAAGCATCTGGACACGGTGCGCGGCGTCGGCTATCGCTTCGTGGAATGATTTTTTTGCCACAGATTTTCACAGATGAAACACGGATGAAGAAAAAACTTTCTCACGCCTCGTGGACAAAAAATCTGTGTTTCATCCGTGTTTCATCTGTGGCTAAATAAATCTTGTGTGGCTTTTCCTTTTCATCCTTGCGCTTGCCGCAATCGGAATTCACTTTTTCTGGCGGCAGAAATTTCTTCGCTACCAGCGGCAGGTGCAGGCGGAGGTCGAGGATTTTCAACGGCGGCAAAAACAGACGACGGTTGAAGCGCAGGCGCAGCAGCAAGTGCTGTTCAATTCCATGCTCGAAGGACTGCTGTTGCTCGACCGCAATCGCAAAATTTATCTCGCCAATCGCGCGTTCAAAAATCTGTTTCATCTGAAAACGGAATTGCGCGGCAAAACCGTGATGGAAGCCTTGCGCGTTCACGAATTGGACGAGCTGGTTGACCGCGTCGAGGCGGAAGGACAGGTTTTGGATTACGAGTTGAAGCTGCCAGATTTGAATGAACGCTGGCTACACGTCAACGCCGCCGCCATTTCCAATTCCGCCGGCGAACGCGAAGGCACGATTCTCGTTTTCCACGATTTGACGCGGCTGAAACAATTGGAGCGCACGCGCGAGGAATTTGTCGCCAACGTCAGCCATGAATTGCGTACGCCGCTTTCGCTCATCAAAGGCTACGTCGAAACGCTGCTCGACGGCGCGCGCAACGAACCGGAAATCGCCGAGCGCTTTTTGAAAATCGTCGAGCGCAACGCGCAACGGCTCGATTTGCTGATTCAGGATTTGCTCACGATTTCCGCGCTGGAATCGGGGCGGACAAAATTGAATTTGCAGCCGGTGGAATTGCGTCCGCTCGTCGAAAAAATTTTCACCGATTTGAAGCCGCCCGCTGACAACAAAAACATCGAATTGAAAAATGAATTGCCCGAATTGACCGCGCCCGCCGATGTGAACCGGCTCGAACAAGTGCTCGCCAATCTCGTGGACAACGCCATCAAATACGGCCGCGTGCACGGCGTTGTTGTTGTCGGCGGAAAAAAGTTGGACGAGGGCAAAACTGAAATTTTCGTGCGCGACGACGGGCCGGGAATTCCCAAAGAATCGCTCGACCGCGTGTTCGAGCGGTTTTATCGCGTGGACAAGGCGCGCTCACGCGAGCAGGGCGGCACGGGCTTGGGACTTTCCATTGTCAAACACATCGTGCAGGCGCACGGCGGCGATGTGCGCGTGGAAAGCGAACTCGGCAAAGGCGCGACGTTTTATTTCACGCTGCCGGTGAAAAATGCTTCCGCAGACAAAACCGGCCATTTACAAATTGTCGAATCGTGAATGGCGATTTAGAATCGTTTTCAATGAGTGGTTCCGCAGGTCAATCAGAAGAAGGGGCATCCAATGACACCATTTTCAGGCGGGCGATGGTTTTCTTCACGATTGTTTTTCTTGCAGTCGCGTATGGCTGGCTGGCGTGCTTGAATCGGACGGCAAATGGCGACATCAATTTTCACTGGCGTTGGAGCGCATTGCTTTGGATTGCCATTGGCATCGTCAGCCCGATTTATTTCTGGCGGCAGGTTTGGCCAGTGAAAAATTCTGGGCAGAACCGGCGCAAGCGCGTTGTTTTCGGCTCGTTTGTTCTCGTTGCTCCT
Organism: Verrucomicrobiia bacterium; assembly: GCA_035545995.1. Lineage (GTDB taxonomy): Bacteria > Verrucomicrobiota > Verrucomicrobiia > Limisphaerales > UBA11358 > UBA11358. The sequence continues at coordinate 28,661 of DASZXH010000079.1, forward strand.
TGGCTGTGGTGGATGGTCTATCCGCTCTGGTTTTTGTCGGGCAAACATTTCGCGGATGTCCTGACCGGATTGCTGGCGGCGGCGGCGGTTTTATCCTTCGGCGCGTGGATGGTTTTCAAATTGATCAAAGGATTTGCGGAGGAGGATGCCGCGCAGGCGCGCGCGGATTCCAATCACGCCGAAAATTCTCGACCCGATGATTCGGCAAAATAGGACTTGAAATTTCTTTTTTGCCGGCCGAAAAATTTTTACAATTCGCGCATGGTTCACGTTGGCATCGGTTACGACGTTCATCAATTGGTCGTCGGACGAAAATTGATTCTCGGCGGCGTCGAGATTCCGCACACGAAAGGTCTCGACGGCCATTCGGACGCCGACGCGTTGATGCACGCGATTTGCGACGCGCTGCTCGGCGCGCTGGGCGAACCGGACATCGGCCATTTTTTTCCGAACACCGACCCGCGCTGGAAAAATGCGCCGAGCAAAATTTTTCTGGAAGAAGCCGCGCGTGTCATCGCCATCCGAAAAGGAAAAATCGTGAACGTGGACGCGACGGTCATCGCGCAGGCGCCCAAAATTTTTCCGCACATCAAGGAAATGAAAATCCGCATCGCGGAAGCCTTGAAAATCAATTTTGAACAAGTCGGCATCAAAGCGACGACGAACGAGCACATGGGTTTCATCGGTCGCGAAGAAGGTATCGCGGCGATGGCCGTCGCCAGCGTGGATTTGTAAAATGCCCAAAGCTGAAATCAGTTGGAAACGTGTCACGGACGACGGCGTGAAATTACAGGTTTACGCGCAGCACGTCGGTCGCGACTGGAAATTTTTTCAGCGCGAAAAACGTTACGATGTCTGGCAGCCAATTACAAATCCGCCGCTGGCAGACTGGCTGGAATTGCTCGACGCAGTTCAGCGGCTCATCACGCGCCGGCGTTATCAGCCTGATGATGAGACGGCCTTGCGCCGAAAAATCCGCGAGCGATTTCCCGAAGCGGGCGTCTGAAAAAATTCTCCGATTTGAAGATTTTTAGTTGCCGAAAAGTTTTTCCGCTGAAAAAATCAGTCGCGTGCGCAACGTCAATCAAAAGAAAACCGGCCAGCAGCGTCCGAACATCCATCCGCCTGCGGTAAAAATTCCTCTGGCGGAGCGCGAACAGCGCAATCGCCATCGCGGATGCGTGGTCTGGCTCACGGGCTTGTCCGCTTCCGGCAAATCCACGATTGCCGCCGAATTGGAACGCCAATTGTTTCAACTCGGCTGCCAGACATTTGTGCTGGACGGCGACTCGATGCGTCATGGGTTGTGCAACGATTTGGGATTTTCGCACCGCGACCGCAGCGAAAACATCCGGCGCGCGGGCGAAGTGGCCAAGTTGTTTTCCGCCGCGGGTTTCATTTGCATCGCGGCGTTCATTTCGCCTTATCGCGCCGACCGCGACATGGTGCGGGCGATGCTGGCCAAGGGACGGTTTGTGGAAATTTTTGTGAACGCGCCGCTGAAAGTTTGCGAGCAGCGTGACCCGAAGGGCCTTTACGCCAAGGCGCGCGAGCGCAAAATCAAAAATTTCACCGGCATCTCCTCGGCTTACGAACCGCCGTTGCATCCTGAAATCGAGGTGCGCACGGACAAATTGAATCTGCCGGACACGATCAAAAAAATTCTGCGGCGTCTGCAAAAAACCTGCAACATCGGCGAAGGCAAAAAATGACGCGCTGCGGTTTCGGCGAAAATCCATTGGCAGGGCTGGACGATATTGCAAAAATGACCGTCCGCCGTTAGATTCCGCGCCGATGGCACATTCGCCCTTGATTCTGGTTTCGCCGAGCATCGAACGGCGCGGCGTGGAATTTCATGATTTGTCCACGAGCCTTTCGATTAAATACGAAACGGCCGTTTTGCAAGCCGGTGGCATTCCGGTCACGATGCCCGCGACGAATGAACGCGCGTTGCTGGCGGAAATGGTGCGGCGCGCGGACGGCGTTTTATTGACGGGCGGCGACGACATCAATCCCGGCCTTTACGACAGAAAATTGCCGCGCGCGATTCGCCGAACCGTCGCGGTGACGCCCGACCACGGCGGGCGCGATTTGCGTGAATTGATTTTGATTGATGAAGTCTTTCGCCAGCGCAAACCGATGCTGGCGATTTGCCGCGGGCATCAATTGTTGAACATCGCGCTCGGCGGCAAGTTGATTGCCGATATTCGCCGGCAAATCCCCGGCGCGTTGAATCATCAGCGTTTGGACAAGGCGGGCGAATTAGTGCATGAAGTGGCATTGACAGCCGGTTCGCTCTTGGCCAAGATTGTCGGCAGGCAAGCTTTGGGAGTGAACAGCTCGCATCATCAGGCGGTTTTGAAACCGGCGGAACCTTTGTTGGCGGTGGCGCAGGCGCGCGACGGAATCGTGGAAGCGATGGAATGGAAACCGGAAGCGCGGCGGAAAAGTCCGTTTTTGTTGAGCGTGCAGTTTCATCCCGAACGACTGACGGAGCGCCATGC
>DASZXH010000080.1:0-30901 GCA_035545995.1 Verrucomicrobiia bacterium
CAGCGCGGGATCGAGCACGTCATGGCGATTCGTCGCCGCGATGATGATGATTCCTTCCTGCGTGTCGAAACCGTCCATTTCCACCAGCAACGCATTGAGCGTTTGCTCGCGTTCATCGTTGCCGCCGCCAAGACCATGACCACGCGAACGGCCAACGGCGTCAATTTCATCTATGAAAATCAAACACGGCGTGTTGCGGCGCGCCTGTTCGAACATATCGCGCACACGGCTCGCGCCGACACCGACGAACATTTCCACGAAATCCGAACCGCTGATGCTGAAAAAGCTCGCGTCCGCTTCACCGGCAATGGCCTTGGCCAGAAGCGTTTTGCCCGTGCCGGGCGGCCCGACCATCAAAACGCCTTTGGGAATCCGCCCGCCGAGCTTTTGAAATTTCTTCGGGTCTTTCAAAAACTCGACCAACTCTGAAACCTCCTCAATCGCCTCATCCACGCCGGCCACATCTTTGAATGTTGTTTTATTTTTGTCTTTGTTGAGCATCCGCGCCTTGCTTTTGCCAAAGCTTAACGCGCCCTTGCCGGCAATCTTGATTTGGCGGATGAAAACGAACCAAAAAATAATGGCGAGAATCGCAAACGGCGCGATGCCCCAAACCAAATTCATCAACATCGGATTGGTCTCACCGACTTCGAGTTTGCCTTGCGGCGGCAACAAACTGTCCTTCATTTTCTCCGTCAACCACACCTTGGCGTTGAATTGAGCAACCGCCGACTTGCCGTTTTCCGTTTCGACTTTTCCGTCCTTGTCGGTTTTGTAATAAGTGCCGGTGATTTCCGCCATGTCGCCGGATTGGATATTGTAATTCAACGTCGCCTGCGCAATCAGATTTGAATCATACTTCTGGAAAAATTCAGATTGCGTCAGCGTGTCACTTTGCGTCGTGAAACGCTGGCGGACAAACATCAACGCCACCACGCTGCCGATGATCGCAATCCACGCCACCCATGTGAACGTCGGAATCTTGAAACCACCCGGCGGCTTCTTTTGCCCGCGATTGTCTTTTTTATTTTTATTGTCGTCTTCGTCGAACATATTTCTCTGCCTTTGCACGGCAAACTAACACGCCGTTGTTGCTTTCGCAATGCGCGAATTCTATTACACTCTACACCATGCGAATCGGTTCGCTAACATTAAATTCAAACCTCTTTCTCTCGCCGCTGGCCGGTTACACCAACCTGCCCTTCCGCCTCGTCGTGCGCGAAATCGGCGGCGTCGGCCTTTGCACCACCGATTTGGTCAATGCCCGCTCATTGCTGGAAAAAAATCCGAAGGCGCTGAAATTGATTGAAACGCGCAAAGCAGATTCACCGCTTGCCGTGCAATTGTTTGGCAGCGTGCCAGAAGAAATGCGCGACGCGGCGCAATTGCTTGAATCGTTCGGCTACGCGTCCGTGGACATCAACATGGGTTGCCCCGTCAAAAAAGTCGTCAAAATCGGCGGCGGCTCGGCCATGATGACCGAACTCGATAAAACCGCCGCGCTCGTTCGCGGCATGGTCAACGCCGTGAAAATTCCCGTCACCGCCAAAATGCGCCTCGGCTGGGACGACGACAATTTGACCGCACCGGATTTGGCGCGCGCGCTCGAAGATGCCGGCGTCGCCGCCATTTTCGTTCATGGCCGCACGCGCGAGCAAGGTTTTGGCGGCACAGTCAATCTTGCCGGAATCCGCAAAGTCGTCGAAGCCGTCAAAACCATTCCCGTCATCGGCAACGGCGACATCGTGACGCCGCAAGCCGCGAAAAAAATGTTCGATGAAACCGGCTGCGCCGGTGTGAGCATCGGACGCGGCGCATTTTACAATCCGTGGATTTTCCAGCACACATTGGAATTTTTACAAGAATACAAATCTGATTCCCTCTCCCTACCAAACGGGGAGAGGGTCAGGATGAAGGGCAATTTGGAAAACGAACTCCTCACCCCGGCCCTCTCCTCGTCCGACGAGGAGAGGGAGAAAAATTCGCCACCGGAGTTGCCTTTCGCCGAGCGCGTGCGCGTGATGCGCCGCCATCTCGATTTGATGATTGAAATTTTCGGCGAAGAACACGGCTGCCGGATGTTCCGCAAAGTTGCGCCGTGGTATGCCAAACGCTTCGGCCCATGCCACGAATTCAACAAAAAAGTCGTGCAGGTTTCGAGCAAGGCACAATTTGAAGAAATTTTGGAAAATTACATCCGTTGGCGTCAGCAATTTCTGGACGACAACGGCGAATTGCTCCCGCGATTCCAACCCGCGCCGATGATTGCGTCCTTCATGCGCGACGAACCGGCCGTGGCTCAACGCGAAAAAATTCCCGTGCCGAAAGGTCCGGTGGAAGTTTGGTAAAAACAGTGCGATGCCGCGATGAAAAAGGTAAAGAATACTGTAGCTGCTGTTGTTTATTTTTAAACAAAAGCTTTAATTCAAAATTGAGTTGAATGGAGCTTAAATGCGAAATATAGTTTAGCCTATGAAATCAGCTATATTAGTTTCGTCGGTTATGACCGCATGGATTTTTCTTTCAACGTGCGTTGCACTTCCACAAAGCACAAGTTACCTGTCTACTCTTAGTAATTCAAATGACGGTGGTGAAACACCGGTTGCAAGTGACCAATGGGCTGCCGAGCTTTTCCAAACTGGAACAGCGTCGGATGGTTACGTTCTTGATTCGATTCAACTGATGATGGGAGAGGCAGATGGTAATGCGAATGGATTCAATGTTTCTTTGTATAGCAACAATAATATTTTCCCAGGAAATAATCTTGGTGTCCTTAATGGTTCAACCAATCCAAGTTCCGGTATTTACACTTACACTGCTTCCAATCTTATATTGTCACCCGCGACCAGTTATTGGATTGTAGTTAATGCTGAAACGCCTTATTCAACGGGTGGTTTTTATTTGGATTGCACACTGTCCTATTTGGCTTCTTATAGTTCAAGTGACAATTGGTCAATTCCCGGTGGGTCGGCTTACGCTTACGCGGTTTCTTCAAATGGCTCTTCTTGGGGAATACCAGGTGTTTATTATGCTCTATTTACTATTAATGCAACGGTTGTGCCAGAGCCGGAAATTCATATATTGGCAGGGCTTGGATTAATTGCAATTCTATTGCGGCGCAGAAAATAACTAGTTGCAACTAGTTATTTCCCAATACAAAACGCGCTGAAGATAGAATCGAGCAAGTCTTCCGTCGTCGTTTTGCCCACAATTTCACCAACTGCTGCCACGGCAATCCGCAAATCCAATGCGACTAATTCCAGTGTTGCGGCGCCGCTCAATGCCTCAAATGCCCGTTGCGTCGCCGCGCGCGCGCGGTTCAGCGCGTCCTGATGACGCGAATTGATCATCACCTGCAACATTTCCGATTTGATTTCACCCGACCAAACCAGATTTTTGATGGCGTCTTTCAATAGCTCAATCCCCTGCCCGCTTATGCAAGAAACGTCAACGATGTGAAACTTCTCCCTCTCCTCGCCAAACAAGGAGAGTGCCGGGGTGAGGAGTTCATTTTTTGAATCATCCCTCATCCCGGCCTTCTCCCCGCTTAATGGCAGGGAGAAGGAGTTGAGCTTTAGTTTGACCGCCAAATCCATTTTATTCCGAACAACAATTCTCTTTTTGCCGGCGAATTCGGCGAAATAATTTTCATCCTCGCGCGTCAACGGCTCGCTCGCGTCGAGCACGTGCAAAATCAATTCCGCCTGCGCGAGTGATTGGCGGCTGCGGCGAATGCCCTCAACCTCAATCTCGTCGCGCGCTTCGCGCAAACCGGCAGTATCAATGAAAATAACCGGCAAGCCGCGAATGTTCGCCGTTTCTTCAATCGTGTCGCGCGTCGTGCCGGCAATCGGTGAGACAATCGCGCGGTCATGGCCGAGCAGTTGGTTGAGCAGACTGGATTTGCCCGCGTTCGGGCGACCAATAATCGCCGCGCGGATGCCGCGACGCAAAATTTGTCCTTCGGTCGCCGTGCGGAGCAATTCGTCCATGAACGAAATTCCATTTTGCAGGCGTTCGAGCAATTTGTCTTTGGTGTCGGGCGAAATGTCTTCGTCTGGAAAATCAATGTGCGCCTCGACATGCGCGAGCGTGTGCATCAAATCATCACGCAGTTGGTTGATACGTTGCGACAATTTTCCGGCAAGCTGTTCGTTAGCGGCGGCGAGCGCGAGTTCGGTGCGCGAATGAATCAAATCGGCGACGGCTTCGGCTTGCGCCAAATCAATTCGCCCGTTCAAAAACGCGCGTTTGGTAAATTCGCCGGGTTCGGCCAAACGCGCGCCGTTTGCCAAAATTGTGTCGAGAACTAATTTCGCGGGCAAAATGCCGCCATGACAGGAAATCTCGATTGTGTCTTCACGCGTGAACGTGCGCGGCGCGCGCAAAACGGCGAGGAGAACTTCGTCAATGGCTTTTCCAGAACGAACGATTTTCCCAAAATGAATCGTGTGCGAATTAGCGGCGGATGGTTTTGCAGATTTTTTCCCAATCGGATGAAAAATTTTATCGGCGATGTTCAAGACGTCCGCACCGGAAATTCGGACCACAGCCAATCCGCCTTCGCCAATCGGCGTGGCAATGGCGGCAATTGTATCGTCAAACATGGCGGCAATTTCCGATTTGATTTTCCACGTCACGTCCTTGTAACCACAGCCGCGCCTTTTCGTAACTTTTCTTGTGCAAATAGTGCAGCAGTTGCGGGTCGGTTTGCTTTGGCAATTGGCGCGTTAATTCGTCGAGACGCGCAAACAGCGGCAGCAGATTCGGTTTTGGATTGGCCGCCGGCATGGATTTGACGGCGTTGTCCAATTCAATCAGCAAATTCAACAAATCATTTTCAAGCAAGGTCGCCACGCGCTTATGATACTTTGCCATTAAATGCTGACAACTAAATCTGATTGGCCGGTTTACATTACGGCCGGGGCGATTATCTTTAATCCATGAAACGATTCGCCTTGGTCATCGCAGCCACAGTCCTGTTGGCCGGTTGCGTGACGGCTCCAAAAATCAATTGGTCGGAACGAATCGGAAAATACACGTTTGATCAGGCGGTCACGGATTTCGGTCCGCCGGACAAATCGGCGAAGCTTACCGACGGCACAACGGTCGCGGAGTGGTTGACGCGCCGCAGCCAGACCATTGTGAATCCGGCTCCCTACGTCGTGCAACCGGGTTTCTATCCCGGACCGATCATCACGCCGGGTTATTCGACGAGTTATTTTCCCGGACAATACTTGCGGTTGACCTTTGACGCCAATGGCAAACTCACCGCCGAAAAGCAATTCTCGAAATAAAATCCACTTTCACCGGCGGCGCGTCCGTGTTTAACTCGCGGAGTGAACGTGAACCTCGGCATTTGGAGCAAGTTGACGAAAATCGTCGTCGCATTGGTCGTCGTTGCCATCTTGCTGCTCATCGCCATGTGCTATCTGCCGCTCATCCATCAAAACGAGCGGATGCGCGCGGAGATTTACCGGTTGGACAGTCAGCTTCAGCAGGAGGAGGAAAAATCCAAGCAACTTCAGACGCAAATCGAATCGTTACGCAACGACCCCAAGGCTGTGGAACGCCTGACACGTGAAAAACTTGGCTATGCCAGACCAGACGAAACGGTTGTCCGGTTTGAACCACCCGCGACGAATTCCTTCGCGCGTTAATTCCAAATTTGTTCAAAGGTGCTTGGTTTCAATTCTCCGCGCGCGTAATTTGTCGCCGTGCCGGCTGACATCAAATCCCTGACACGCGAAGAATTGGAAATCCAGCTCAAAAACTGGGGCGCTCCGGCGTTTCGCGCAAAGCAATTGCTCGAATGGCTTTATGTTCACCGCGCCACCAGTTGGGACGCAATGACCAGCCTGTCGAAAGGTTTGCGTGAAAAATTGCGCGAACATTTTTCGCTGCAAACACTTGAACTCGTCCGCAAACAAGGCGCGCGCGACACCACGCAAAAATTTCTCTGGAAACTTGCCGACGGCCAATTCATCGAAAGCGTCTTGATTCCCGCCAATCCCGCACTTTACGGCGAGGCCAGTGACCGCCACACGCTTTGCATTTCCACACAGGTCGGGTGCGCCTACGGCTGCCGGTTTTGCGCCAGCGGGCTCAATGGCTGGAAACGCAATCTCGCGCCGCACGAAATCGTCGAACAAATTTTGTCCGTCGAACGCTTGGTTGCTGATTCTCATCACTCATCACTTGTCACTCGTCACATTGACAACATCGTCGTCATGGGCATGGGCGAGCCGCTGGCGAATTACGATAATCTGCTGAAGGCGTTGAAAATTCTGAACGCGCCGTGGGGCGGCGGCATCGGCGCGCGCAAAATCACCATTTCCACCAGCGGCCTTGCGCCGCAAATCATCCGGCTCGCTGAAGAACCGCACCAATTCAATCTGGCCATTTCCCTGCACGGTGCGACCGATGAAGTTCGCAGCCGCATCATGCCCGTCAACCGCAAATTTCCGCTGAAAGATTTGGTCGAAGCCTGCGAGTATTATCAGCAGAAACGCAAACGGATGATCACGTTGGAATATATTTTGATTGCCGGCGTGAATGATTCGCTGGCGCAAATCGAACCGCTCGCCCGAATTGCCAAAAAACTTTTTGCGAAAGTGAATTTGATTCCCTACAACAAGGTCGAAGGTCTGCCGTGGGAACGCCCGGACGAAGAAACTTGCGAAAAATTTCTGACCGCCCTGCAAGAGCTGAAAGTCGTCGCCACGCTGCGCCGCGAAAAAGGCGGCGACATTGACGCCGCGTGCGGGCAGTTGAGATTGAAAACGGAGCGCGAGTTAAGCCACAGATTAAGCACAGATTAAACACGGATTTTCTTTTTCAATTTCCGTGTTTGTTCCGTGTTCAATCCGTGGCTAAAATAGTCTTGTGATTGCCTTGCTTGATTACGGTTCGGGAAATTTGCGTAGCGTGGAAAAAGCGTTGCGCAAAGTCGGCGCGGACGTGCGCGTGGCGAAATCGCCGGAAGAAATCGGCGATGCGCGCGCAATGGTTTTGCCCGGCGTCGGCGCATTTGACGATTGCATCAACGCGATGCAAAAACAGCATTTGCTTGAAGCCGCAAAAAAATTCATCGAAAGCGGAAAACCATTTCTGGGAATCTGTGTCGGCTATCAGGCGTTGTTTGAAAAAAGCGAAGAGTTCAATTCCTGCGCTGCCGGACTAGGTATTTTCAAAGGCAATGTCGTGAAATTTTCGGAAAAGAACGGACTAAAAATTCCTCAAATCGGCTGGAATCAAATTGAAATCGTTCCACGCGATTGCCCGCTGTTTCGTGGAATTGAAACCGGCAGTTACGTTTATTTCGTTCACAGTTTTTTTCCGCAACCGAAAGACGAAAGCATTGTCGCGACGCGCACGGAATACGGCAACCATTTTGCGTCGGCCATCTGGCGTGATAATGTTTATGCGACGCAATTTCATCCCGAAAAAAGTCAGAACGTCGGGTTGCAATTGTTAAAAAATTTTGTGGCATTGGCCGATCAATAAACTCTTCGGTTCATGCGTCGCCCCTCTTTCGGGGGGATTGACGAAACGATGTATAACTCCCAAGTTTCAGCCACACCAAACCCATCAAATGAAAAAGTTTTCAGCGACTGCATTTTCCGCTTTGTTCTTCGTCTGTTTTGCAATCAAATGTCAATCCGCCCCAAAGTTCAACGTCATCGCCTTTTACACCGGCAAAAATGATTTGGCGCATATCAGCTTTGTTCACGAGGCAAATCAATGGTTTCCGCAAATGGCGGAGAAATATGATTTCAGTTACACGGCAACGACAAACTGGAACGACCTAAACACAAATTTTCTTTCCAAATATCAAGTCGTGATTTTTTTGGACACGCGCCCGGAAAATCCGGCGCAACGCGAAGCATTTGAAGAATACATGGAAAACGGTGGCGCGTGGATGGGATTTCATTTCTCCGCGTTTGCCTTGACGCCGTCGGCGTATCCGCAAAATTGGGATTGGTATCACGAAAAATTTCTGGGTTCAGGCGAATACGTCAGCAACACGTGGCGGCCAACGTCGGCGATTTTGCGCGTGGAAGACACGAATTTTCCTGCGATAAAAAATCTGCCCGCCACGTTCAAATCCGCGCCGAACGAATGGTATCGCTGGAAAAATGATTTGCGGGCAAATTCCGACATTCAGATTTTGCTGTCCATTGACCCGGCCAGTTTTCCGCTCGGCACGGGACCGAAACCTTACGAAATCTGGCATAGCGGTTATTATCCGGTGGCATGGACGAACAAACATTACCGGATGATTTATTTCAATTGGGGACACAACGACATGGATTACGAACATAAATTTGACAACACCAACAAAACGTTGTCCTACACCTTCGCCGATGAAATTCAGGACAAGTTGGTGATTGACAGTCTGCTGTGGCTGGGTGGCGGAAAATAAGCCGTTCGCAAGTCGCGCTTGATTTTCTTTCGGCGGTGGCGCAAGTTGGTTTTTTAACATTTGAAACCAGTTTAACAACGAAAGGAAAATTATTATGGCATTTGAATTACCTCCGCTTCCATATCCAGCCGACGCTTTGGAGCCGCACATTGACAAAGCGACAATGGAAATCCATCACGACCGCCATCACAAGGCTTACGTGGACAATCTGAACAAAGCTATCGCCGGCACACCGCTCGATAGCCAGACGATTGACGACATCGTGAAAAACATCGCGTCCGTGCCGGAAAACATCCGCGGCCCCGTGCGCAACAACGGCGGCGGTCACTGGAATCATTCGTTCTTCTGGAAAATTCTCGCGCCCAAAGCTGGTGGCGCACCGACCGGCAAATTGTCCGACGCCATCAATGCTGCGTTCGGTTCATTCGCCGAATTTCAGGCGAAATTTGAAGCGGCGGGACTTGGCCGATTCGGCAGCGGCTGGGCGTGGCTCGTCAGCAACGGCGGTAAACTGGAAATCGTCAGCACGACGAATCAGGACAATCCGCTCATGGGCAAATCAGTTTCTGGCGCGGAAGGAAAACCGATTCTTGGCGTGGACGTTTGGGAACACGCGTATTATTTGAAATACCAAAACAAACGCGCGGATTACCTCAAAGCGTTCTGGAACGTCGTGAACTGGAACGAAGTCGCGAAGAATTTCTGAACAAATTTTTCAAACGCGAACGCGCTGACGAAAGTTGGTGCGTTTTTTTCTTTGCCAAAACCAATCCAATTATCAGTATGCCGCCATGAAAACATTTCTCGTGATTGTTATTACTGCCGTTATTACGTGGTCTATTGCAAGTATTGTCCATGGAATCCAAACAGGCACCGAACGATTATGGCTAATTAGCGCAATTAAAACTCCAGGGCGTATGGCACTTGAAGGTATTCAAACAGACATGAATGCCGGACGATGTGATCTCGCAAAAAAGAAAATTGATATACTCATGGATACGTGGCATACATTTGATTCAGGGACAGATTCATTCAGAGGTTCTGGAATCGGAGATATTATGGTGAGCTTCTCGAAGCTTGACACAAATAACGTCACGCGCTGACAATCGAAAAATTACTTCAGCTTCAAAAAGTTTTTCAAAATCTGGCGTCCGTTTTCCGTCAAAATGCTTTCGGGATGGAATTGCACGCCCCAAATCGGCAGTGTTTTGTGTTTCACGCCCATGATTTCGCCTTCGTCAGTCTCGGCGGTGATTTCCAAAACGTCCGGCATCGTGTCGCGCTTGATGACGAGCGAATGATACCTCGTCGCCGGAAACGGATTAGCCATGCCTTCAAACAAATCCTTGCCGTTGTGCTTAATCGGCGACGTTTTGCCGTGCATCATGCGATAATTCACGACCACATCCGCGCCGAACGTGTGACCGATGCACTGATGCCCAAGGCAAACGCCAAAAACGGGAATTCCTTCGCCGGAGAAAGTTTTAATCACGTCGTTGGACAAACCGGCTTCGCGCGGCGAACACGGGCCGGGCGAAACCAAAATCCTTTCCGGCTTCAACGCGCGGATTTCGGCGATTGAAATTTCGTCGTTCCGTTTCACCGTCAATGCCACGCCCAACTCGCCCAGATATTGCACGAGGTTGTAGGTGAACGAATCGTAATTGTCCAAAACCAAAATCATCTCAGCAATAAATTAACACAATATGGCACGGATGAAAATCAATTCCGAATCTATACATTTCAACAGTTTCGCTGAATGGAAAGCCGCGCGAATCATCCGACGTTTGGCGCGCCGAATCGTTTTTGCAAAATCAGCGCGATGATGCCGCGCAAACGCGGTTGGTCGGCGGCGTTGCCGGAAAGAATTCTCGTCGTCGCGTGGGTGAACGAGCAACGCCGGACGACATCAGCGACAACAGGCGCAAGTTGGTCCCAAACGCGCGCGATTTCGCCGACGACTACGATTTGTTCGGGCGTCAAGCCGGTCACGAGCATGGCGATTCCCTTGCCCAAATAATTTGCCATCCGTTCGAGCGCTTCGCGCGCCTTTTGATCGCCCTGCTCAAACAGTTTCAGCAATTCCTCAAATGAAAAAGCGCCGCCGTTGTTCACGTTGCCGGTTTTCTGTTTGATGTCCCCTGCTCTGGCCTCGTTAAAATATCGGAGCGCGGCTGAATTCGACGCATAAACTTCCCAGCAACCATGATTGCCGCAACCGCACTTCAATCCATTTTCCACAATCGCGACGTGGCCGAATTCGCCCGCCAAACCCGAATGTCCACGCACAAGCTGGCCGTTCAAAATCATGCCGACACCAATGCCTTCGGAAACCGTCAACACCGCCAAATCGCGCAGATTTTCGCTGTGGCGGCCAAACCAGAATTCCGAAAGCGCGCAGGCGTTGGCCGCGTTTTCCATGTCCACGGGCAATCCGATTTTTTGCTCGAGCAACGTCTTCAAATCCACTTCCGGCCAGTGCAGGTTCGGCACGAAAACGATTTTTTGTGACGGCCATTCCACACGGCCCGGCAAACTGACGCCCACGCCCTCGTAGGAAAGCCGCGGGTAAGTTCTAATCAAATCGCGGATGCGCCGGCTGATTTGCGCGACAAATTCGTTGGGGTCAGAAGGCGTCGGAAATGATTCGTGAACCAAAAACCGGCCTTCCATGTTGGCGAGCGCGTAGTTGGTCGTCTTCGGACGAATATCCACTCCAAAAATGCCGGCGCGATTTTCGTTCAAATGTAAAAAGGTCGGACGCCGGCCACGCGGTAATCGTCCAATTTCCCCTTCCCGCAACCATTGTTGCTTAATCAATTCTTCGGTAATTACGGACACCGTGCTCCGTTGCAGCCCGGAAAAACGCATCAAATCCGCGCGTGAAACTGGCTGATGCCGCCGCACCAGGTTAAGAATGATGCGGCTATTGATGTCGCGCGCCGTCTCGCTGCTCGCCACCTGAAAATTATTTAAGTCAATTTTACGCAAGGCATTTTCCTCAATTCTGATTTTCGCGGATTCGGAGAGTAATATCACCCCATGCAGGAATTTATCAACTCCGCCGGAACTTTGCGGCCAAACTCAACGCGGCCAATTTTTTTGGCCAAAACGAATTTGATTTCACCACCGCTGACTTTTTTATCCAATTTCATCGCGGCAAAAAGTTTTTCACGTTGCTTGGAATTTAATTTGATTTGCGTCGGTAAACTGGTGCGTGCAAATAAATTTTCAATTCGCTCCACGTCATGTTGCGGCAATCCCAAAAGTTTATGCGACAATTTTGCCGCCGCAATTTGTCCAATCGAAATCGCTTCGCCATGCAAAAATTTTCCGTAACCAAAACTGTTTTCAATCGCATGGCCAATCGTATGACCGAAATTCAAAATCGCGCGCAGGCCGCTTTCGGTTTCGTCCTTTGAAACGACTTCCGCCTTGATTTCGCAACAGCGCGCGATGATGGGCGAGAGAACTTTTTCGTCGCGCCGCAAAATTTTGGGCAAGTCGCGTTCGAGTTGCATGAATAATTTCGCATCATAAATGATTCCGTATTTGATGACTTCAGCAAGGCCGGCGCGGAATTCACGTTCCGGCAACGTTTTCAACGTGTCTAAATCGCACAAAACTAATTTCGGTTGATAAAACGCGCCGACGAGATTTTTTCCAGCGCGCAAATTGACGCCGGTTTTGCCGCCGACAGAACTGTCCACCTGTGCGAGCAGTGTCGTAGGAATTTGCACGAACGGAATTCCACGCAAATAAGTGGCCGCGACAAATCCGGCTAAATCGCCGACGACGCCACCGCCGAGCGCGACGACGAACGATTTTCGTTCTAACCGTCGCGCCGCAAGCTGGTCATAGCAACTTTGAACCGTTCGCAAACTTTTAGCCGTTTCACCGGCAGGAACAGTAATCAAAAAAGGCTCAAACCCATTTTTTGCCAGAGAATCATAGGCGGCTTTGGCGAATTTTTTCCCGACATTTCCGTCTGTGATGATCGCACAACGCCGGTCGAATTTCAGACGCGCACATTCGTCACCGAGTTTTTGTAGAAGCCCCGACGCGATCTTAATCTTGTAACTGCGATAGCCAAGTTGAACAGAAACGATGCGCACAAGTGAAGCATAAAGGCTGAAGCAAAATTGGAAAACAAAAAAGCCGTTACAAAAATTGGTTGCGGGGGCAGGATTTGAACCTGCGGCCTTCAGGTTATGAGACTGATTTCAGCAACTCTTCATATGTTCCAAACTGTTTCAATATGTGTATTTAGTTCCAATGTTTATTAGGTTTTATGATTCGCGATTGCCTTTTGTAACCGAATGAAACCAAGTGCAATCTCTCGAACAAAAACCAACAAAACCACCAACAAGTTTCAACGACCGTTTTAACCTTTTAAGCAAAAAAATCTAGCAATAAATACTTCACCGGCTGAACTAAAAACCAAAAAGATTATTTTGCATTTTTTGTCACGCAGTCAAGGTATATGCCAACGCGAGCCCGCCTCAAGATTCCCGCAGTCGCGGCGACTGCGACAGAAGCTACTTATTATGCCGCAAGCTGTGTAGTCATCTTGAAGCACGAGGATCGGCAGCGCGCCAGCAGCAATGCAAGTGAAACTCTGAATCGTTTGCTCGTGGAATTTCACGCCGGTGAGCACATGGTCTGCTATGACGCGCTTCAGGAAGGCGGGTTGATTCCCCGCTTACGCCAGGCTCGCGCTGTGGTTCAAGACGCATTGGCAAATCCATTTGCCAAGCAACGGCTGGCCGATGGTCTGGCGGCACACCGGGGAATTGATCCAACGGACGCCTACATTGAAGCAGAAAAAGTGCTTCGCAAATTGGAGAATGGAATTGGCTCCATCCCAATCAAGCAACGGCTGATAGACGGGCGCATGGCAGATTTCAGCAGGCTCTCAACGCAGCGCTATCGGTATCAAACTGAAATACGCGGACGAAAGCCTGAACAGGTTAAAAACTATCTGAACGCTGCCGACTCCATTCACGCCGGCCAATCATTTGCCGATCTCCGACGGGAACCCGGCATGACTTTATTGTGCCCCGATGTGGTCATTTTCTTCGGCCGAGATTCGCTCGCCCCGGTTCGCCGTTTGCGTCCCCATGTGGATTTATCTCTGGCGGAACTGCCGCCCACGGGTGATGTGGCGCAAGCGCAAGATTTACTGCGCAATTTGAACCTCAATCTGATCACGCCACAACGCGCGGTGCGGTTCGTCGAAAAACATCTGCCGAAAAAAGGTGCGAAATTATCCAGTTCGGAATTTTCCATACACACGGAAGATGACTTCCTAGACCTGTTGGCAATCTTGGCATTTGAACGTGCCAATGGCAGTGCCCCACATCATCAGTTGCGGTGGGAAATAAAACCTGCGCGCACTGGTGAAGACGCAGACCCTGCCAGCATCCCGGTGGATCGGCTGGCGGGCAGCTAGGCGATTGATCGCTCCTATTAAAGAACGTTCCCTCCAAATTTTTGGCGACGAGAAGCGTCTGGATTATTTACTGGATTCAGCGCTCTTTCGCGAAGGCCGCTTGAGTTTGGAATTGCTCGCCTGTGAAATTGTCGGCCAGCCATTTGGCTGGAAACGTGGGCCGGTTGATACCGGGAAAATTCTTGTGGTTGAAAACGCTGCCACTTGGCATTCCTATGCCCGTTGGAATTCAGAAAAACATTTGTTCACCGGCGTGGTTTACGGCTGTGGAAATTGTTTTTTGGAAAACATTCGCCATCTTGCCGACATCCTCGCGGAATTTTCTTCGCCACAGAGAATATTTTATTTCGGCGACCTCGACTATCAAGGTCTGCGAATCCCAATCGAAGCTTCAAAACGGGCAATTAAAATTGGTCTGCCCAGTGTTGAACCCGATCTGTGGAGCTACGGCCACTTGTTGAAAGTCGGCCAGCCGCAGGAAGTTGAATATGATTCGCCTGAAGCATCCGCCGTGGTCGGATATGAATGGCTGGCCCATCTTGCTAAACCAGCCCGTGCGCTTTTGGAGGCGGGAAACCGATTGGCGCAGGAACATATCGGATTGGAATTTTTAAGCGATTGTCACGATGATTGGCGCTCTGTGTGAAGCCTTTTATCTGCCGACATTAATCACTTCAAATCCAGTCGCAGGTTTTTCTGAATCTGCTTGCGCCAAATTTTCATGACTTGCGCCTGTTCGGCATAGTCCGACCATTTCGACACGGCAGCGCGAACTTCCTCGACGATGGATTCGGCGCGACCGCGTTTCATCAAGGCGCTTTTAGCACAGACGCGAAAATCAGCCATCGTAAATCCGTCGCGCTTGCCGTTCATAGTCATCTGATGGCGGGCCGTCCAGTCGCCAGCCGGATTGTAACTATATGTCACATCGAAGGCGGGCGCGAGCGACCAGCGACCGGATTTGTCCATCAGAAAGGCGATGTTTTTGACGTGATCATCCTGATTGCGGGCGATGATGTAAAATGCCATTCGCCGAAATTGTTCCTCGACCGATTCCATCGGCAAATTCAACTGGCGGATGACGAACAACGCCTGTTCATAAGAATACGCGCCCGCATTGTTAAAATCAAAATGCGCGAGTGCACATAGCGATTGCATGTGCAATTTCTCACCGCCATCGAGCCGGTCAAAACGCCGCGTCATAAAATGTCGCCGTCCATTTTCTTCGAGCAACCGGCACTCGCTCATCGTGATGCCCGCCGCGCGCGCCATCAAATAATATGCGTATTCAATCGCGCCGTAACCTTTTGGGTCTTCGAGTTCCTTGTCTTTGTTGCCGGTGACACCATCAAATTTCAACAACCAGTAATCAAATCCTTTTCCAGCCGTAATTTGCCCGGAACGGACTTCGTTGGTTTCGCGATTCCAAGCGATAACCGCTTTCGCTCGCGCGCCCCCGGCGGAAGTGCCGACTCGCAAAATGTCATTCAAGGCGCTTTTCCGGCTCGCGCTGGCAAAAGTGGTTTTCAAATTCTTGCGATGGGTCAAAACTTCCGACGCCAGTTTGACCAACGCATCAATCTCAATTTTCTTCGCCTGTTGCGGTTTTGGTCCGATGGACGGCATAAATTCCAGCGCGCCCATGCCACGCGCGCCGATGTAACAAAGCCGTTCCACCGCATTGAAACTGTCGGGCGTCCGGCCTTGCGTCGCCAGCCACGCATCAATCAGGGCGTTGCCGAATTTGTCCGGCAACGAATCGGCCAGCAGTCCAGGCAAACCATGAAAAGTTCTTT
Organism: Verrucomicrobiia bacterium; assembly: GCA_035545995.1. Classification (GTDB taxonomy): domain Bacteria; phylum Verrucomicrobiota; class Verrucomicrobiia; order Limisphaerales; family UBA11358; genus UBA11358. The sequence goes on from DASZXH010000080.1 coordinate 15,674, forward strand.
GCGGCAAATCCGAAAAGACAAACACCCGATCACTTAACGGCATCGTGATGGGAGAAATTTCAATTCCGCTTCGCGCGAACGCCGGTTCATACTCAAAGGCGGCGAACTGGTTTCCGTCTTCCAGCGAGACAGCCCCGATGGTTCGTCCCCAAAGTCGGACTTCCGCTATCATCGCTCATCTCCCCATTGCCATTTTTTGGCTGAAGGTTTGACCGTCTTTTTGGCAGTGGAAGCCCGCTGTCGTTTCCGGCCAGCCATTTTTAATTGCGCGACCGGGCTGGGCACTGGTTCGGAGATAAGCAAATCGAAACGTTCGATGACATCGAGCACGCGACACACCCGAATGAAGCCGGATAACTGCGTCGCCACCGCGCCCGTTTCCAAACGCTGCACCGTGCGTTTCGAGACACCGGCTTCTTTCGCCAGTTGGTCTTGCGTGAGATTTCGTTCCAAGCGAATCCGGGTCAGTCTTCCGCCCAATTCGGTCAGGACGGCCTCGTCCGTTGCTTGTTTGGTCATTTTCACAACACGCCATTTATGGCGTATTAAGTGACAAATGTCAACTAAAACGTCACAAAAGGCGTTTTAGTTGAAGGCTTAAATTGCCGCTTGAGCCGAATACCATTCATCGAGGTGACGATAGTAACTGAGGCTATGCCTAAAGCCCTGCGTGATTCTCAAACCGCCTCACATTGTGCATGTGCCTTCCCGATGGCGGAAGAAAGGTGATCAATGGCCGTAGCCAGCGGAAAAATAAGTGATTTTTAGATCATTTCAAGACAAATTATATTTTGCCCAAATTCTCAAAGATGAAATTGACAGTAGCCAAAAATTTGTATAAAACTTTCGCAGTTCGGGGTAAGGCCGGGAAGCGCACATTCAGGTTATTGATGCAATGGGACTGCCCTACGAAGTCAGATCGCGCGTGACAATTATTTAATTTTTCGTGCTTGCAACTTTTCCTAAAAAGCGTTGAATAAATTTTGGCTACGGCCACCGACCATCAACCTTCCGCCATTGGGTTGACAAGGTTCCTTGAAATCGCGACGACTGCGCCTAATTGCGGCGATTGCAGTGCGAGTGCGGCAGTGCTGGCACTGGTCTGCACGGACGCTCGCATAATAGATTCGCTTGAAAAAACAGGCTATTGGCAATGAATGTTTCCCGTTTCAATTATGTATTAACGCTCCAACCTGCCTCGCGCTCGCTAAATGCGTTGGCAGGCATTGATTCTCAATGGGTTTTAGAGAGTGTGTCGCAGTCGCCGCGACTGCGGGAATCTTGAGGCGGGTGAGCGACTCGACCGCGTGCATCTGTTCGCCAGCACGTTCAACGCGGTCATTCAATTCCCGGATTGTTTGGCGAAATTCTTCGGGAGTCTGGCGGGCGGGGTCGAGTGCACCATCAGCCAGCAATGTTTGGCAGATGGAACGCAGGGTGGCCGCAAAATCTTTTAGTTCCGCTACACTGTCCTCGGCGAATTCCCGCAGCAGCCGGATGAGCGGGCGCAGGCGTGGAGTCAGCAGCACCCAACGTTCATCCAAACTAACGATTCGTTCTTGTAGCCAGCCGACTTCCAGCAGTTTGTTAAAAATTTGCCCCGCGCGCTGCCGCAAATCCGTTAAATGGCCACCTTCGTCGTCGCCCAATTGAGCGCTTGGATGCAACGACAGCACTTCGCGAATTAAAACTAAAGTGTCATTGTGGGAAAGTTGCCCATCTTCGTCGGCACTCTCTGCCAACCTGTCCGCACAATCAATATAAATTGGCGCAGACGGCCGGACAAGCGGACGAAAAAATCCGCCTTCGATAATTGCAGCGAGTCGGCTGCTTAATTTGGTGGCCTGATTCATTTCCCTGAAAGTTTAGCAAAATCAGGCCGGACAAATACAGTCCAAGTTGGCATCTGAAACGACGCGCATTTGGCCACCACTAAAACTTCACTCAACAGTCTGACCTAATCTTTTATTTGAACTATCAGCCTGGCCAAAAATTTGAATTATAGTCGAATACACCTGCGCACCAAAATAATTTGTAAATTGGCATCTAATCCAAAAAACAAACCAAAATCCCCGCGAGACTCCAAATGTCTTACTATCTGAAACATTCTGAATTGATTTGAACAAAGTTAAACTTAAAAACCAACAAAACCACCAACAAACGCAGGCTTGTTGGTCTATTTACACCAGATAGCAACTATTCGAGAAATAAAATCCCACAAGATAAGGAATCTGTTGAAGTCAAAATTAGTTGTGAAACTCAATATATTCAGATTTTCACCTGAAGGTCGCCAGTGCTACTTGGCAAATTACAATCAGGTAGGCAACAAGCAAAAACGCCTGAAAACATTGCGGTTTAATGTCTCAAGCGTTTCAAATTGGTTGCGGGGGCTGGATTTGAACCAACGACCTTCAGGTTATGAGACTGATTTCAGCAACTCGTCATATGTTCCAAACTGTTTCAACATGTGCATTTAGTTCCAATGTTTATTAGGTTTTATGATTCGCCATTGCCTTTTGTAACCGAATGAAACTAAGTGCAATCTCTCGAACAAAAACCAACAAAACCACCAACAAGTTTCAATGTCCATTTTAATCTTTTAAGCAAAAAAATCTAGCAATAAATACTTCACCGGTTGAACTAAAAACCAAAAAAAATTATCGTGCATTTTTTGTCACACAGTCAAGGTGTGTGACAACGCGAGCCCGCCTCAAGATTCCCGCAGTCGCGGCGACTGCGACCGGTCACGCCGCCGGGGATCCTGAATCGCGCGGAGAACTTCCTCAAACACACGCTCTTGGATGCTTTTGGATGCCTCTCCATGCAGGGAGAAATCAAGGCCGATTTCGCCTATGAAATTGGCGTGTGGCGCCATTCTCTTGAACGCAGCGAGTTCACGTATAAGCGCGTCGATAAATGACGCGTTGAGGATGTAACTTGTGAAAGAGCCAAAATCACTCCACCAATTCCCGCCAACAGACCCCCCCCGGCTGGCTTGCGCTGGAAGTAAATCTAAATTCTTATGCGAATTTCGGCTTGAGTCTTCACCCTAATGGGCTGAAGCACGGGATATTTTCTCACGATTTCGTTGTGCAAATCAGCCGTAAACTTTGGTGCAGAAATCGTAACCACGGCGGCGTAAGGAAATCGATTAACCACCGAATGCCTTCCAATAGCGTGCAAGATGATGAACGGTTGATGAAGAGAAGATGCCCGCGCTGAGATGCTACGACGTACGATTGTATCCCACTTGTATTCTTGATCTCGCTTTTCGTGCTCCGTTGGATATTTGTTTCCAGAACGGGAAACGGGAAAATCTGATTTTTTCCAATTACGGCCCAACGCTAAAATTTCAGTTTTATCGTCAACAACGTGAAGATGCTTTGGAGAGCCCTTTTTATCCTTCGGAGTGAAGGTGAAAATCTGGTTATCGGGATAAAAAGTATCCTCGATGCAACAAGCAGTGTAATCGCCAGGATGATCGAATTCGACTGGACACATGGCAACGATTGTCCAAGTGATTTGAACGAGCCCTGGAATGTTTAACCCCGTGGGTAAAGGAATTTGCAGTTGATAATAATTCTTGGGGAGAACGTCACCCTGATAAGCAATGGTGACTGCGGTTGACGAACAGTTGAGAATGTCATCCACCGAGGAGGGAATAAAACCGTGGCCAATCTCATGGTCCGGCTTTCCGACGGGATGAACCGCGCAATGTGTTAACAACGCTCTCGTGAGTAGTGGCGTTGCCCTATCGAAAAGACCATTCGTCAAAGCACCCATCCGGGACGCAACCGGAGAAGCATAGCTCGTCCCCATTTCCGTAATTTTCATCCCGGCATTGATCGACAGAAGATGAAACAAAGAAACTTCGCATCCACCAAAGGCTGTAAAGTCCGGCTTAATCTTCGCCCCTTCGCGTCCGGGACCTTTGCACGAATATGGCGCCCTCATTTGTTGGTTTTTTCGAATCGTGTACGCGCCTACTCCGATTCCATGCACCAAATCCGATGGAGCCTGAATTCGGTGCAGCTTTGGGTCCTCGCCATCATTCCCAACTGCCGCAAAAAACAGGACGCGGTGCTCTATTGCGAGTTGATCCAATGAATACGTGAATCGTGAAATTGAATCGTCAAGAATCGGTCCACGTGGCCCAAAGCTTATGTTGTAAACGGAAATGTCCGGCCTGCTCGGCACAGCATTTTCAATGACATCAATGCACTCATAAAGTTCGTGGTCACCACTTTTTGTTGGCGGAAACACGCGAATGCTCACAACCGAGACTGGAGGTTCTGGCAGTGGCTTTGAAGGATCGTATTGATCGAGAGAACCGTAAAGGACGGCCCCAGCGACTGCAGTTCCGTGACTCGTAAAGGCTGGGTGGGACTTTGATTTGATTGACAACGACAAGTCCTCTTCCACAAAGCCTTTTAGATGGGGACAATTTACGTCTACCCCTCCGTCAAAGACGCCCACCTTGATTGTGGAACGTGTCGTTGAGGCCACGGGGGCCGGTGGAGCTTTAATATTTGGAAGTGACCGGAGATCCGTTACGCCATTAAATTGTAGTGGATGCGCTGTCCGCAGAGGGTTGCATCCGCGCAGTTGAAGAAGCGATTCTTTCGTTACAAGGGCACTAATAAACCCTGGTCCATTTCCGTAAAAAACCGAGCGAGCGCGGTCTTTCGGAATATTGATTTCGTCGAAAAGGCCATAAAAGAAGGAAAGCTGCCTCTCCGATCCTTCCCGCGAAGGATGTAACACCATTTCCACGTGTCCTTTCAACCAGTCATCTTCAAATCCTTGGAGTTGTTCTTCGGGGGACAAAAAATCAATGCGCTCGATTTTTCGTATGTCATTCTGAAACACTACCGGCAGCACGTGGGTTGAGAGGTTGAGGGCGTGAATTAAACGCCCGAAGCCCTCTTCATTGCTTTTCACGAAAAGCAATCGCCCCAGACCATGAACTCCTCTCGCGTTTCCTTTTTGTTTTTTGACTTTTTCGGTCTGAGCGACTTCGTCCAGATTTGGACGCCAATTTCGAGAGCCAACTTTTTGCAAATCAGGAACCTGAACAAATATGGAATCTGGCTCATAAGTCTTGGCAAGCATATCCGGGTGAAGACGAAAGCAAGCGAACAGTTCATCTGGGTATTTTCGTTTCTCGGAAATATTCGCCGCAGAGCGCAGCATTTCTCCAGTCTGCCGAATGACAAGCTCGCGCGCCTCATCGTATGAACGAGGCAGCGGGCTTGGGCGGCTCGTCCCCTTCTTCTCAACCTTATTAACGAGGCGCTCCCCGTTAGCCAGAATTAGTCGGCGATTGTCCTGTGGCATAATTTAGGATTTGTGTAAGTGATAATGGACTGTTGACGGCACCAGTCCCGTGAGCTTCGCAATTTCACGAACGCTGGCATTTTTCCCGAGCGATTTTTTTAATGCTCTGACTACTTTTCCGAGTGCTTTCTTGTTCTGTTTCTTTGGTTCCCAGATTTGGCTGATTTCGGCGATCAACGAGGCTTCCAAGGGGGCCGATTCAACTATGTGGCGCCTCACGGCTGATTGCCCAAGGGTGTTTATTGCTGAGCCGCTCTGCTCAGAAAGCAATCCACACATAGCGCTTAGAATGTCTCGATTCATTTCCGACGCGAAACGACCTAGAGCAAATTCCAGAATAGAAATACGTTCCTCGAAACCAGGAAGCGAAGTGCTAAAAACCCTGTCAAAACGGCGAGAAATCGCGGGGTCCAAAAGCTCTGGATGATTTGTCGCAGCAATTAAAAGCGAATGCGTCGGCCAGTCCTCAAGCTCCTTTAGAAGAACGTTCACAATACGTTTCAACTCCCCCACTTCACTGGCGTCATCTCTGCGCTTCGCAATCGCATCAAACTCATCGAGCAGCAACACGCACTCGTGTGCTCTCGCAAAATCCAATGCACGGCGTAGGTTCATACCTGTTTTACCAAGGAAACTGGAAATCGAACTTGCCAAATCAAGAGTCACTAAACTCAACCCGAGAGATTCCGCGAGCCAACGGGCGAACATCGTTTTCCCCGTGCCAGGCGGTCCCTTTAAAAGAAGTGAGCGAGGAGGATTTATCCCCTCAAAAAGTAACGCATCTTTGCTTTCCCATTCCTTGAAGAATCTTTGGAGTTGCTTTTCCGCACCTGCTTCAAAAATTGGTTTCGGCGATGCGTGGCCTTTTTCAATGCGCACTAACGGAGCGTTGCTGTCTTGGTCGACCGGAGCGGCTTTAACCTCTACGCCCCTCAAAGCGCTTACAGCACTTCGCTTGCAGGTCAAAACTTCCGCCAGACGAATGGATAAATCCGGGCTGTGGACTTTGAGATTTCTGATTGCGTTCAACGCTAAAAGTTCACACCGCTTCTGGTTTCCGTCGAAGCCAGCGTCAAAAAACTCCAAAAGAAGGTCAGAAACGAATCGTTCGAAATTGTCTTTATTGTTTGCCATCTCGAACAACAATAAACTTTCGTCCAGATTCCATGCAACAAGAAACCGTTCGAAAATTTAAAAGAATATCTGACATCGAACACAGACACTTTTCTATCGAGAAACAATCGTTATGCGCGATTTAATCTGCTCACCCTGAGGCAGAATAAGAACAAACGTGTTGTATGTATTATTAAAAAAGTGGTAGCGGAACGTTACAAGCTCGCCGCACGAAAGTTTCAAAGCAAGAGAACCATCCTCATGCCAGCGGCGGTTTCGCTTGATTTCTTGGACGAACGGCCAGTCGAGCCCGCAGTGGTCTGAGGACCAATGAATCTCTCCGAAATCCGCAGTGAAAGTTTCCGATTGAAAATAATCCCGGATCTTTGCCGAGTATTCGCCGTTCATAACCGGTTTATGAAGCACGAGCACCGCGCACCGAACCGGGGAGCGTTCAACGTATCTGCGGATGGCAGCGTGATTGGAGCCACCAAACTTTTTTGCCAGCACTTGAGGTGATTTGATGCAGAGCGGAAGTTTTTTAAGCTCATCATCAAAATACTCAACTTGAAACAAAGCATCCGAAGCAAACCGACTAGCTTCCCTTTCAAATTTGTCCTTCGTCTCAAGATCCAACGTTGTCTCATCGTCCATGAATCCAAGCAAATCACTCTGCCACGTCAACGCCTTGTGGCCAACTTCATGGAGTTTAATAAAATTCTTGCGCGACTCTGGTTGGCTTTGGTCCAAATAAACGACCTTTTGTCGGAGGTCGACCATGCCCAAGACCTTGGTTAGAGTGCGTGACAGAAAGTGAAAGTTCCGCGTCAGAAACCCGGGTGCGATTTTGCTGAGATCGACACCCTTTTCGATTTGAAGTTCGGCATAATTAAGGAGGACATCGACCGGAGTCGGAAATTTTCCCCACGCCCCTGAAACCATCAGAAGATTGCGCGCAATTTTGTCAATCTCGTTGGCTGAATCCAAGGGTGGTAGTTTCATTTCTCAACGTTTTCTACGTAAAAACATCAAATACTCGGCGAGTTGTTCCTCTTCTTCGCTGGTTAGCTTTTCTTGGCTGAATAGCGCAGCTCCGGCCAGCGTTTTTGCGCCGTCGACTTTTTTCCTTTGCACGTATCCGGCCTGCTCCATGAGGAATTCGTAACCGATCTCATAAAGGGCTGCGAGCTTGTGGAGAAAGTGTGGCGAAGGTTTTTTGATTTTGTTGTGTTCAAGCTGGCTCAAATAGGCGTTTGAGATACCAGTTGCCGCTTCAACCTCTCTTAAAGACAGGTTGCGTAGTTCTCTGGCGGTCCTGAGTCCATCGCCGAAGGTCTTTGGGGAGCTTTTTTGTGTTTCTTCGGTTTTCATATGTTTATTCCTTAATAAAAATACCGCGCGTTGCCTGTAAAAGCAAGCATTTTCTGCGCATCGATAAATTAGTGCTTGACAAATTTAGCAACGCGTAGTAACGTTCTATTAGCTCTGACATGGTGTCAGCGCAAACCAAGACAGCATATGGTACAAAAATTATATATCCACTCCCAAGAATGGGTGGAGCCGAAACTTGTAGATACACGAGCGGACTCCACGGTTAAGGAACTGGTTGAAATTGTCATCGCGCAGGGCTGCTTCGGCGGCCAGGTCGAAGGCGAAGTCCTAGTGTTCATCGAAGAACAAGAGGAACCCCTCGGCCACGACCAGACTCTGGCACAATGCGAAATCCGCCACAAGCACCACGTCCACATCCACCACTGCAAAAAGGTGAAAGTGGGCGTGTTCTACAACAGTGAACGGCACGAAGTTTTTGCGCCGTCCACTAAAGTGAAGCGCGTCCTGCACTGGGCGATAAACGCCTTCAAACTGACGCCGGCTGAGGCAGCAGACAAAGTTCTTGTGCTGAAAGGCAATCCCAACGCCGAACTGAACCCCGATACCCACATCGGCTCCTACGCCAAACCTCATCAATGCGCCGTTGAGCTCTGTCTCGTAGCGCCGGTGGAGATTAACGGATGAGCCCCGACGAGCGCCTCTTCAAGGCCCACCTTGAAGAGGCCTTTTTTGAATCCGGTGTTGATGCAGGTAAGTGGGGCCTGCACGGTGAGGCAAAGGACATTGCCTGGCCGCACGCTGTTTTGTGGGTTGCTGCCGACCCCCAGCTTTATGGGCCGGGGAAAATTTACTTACGGTTCGACTTAACCGGATACCCGGTCGCGGCACCCACGTCGTGCCCGTGGAACGTGGCGGCGAATCAACGCTTGGAAGATGCCGCTTGGCCCAAGCTGACTGGTAAATTCAAGCTCGTATTTCGGTACGATTGGCAAATTAAAAATGCTCTTTATGCACCGTGTGACAGGCTCGCCATGAACGGGCATCAAGACCCTTGGGAAAAGCAATTCCCGATGTGGTGGTGGCAGCCGACCTTCACAATCGTGAAATATCTGAGATTCGTGCACCTATGTCTAAACCCGAACCGCTTATGAAACGCACATGCGTAAATATCCCCTCGTTGCTCTGGATGCGCCTGCTACGGCAACTGCGAAAGCGCGGCGGGGGCTACCGCGAAAGCGGAGCTTTTTTGCTCGGAAAAACGGGCAGTTAGCGTGTGTGTAAATTTGTTTGTTATGACGAACTGGACGAAAGCGCGCTGGATTCAGGAATTGTAATGGTGCATGCGGTCGGATTTGTTCGGTTGTGGGAGATTTGCCAACGAAAGGATTTGAGAGTTCTCGCGGATGTTCACACGCACCCAACGGAGTGGATTGAACAAAGCGAATCGGATCGCACTCACCCAATGGTTGCGCAGCCGGGGCACATCGCGTTGATTTTGCCGAACTACGCTAAGCCCAATCGGAAGCGGCTTGCAGGGGCAGCCGTGTATGAATATTTGGGGGATCACAACTGGAAATGCTGGCCGACCAAATCAGCGCCGATCAAAACAACGATTTTATGAATACCGAAAACCTGTCCGAAGATAATCTGAACCGCCTTGCCAAAGCGTTGATGCTTCGGCATTCGGTCGACTACCCCACAGCGCTTGCGATGCTTGGAACGTTTCGACTGAATTTGATTTGCAGCGATAAACTTCGCACGTCGAAGGCGCTTCAAGCAGCCCTCCTAACCGCGGTCAACGCCGGTAAGCGCGCGTTCCACGGCGGCGTCTTTGTGAACATGCCGAACGACATTATTTGCCTTTTGCCCTGGCCGGACAAAGCCACGCTAAATCAAATCGTCCACTCTCTTGGAGGGATTTTATCCGAGGGCAAACTCCCGCCGCACGGCGAAACACTTTTCTTGGGCGCACCCTCTTCCGACGTGGTGGAGGGCTATGTGGTGCATTGCTCAGGTTGGCGCGGCGGCATCACTTCGAGAAAAGTTATCCCGACCTTCACCCACGGCCCCGACTTTGCTCTCGGCGGAATAGCCGCAGCTTCGATAGGAGTTGCCAGATGTTTCCTTCGCATCTCTGGTTTATATTTCGCTTCCGAAATCGAGGAACAAGGAATGTCCCTTTGGCGACCTGACTTGAATTGGCTCCGGCCGGAATCGGATGGACCGGAACTCGAATTTTTACCTACCAAACTGTGGATGCTCGGTCTTGGACACCTTGGTCAAGCGTACCTTTGGAATTTTGCGTTGCTGCCTTACGAAAATCCCGGCGACATCGAATTCATGCTCCAGGATTTTGACCGGGCAGTGAGCGGCAATTACTCGGCGGGCCTACTTTGTGAGGAGCACAATGTAAGGCAGAAAAAAGCACGAATTTGCGCTGACTGGTTGGAACTGCGGGGGTTTTCGACCGTGATCACGGAACGCCGATTTGATGCACTAACGAAAAGAGCACCGACCGAGCCGCTAATCGCGTGCTGTGGATTTGATAAGGCCGAGCCGCGCATGATTTTAGAGCACGCTGGCTTCAATTTGGTTGTTGAATGCGGACTCGGGTCGGATACCTACCGTTTTGACCGGTTGATTCTGCATACATTCCCCGATGGTCCCAAAAAACCGGATGAAATTTGGAAGGCTGGTCCAGAAGCACCACCCGACGTCAAGCTTCTTGAAGCTTTTAAGCAAAAGGACGATTGCGGAATTGTCGCTGAGACGCTGGCGAAAAAGGCGATTGCAAGTTCCTTCGTTGGAGCTTTAGCCGGCTCACTTGTCGTGGCCGAGATTTTGAAAGGGCTTCACGGCGGAGTGCGGTGTGACGTGATTCAATCTCATTTGCGCCACGGCGGCATGCCTGCTGTGACCTTGAGCAAAGAAGATTATCAAGTACGTCTGGCACGCTGCGGCTTTGCAAGCTTGATGCGGAACAACCTCTTGGCCGCTTAAACGGGCCTCTTTTTCATCGGAGAAACATACTGAATTGATTTGAACAAAGCTGAACTTAAAAACCAACAAAACCACCAACAAACATGGGCTTGTCGGTCTATTTACACCAGATAGCAACTATTCGAGAAATAAAATTCCACAAGATAAGGAATCTGTTGAAGTCAAAATTGGTTGCGAAGCTCAATATATTCAGGTTTTTACCTGAAGGTCGCCAGTGCTAATTGGCAAATTACAATCAGGTAAGCGACAGCAAAAAACGCTTGAAAACATTGCGGTTTAATGTCTCAAGCGTTTCAAATTGGTTGCGGGGGCAGGATTTGAACCTGCGGCCTTCAGGTTATGAGCCTGACGAGCTACCGGGCTGCTCCACCCCGCGATTAGGAAAAATCAGTATTGCAGCATTCATCATGCACCGCAAGTTTTTTTAGAGCGGACAAATGCCATAACGAATCCAGTAACCGGGCAATTTCAGATACTCCAAATAAATCCGTTTGGCAAAACTGCGCGACCAGTCGGCGCGCTTGAAATCATAATAGGACGGACGCGAATAAAATTTTATTTCCGAGGCATAATGCCGGAAACATGCCAACGCACGGCGCGAATGATACCACGAAGTCACGATGATGACGCGGCGCGCCTTTTCCGCACGCAACATTTTGATAGTGAATTGCGCGTTTTCTTGGGTCGTGCGTGATTGATTTTCCATTTCAATGGCGCTGGCGGGCACGCCCAGATCAATCAGCGCGCGCCGGTTGATTTCGCAATCGCCATAACCGCTGACAATGATTCGCGGCACGGCGTGTTGTTTGAAAAGTTCCGCCGCGCATTCAGGCCGTTCATGCGAACCGCCGCCCAAAACAACAATTGCATCGGCCTTTACCGCGCCGCTGTCCACGCACAGGAATCGCTGCGGAAAAAGCAACGCGGCAGCGGCGAGCAACAGCATCAGAACAAAAAGTCCCGCCGCGATTTTCAAAAGGAATTTCAACTTCCGAATCACGGCAGGAAAATGACAGTTTTTTTATCAGGCGGCAACTATCGCGCGAAACGAATCCAACGCTGGCCAAATTCCGCGCCGATTGTTATTTTGCGTGTGCGATGAATTTTCTGGAAAACAGGCGTGTCGTTCACGCGCTCACGGAATTGGGGCAAATCACTTTGCTGCTCAAGGAAACGCTCGCTTCGCTGCTCACGTTCAAGGTCGCGTGGAAGGATTTACTGTATCAAATCTATTTCATCGGCATCAAATCGCAATCGGTCGTGCTGGTAACGGGCGCGTTCACGGGCATGGTGCTGGGCGCGCAAACGTATTTTCAATTTCATAAAGTGAAAATGGACACGGCCTCGCTCGGCGTGGTGAGTGTGGCGATGTGCAGCGAATTGGGGCCGGTGCTGACGGCGTTGATGGTGGCCGGGCGCGTGGGCGCGGCCATCGCCGCCGAAATCGGCACGATGCGCGTGACGGAACAGATTGACGCGCTGCGCACGCTGGCAACGCATCCGGTGGATTATCTGGTCGTGCCGCGTTTGATTGCAGGGCTTATTGCATTGCCGTTGCTGACGGTGGAATCGGTCGCCGTTGGCATCGGCGCAAGTTATCTGGTGGACGTTTATTTGCTGGGCATCGAGCCGACTTATCTGTGGGTCAACATGCTGAAATATACGCACATCGTGGATTTGATGATGGGTTTGGTGAAGGCCTTCGTTTATGGCGGCATCATTGCCATCATCGGCTGTTACAAAGGCATGAATTGCGGACTGGGCGCGGAAGGCGTCGGACGCGCGACGACGGAAGCCGTCGTCAACGCCTCCATCACCATTCTCATCACGAATTTTTTCCTGACGCTGTTCATGGGCAAATTGGTCGGACAACTATGATTGAAGTCCGTCAACTGAACAAAAATTTCGACGGGCATCCGGTGCTCACGGACATTCATTTTCGGATTGAAAACGGCGAATCGGTCGTCATCATCGGGCGCAGCGGCAGCGGCAAAAGCGTTTTGCTCAAGCACATCATCGGCCTACTGAAGCCGACTTCGGGTGAAGTGCTGATTGACGGCGAAAACATCGTGCCGATGAACGAACGGCAATTGCTCCGCGTGCGGCAAAAATTCGGCATGGTGTTTCAAGGCGCGGCGCTGTTCGATTCGATGACCGTCGCGGAAAACGTGGCGTTCGCGTTCCGGCGGCAAAAAAATTTGACCGAAGGCGAAATCGCGCGGAAAGTCGCCTTCGCGCTGGAAGTCGTGGATTTGCCCGGCACGGAAAACAAGTGGCCGGCGGAATTGTCTGGCGGCATGAGAAAGCGCGTCGGGCTGGCGCGCGCCATCATTTACGAACCGCAAATCGTGCTTTACGATGAGCCGACGACCGGCCTCGACCCGATTGTGTCCGACAGCATTGACAAGTTGATTCTGCGCGTGCGCGACCATTTGAAAGTGACGAGCGTCGTCGTGACGCACGACATGCGGAGCGCGCGGCGCGTGGGCAATCACGTGCTGATGCTGCACGACAAAAAAATTTATGCGAATTGCGCGCCGGATGTTTTTTTCGCGTCGCCAGACCCGATCGTGCGGCAATTCGTGGACGGCGTGGCCGACCCGCAGGAAGTCACATTTTGAATCCGCCGGGTTTGGCAACTTAAACCGCCACTGCCGATAATCCAGACCAAGCCGGAACAAATAAACTTGTTCCGGCTGTTTTTACCTTGCGTCAACACGCGCCAAACCGCTAATCAAACTCATGCCGCAATCGCCCGATGCGCCCGCCAATCCCATTCCGCTCGTCGTGGATTTGGATGGCACGCTGATCAAAACGGATTTGCTCTGGGAATCGCTCGCGCACTTATTGCGGCGAAATCCATTCACCATTTTCGCAATCCTGTTTTGGTGGACGCGCGGGCGCGCGTTTCTGAAAAAGAAATTGGTCGAACGGGTCAAAATTGACCCAGCCGCCCTGCCCTATCACGAACCATTCCTGAAATTTCTGCGCGAGCAAAAAAATGCTGGACGAAAAATCATTTTGGCGACGGCTTCCGATTTGCAAATGGCTTTGCCCGTCGCCAATCACGTCGGACTTTTCGACGACGTTCTGGCCAGCGACGGCAAAACCAATCTGCGCAAGGCGAATAAACTCAAGGCGCTCGTGGAGAAATTTGGCGAACGTGGTTTTGATTACGCCGGAAATTCACCGGATGATTTGACCGTCTGGCGCGGCGCGCGTGAGGCGATTGTCGTCAACGCCGGCAAAACCGTCCAAAAGGAAGCCGCCAATTACGCCAAAATCGGCGCGACGTTCGTGGAAGATTATTTTGCTTTTGCAACGGCCAAACGTTTTCTGACCGAATTGTTCATCCGCAGCGGTTATTCGGTCGCCATCGTCGCCGGATTTTTATTTGCCGTCGCGTTTCCCAAAATCAACATTGCCGGTTTCGCGTGGATTGCCCCTGCCCTTTTGATTTATGCCGCGCATGGGAAAAATTCCGGCGACGCTTTTCGCATCGGCTATCTCGCCGGATTGGCACAATGGCTCGTGTCGCTTTACTGGCTGCTGTTGATGCCGGCGGTCGGTTTTCCGATTCTGGGCTGGATTGCGCTTTGCGCCGTGCTCGCGCTTTTCTCTGCGATTTGGGTTTGGCTGATTGCGCCAAAAATCGGCGAAGGCAATTGGCAACAGCGCACGTTTTGGTCACTCGGTGGCGCGGCGGCTTGGGTCGCGCTGGAAATGATTCGCGCGCGTGTCCTCGGCGGTTTTCCGTGGAATTTTCTCGGCGGCTCGCAATTCAAAATGATTCCGTTGATACAAATCGCGACGGTCACGGGCGTTTATGGCCTTTCCTTTTTGATTGTCTGGTTTTCGCTGTCGCTATTCTCGGCGTTGCGTGGGATTTTTTTGCAACCGACCAAAAAATTCATTTGGCAGGCGGAAATTGTTTTGCCAATGGTCGCCGTCGTCGCGTTGTTCATTTTCGGTTATGCAAAAGCGGGCAAAGAAATTTCGCCGGATTCCACATTGAACGTCACGTTGGTTCAACCCAGCGTGCCGCAAACGTTGATTTGGGATGAAAGCGCCAATTCCAATCGCTTTCAACAATTGCTCCAGCTCTCGGAAAAGGCATTGAGTGAAAACACCAATTCCCTCACCCGACCTTCGGCTACCCTCTCCCCGTTTGGCGGGGAGAGGGACGAGGCGAGGGGCGCGACAAAAACCGATTTGCTGATTTGGCCGGAATCGGCTCTGCCGGAATTTGACGATGAAACTTACGTCTCAATTGTCAGATTGGTTCGCGCGCATCACGTCTGGCTGATTTTCAACGCCGACGATGATGTGCCCAAAACCAATTCGCCCGCGCAAAATGAATTTGATTATTACAATTCCGCTTTTCTATTTGATCCCGATGCCCGTTGCGCGGCGATTTATCACAAGCGTAAACTGGTGATGTTCGGC
>DASZXH010000081.1:0-65322 GCA_035545995.1 Verrucomicrobiia bacterium
GGTCACATCCACACCGTTGATTATCAGGCGCATGGTGTTGGTGTTAACCTCGGTCACCTGGTTTAAAATCGTGGCCACTACCGGATTCGTCGCCAATACGCCTGTCTGCCCATCGGTAGGTTGATAACCGCTGATATAAGCGTTCGACGTGCTCCCCCACGGATCAATTTGAACCTCATACCAAACGGAATTGGCGTTTGTAGAAACAGTAATGGTGCTGGACAAAGCGTTGCCTGTCACTGACAGCGCTGCTTTCAATTGCCCGCTCTCGTCTAATGACCACGCGTGAACATAGTTGGTGGGAACGGGGAGGGTAACACTAAACGGAACCACCTCTGTTAATACAGGAGGTCCACCCCAATTAGTTCCCACACTGTCTTTATTTGTATCGGTCCACACCTGATTTGTATTCTCCCACCATCCTGTGGCGACAATAAGGGCAGTGCAGTTATTGGTAAGGACTGATCCTTGCGTTACGGTCATTCCGAGGGTGCACCATCCCAACCGGGTTGTTCCTGGCTTAAAAGTGATTCCGCTCAAGGAAACGGCCTTGTTATCGGCATAGCCCACGAGGAATTTCGTCCGAGAGGTATCGGCCGTCAGAATTCCATTCCCTGCCTGCGACACGTCCCAGCGCAATTCCCCGGTATCGCTGGAAACGACATTCCCGGACGGACCTGGAGGAGCCGTCAGCAAACCGGACGCGTTCGTCCCCACACTGGTGTCTATACGATTGGTGAAGGCCAAACTTGCTGAAACACCTAGGTAACTACTTGAGAAAATATTGTTAGCGCTTTTATTTATGAGCAAACCCAATTCCGTGTCAGGCGTCATTGCCATGGTAATCTCATTCATCGCCGGTTTCACATCATATCGTCGAAAGAGATTGGCCGCTAATAGCAGGTTGGACAATTTAGTCGGGTGCTGACCAATGGAGAAATAGTCCTGAACATACCCCAAGGTCGTGACCGGGTCGCCATAGCCATAGTCGAAAAGCCAGATCCCATCCCAATCTTGCAATCCCGCATAAGCTGCCAACATTAGCGGGCCTTCGCCTCCATAATAGTTTGGCGAAGAATGCTCATACTCAGTGACTGTAAATGGTTTACCCTTAATCCGCATACGAGCAATATTCGCCAAAGTATTATCATCCCCTATCGTATTAACCATTGATATGTTCGTCACGCTCCAATTCACCGGATCCCAAGGTGTGCCAGGAAACCGGGGATCTGCCCAGTAATCATGAGAGTCAATTACGTCCAACTGGCTCTGAACTGTCGCCGGACTTTCTGAAACAATTGTGCCAATTATAAGACCTTGGTAACCTATGTTTGTCCGGATATAGCCAACCATGGTATTATAATAATTACTTTCAAGACTACGTAAAAAGCTTGCCCAATCGAGTTGCGCTGCCTGGTTCCCCGTATAACCACCAGTGGCCTGAAACGCTATGTTTGGCACGTTGCGGGCGGCCAACGAAGTGCCCACAGGCAGCGCCTGCCCACCCGACTGCACTTGCACCGCAGCATACCAAAACGTGCCCACCTCGTTACCCATGGACCCAAAGTTGATCCTTGCATTGGTATCCGATGCACTGGGTTGGAACGTATTGGAAAAGAACTGCCAATTCGTTGTGAGATTGAGACCTTGATAGTATCCCAGCAATGAATAACTATCATGCGCCTGTTGCACTCCAGCACTTGCATTGGTGGCCGGACTAGATTTCGCCCAAAAAGACACCGTATAGATTTGGTTGGACGATAAACTCATTCCAGCACGATTGAGTTGAACATACCATGAAACAGTATCTGCTGTGCTTACGACAACTTTTGCCGAGGGTTGGCCATTGGTGAAATCATGTGTGACTGAAAAGGTAGCTATTGCATTTCCATGCTGCTCGGTTCCCCATCCCGTAAGGCCATTGCTGAAGTCTCCGTTGACAACAAGGTTCGTTCCAAGGGGCTGATTGGTCGCCAATCCCCATGCCGTCAGCATGGTTGCGTCGTTCGTATAGTGAGCCACCAGCCAGTCATTCCATTGCGCCTGCAAATTGGTAGTGTAACGCGCCGGCATACTGTCAAGCACACCCTCATGCCATTTTAGAAATAGCCCGTTTTCATTAACAATCTCCACGAATGCTACCGCTGGATCTTTGGCAAGTGGCAAGCCCGTATATCCATTGGTAGGGGAAAGTAGCTTGGTGGCATAGTCTTCCTGTAAGGCTAGTGCCGGCGCATAAAAAAAACCTAGCACATGGCTGTCGAGATAGTTCATGTTCGTGACTTCCGGGCCCAAGCCATCTCCAGCTAGATATTCATGTCCCACCAGAAGATTGACATCTGAATAAATACCGTGGGCCTTAAGACGTGAAACGAGATAATGCAAGCGGTCCAAGTTGGTCGAATTAAAATTGGTGCTGCTCCCTAAAGTATAATAGGATATCAAGCCGCCGCCATAGGCGTTAATGGCATCCATCTGATGTAGTCTAACACAGTTGACACCAAACTTGGCCAATCGCCCCGCCACACTGTCTGCATAGTTCGTTGGCGTAAAACTAGGAGAATCCCAGGCGAAATTCACCCCCAGAAAGCGAATGCGCTGGCCGTTCACGACAAAATGCGCATTTGTGTCCACCAAAACCCTATTAGTGCTAATCGGGGTGTTGAGAGATGAGAAATCAGTCACGCTTGAATTCGTATCGTTCCATGGCAAGACCCATGGAATTGTTTGGGCGTAAATCACTGACTGCCATGCTGCCAAGAGCAAAGACAAACAAGACAACACTCCACCGAATGACCTTTGATATTTCATATACTGTAAAGACATGTAATATCACGATGGCGCCTTACTTCAAACATGTATGCGTTTTACAGTAAAATGAATTTAGTGGCTTTGGAAACCGATTAATTACGGCGATGCTTCCTTTAATGCAACCAATGACATTCCGATTACCGGAGTGACGCACATACCGTTGGTGAAGTCGGCCACAGTTGATTTCCTACGGTTTTGTGACCTATGACTGGTGGATATAGGTATGATGCCAATGACGCTTCATTCGTGGTGGATTTTTATCTTTTGCTAAGAAACGGGGTTTTCACCGTTCATTCCGCCGTCAATCCTTCTGGCTCGCGCAATTTAGAGTCACGATGAAATTAATATGAAACGCCTTACTAAAATTTTGAGCATTGTTGCAAAGCTGGTCATATTGACGGAATTACAGATTGCGGCGCAAAACTTCGACGCCGCTGGGCCGCTGGATTTTTTCACGGATGTAACTTCGCGGTTGTTGGTGTCGTAGTTGAATGTGGATTGGTTGTAGATTGAGATTTATCCTACCAATCAATACACGCCCGCTATTCATCGCCTATTGCAGGTCGCGGCCAACGTTTATGACGTTATAACGACCAATGTGTATCTGTCCGTCTTCTTCCCGATTTTCATGAATGACGGTGCGGCGGTTTTCGTCACCGATTGTGAACAGAGCGTGCCCGTAATCAACTGCGCCGATTCGCAACTGGTTTTGCCCGTGAATTTTGAGTATTAGTGATAGTGCATACAAAGGGTGCGGCAATTTAGTTAGCGTTTCCATAGCCAATGGCGTCACTATTATTGGGGCACTGGCATTTTACCGCGGCGTCAAGCTAGGAAGCATTTTTATTCCCGATAGTGTGACGGTTTTGAGAAATGGTGCATTTAACGGTTGCACTAGCTTGACGAATGTTTATTGCCAAATGGATTGATCTACATTGATGATGATTTTTTTGCTGTATGTAGTAATCTAGTTTCTATTAAAAAAGATCGTGATAGTGAGTCGAAGTGGGGTGGGAAGGTTGGGAAGATGGAAGATAAATAGGTGTGATGTCCTTGCGCCATTGAATGAATGCCTTGCCCAGCGTGGCGCGCAAGCGCGGCCAGCCCTTTTCCAATTCCACTTCATCAATGCACCTTGCGGTGCGACCACCATCAAACTCCTTGCGGGCAATCTCCAGTAACTCGGCCAGATTCATTTCTGCGGGAGATTCACCGAGCAGATGGCCGTCGAGCACCAGTTCGGAGGCGTCGTTCTTTTCATGGAGATTGGCTTCCAGCCTGCGGTCAATGCTGCCCTCGCAAATGACCGACCAGACGTTGACCGGCCACGGCGAATTAAGTTTGAATTGGCAGGTCAACTGGCCGCGTTTGCTTTGGGACGTGCGGCCATCGAGCACCAGATGCCGGATACCGGCTTCGCGGAGTCGCGCGCTGATGACATCCAGTGAATCATTAAACGCGCCAAAGACGGTGGCCTGCTCGCCGCGTTCAAGCACTTGTTGAATCAAGGACAACACAGTGGCGACTTTGGGGATATACAAGTATTTGCTTCTAGGTGTTAGACCGCTGGGCTGAAAGTAACGACGTGTATTGTTACACGCTGGCTTATCAGTGGGCGTATTATTATCCCGGCCATGCCACGCTCTTTTTTGTCAAAGGGTCGCTGGCACTTGTGGCGAATAAACGCCAACGCCGGAGGAAATGTCTGCAACCATGAACGAACAGCAACATCGCATTTTAATGTTGTTGCGGCAGTTGCCCGCCCGCTTGACGGCGGAACAAACGGCGTGGGTTTTGAATTGCCAGTCGCATGACATTCCCTGTCTGGTGACGGCGAGTTGTTGAAGCCGCTCGGCAATCCGCCATCCAACGGCACTAAATTTTTTGCGACGTTGGATGTGCTGGAACAAATGAAAGACCGCAACTGGCTCGTGCGTGTCACGCTCACCATCAACCAGCATTGGCGCAAACAAAACGCCAAACGCAAAGACCATTCTGTGAACGGGTCACAGAATGGTCTTGCGCCGGCAGAGGCCAATTAACTTTTCACCACGACGGCATTGGCCGCCTGTTTCTTTTCGTATTCCTCCAATGTCGGCACAATGACGACGGCCTTTTTCGCGTAAGAGCGGTGAACGGCCTTGCTGTTATGTCCGAGCGCGGCCGTGCGCGAAGTGGAATCCGGTCGCACGCTCGAAGTGCCGAAACATCTGCGTGACATGCATTACAAAGGCGCAGAAAAACTCGGACACGGCGAAGGCTACAAATACGCGCACGATTTTGAAGGCCATTACGTCCCGCAGGATTATCTCGGTGCGGACAAAAAATTTTACGAACCGACCGAACAAGGTGTGGAAAAGAAAATCAAGGACCGGCTGGAAAATTGGCGGAAGCAAAAACAAGCGGCACTCGACAGCAAAGCAAAAAAAGAATAATTATCACAAACGATTGAAATCAATTTGCAAAATGGCAAATAAAATTGAACACGAGAATTTTTTAGAAATCGTCCATGCGATTCGGACGCGCTTTCCAAATTTACAAACTGAACTTAAAACGGAAAATCTTCGAGTTATTGACGCCGAACTAACAATGCCAACGCAAAACGGACTTTCGTTTCCAATCAGCATATATCTTCAAAATGATGAACTCCATCTTCATGCTGGCAATTTTTGGTGTGAGTGGTTTCCTAGCCATAAACAAGAAGTTTGTGACAAATTTGTAGATATAGTTTGTGGATTGCTTTCTGGTTCTTACAGAGTTGTTGAATACCTACGATTTGGCTCCGTTTTGAAAACACAAATTCAAAAACCCGATGGAAGTAATTGGGAATTGGTAGCTTGGTCTTCAAGACCTCATATTCCTATTAGTTGGGGAATGCGCACAAAAATTATACAAAATATTAATTCCGTTTAGGCTTTCTAAAAAATTCAGATGATTTCTTCCGTTTCAAATTCCAAATCCGAGTTGCGCTTACAAATCCGTGAGCGGTTGAAAAACATTTCGCTGGCGGTGCGGACGGTGGAGTCCATGGAATTGTGCGCGCGGCTGGAACCGCAGTTGCGGAGCGCGCAGACAATTTTATTTTACGCGCCGCTGCCGGACGAATTGGATGTCTGGCCGTTGATGGAAAAATTATTGAAATCGAAAATCTGCGCCCTGCCCGCTTTTGATTCCGCAACGCAAACTTACGTCGCACGCCGCGTGAAAAATCTGGAAACGGATATTGTCGAAGGCAAATTCAACGTGTCCGAGCCGTTGCCGGATTGCGAAAAAATTCCATTGAGCCAATTTCATTTGATTCTTGTTCCCGGACTGGCGTTTGATTCACATGGAAACCGGCTCGGTCGCGGCAAGGGTTTTTATGACCGGATTTTATCGGAAGCGGACGGCGTGAAATGCGGCGTAGCTTATGATTTTCAGCTTTTGGAAAAAATTCCCGCTGAACCGCATGACGCGCCGGTGGATTTTATTTTTACGCCGAAGAATTGCGTGACCGCGCAACTGAATTAATAGTGTTGTTGCTGCGGATTTATCGGCATCCCACCACCGTATTCCCAGCCTTGCGGCGAATCCCACGGACGGACAGAAGCGTTTTGCGCCTCATTTGTCCCACAACCGCTGACAGCCATAATCATCGCGGCAAACGCTAAAAGCAAAAGTATTCTGCCGGCGGAAATTTTCATCTCAAGAAGCCGGATGCGCGGGCGTCACTTCGTCGCCTTCGATGACTTCACCCAATTGCCAGCCCGGCACGACGTTGGCGATGCTGCGATCCTTTTGCACGCTGCGGACGACGACTTTGGCGACCAATTTGCCGTCGCGGCTGACGAGCAATTCGCCATCTTCAAGCACGCCCTGCTCTTCGCCGACGTTCAACACAACAAAATCCCATTTCGGGTCCACAACAAGAATTTTTCCTTTGAGGTCGGCGCGCAATTTGACATCTGTTTCCGGCCCTTCATATTTTGCCAGTCGAGTTTGCAAATGGCTGACGGTGCGCTGTAAAACCAATTTTTCTTCGTTGGCAACATCGAGCGCGTTTTGCGCGTCTTTGAGATTTTTATTCAAACTGCTGATTTGATCGGGGCGCAAACCTGTGGCCTGAAAAGCGGCAAGGTCATTTCGCGCGTCGTCGCGTTCCTGCGTGGTCTTGGCCAGCTTGTCGGACAAATCGTTCGCGCGTTTGGTTTGCGCCTGTGATTCGGCCACCGCCTTGTCCCGCTCGGTTTGCGTGTCGGCCAATTCCTGTTGCGTCTGCTTGAGCGTGTCCTGCGTCTTGGCCAATTCCTTTTTGGTATTGCTTAAATCCGTCCGCGCCTGATCGCGCTCGGAATGATAACCGTCGCGTTGCGTGATCAACGTGTTAATTTTATCGCGAACCTGAAGGACGTTCAGCGCGCCTGCGGCCAATGCCGCGACGATGGCGACAATCAAACTGATGCGAATCAACATGGTTTGGTTTGTTACTTTCAAAAGAGATTAACATTTGCGCCGGAAGTGTCAACGTTGTTTCCGCTTTGCAAATGAACAATTTTATCCATCCTGCGCGTGTGAAATTGAGCCGGAATCTGCACCTCGCCTATTGCACCAACATTCATCGCGGCGAAACGTGGGCGGAAACCTTTGATTCGCTCAGAAAGTATGCACTGGCCGTGCGCGAAAAAGTTTGCCCGCGCGATGAATTTGCCATCGGCCTGCGCTTAAGCCATCAAGCCGCGATGGAATTGTCCGATGCAAAAACACTTCTGCAATTCCAAAAATGGCTCGAAAAAAATGCCTGTTACATTTTCACCATCAACGGATTTCCGTTCGGCAATTTTCACGGTGCGCGCGTGAAAGAAAAGGTTTACGCGCCCGACTGGACTTCGCCGGAACGATTGGATTACACGAATCTGCTTTTCGATTTGCTCGCGCAACTTGTTCCGGCGGGAATTGAAGGCAGCGTCAGCACCGTGCCCGGCTCGTTCAAGGAATTCATTTCGTCGCGCGAACAGGAAATCGAAATCCGCAAAAATCTTTTCCGTTGCGTCGAACACATTGCGCGTTTGAGCGAAAAATCAAAACGCAAATTACATCTCGGTCTCGAACCCGAACCGCTTTGCCTTTTGGAAAATTCCGCCGGGACGATGGTTTTCTTCGAGCAAATTCGCGCCGAATATAAAAACGATTCGCGACTCGCTGAATTTCTCGGCGTGAATTACGACTGTTGCCATTTCGCCGTGGAATTTGAAGAATCGCAAAATGCTTTGATTGCTTTCCAAAAGGCCGGAATCAAAATCAGCAAAATCCATTTGAGTTCCGCATTGAAAACCAAACCGACCGATGATGCGTTCGCCATCCTCAAAAAATTTTCTGACGACGTTTATCTGCATCAAGTCATCGCGCGTGGCGAAAGCGGCACACTAAAAATTTTCCGCGATTTGCCGGACGCTTTGACGGCTTCAAATTCGCAATCCGCAGTCCGCAATCTGCAATTGGAAGAATGGCGCGTCCATTTCCATGTGCCTTTACACGCGCCGACCGTGCCACCATTGCAAAACACCAACGACCATTTGCTCGGCGCTCTGGATTGGCTGGCGAAAAATCCGGCGCTCTGTTCGCATCTGGAAATGGAGACTTACACGTGGGAAGTGTTGCCGCCGGAATTGCGGACATGCAGCGTCATTGACCAACTTGCGGCGGAATACGAATGGACTTTGGCGCGCCTGAAAGAACGCAAACTGGTCTGATTTGCTGCCTTTGCTAAAAAGAAATCGTCCTGCATCTTCCGGTAAAAAAATATGCTGGACAACAACCTTACGACAAGCGCAACGTTGTCTCGTAACTAAAGATAGGCCACAAAATCTAATATCTAGTAAAGGTTAGGCCACTTGACACACTTATGACATTAGACCAGTTCTGGAACATTGTTCAAAAGGTTCACCGCGATTCCGGCGGTGACATGGACAAGAAGTGCGAGCTACTCGACGCGGAGTTACGTCGCTTGTCGCTCGACGAGGTGCATTCGTTTCATAGGCACTTCGATGAGTGCAAAGATCGAGCTTACAGTTGGGAGCTTTGGGCAGCAGCATACATCATAGGCGGCGGTTGTTCCGACGACGCTTTCTCGGATTTTCGTGCCACGCTCATTTCGATGGGCCGGCAGACATTCGAGCAGGCACTTGCCAATCCGCAGTCGCTTGCAGATATAGATTATGACGCGGAGATTGCGCACTACGAGGGCTACCAGTATGTTCCCACCACAGTTGAGACGGAACTTGGTGACGGTAAGCGTTTTCCTCGTTACCAAGCTCACCCGGCGGAGCCATCCGGCAAGTCTTGGGACGAGGACAAGGTTGCAGAGCTTTACCCGAAGTTGGCAGAAAAATATGACTATTCAGGTTGAGACGTGGCCTAACACCTAGATAGGCTGCAAAGTACAATAGCCTGATTCAAACTTTCTTTTCAGACGCAATCATTTTTGTTTTCCTTCGCGTGGATGAATCAAACATTTCGCACACTGCTGATTCTTGGCCGCGTTTCCAATTTGCCGACAGTTTGGACAAATTGCCTCGCAGGCTGGTGGCTTTCGGGTGGCGGCAATGTTTGGAAATTGCCGCTGTTGCTTTCCGGCACGAGTTTTCTTTACGTCAGCGGCATGTTCTTGAACGACGCATTTGACGCGGAATTTGACCGGCAACGCCGCGCGTCTCGGCCAATTCCTTCGGGCGCGATTTCTTTGGACGCCGTCTGGCGGTTTGGCTGGGCTTGGATGGCATTGGGAATTTTGTGCCTGCTGTTTCTTGGAAAAATCGCGGCGGCTCTGGCCGTCGCGCTGGCGGCAAACATTCTGATTTACAATGTGACGCACAAATATATCACCGCGTCGCCGTGGTTGATGGGTTTGTGCCGTTTCTGGGTTTATGTCATCGCCGGAACGACGGGCGCGGGCGGCTTGAACGGCTGGCCGGTCTGGTGCGGCCTCGCGCTGGCATTATACATCGTCGGCTTGAGTTACGTCGCGCGCCGGGAAAGTTTTCGCGGGCCGATTCCTCATTGGCCGCTGATTTTTCTGGCCGCGCCGGTTCTCTGGGCGATGTTGATGAACACCGAGGAATATCGCATCCCGGCCATCTGGCTTTCGTTGATTTTGGTTTTATGGATTGCGTTTTGCACCCGGCAAATTTTTCAGGCCGGTGAAATCAACGTCGGCAGAATCGTTTCCGGTCTGCTGGCGGGAATTGTTTTCGTGGATTGGCTGGCGGTCGCACCGGTCAGTCCGGAGGGACTGAATTTCGCTTTTCTGATTTTATTCGGCGCGACGATTTTGCTGCAACGTTTTGTGCCGGCGACTTGAAAATCATTGGTCGCCGCCGTTGTTGCCACCGCCATTGCCTCCATTACCGCCGCCAAAACCTCCCGGCCCAAAGCCACCACCGCCCCCACGACGGCCACCGCCAAAAAGCTGCCGCATATCCACCGACTGACCGTTTTGCAATGCGTCAATCGTTGCAGAGATTGTCTGCGACATTTGCTGGTCGTTGGCGTATTGCGATTGAAGTTGATTCAGCAATTGGATGCGGCCATTGACCATTTGCGGGTCGGTTGGACTTGCCGCCGCGAACGGTCCGAACCCACCACCGGCGAGTTGCGCCACGACAAATGTTTTCACACGCGCGTCAATGTTCGTGTTGTTCAGCGTGTCCTTGA
This sequence comes from Verrucomicrobiia bacterium, assembly GCA_035545995.1. Classification (GTDB taxonomy): domain Bacteria; phylum Verrucomicrobiota; class Verrucomicrobiia; order Limisphaerales; family UBA11358; genus UBA11358. The sequence goes on from DASZXH010000081.1 coordinate 10,501, forward strand.
ACAACGTGTCCGCCTGTGAATTTGCGCCGACGTAATTCAAGATTTGCCGGTCAAGCGTCATTTTGTCGAATTGATTCGTAAGATTGGAGTTTTGGCTTGCCGCATAAAGCGCGGAAATCGCCTGGTCCTTCAGCACGTCCATCAGGTAATCCAGCGCGTCCTGGTCCAATCGCCCGTCCGCGCCGACCAGCATTTGTTCGGCATTGGGCGCGAAGGAGGCGTCCTGAAACATTTCCAGCACGCCGAAAAGATAACCTTCGGACAAATTGTCGAGCCGGTCGGGGTCGTCCACTGCCGGCGGGTTCAACAAAAGTTCCTTGGCGGCGGCGCAGGCGGCGTCCCGATATTTCCCCGGAGCCATTTCATCCAGCACGCGGGCGAGGTAGGCCACTTCAACGCCGCGCGCGGTGGAACTCAACATTTCCGCCAGCGCCTGCTCTGCTTCCGGCCCGCCAATTTCCTGCAACGCACCGACCAATCCCAAGCGCAGTGACGGCGGCGCGACCCAATCCGTCCGCAAATTCTGCAAATTGCGAGGACCTCTACGTCCGCCACCGAATCCACCCGCGAATCCGCCTCCACCAAATCCGCCGAAACCGCCTTGGCCGAAACCGCCACGATTACGGCGATTGCCGCCACGACCGTTGTTGGCGTTGGTCTGGTCGTTTCCGCCGTTGGCGTTTGCCGCGACCGTCTCGGCATCATTTGTATTTTGCTCAGGCTGCACACTGTAATCTATGTCCACGTTGCGCCCGATAAATGCACGGATGGCCGGCACTGCCGCCGGGCCACGTTGCGCAAGACTTTCCAATTTGTAGACTACCATCCGCAGACTGCCGTTGTGCGCGGCGCCAGAACCCAGTTTGAGCGCCAGCAAATCGTTGATGATGTCCTCCGGTGATTCTTCAACCGGCGCGGACGATTGGGCGGCGGCGATGACGGTCGTATGCGTCACGGCGGGAGCATTGCTTTGAGCGGCTTCGAGTTGGGCTTTTTCGGCGTTCCACGCGGCTTGCGCGGCTTTCAGTTGCGCCGCTTTCTGGTTGGCAACGACAAAATAAGTCGAGGCGCAGGCGGCGGTCGCCGCCAACAGGATGATTATCAATGTTTTCATGCGAAATCGGGCTGAACCAAAATGACGACAATTGTAAGACGTTTCGAGACCGGATACAGTTACAAACAAGCGCGCTTGAATACCCACCTGTTTGTCGCTATGATAGTTGTTCGCTTATGAGCGATATTGCAACAACCAAATTGACCCACAACGAAGAAATCAAAGCCGCCATTCCGACGCTCGCCGGCACCATTGCCGTCGCTCTGGCCAACGAAGCCGAAGACCATTTTTCGCAGGATGACTACGAATTTTTGAAGTTTCACGGCAGCTATCAGCAGGATGACCGCGACCTGCGCAAGACCGGCAAAAAATATATCATGATGGTGCGCGGGCGGATTCCCGGCGGTGTGATGACCGCGAATCAATGGCGCGTGTTCGACGATTTGTCCGCGCGTTACGGCAACAACACGCTCCGCATCACGACACGCCAGAGCATCCAGTTTCACGGCATCGCCAAAAATAATTTGCGCAATGTTATCAAAGGCATCAACGAATCGCTGCTTTCAACTTTGTCCGCCTGCGGCGACGTAAACCGGAATGTTCTCGCGCCGCCCACGCCCGCTTACACGAAGGCGCGCGAACAGGTTTATGCCGATTGCAAAAAAATCGCGCTGGAAGTTGCGCCGAAAACCATAGCGTATCACGCCATCTGGATCGACGGTGTGCAGTTGGATTTGAACACGCCCGAAAATAAAAATTTCGTGGACCCGCTCTACGGCAAAACCTATCTGCCGCGCAAATTCAAAATCGCCTTTGCCATTCCGCCGTCGAATGACATTGACGTTTTGACGAACGACGCGGGCTTCATTGCCATCGTCGAAAACGATCAACTGGTCGGCTACAACGTCGCCGTGGGCGGCGGCATGGGACGCAGCCACGGCAATCAAGCCACGTATCCGCGCCTTGCCGACGTGCTCGGATTTCTGCCGGCGGAAAAAGTCGTGGACGTGGCGAAAGCCGTTCTCACGATTCACCGCGATTTCGGCGACCGCACCGACCGTAAACACGCGCGGCTCAAATACGTCATCGCCGAACGCGGCGTGGATTGGGCGCGCGCGGAAATCGAGCAGCGCGCGGAAATCAAATTGCAGCCCGCGCGAGAATTCAAATTCACGACGACTAGCGATTTGCTCGGCTGGCATAAATCCGTGGATGGAAAAAATTTCTTCACGTTATTCGTCGAAACCGGCCGCGTGAAAGACGCCAAGAAAATCGCGCTGCGCGAAATCGCGGAAACACTGCCGCACCTCGAATTTCGCCTGACGACGAATCAAAATTTGATTCTGGCGAACGTTGACCACCACGAAAAAGTCGCCGTCAACGCCATTTTGGCCAAACACGGTGTCGCGATTGAAAATCAGGCCAGCATTTTGCACGCGGCGGCGATGGCTTGTCCCGCTCTGCCCACCTGCGGCCTCGCGCTCGCCGAAAGCGAACGCATGTTGCCCGGTCTCGTTGACCGCATCGAAAAATTGTGCGCCGAAGTCGGACTCGCCGGCGAAGAAATCATCATCCGCTCCACCGGCTGTCCGAACGGCTGCGCGCGGCCTTACGTCGCGGAAATCGCCTTCGTCGGCAAAGCACCCGGACGCTATCAAATCTGGCTCGGCGCGAACACCGCCGGCACGCGTATGAATCGCATTTGGAAAGACGTTGTGAAAGACCCGGACATCGAAAACGAATTGCGCCCGGTGCTGCTGCGCTTCGCCAAAGAACGCCATTCCGGCGAACGCTTCGGCGATTGGTGCGAGCGAATTTTTTTGAAAGAACAATCTGTTGCTACAAATTGATTTGAAATGACCGCCGAACAAATTTCTAAAACGAACGCGGAATTACGTTCCAAATCGCCGCTCGAAATCGTGAAGTGGGCGATTGCTCAAGCCAAAGGCCGCGCGATTGTCTCGACGAATTTTCGTCCTTACGAAGCGGTGATTTTGCATCTGTGCGTGCAAGTCCAACCGGACATTCCGGTTTTGTGGGTTGACCACGGCTACAACCGTCCGGCGACTTACCAACACGCCGAGCAATTAAAAAAATTACTCAAGCTGAATCTCAAGCCGTATTTGCCAAAAATTTCCGCCGCGCATCGCGACGCGATTTATGGCGAAATTCCCACACCAGACGACGAGGACGGCCTGAAAAAATTCAGCGCGCTGATGAAACTCGAACCGTTCCAGCGCGGCATGAAGGAACTCGCACCAACGGTCTGGATTACCGCGTTGCGAAAAATTCAAAACCCGAATCGCGCGGAACTGGATATTGTGAGCGAAGATAAAAATTTCGGCGCGTTGAAAGTCAGCCCGGTTTTTTATTGGGGCGATGCGGATATGGAAAATTATTTGAAGCAAAATAATTTGCCAAACGAATGGGATTATTTTGACCCGGCCAAAGCCGATGAAAAACGCGAGTGCGGCCTGCACGCGAACTGGGGCGGAAAAGCGGTTGCATAACAGAATTTATCCGCAGATGCCGCAGATTTCACAGATTTGAATTTTTATCTGCGTCCATCTGCATTAATCTGTGGACACAAGATGAGTTCGTATCATTTGGATCATTTACAGTATTTGGAAACGGAAGCGATTCACATCATGCGTGAAGTTGCGGCGGAATTCGAGCGTCCGGCCATTTTATTTTCCGGCGGCAAGGATTCCATCTGCCTGCTGCGGCTCGCGGAAAAAGCGTTTCGCCCGTCCGACATTCCGATGCCATTGCTCAACGTGGACACCGGCCATCATTTTCCCGAATTAAATGAATTCCGCGACAAGCGCGCCAAAGAACTCGGCGCGAAATTGATTGTTCGCAAAGTTGAAGACGCCATCAAAAATGGAATCGCCGTTCCGAATCCCGGCGAAATCAGCCGCAACAAATTGCAAATTCCAACATTGCTCGCGGCGGTTGAAGAATTTCAATTTGATTGCCTGATTGGCGGCGCGCGGCGCGACGAAGAAAAAGCGCGCGCGAAAGAAAGATTTTTTTCCTTCCGCGATTCATTCGGCCAATGGGATCCGAAAAATCAGCGGCCAGAAATCTGGAATCTTTACAACGCGCGCGTGAATCCCGGCGAACACATGCGCGTGTTTCCGTTGAGCAATTGGACGGAGATGGACGTTTGGGAATACATCAAAAAAGAAAAGCTCGCCGTGCCGACGATTTATTTCAGCCACAAGCGTCAATGTGTCCGGCGCAACGACCAATGGCTGCCGGTCACGGATTTGCTGCCGCCCAAGCCGAAGGAAAAAGTGCAGGAACTCGTCGTGCGTGTGCGCACGATTGGCGACATCATCAGCACCGGCATGGTGGAATCGCCGGCGGATTCGGTGGATGACATTATCGCGGAAATCGCCGCCGCGCGCGTGACCGAACGCGGCTCGCGCGCCGATGACAAGGCCAGTGAAGCGGCGATGGAGGACCGAAAAAAAGCGGGCTATTTTTAAGAATGCTTTAAAACTCAAGTATCTCAGGAAAAACTCTAAATTTCATGGGCACTTGGTCACGAAATTTTCTGATTCCAAAAGCTAATCCAGCCATTGTACGGGAATGTTTTGTAAAATGGATGGAGCGAAGAGGCTTCGATTTGATGAAGCGTCCGCCACTGTTTGAGTGTACGAAGGACGAAGAACGAATCGCGTTTCTATTTTCGAATGCAGAATGGACAATCTTGATTTACGACGAGGCGTTTCCTGAAGGCGACCGGATTTTGGCGGAGTTGGATGATTATCCAGTGTTACTTGAAGTATGGATTGGTGACAGTGATCATTGGGGTTACGCACTCTACGAAAAAGGGAAATTTTCGGCTGGTTGCACACTTAATCAAGAATACGCCGAGTCAAGTTCCAAGCCGCCAGCTACATCGGAAGATGCAGGCAAGATCTGTAAAATCCTTGGCTTCGAGGATCGTCTGGCAGACGTGAAAAGAGCACAACGCAAATGGCATCTTTTTTCTGATATTCCATGCGAGCGTTTCTGTCAAACAATCGGAGCTTTGCCTGCCGTGCTTCCCGCCAAAGACATCGAAGGCTGGAACGCCGGTAGGCTTGAGTCTTGCGAAATTGCTGGTTGGAAAATTGAACCGCTTCTTTTCGAGAAACGGAAATTGCTGGGACATGAAGGTAACGAACCGATTCTTCACGCTTTAGCCACACGGTCATTTTCACCGCGCGAATCTCGTTCGCAAGTTGATCCAGAATTCGTCAAGCAAATGCAAAGAAATGTGCAAGTAATGGTTTGGCTGCTTCGCCCGATTGGCTGGTTACTTGCCGCTCCATTTTTGATTCAAATATGGTTGCACAAACTTGGAATCAAGAAGCCAGCAAAGTTGAAGGCTGGTCAGGAAATTCTCAGCGTAATCCTTACAGCGGAACTCCCGTGGCACTGGGATGGTTCATGGCTCGTAAATAAACGACATGGTTGCCGAATACGCGCACCGAAGCCAAACGAAGACGACAAAGCTTTACTATTCGCCCATGGCGTCTTCCGGTTTTTCGTAGGCGAAATTGAGATGTCATGTTTTGCTGTACATCCGACTTCAATACGTCGAGTTTTTGATTTGCGACCAAAAGAAACAGTTCTAAAAGATGAAAGTTTTCTTGTTGGAAATTTTCCTGCGCGAATTCTTGTAAAACAAACAACAGAGAGAGACGGCGCAAACTACCACTATTTTTGGTTTGTGGAACTTCCCAGAGCCATTTATCAGTTCAGCGTTTTTCAAAAAGCAGAATTACCGCAAAGCAAAGCTGACCAAATTACAGAAGTGGTAAAATCATTTGAGGTATTCTCTGAAATCCAAAATCCGGACTCGCCTGCATTTGAATAAATACATCAAATCTTCGAATCAGTTTTGGCTTGGTTGACGCTAAACAGTAATTACAATTTGCTATTTATTGCAATGCCCCATACGCAACATCCCATTGAAATTTTGCGCTTCAACACTTGCGGCAGTGTTGACGACGGCAAGTCCACGCTCATCGGCCGGTTGCTTTACGATTCCAAGTCACTGATGGAAGACCAGATTGAAGCGCTCGAACGCAGCGCGGACATCACCGGCGGCGGACAAATCAATCTGGCGAATTTGACCGACGGCTTGCGCGCCGAACGCGAACAGGGAATTACAATTGACGTCGCGTATCGCTATTTTGCGACGCCGAAACGCAAATTTATCGTCGCCGACACGCCCGGTCATGTGCAATACACTCGAAACATGGTCACGGGCGCGAGCACGGCGAATCTTTCCATCGTGCTCGTGGACGCGCGGCAAGGCGTCATCGAGCAAACGCGGCGGCATATTTACATCGCGGCGCTGCTCGGCATTCCGCACCTCGTCATCGCCATCAATAAAATGGATTTGGTGGATTGGAGCGAGGAGCGATTCGAGGAAATCCGCGACGAAATTGAAGATTTTCTGCCGAAGCTGGACGTTTTCCGCGACGTGAAGTTCATTCCCATCAGCGCGCTCAACGGTGACAACGTTGTGGACGCTTCCAAACAAACGCCGTGGTATCCCGGCCCGACGTTGCTCGCGCATCTGGAAACCGTCCATATCGCGAGCGATTGGAATTTGAACACGCTGCGGTTTCCGGTGCAATGGGTGAATCGTCCGAACAATCCGACGGACAAAAAACTGCACGACTTTCGCGGCTTGAGCGGGCAAATCGCCAGCGGCATCGTGCGGCAAGGTCAGGAAGTCATCGTGCTGCCTGCTGGAATCAAAACGACCATCAAGGATATTTGGACTTACGACGGTTCGCTGGCCGAAGCGTTTTGCCCGCAATCGGTGACGCTGTGCCTCGCGCACGACATTGACGTGAGCCGCGGCGACATGATTGTCGGTCTGGAAAATCTGCCCGGCCACAGCGCGGAATTGCACGCGCGCATTTGCTGGATGCACTCGCGTCCGTTGCAAACCGGCAAAAAGTATTTTCTCAAGCACGCCACGCAAACGGTTCAGGCCGTCGTGACGCAAATCGAAAATCGCGTTAACATGGAGACACTTGAACCGGAACCCAACCCGACCGCGCTGGCGATGAACGACATTGGCTCAATCCGTTTGAAAATTTCCAAACCAACCGTCTTCGATGGCTACTCGACGAATCGTCTGACCGGCTCGTTCATTTTGATTGAGCAAGGCTCGAATGCAACGGTCGCCGCCGGAATGTTGTTCCCGCCGACCGAAGCCGTGAAACCGGAATATACGGATTTTGCGATTTGAAGCCGAAAGTTTGATTGCAAGAGCCGAATTATTCCGGCTCTTGCAATGCAAAAGGAGAATTTTTAGGTGCGCGCCGCAGGTTTTTTAGCCGCTTGGTCCAAAATCGTTGTCAACACGCTGTTCGGCACTTGCTCGAACGTCAACGGTTCCATCGAATAGCTCGCCCGGCCTTTGGACAACGAGCGAATTGCCGTGGCGTAACCGAACATTTCGGCCAGCGGCACTTGCGCGTTCACAATCGTTTGTCCCTGCTTCGCTTCGATGTTGATAATCATTCCGCGGCGGCGCGTGATGTCGCCGATCAAATCGCCTTGATATTCGTCGGGCGTGGTCAATTCGACTTTCATGATCGGCTCGAGCAAAATCGGATTCGCTTTTTTGAAAGCGTCTTTGAGCGCGAAAATGCCCGCCATCTTGAACGCGAGTTCGTTCGAGTCCACTTCGTGAAACGTGCCATCCACGACTTGCACTTTCACGTCAATGACCTGATAGCCCGCATAAACTCCGCCTTTGATGGCTTCCTCGATGCCGTCAATGACCGCCGGAATGTATTCCTTCGGAATCGCACCGCCGACGATTTCATTTTCAATCTCAATGCCTTTGCCCTTTTCGTTTGGTTGAATCTTGATGAGCGCGTGGCCGTATTGACCGCGACCGCCGGATTGACGGATGAATTTGCCTTCGCCGTCCGCCGGTTTGGTGATGGTTTCGCGATACGCGATTTGCGGCGCGCCGGTGTTGGCCTCGACCTTGAATTCGCGCTTCAAACGGTCGGTGATGATTTCCAAATGCAATTCGCCCATGCCCGCGATGATGAGCTGGCCCGTTTCCTCGTTCGTGAACATGCGGAACGTCGGGTCTTCCTCGGCAAGGCGTTGCAAGCCTTCGGACATTTTGTCGCGGTCTTGCTTCGTCTTCGGCTCGACAGCCATAGAAATGACCGGCTCTGGAAACGTCGGCGGTTCGAGCGTCACGTCAAAACTTTCGTCGCAAAGCGTGTCGCCGGTCGTAATGTTGCGCAAACCAACGAGCGCGGCGATGTCGCCGGAATAAACCGAATCAATGTCTTTGCGTTCGCTGCCTTGAATGATCATCAGTCGGCTGACGCGCTCGCGTTTGCGCGTGCGCGGATTGTAAATCGTGTCGCCTTTTTTCAACTGGCCGGAATAGACGCGGAAGAAAACCAATTTGCCCGCGTAAGGGTCGGTCCACAATTTGAACGCGAGCGAACAGAATTTTCCATTGTCGTCCGTCGGCACTTGAACTTTGTTTTCAGTTCCCGGCTCATGGCCTTCGGCGGGCGGAATATCGAGTGGACTCGGCAAATAATCAACGACTGCGTCCACGAGAACTTGCACGGCTTTCTTTTTGAACGCCGAACCGCACAAAACCGGAACGAGTTCGATTTTGCAGGTCAAACGGCGAATGGCCGCTTTCAAGACTTGCGGCGTGATTGGCTTGTCTTCGAGAACCAATTCGGCAATCGCGTCGTCTTTGTTCGAGACGGCGTCAATCAGTTCCGCGAGCGCGGCCTTCGCTTTTTCTTTCAAGCCGTCGCGAATTTCTTTGATTTCGTAATTGAGACCTTCGTTGGCAACGTCGCCCGGTCCCCAAACGATTTCCTTTTGGTTCACGACGTCAACGACGCCTTCAAATTTGTCTTCCGCGCCGATGGGCAGGAAAATCGGAAACGCGTACGCGCGCAATTTCGTGCGCATGTCGTTCAGCGCATTTTCAAAATTCGCGCCCGTGCGATCCATTTTATTCACGAATGCGATGCGCGGCACTTTGTATTTCGTCGCCTGACGCCAGACCGTTTCTGATTGCGGCTGCACGCCCGCGACACCGCAGAACACGGCGACCGCGCCGTCCAGCACGCGCATCGAGCGCTCAACTTCCGCCGTGAAATCCACGTGGCCGGGAGTATCAATGATGTTGATGCGATGCGGAACGTCTTTGAACGCTTTATAAAGTTGGTCTTCACCCGGCTTCGTCGATTTTTGCGTCCAGAAACAAGTGACGGCGGCGGATGTAATTGTAATGCCGCGTTCCCTTTCCTGCTCCATCCAATCGGTCACAGTATTGCCGTCGTCCACGTCGCCGATTTTGTGGATGAGGCCGGTGTAAAAGAGGATGCGCTCGGTCGTCGTCGTTTTGCCCGCGTCAATGTGCGCGGCGATGCCGATGTTGCGCGTGCGCTCCAACGTGTATTCACGTTTGGGTGAATTCAATGATTTGGCGTCTGACATAAAATCTAACTTTCTACTACAATTTTCTTAAATGGCAAAATTTCTGCCGTTAATGACAAAAAGGAGCGTGGATAATACGCGAGAAAACTGCCGAGGCAATCAATTTCTAAACGAAATTCGGGTGTCGCAATCGCTTTGCGCAAGATGCCGGACATTGAAAACTGCTTGTCAGCTCCGATTTACAAGCAGCCGCGAAGGTGTCAACAACATCAACCCTGATTCAGCGCCAGCGACAAATTATCGCCCACTGAAGCCACGGCATTTTTGTTGTTGTTGAGATTCATCATTTCAGCAGCGGATGCGCTGTCACAAACCACCCTACGCTGCCGAGAAAACAAAATGACATAAATCGAAGGGAATTTCAAATTGGAAAAATTTCGCAAAAAAGCTGGATGGCTGAAATTAGGCGCTTTTTGGCTTTCGTTTCCGCGCCATTGATTTTTTGATTCGCTCCAGTCGTTTGGCGTCTGCTTCCGGCAAGCCGTCTAATAACCGATTCGGGCTGGTTTCCAACGCTTGGCTGATTTTGAAGAACGTCAAGATGGACGCAGGAAATTTTCCGTTCTCGACATAGCTCACCGTCTGCCAATGAACGCCCGCTAACTCGGCAAGACATTCTTGCGTGAGATTGGCGCGCAAGCGCGCCGCTTTCACATTCTGGCCGATTTGCCGTAAAATTTGGCGTTCTGTCACTATTCATTGTAGGCAAGATTTCGTTTCTATTTGACATCGAATATATTCGATGTTAATAATGACCGTCGTTGCAATTGATCCGCCATGAGCCGTGACGATTACCGAAAACTCATCACCATAGACCCGCAACTGAGGAATGGAGAGCCTTGTATTCACGGCTGGCCAATCAAAGTTTATGAGGTTGTCAGTGAGGTTATCGGCGGGGCGACGTGGACGCAGCTTTCGGCCAAGTATCCGCAATTGCGGCGGGAAGACATTTTGGCGTGTTTGATATTTGCCGCCGAGCAACCGAAGCCATTATTTTTATTGCGCGATGAGGACTTGTGGCCTTAACCCGGAACAGGCTATCAAATTTCAATTTTCTTGGCAATATCAGCAGGCAACGATTTTTTCTGTTTGGGATTTTTCTTCAAAACCGTTGCTCGCGCCTGCTTGGTCACATCAGCCAAATCAACGCCAATGCCATCGGCAATTCGTAATAAAAGTTCCATCGTCGGATTGCGCCGTCCCCGCTCCACCAAACTCAACATGGATTCAGAAACTCCGGAATTTTGCGCGACCACGTAATTGGAAAGTTTCCGGCGCAAACGTTCCTCGCGCAGGCAGCGGATAATTTCGGCACGAACAGCTTCGTAATGGCTCGGCACAGGCACACGGCAACATGGCAGAAAAAATCGCTTGACCGATACTTTGCCATAGTCAAGTATCGTCGCCGGCGCAAAAGCCTGGCAATTGGGAAGGACAACAATGCTACCCATAGATTTTCAGCGATACATTACCTATGACCCGCAAGTGAGAAATGGCGAACCGTGTATTCGTGGTTTGCCGATTACGGTTTTTGAAATTATCGGCCGGCTGGGAGCAGGTCGGACCTTTAATCAGATTTTAGCAGATTTTCCTCAGTTGACACGAGCTGATATTATGGCATGCGTGGAGTTTGGTGAGCAGCAGTTTGGCGCATATTTAGATTGAGTCAGATTTGAGAAAGTTTTGTTTATCTCGTGACCTAATACGGGAATAGGCTACAAAATTTCACGCCTTCCATATTTTCACCATTCTGAATTTGGCTAAAGAAGTGTTCTTTGCAAATAAAAATAATAAAAGCCGAAGTCTTTCGACTTCGGCTTGATGTTTGAAAAAAATTTTACCAGCGGAAATGGGCAAATGCCTTGTTGGCTTGCGCCATTTTGTGAACTTCGTCGCGCTTGCGAATCGCGTTGCCCTGACCTTGATATGCTTCAAGAATCTCAGTGGCGAGCGCAGCCTTCATCGGCGTGCCTTTGCGGGCGTCCGCAAAATCAACAATCCAGCGCAACGCCAAAGCGTTCTGGCGATCAGTTGGAATTTCCATCGGCACTTGATAGGTGGCGCCACCAACGCGCCGAGCTTTGGTTTCAATGCGCGGCTTGGCGTTGTCCACCGCGCGCTGCAAAATTTCAATCGGGTTGCTCGCCGGATTTTTTTCGGAAATGGAGTCGAACGCGCCGTAAACGATGCGTTGCGCGGTGCTTTTTTTGCCGGAAATCATCACGGTGTTGACCAACCGCGAAACCAAAGCGCTGTGGAATTTTCCATCTTTGGTCGCGGGTCTTTTAGTAGCTTGACGTCTGCGGGACATGATTATTGTTCGTTAAAAATTTTATTTGGCAGGAGCGGCGGCTTTGGCTTCTTTCGGGCGCTTGACACCATATTTGGAACGACTGACACGGCGTTTTTCCACGCCGGCGGCGTCGAGCGTGCCGCGCACAATATGATAACGCACGCCGGGCAAATCTTTCACGCGTCCGCCGCGCACGAGCACGATGGAATGCTCCTGCAAATTGTGGCCTTCGTCGGGAATGTAAGCGATGACTTCGTAACCGTTCGTCAGGCGAACCTTGGCAACCTTGCGCATGGCCGAATTCGGTTTCTTGGGCGTGCGGGTCATAACTTGAATACACACGCCGCGGCGAAACGGGGAATTTTCCAAGGCGGGCGACTTGGATTTATATTTCACTTTGCGTCGGCCTTTGCGAACGAGTTGATTGATTGTCGGCATTTCGTTGTTAAAAAATTGAACGAAGATTTTATCAGGCGCGTTTTCAATCGCAACCATTTTCTGAAAGATTTTTTAATCGTCACGCCGCCGGACGATTGCAAACTGCAATTCTCTTTTCGCGCCGGATTGCAAGTCGCATATCCTCATTCGGCCAATGTTTAAGCCGTTTATTTGCAGATGCAAGCAGACATTGCAAATCGTGCAAAATACGAAACAGGCACGCCGCAAGCTAGGAATTTTCAAACGAGAGGTCGGGCCAAACAGCAAATAAAAATAATTTTCGCCGGAATCCTTTCGTCCAATCAGAGAGATTTTATGGAGCGAGATCAAAGCCAAAATTTCTGCGCGGCAGAAAGCCGTTACGCAAATAAGATCTTGCTCGAATCCCAACCCGTTAAAGGAAGTTTCTCATGACTGACGGTTTCCAAAGGAAATACCCCGTCAAATCTGACGGAAAAACCAATCAGGAAGGCCTGTTGGGGTGGCTCAAATCATGGGTTGTTTTTCACGTGCGGCCTTTGGATTCCTGGCCTAAAGTAGAGGAGCGTATGGCTCGACAACCCGGAAACCGGTTTTACAAGACGGCAATGATCGCGTGGCTCGCGGTCTCTGTCGGCAGTGTGATTTTGGCGGCCGTGTGTTGGTTTCAATTGTTCACCTTGATTGACAGCCGCGCGGACATCATGTCCTTCGGCAGTGAATTGGACAAGGTCCAGAATTCGTTGCTCGACGCCGAAAGAGGTGTGCGTGGATATGTCATCACAAAGGATAAAAGTTTTCTGCCGCCATTCAATTCCACCAAAGCCGAACTGCCAAAACATTTTGATCATTTGATTGAACTGGCGCATGACAATCCTCAATTGCTCAAAGGCATCACCAAGCTTCGCGGACAGGCGGAATTAAGCTTGAACTGGCAGCAGGACATCATTGACGCGCGCAGCCACACTTTCGACCGTGCGGCCACATTGATGGTTGATGGCGACGGCAAGGACATCATGGACGGCATCAACGCCCAGATGAATGAACTGACGCAATTGTATTCCACTTTAAGTTTGGACGTGCGCGGGCAGATCAAAAGCCGTCTTCTGCGCGCCAGTTTGACCAGTCTTATTACCGGCGTCATCGGCATCGGCGCAGGCATATTGGCGCTTTGGCTGTCGGGCGTGACTTTGAAACATCAATTGCGCGAACGCGAATTGGTCGAAGCGAAATTACAGGCCGAGCAAAGCAATCGGGAAAAGACGGTCTTCCTCGCCAACGTGAGCCATGAAATCCGCACGCCGATGAACGCCATTTTGGGATTCAGCGAATTGCTCGAAGGCGATTTGCGCGACCCGAAACACCGCCAGTATTTGCGCACCATCCGTTCCAGCGCCGGCTCACTGCTGCAACTCATCAACGACATTCTCGACATGTCGAAAATCGAAGCCGGCGTGATGGAATTGAATCCCGAACCGACCGACCCGCGCGAACTTTGCGATTTCATCCGCACACTGTTTTCCGAACCGGCGGCTAAAAAAGGTCTCAAATTAGAGTGTCATATTGCCGAAGATTTGCCGCGCGCGCTGTTGATTGACCGTATCCGTTTGCGCCAAATCTTGGTCAACCTCGTCGGCAATGCCGTTAAATTCACAGACACAGGCAGCGTTGAAACGCGCATATTTTGGGAACGCCGGCAAGCGGGTAGTCATGTTACACTCATCATCGAAGTTTTGGACACCGGTGTGGGCATTCCTCAAGACAGATTGGACGCGATTTTCAAACCATTTGTTCAAGCCGGCGCCCACCCGGAAAAGGAAAAACAAGGTTCGGGTCTCGGACTTTCCATCGTCAAACGTCTGGTCGAAACAATGGGCGGAACAGTGACCGTCTCAAGCATGATGAGTCAGGGATCGGCTTTCCACCTCCGATTCCCCAACGTGCCGATTTCCGTGCGGCTTTCGTCCTCACAAAAATTGCTGCCCGACGGCGAAGTGGATTTCAACGAACTTCGCCCGGCTATTTTGCTGGTGGTGGACGACAACGAAACCAATTGCGACTTGATGGCGGGGATGTTCGCCGGTTCGCATCATCGTCTGGTTTTCGCGTCAAACGGCGAAGAGGCGATTCACAAGGCGCTCGAAATCAAGCCGGACGTGATTCTTTTGGATGTGCGAATGCCAGGCATCAGTGGCGGAGAAGTGCTGGCAAAAATCCGCGAATCCAACGGCCTTGAATTGATTCCCATCATTGCGGTCACCGCCTCAAGTTTGACGGACGAGGAAAGTTCGTTGAAAAAACAATTCAGCGGTTATGTCCGCAAACCGTTTTCCAAACGCGAATTGTTTGAAGAACTCACCGAATTTTTACCACATTACCTCAAGGTTGAAAAGAATGGCCAGAACCAAGCACAATCGCCGGAAAGTTCAAAAGATTTTGCTCCCGCGCCAAAAGAACTTGTTTCGCGATTGCGCCAACTGGAAGTTGAGCCGTGGCCTTCGCTCCGCGACAGCGTGGCCATCAACGAAAGCAAACTATTCGCCCGTGATTTGAAGGATTTGGGACGCAAATGGCACTGCCAGCCGCTGGTGATTTATGCGCACACTCTTTTGAATGACGCGGAAAATTACGCGGTCACGGATTTGGAGAAACATCTCGGCGAATTCGCCACGCTCGTTGAACAGCTCGACAACAAGTCGTGAACATGAATTCAAACAGTCAAACCGCTCTGCAACCGGAGCCAAATAACATTTTGCCCCTGCCCTCGCCAGCGCATTCACCGGCGCGCGTCTCACTCGATGAAATCGGGCCGGCGCGAATTCTTGTGGTGGACGACCAGCCGCCGAACATCCAGATTCTTGGAACCGTTCTCGGGCAATTGGGACACGAAATCATTCCGGCGGCGGACGGCGCGACCGCCCTGAAACGCGTGGCGCTGCGGCGACCAGATTTGATTCTGCTCGATTTGTTGATGCCGGAAATGGACGGCTGCGAAGTCTGCCGTCAATTGAAGGCAAACGCCGAATGGAAAGATATTCCGGTGATTTTCCTGTCGGCTGCCGGCGACAAGGATTTGATTGTCCGCGCGTTCGACGCCGGCGGCGTGGATTACATCACCAAACCGTTCAATCAGGCGGAATTGATTTCGCGCGTGCGGACGCAATTGGCTTTGAAAAGCGCGCGTGACCAATTGGAGCAGTTGGCCGAGGACAAGGATGAATTGCTCGGCATTCTGGCGCACGATTTGAAAAATTATCTCGGCGGCATGAGCATGAGCGCCGAATTGTTGCACGGATACATCGAACAATCCGACGATGGACGCCTCACCCGTTTGTCGGGAAATATCCTGCGTTCCAGTATGCAATTGCAGTCGTTCCTCAAGGAATTTTTGGCGAACGCTTCCGCGGATTACCGTTTTGCCCCAAAAATTGACCCCGTCAACCTTGTGGACATCGTCGCCGCCGTGGTGCAACAATACGAAGACGCGGCACGGCGCAAACAGTTGAAGATTTTGACCGATTTCCCGTCGGAAAAAACCATCACGGCGATGGCGGACGCTTCCGCGTTGGATCAGGTGCTGGACAATTTGCTGTCAAACGCGGTTAAGTTTTCGCCGTTGGGCAAGCGCATCTTTGTTCATGTTCACGAAAAAGACGGCAATTATGCCGAATGTGTCATTCGTGACGAAGGACCGGGTTTCACAGCCGAAGATAAAGTGCGTATGTTTCGTCGTTATGGCAGACTTTCGGCGCGACCGACCGGCGGAGAACCTTCCACAGGCTTAGGCTTGAGCATTGTGCGCAAATTGGCGCTGGCGATGCACGGCGAATTGATATGCGAGAGCAATCCGGGACACGGCGCGACGTTCATCATCCGTTTGCCGCGTCCCACGGCACAGCAATAAATTTCTATGGATTTTCTGGTCATTGACGACGACAAAACATTTCGCGACGCGACGTGCTTTCTGATTGAAGAAGCCGGCCATTACGCGGAAGGCGTGGATTCCGGTCAAATGGGTTTAACCTGGTTGAAGGATGACAAATTTGACGCCGTGCTGCTGGATTTGAATCTTGGACGCGAAAACGGTTTGGACGTGCTCACCGAAATTCAAAAACGGCAGCCGCAAATTCCCATCGTCATGTTCACGGCGCAGGGAAATGTGAAAGTTGCCGTCGAAGCGATGCGGCGCGGCGCGGTGGACTTTCTCGAAAAACCATTTCAGCGCGAGCAGTTCATGACTGTGCTGGCGCGACTGCAACGCCTGCGCCAGATGAACCAGCGCATTGAGCGGCTGGAACAGGAAGTCACCGAAATCAAAACCCAGCGGCTCGAACCGATTTTCGACTTCACGACACCCGCCATGTGCGACGCGATGGAAATTTTGTCCCGCGCCGCCAAAACACCAGCGTCCATTCTCATTCTCGGCGAAAGCGGCACGGGCAAAAGCATCGCCGCCCGCTCCGTTCACGAACGCAGCCATCTGGCCGACAAGCCCTTTGTGACCGTCAGTTGCCCAAGCCTTTCAAAAGAATTGTTGGAGAGCGAATTGTTTGGACACGTGCGCGGCTCGTTCACCGGCGCGGTCAAAGACCATTGGGGTAAAGTCAAAGCCGCCGAAGGTGGAACTTTATTTCTTGATGAAATCGGCGACCTGCCGCTGGAAATTCAACCCAAACTGCTGCGATTGCTTCAGGAACATGAATACGAGCGGCTCGGCGAAAATACCGTGCGGCAATCTAATGTGCGCGTCATCGCCGCCACCAATCGCGATTTGAAAAAACGCGTCGCCAGTGGCGCGTTCCGCGAAGATTTATATTTCCGCCTCAACGTCATCAACGTCGAGATTCCACCGTTGCGCGCGTGTGCTGCCGATTTGGCTCGTCTGGCCGAACATTACGTGAAATTCTTTGCCGCACAATGCGGACGAAAAATTGCCGGACTCTCTCCCGAAGCCACCGCTTGCATCCGTGCCTATTCCTGGCCGGGAAATCTGCGCGAACTCCGCAACGCCATCGAACGCGCCGTCATCATGACACAGCACGAACAACTTTTACCTGAAGATTTTCCGGCTGAATTACGCAGCCAAAATTTGAACGTGGCGGCAGGCGATCAAAATTCAGTCGAAATCGGCTCGTTGATTTCGCTTGAAAAACTGGAAGAAGTCCATTTACGCAAAATCCTGGAACGAACACCAAGCCTTACTGAAGCCGCAAACATTCTTGGAATTGACCAAGCCACTCTCTATCGCAAACGTAAAAAAATCGGATTGGAATAAATTTAATAAAAACCCAACGGATTTATTGCCCTAAATCCGAAAGGAATCACCCGCTGATTTTCTCGCCGAACCATTCTTTCGTGCGTTTGAAAGAATCTTTCAAATCGTCAAACGAGTCTTTGAATTTACCCTTTGCCTTGTCCCAGTCCGCTTGCGACGACTTTTTTACATCATCCAATTTCTTGTCCAAATCAGCCCGTTTACCCTTTAATGCCTTCAATTTAGTTTGAGCGGTATCTCTGGTCGCATCACCGATATTTACCACCTTGTCCGATAATTGCTTAATCTTCCTGTCCATCACCGCTAAATCCCGCTTGGCCTTGGTCACAAACTTGTCCTTTTCGTCGTAACTATAACCTGTCGTCGAATGAACCGATTGTTTCACGTCCGTCCATGCTTGCGTCGTGCCTGATTCAACCTTTGACCATGTTTGTGTGCTGACCTGCTTGACATCCTGCCAAGCATTGCTCGTGCCCGATTTGAATTGCGAGACGAAGGTCACATTGGTTTCTTCCGATTTGGCGGATTGTCCGAAATAGGCCACCGCTCCCATGATGAAAACGAAAACAGGAAGAATTTTAACATTCATAATTCAATCAGCGTTGAGCCTCATTTGACAATTGGGCTGCAATGACAAACTGGCAGCGCGTACGGGAATCGAACCCGTCTTTCAGCCTTGAGAGGGCCGTGTCCTGGCCGATAGACGAACGCGCCTTGTAAAGCCGAATCCATCCTACGTTCAACCTGCAAAATGTCAATAAAACCAGCGGCCAATCTTCATCTTGCGTCGCCGGAAAACCCGTTTATCATGACAATAAATTTCAATCAAAGGCACACTGCCTGCTTGTTGATTTGTTCCCGAAACCAATCTGTTTTGGCGGTGTTTGAATTTGAGCCGGTGGACGGTATATTTTATTTGATGAAACGTGTTGGAAAAATTGTAGTTTGCCTTGCGAGCGGACTGGCATTAAGTGCCAGCCTGTTTGCGGTTGAAGACACATCCACCAATAATCCTTACACTTTGATTCCTGCACGAAATGTTTTCGGTTTGAATCCGCCACAATTAGTCACCAATACTTCGACTATTGACCCGCCGGTGAAAATCACTCCAAATGGTATCATGACCATCTCCGGGATGAAACAGGTTCTTTTCAAAGTCGCTGGCGTTGCAAAGCCCGGCGTGCCGGCAAAAGACGATTCTTACATCCTCGGCGAAGGCCAGCGGCAGGACGACATTGAAGTCACGCACATTGACGAAAAAAATGGCATCATCAGCTTCAACAATCACGGCGTCGCGCAACAACTTCCATTGGCTGCCGCACCCACCATCACTGCACCAACGCCAGTAGCGGCTAGACCGGTGACCGTTAATACCACGAGTGGTAATATTCCCAACCCAAATGGCGGAAATGGAAATGCTGGAAATGGCCGTGGTTTTGGCCGTTTTGGCCGCAATCGCGACGGCAATACCGGCAATTCAAGCGGCGGAAACAATGGTTCCAATTTGCGCAACACGCCAACGCAGCAACAAACACAACAGATTGACCCTGATACGCAAATGATCATGATGGAAGCCAACCGGCAATTGACGGCAGACCAAGTAAAGCGCGGAGAGCTACCACCTATTCCACCTACCGAACTTACACCATCCGATGCTCCGGGGTATACACCGCCAGCACCCTGATAGCAAATCTGCTGCCGACTTTGTTCAACTTTTTTGAATCAGAAAAAACTAATTTGATCTTTCATTTGCGCAGCGAATGAACATGCCTATTGTTCCAACGTTATCATCATGAAACATTCACGATTAGTTTCTCAAGGTTCTTTAAATCGTATGCTTCGAGAAGCTGATGATGCTTGGAAAAGATATGATTTCCCAGCCGCCATTGAGACCGTTAAGCGGGCCAGTCGATTAGACCCTTCAAACGCAAGATTACTGCTCAGCCTTGGTCGCATGTATGGGCTTCATTTTGATTACGCCACCGCTGAAAAATGTTTTGAACAGGCAGTCCGTGTAGCTATTCAAAAATCTGAAACATTAACAATTGCGGGCCAATATAGCTATGATTTTGGTAATTATTCCATGGCTGAAAATTACCTCCGACGTGCTCTAAAAGAGAAAAATCTTCCCACAATTCTGGTCAAACTAGCCGAAGTTTTTGAACGACTCCGGCGGTCCGAAGAGGCAACTGACTTGGTTCAACAGGCTTTAAAAATAGATCCTGCGTGCGCTTCGGCATTACTCTCGAGCGCTCGACTCAATCGGCAGGCGAAACAACTTGAGACTGCAGAAACATTACTTCGAAATTTTCCGTCGAATGCCGACCCCGCTCTTCGTGCAAGCGCGGCATATCAACTCGGCGACATACTGGACCGTCAGGGACGATACAGTGAAGCTATGGCAGCGTTTTTCGAAGCCAAGGCCATGCTAAAACCTTTGGCCGCGCAACCCATAGCAGAATTGAAAGTGATGCGAGCCAGGATCAATCACCTTATAGCGAACATCTCTAGTGACAAATTAAAACAGTGGACCGCTATAGCTAATCTATTTCAGCCAATCCACAAAATAGTTTTGTTAGGTGGACACCCGCGTTCTGGCACTACTTTATTGGAGCAGGTTTTGGATTCGCACCCTGACATTATTTCGGCGGAAGAAACCGAAAACTTTTTTAACTATGCCTATGGCCCTCTTTTGCGCGGCCACTCCGATAATACGGCTATGTTTGAAGCGCTCACTGCAACTACTTTTAGCGCACTTCAACAAGCCCGGAAAAATTATTATTATGCCATGGAATCATCACTAGGGAAACCTCTCAACGAACGATTGTTGATTGATAAAAACCCCTCATACACTTTTTTGATTCCTGCGTTTATCCGCATCTTCCCGGAAACCAAGTTCTTGATCGCTTTGCGCGACCCGCGAGACGTGGTCCTGAGTTGTTTTATGCAAAATCTTCCACTCAACCAAGTTGGTGCCGCATATTTGACTCTGGAGAGCACTGCCGAAGAATACACCGCTTTGATGGGGGTGTGGCAAACCATTGTGCCTCTAATGTCCTCGCCTTTTCTTGAGATACGATACGAAGATATGGTGGAAAATCTCGAATCCGTCGCACGCAAAACTTTGGATTTTTTGGGTATTTCGTGGAACACCCAAGTGCTGGGATTTGATGAACATGCGCGTAAAAGGACGGTTCGTTCTCCCACTTACGCCGACGTGACACAACCGGTCTACAAACGTGCCGTGGGTAGATGGCAACATTACCAAAAATATCTGGAGCCTTGCCTAACCAAACTGAAACCGTTTATAAAAGCATTTGGTTATGAATAACCGAAAATGAAAAAATCTCAATTAATTGCCACAGGCTCACTAAATCGGATGCTACAAACAGCTGAAGAGGCGTGGCACAGAAAAGATTTCCAAGAATGCCTTGATATGCTAGAACGCGCCAGCCGGCTTGCGCCTTCCAACATTAATATCCTTCTTCAACTGGGCCGCATTCATGGTTTGCGTTACAACTTTTCTGCGGCTGAACAATGTTTTGAAAAAGTACTCCGTTTCACGGTTAAAAAAACAGAAGCACTTATAGCCATCGCAGACCATTGTCAAAATTTTCAAAATTCAACCATTGCAGAAAATTATTTGAAGCAAGCTCTTAAGCAACCGGATGCGACATCCAATACATACGTCAAGCTTGCAGAACTTTATGAACGCCTCCGCCGATTGCCCGAAGCTTCGCAGTTAATTGAGCAAGCACTCGAATTGGACCCAACCCATCCAGCGACATTGCTGACCTATGCCCGATTAGAACGGCTGGCAGGAAAATTTGAGTCAGCCGAACGGATTTTACGTTCATTTATTTTTAAGCCATCCGCTGATGTTTGGACTCATGCCCGTGCTTATTATGAACTGGGAAATATTTTAGATCGCCAAAAAAGGTATGACGAAGCCATGTCGGCGTTTCTTGAAGCCAAAACGCTCATGCGACCACAAGCAGCGAAACATCTGATTGAATTAAAGACGCTTCGCGAACGACTGAAGGTAATGGAAACAAACGTTTCATCAGAAATGTTAAAACGTTGGTTCGATGAAGCGCCAAATCTTTTTCCTTCCCGACGGCTGTCCCTGTTATGTGGTCATGCCCGCTCCGGCACCACTTTATTGGAGCAAGTTTTGGACTCGCATTCTGATATCATCTCAGCGGAGGAGACCACTATCTTTGTTGAAGATGCTTTTGCCCCGCTAAAGCGCAATCTACCACCAGATGCTTACATGCTGCCCGTTTTAGAAGCGGCTCAAATTTCCGATTTAAAACAAGCGCGCACATCTTATTTCCATTCGATGGAATTGTCTTTGGGAAACATTATCGGCGGTCGATTACTACTCGACAAGAACCCCGTGCTTACATTTATGATTCCAGCCTTTATCCGTGTTTTTCCTGAAACCAAATTTCTGATTGCTTTACGCGACCCTCGTGACGTGGTTCTAAGTTGTTTTATGCAACCACAACCGCTTAATCCGGTGACAGCGGCCTACTTAACTTTGGAAGGGACAGTTGATGATTATATCGCCAATATGAGCCTGTGGCGAACATTCGCACCGTTGATGCCAGTGCCTTATCTTGAGATTAAGTATGAAGGCATGGTGGAAAACTTGGAATCCGTGGCACGTAAAACTTTAACTTTCCTCGGCGTCTCCTGGGAAGCGAAGGTGTTAGGATTTAATGAACATGCCAGAAATAAATTGGTGCGTTCCCCCACTTATGCTGACGTCACCCAGCCTATTTATAAACGCGCATTGGGCAGATGGCAACATTATCAAAAGTATTTGGAACCACATCTTATCAAACTACAATCTTTCATTAAAGTGTTTGGTTATGAATAAAAAACGAAAGCCGCTCCGAAGAGCGGCTTTCCTGGTGAAAACAAAAACAATCAAACAACTTTATGCCTGTTTGCGGCGATACGCCACAAGGGCTGCCAAACCACCTAAGCCGGCTAAAGCCAACGTGGTAGGTTCAGGAACAACTTGGAACACAGAAAATGGCACCAAATTATTCAACTGGTTAGCATTTGGTAACGTCGTTCCAGTTGCCAGAGTCGCCGTAAACGCCGCCGAATGCCCACTATAGGTACTACTTGCATAATCGGCACCATTAAAGGCAACTATCTCAAAATACAAAACCTGTCCTACAGCTTGCGATATATTCAAGTTAGGGCCGCTGACATAACCTATTCCACCTGGACCAGCCGCATTCCCAGTGTCGAACAGAGCAGTTGAACCAACCGTCCAACCGTCAGTCAACGGACTACCAGCCGTTCCAGCCGTAGTTGCAGCATCATTAATGGGTGTTGCCGACCAAAGCAACTCGCCAGTAAATGTGCTGTCCAAGCCTTGGCCAGCCAAAGGACCATTACCATAGGTAGTTAAAATTCCAGCAAAGTTTTGAGCATTATATGTGTCAAAAGCAATACTGCCCTGACCATACGATGAAACAACCATGCCAGCCACACCCAACGCTGCTATGATTACTGTTTTTTTCATATTTTAATTATTGTTGTTGTTTTTGCTTTTCAGATTTTATTTTAATTATCTTAGTCAAATGATTATGGGTTCAAAGTTTGCACCCAATTCGATCCGGAAACTGGAGTATTAATAAAAAACCCTTGGCCAACAGATATGTTGAAACTGCCACCCCACCCGCTACCACTTTTTCCAACCGCAGTATTATATTGCTGACTTCCAGTATTCCACGAAATCAACTGACTTTTATTAGCTAAACTACCGCCTAAATTAATATTCGTGTCTGTTGTAGCATCACCAGTATATGGAACAGGACTACCAACTGCCGAAAAACCCGAAGCAATAGAATTGGTAATGCTTGAGCTGGAGGCAACCACAACACTTCCAACAAACGTGTTGGTCACTGGTGTCGGGCTGCTATTTAAAACAAAAAAGCCTTCACCGGGTGGCAGAGCAACACTTGAAGCCCATCCACCGGTAACTTTTCCAATACCAGTATTAAACGAAGTGCCGTTCCATGTAACCACTTGGGATTTATTCGCAAACGCTCCAGTTAAAACGTTGGTAAGCTGATTACCATTGCCGTCATCAAACGGATTTGCCATCAACGTATAACCGTTACCGACAGCCACGACATTGGCATAGCCGACGACATTTTGGGAATAGACGTTTTGAGCCTGGGAGGAAACAATTCCGGCGGCGCTCAAACCCGCAGTCAGAAGTAGTGCTTTCGTTCTCCTAAATTCAACCCCCTGTCAACAACTTTTTTCAGGTTTTAGCCACACAAATTACGTTAGGTTTGGCAAATTCAGACTTCCCGCCTTGCCACACACTATCTCTGCGCCAATATCATCATGTCCATTGACTCAAAAACAGTATTTTTAATGAGTTGCTTCCGGGAAATTGCAAGGAATGACTTGATTACCGTGTTTACGATAAACTGTAAAATCCTCACGATCAAGGGTGAAAATTACAGCCGAATCATCAAGTTCGGACATACACACCAAACAGGCATCGGCCAAGTCCATTTTGTAATCTTGATATTTGCCAAGCAGTTCCAAAAGGCGCTTTGCTTCCGCTTCGGCGGCGAAACTCACCCGCACATCGCCGTAAGAAACCAATTGCATCACTTTTTGCGGCGCACGGCTTAAATGGGCTGTTTCTGTCAACACCGCTTCGCAAGTTGCCCATGGCGCATACTGGGGAAATACCGTGGCCGCCCAGCGATGATAAGGGTCATTGCGGTCCAAAAGCGCTTTTAGCAAGCCGGTATCCGCTACCGCTTGCATTGCATGACCTCTTTTACCCGTTCGTTGGTTGCCGGAATACCGTCACCGCTTACGCTGCCAATCAAATCCGCCGAAGCAAATCTGTACGGTTTGGTTTGCAATTCGAGCGGCTCAACACGAACTTTTGTACCGTCAGCCAAATTGGCGTCAGAAGGCAATTTGACGAGTCCGTGTTCAACTGTTCCCATGTAACTCATATTTTGAAAATATCGTTGCTGCCCATGTAAAAAGCAAATCCTTTCCATGTTTTATGAATAAAAGCGAAAGCCGCTCTGAAGAGCGGCTTTCCTGGTGAAAACAAAAACAATCAAACAATTTTAAGCCTGTTTGCGGCGATACGCCACAAGCGCGGCCAAACCACCAAGGCCGGCTAAAGCCAATGTGGCAGGTTCAGGAACAGGCTGCAAAACAAGAGCCGAAATCAAACCCGATCCTCCATTTGCCGGATTTCCATCTGCGACCCACGCCTGCACTGTTCCAGTGGCTAACGGCATACTAAATGATGCAGTATGTCCATATGCGGTTCCCGCTCCATAAGAAGCGCCATTAAACGCAATTATTTCAAAATATACCAAACCACTCGTATAGCTCGGCAATACCAAGTTTGGGCCTTGGATATAACCTGCAATTACGCCCGGCTGATCGAAAAGCGCTGTTGACCCAACTGTCCACCCCTGACTTAAAGGACCAGCACCGGCAGTATCATTAATCGGAGTTAATGAATAAAGCAGCTCTCCGGTAAATGTTCCGTCAAGCGGCACTCCATTAAAAGTTGACAAAATACCATTGCTATTATTAGCAGTATAGGTATTAAACTGAATTGACCCTTGACCGCGCGATGAAAGAACACCGACAGCCAAGCCAAGCACTCCAAGTATCAACGTTTTTTTCATATTATTTCTTATTGTTTTTGTTTTTGGTTATTGCAAAGATTGAGTCCAATTAGTCCCAGATTGAGCCTTGATAAAAAAGCCTTCGCCCACTGAAATATTGAAAGCCGATCCCCAAACACCACCACCTTTTTGAACCGGCGTGTCATAAACCTGACCAGCAGTATTCCATGAAATCAACTGGCTTTTATTCGGCAAAACACCGCCCAAGTTAATGTTGGTATCGCTAGTTGCATCCCCAGTATAAGGCACATAGCTGCCAGCCAGACTAAACCCAGTTGGAATCGAATTTGTCGCACTCGACCCCGAGCTCACAACAACACTTCCAACAAAGGTGTTGGTAACATCAGGATTGCCCGCTATTCCGTTTTTTACAAAAAAACCAGTTCCAGGAGGCAGGCTTATGCTGCTACCCCAAACACCACCACCCTTTTGAATCGGAGTATCAAACGTTGTGCCATTCCAAGTAATGACTTGAGACTTATTCGGAAGAGACCCAACAAGATTCGTCAGCTGATTTCCATTGCCATCATCGAAGGGATTGGCAATCAGCGTATATTCGCCATTGCCTTTAATGATGACATTGGCATAGCCGACGACATTTTGGGAATAGACGTTTTGAGCCTGGGAGGAAACAATTCCGGCGGCGCTCAAACCCGCAGTCAGAAGTAGTGCTTTCGTTCTCATATTTTTTATTTAGTGTTACCGTGTGTGCCTCAAATATCTCAATGATTCAACCCCCTGTCAACAACTTTTTTCAGGTTTTAGCCACACAAATTACGTTAGGTTTTAAGCAATTACCTCTGGAAAATTAGAAAAAAGGCAGAAATCACAAACCGCTTGGAAATTGAGGCGATTCCAGCCAATCGATCAAAATCTGCAATTCCAACGCGGTAAATCCCAAAGTGGAGCGGCGCAGCAACGATAATTCATTGGTATTGGTCAAAGTGGCTACAGTCGTAGAAGCATCGAGGCGGGGCATAATCGTATTCAACCAAACTGCGCCAACTGAATTCAATGGAAGTTGAGGCTGGCGCGAGATTTGACGAATAAATTGGCCGAGATAGAGGGTGGATTGGACGCGCGGTGCGCTGACTTCCCAATCATAATAAAGCAGATTCGTCCGGCTGGTCACGTCGTGAATCATGCCCTGCGACGGCGGCGCGGCGTTGGCAACCGTATCAGGAAGCAGGCCGGCAAAAAACCATCCGGTATTGTCTGTTTTTATGAACGGCAGAATGGAAGGGTCACTTCCCCATTTCACTCCATTGGCATCCGGCAATTTTTCAAAACCAACATAACCATGTGCTGCCAGCCAGGGATTTGATTTTTGTAACAATACACTTGTGAGGCTTTGCATCTGGTTTTCGGCGTTTGCCATCGGTGCGGCCAAATAAGTTTGATAAGGACTGCCTTGCAATGACCAAAGATAAATCTGATTTGGCGGATTGATTTGAAGTTCATTCCAGCATCTCATGGATACCAACCATGATTTAATGCCGCGAATAGCTGTAAAGCCGATTAACGGCTCGTGCATCAAATGAACGGGTATGTTCCAGGGTTCCATTTCAACCTCAAGCGGCTTTGGGAACACGGCCTTGCCACGCGTGAAAACGCTGCCACCATCGCCGTTCATTGTGAACGAAATACGCGGAGAGTTTTCAGGAAGGCCCCAATCTATTGAAAATGCTTTGGCAGCACGCTGCAAATCAATATCCGCCTCCAGCCAATTGGCATTGGTCGTTTTTTGACCGGAAAATGGAACTTGAAATTGCCGAATGCACGCGCCGGCTTCATTCAGCAGGTCGCTTTTCCCGTCAGACCAACCGATAACTGTCCAATTATTTATTCGCGCGAGCTTGATTTTATTGGTTTCACCGTGATTTTGAACTGTCCAGGCATCGTCGGCATTTTCAACAATATGAATGCCGGGCAACGCGTGCAGGACGGCCGGAAAATTCGTTTGCCAATAGCGAGCCTGCTCTTCACCAAGTCGTATGGCAAAAATCATTTGTTTCGACTGATTGGTCAGTTGCCGGATTTCAAAATATGATTCTTCCTGAACAATATCGTTTAACAACGGTCGTAGCCGCAGCGCATTGGTGGCAATAATATCATTGGATAAGGACAGCCATGGAGCGACGGCCAGTTTATTCAGTGTTTGCGTTTCCAACCGCGCGCTCTGGGGTAATTGCCAGATGCGGGTGAAATAATAGGCGCTCGCCATGATTCCCAACCGTTTTTTTCCCAACCAATGAACTCGGGCAATGGTGTCGGGTGACGAGACGGCGGGTATTGATAACAACGGCGGCAAATCAGAATTTGATTTGTTACAACCCAGAGCAAATACGAGAAGAAAAAGAGCTATCAATCCTGTAAAAACACGCCTGATTTGCATGGCTGATTTAATGCCAGAAAACCTTTTAGCTCTCAAACATAATCAATTGCTTATCGGAAGGTAGCATTTTTTAATTTGTCAACTTGCGGGTGCGTTATGAGGTCACTACGCTTACGGCATGCAATCAACAAATCGCGCGCGGATGGTTCTATTTTTGTTCTTTTTTTCCGGCGCAACGGCGCTTGTCTATGAGGTTGTTTGGTCAAAACTGCTGGCTCAAATGCTTGGCAGCACCATTTACGCACAGACAGTCGTGCTGGCCGCATTCATG
This sequence comes from Verrucomicrobiia bacterium, assembly GCA_035545995.1. Classification (GTDB taxonomy): domain Bacteria; phylum Verrucomicrobiota; class Verrucomicrobiia; order Limisphaerales; family UBA11358; genus UBA11358. The sequence continues at coordinate 38,426 of DASZXH010000081.1, forward strand.
GGCGGGTTGGCGCTGGGAAATCGTTTATTTGGCCAGCGATCTGACCGCTGGCCGCATCCGGTTCGGGCTTACGGTTGCCTTGAAATCATTATCGGCATCTACGCTTTTTTGTTTTTGACATTGAATCAACTGGCGGATCGAATCTTCGTCGCTGTCGGTTCGCACATTGTAGAACGTTCCGGTTTGCTTTTAATTCTTAAGGCCACGTTGAGCGCGGCCATTCTACTTGGGCCAACGATTTTGATGGGCGGCACGTTGCCGCTACTCGCTGCTTGGTTGCAAAAATCTTCTTCCGATGCCGGTCGTCGCTCGGCGCGATTTTACTCGGTGAACAGTCTTGGTGCGGTCGCAGGTGCCGCAGCGGCGGGATTTTTTCTTGTGCAAAATTTTGGCATGGCCAGAACTTTACAAATCACTGCTACAATTAATATTGTTGTCGGCATTCTTGCTATTCTCATCAGCCAAGATGTTTCTGCACGTACAGAACAACTCGAAAGCACAACTTTAGAATCAACAACGGAAATTGTTCCACCGGAAATGCTGCGCTGGGCCGGTTTAATTGTTGCCGTGACAGGTGGTGTTTCCATGGGATTGGAAGTTTTGGCATCACGTTCATTGGCTCTGATTTTTGGTTCGTCGCTTCAATCATTTGCCGTTGTATTGATCGCTTTCATTTTGGGTATTGGATTGGGCAGCGCATGGATTGCGTCGCCAAGACGACGTAAATGGCTGGGAGAACGAATAGTCGCTTTATTGCTTTGCACAGCGGCGGCCTGGATAACATTGCTGGTTTTCAACATCGAACAATGGGTTGATTTTTATCGAGTTGCGCGCACCGGCTTAGGTCGCACGCCGGTCGGCTATGTTTATCATGAATTATTGACAGTGGGAATTGCTTTGATCGTCCTTGGCCTGCCAGCGGCATGGATTGGCGCAGTGTTGCCACTGATGATTCGTTCCATGTCGCGTGAAGGAAAACTGCTGGGTGCAAAAGTGGGAGCTTTACTGACGTGGAATACGCTGGGCGCCGTTTTGGGAACGTTGCTGACGGGTTTTGTATTGATGCCGGTTTTGGGACTGCGCAATGCCTTTGGGATGTTGGCATTAATATTGGGACTGTCGGCATTCATCATAGCATTAAAACGCCGTTGGCTTGCAGGCTTGGTAATCACACTCGGCGCTTGTGGATTTATCGGTTGTCTTCTGATTTTCGGCGGCGAAAACTGGCAATATGTTATGAGTTCAGGAATTTTCCGGGTTTGGGAAACAAAGTATGAGCCATCGTTGATGGCATTACGCAAACAACATATTAAAATTTTATTTTACAAGGATGCGCCGGATGCAACTGTATCCGTGGAAAAAACCGACGCCGTCGCTGGTCGCCCATTTATCGGATTACGAATCAATGGAAAGCCTGATGCCGGAACCGATGTTGATATTGGCAATCAATTGTTGCTGGCCCATTTGCCAATGCTGGCAAAGCCGGGTGCCAAAGATGTTTTTGTGCTTGGTCTTGCCTCAGGCATGACCGCCGGCGCATTACTGGCGTATCCCATTAATCGTGTTGATGTGGCTGAAAATTGTGACGCTGTCATTGATGCCTCCAAAATATTTAGCGATTGGAACCATTATGTTCTTGATGATCCGCGCACACACCTTTGGTATGAAGATGCGCGCACTGTCCTTAAACTACGCCCGCAACTTTACGACGTCATCATAACAGAACCGTCAAACCCTTGGACTATCGGTGTAGGCAGTGTATTCAGCCGTGAATTTTATCAAACTGCGGCAAGCCGGCTTAAACCAGATGGGATCGTCGCACAATGGTTTCATATTTATGAAGTAAATGACGATATTGTGCGTCTTGTATTGCACACTTTTAATTCTGTTTTTCCTTATATTGAAATTTGGGATACAGGCGTCGGTGATATTGTTATTCTCGGTTCCAAGCAGCCTTGGCAGACGGGACCAGAAGTTTTTCAAAAAGGATTCGCCATTGATCGAGTCCGAACAGATTTACACATGATTGACATTCAATCCCCGGAAGCGTTGCTCGCCCGCCAACTGGCTTCACAACGAACTGCATTTGCCATTGCAGGCAATGGACCGATTCAAAGCGACCTTTTCCCAATCCTTGAATATGCAGCACCGCAAGCTTTCTACATTGGCTCCAATTCTCAAATGCTTGACGAATACGACGAACGCACCCGGCAACAATTGCTGGCTCCGCCCGAAAAGCGCGCGACACTTGCTGCGCTGCCCGTGGTCAACGCACAGCTTATTTTTAGTGATTTTTCAACAGTAAACGGTGAACTTTTCAGTTGCCTGTTTGGCGCAACGCCACCGGCACCTTGTGTTTTTAATATTTCTCCATCGCCGTCAGCACCGATGTCTGATGGAAGTGTTGTGGCGCAAGCGGAAAAAGCGTTTGCCGCCGGCAATCTGGCAATGGCTGAACAAATTGTCGCATTTGCGTTAAAGCAAAGTCCAACCGACTCTCAAGCCAGCTATTTGATGCGCGTGATTGAACGCGAGAAAGAAACACGCGCTTCAAACAGTACCAATTCGGCACTTTCGCAAAATTAAACACCCGCAAAATCCCTGAACCAAAATTCAGGCTCACAGGAAAATTCGCGCAATTTGTCACGCCATTGAATTTTGATGGCTTGGGCATGAAGCGCATGGTTTTCTAAAATCAAGCCGGCGCGTTGTTCGGCGGTCAGACGGTTTTCGACCAACGCCAGATAGCAATCCTCGTCGCCACCATAAAGTTTATCTCCGACAATCGGGTGGCCAATGTGCGCGAGGTGGATGCGGATTTGATGTTTGCGTCCAGTTCGCGGAAAAATGCGAAGCAGGGAAAATTTCTCCTCACCCGACCTATCGGCCACCCTCTTCTCGCTGAGCGGGGTGAGGGGCGCAACAAATTTTTTTTCGACAAAAAATTTAGTTTGCGCCGGTGTGCCATCGGCACAAACGCAATCTTTCACGGCCACTTTGCTTCGCTCGTCTTTACCCAACGGCGCATCAATCATCCCCTGCTCCGCCGCAACATGACCGTGAACGATGGCAAGGTATTCTTTTTCAACGGCGCGGTTTTCGAGGATTTTTCCCAGTTCGCCGGCGATCTCAGAATTTTTGGCAATCAAAACAACTCCACTGGTCTCGCGATCAAGACGATTAACAAGGCGCGGAAAAACCACCTCACCCTGGCCCTCTCCCCCGCCAGCGGCGGAGAGGGAAAATTGCAAATACAGTCGCGCGCGACCAATCAAGCTGGACATCTCGCCGTTTTTGGTGGGATGGCAGACCAATCCGGCGGGTTTGTTGGCGACGAGCAATTCATCGTCTTCGTAAATGATGTCGAACAGTTTTTCCACAGCTTGTTTTTATCCAACGCGAGCGTATTATGAGCGCGAATGAAAGAAAAATGGAATCGCTGGCTGCCGTTGATTTTTGTGGCGCTGTTTGCCGTATCGCGAATTCCGGGATTGTGGCCGTTGAATTTCAGCGCCGTGTATGCGTTCGCATTTTGTGCCGGCGTTTTTTTTCCAAAACGACAGGCATGGTATTTGCCGCTGGCCACCATCATCATCACCGACATTGGGCTGAATTTTTATTATCAATGGAAAGGCTACACGGTTTGGGATGCGCCGGATTTGGCAAATCTGATCTTTAATTATGTCGCTTACGCCGCGTTGATTTTTCTCGGTCGCTGCTTCAAACCGCAATCCTCTTTTCCGGCTTTGCTTGGCGGTGGATTGCTCGGCGCCATTCTCTTTTACCTCATCACGAACACGGCGTCGTGGTTCTTTAACCCATTTCATAATGCTGAATATACGAAAACTTTTTCCGGCTGGCTGCTGGCGCTGACGAAAGGCATCAACGGGTGGCCGACCACTTTGGAATTTTTCCGCAATACGCTGTTGAGCAGCGGGTTGTTCACGGCGTTGTTCGCCGGCGCGGCCAAATGCGGTCTTTCTGAATCGCCGGCAGAAAAAAATGCCGGCGTGCGCGAGCCGGAAAGCGAAGTGGAAGAAAAGCCTGAAGAAGCGAGCGCATGAAAATCGGCGTTATCTCCGACACGCACGGCTTTCTCGATCATAAAATCTTCAAACTGTTTGAAGGTGTCGGACACATTTTGCACGCGGGCGACATCGGCTATGCCTCCATCATTTTGGAACTCGAAGCCATCGCGCCGGTCACGGCTGTGCGCGGCAACACCGATATGGATTTGCCCTTTCGGGAAACGGAAACGATTGAATTGGCCGCAAAAAAATTTCTCGTTCATCACATCGTCAATCCCCGCGCGCCGGACGACAAAATCAAAAACCACATGGCGCGCGAGCGGCCAAACGCAATTATTTTCGGCCACACGCACAAATGTTTTTGCGAAACCATCGGTGGAATTTTATTTTTCAATCCCGGTTACGCAGGCAAACCGAAAGCCGGCGTCGAACGCAGCGCGGCGATTTTGCATGGCGATGAAAAAGAATTACACGCGGAATTTTTGAAATTGTGACGGCGATTGAATTTACTTTTGTTGCGCCTGCGGATTTGCTAAAAAATCGCCGTGAATAAAATCTTTTGCGCCATTTGTGGCTTGTGGTTTTGCAGTCTGCTGGTCGCTGCGGGAGCGGATTCCTATTCGCTGACCGACGGCTCGTCCTTGACCGGCGATACCGTGACGTTCAACGACAACGGCATCACCCTCCGCCTGACGAATGACTCCTATACCAACGTCATGTGGACGAAATTTTCGCAGGATGCATTGCGGCAGCTCTCCCAAAACCCGAAAATCAAGCCGCTCGTGGAGCCATTCGTGGAAATCCCTGAATCCGAACGCCCGAAAAAGCCGGAAATCAAAGTTCACGACGTGACGCGATTGGAATTGCCAGCCAAACAATCGTTGATTGGCGCATTGTTCTCATCGTCGGTCGGACTGTTCGCGTTGTTTCTGATTTACGCGGCGAACATTTATTCGGGTTACGAAATCGCCATCGCCCGTGCGCGGCCAAAAGCGTTGGTGATGGGCGCAGCAGTGATTCTGCCGATTCTGGGGCCGATTATTTTTCTCTCCATGCCGGTTTATGTGAAACCAACTCCGGTGGAAGAACAAGTGCCCGCCGAAGAACAAACTTTTGCCATGCCCGGACAACCTGCGCCACAAGCGGAAGCCGCCGCCGCCATTTCTCTTTCCGAAACAGCGCGACGAAAAGCGTCACTGCCCGAATCGCAGATTTTCCAGCGCGGCCAATTCACCTTCAACCGCCGGTTTTTCGAGACGAAATTTTCCAATTATTTCGGCACGACGCGGCGCGAAGCCGACCGCGACATGGTGCTCACGGTGAAAACGACGCGTGGACAATTCGTCGTCCAACGCATCTCGCGCATCGCCGCCAACGACGTGCATCTCGAAACCATTCAAGGCGCGGCGCGGCAGGAAATCATGGTGCCGTTCGCCGACATTCAGGAAATCCAACTCAAGCATAAAGACGCGTGAAATATAAAACGATTTTGATGTTCGGCGCGCCCGGTTCGGGCAAGGGCACGCACGGAAAAATTCTCGGTGCCATTCCCGGATTTTTCCATTGCAGTTGCGGCGACGTTTTTCGCAGCTTGAGTCCTGATTCGCCGCTCGGAAAAACGTTCGTCGAATACTCCAGCCGCGGCTCGCTCGTGCCCGACGAACCGACCATCGAACTCTGGAAAAATTACATGCACGGCCTCACCGCCGCCGGGCGGCTCGACCCGAAACGCAACGTCCTCGTGCTCGATGGCATCCCGCGCAACGTGCGCCAGGCGCAAATGCTCAAAGAACTTCTCAACGTCACCGCGGTGTTTTACATGTGCAGCGCGAATTTTGAAAATCTCGTCAAACGCCTGCAACGACGCGCGCTCAAGGACAATCGCCTCGACGACGCCAATCTGGATGTGATTCGCGCGCGCCTGAAAACTTACGAGAAAGAAACCAAACCCGTGCTGAATTTCTACGGCAAGAAAATCGTCCACAAAATCAACACCGACGGCACGCCGCCGGAAACCTTCTTCAAAGTTTTGCGTCAGGTCGTCAAACTCTGAAAAGATTTTTTACGCGAAGATTGCAAAGTAGATTCGCAGCCTATCTCCGTATTAGGCTTTGCACAGCAATTAGGCCACAGCCGGCTGATCAATTACCCAACGCCATGAACCGTCTGGTTGCCGGCGAGCTACCTCTGCTGTGATTGTGCCATTGGGGAGGCGTGTCGAAGTAAGAGCGAGCTCACCACTCAACATCGCGGGGCGCTGTTCTCCAACATTGAACCGCACACCAGTCGCGAGAAATTTGGTGTAGAAGGTGCGAATTTGGTCTGCGCCCTTTGCGACGGTCATGTCGCTGGCTGCGAGCACGGCATCAGGCTCATAGAGCTCGACCATACCATCGACATCACCGACATTGGCCCTTGCGACAAGCAGTCTGGCCAACTCTTGCGGGTCATCAGCACGTTCTCGTCTCTTGGTATTCATAGTCTTCTCGTCAGCAGCCTAACCTTTAGATTAGCTGCGCGGTCTGCAGTCTAACACTTTTCATAAGATTAACTTTGCGCTTGGTAAAAAGTTTGTCCAGAAAAATTCATGTTGGAAATTTTCTGTGTTTCATCTGTGTTCCATCTGTGGCTAAAATCCTGAAACAGAAATGAAAATCATTTTCATGGGCACGGCGGAATTGTCCTGCGCCAGTCTGGAAAGGCTGGTGGGGAAATTTTCCGTCGCCGCCGTTGTCACGCAGCCGGACAAACCCAAAGGCCGCGATTTGAAATTGCAATTTTCGCCGGTCAAAATCCTCGCGGAAAAATTTCAACTGCCCGTTTTGCAGCCAGCCAAAGCGCGCGATGAAAAATTCATTTCCGAACTGCGAGAACTGAAACCGGACTTGATTGTCGTCGTCGCCTACGGACAGATTTTGCCGCAAGCGATTTTGGATTTACCGAAGTTTGGTTGCGTGAATGTCCACACGTCGCTGCTGCCAAAATATCGCGGCGCATCGCCAATTCAATCGGCCATTCTCAACGGTGAAACCGAAACCGGCGTGACGATTATGAAAATGAACGCAGGCTTGGACACCGGCGAAATCATTTCGCAAGCGCACGCGCCGATTTTGCCGGAAGACAATTCGCAAACGCTGCATGACCGGCTGGCGCAACTCGGCGCGGATTTGCTGGTCAAAACCATTCCCGATTATGTCGCCGGGAAAATTGTGCTGAAACCGCAAAATAATTCAGAGGTGACAACAACAGCGAAAATCAAAAAGGAAGACGGCAAGATTGATTGGAACGAACCGGCGGAAAAAATTTTGAACCGACTGCGCGCGTTCACGCCGTGGCCGGGGATTTTTACAATTTTGAACGGGCAATTATTGAAAATCTGGCGCGCAGAAATTTTGGGGAAATCCGGCAAGGCGGGAGAAATTTTGTCGGCGGATAAAAATGGAATTGTTGTCGCGTGCGGAAAAAATGCGCTGCGGGTTTTGGAATTGCAACGCGAAGGCGGACGGCGATTGAACGCGCAAGAATTTTTGGCCGGCCATCCGCTGAAATCGGGCGAAAAATTCGGTTGAGTTTATATCCAGCCGAATGCGCGTGAAATTTCGACGAGCGCGTAAGCGATTGCGCCGCTGGCGGGCAATGTCAAAATCCACGCCCACAGGATGCGTTCGACGACGACCAGTTGAAGCGCGTTGAAACTTTTCGCGCAGCCGACGCCCATGATGGACGTGGTGATGGCGTGCGTGGTGGAAACGGGCATCCCGAATTGCGCCGCCGTCACCAACACGGTCGCACTCGTGGCTTCCGCCGCAAATCCGTTGACGGGATGAAGTTTCACCATTTTGTGGCCGAGCGTCTTGATGATTCTCCAGCCGCCAGCAGCGGTTCCGGCGCACATGGTCAGCGCGCATAAAAAAATGATCCACACGGCGATATGAACCGGCTGACCGGCGGGCGACGCGGGTGATTTCAAAAAGGAAAGCCATTGGGGCAGCGAATCGAATTTGCCGGAAGCCGTGCCGCCGGCGAGCGCGAGCGCGATGATGCCCATCGTTTTTTGCGCGTCGTTTGTGCCGTGGGCGAAACCCAGATAACCGGCGCTGAACAATTGCAATTTGCTGAAAGCGCGATTCACCGTGACAGGCTTCCAATGGCGCAGAGCAAAATAGAGCAAAGCCATGACGATGAAACCGGCCACGAAGCCGATGAACGGCGACGTGACCATCGGAACAATCACTTTCCATAAAATGCCTCTGCCGTGCCACCAATGTTCCTTGTCGGGAACGGACCAGACGATGGACGACCAGCGGCCGCTTGCGGCGAGGCACGCGCCGCACAATCCGCCGACCAGCGCGTGCGACGAACTGGAAGGCAATCCCGACCACCATGTGATTAAATTCCACGCAATGGCGGCCAGCAACGCGCAACAGAGCACGGGCATGGTGGCCACTTGCGCGTCCACAAGACCGGACGCGATGGTGGTAGCGACCGCCGTTCCAAAAAATGCGCCGATGAGATTGGTGACGGCGGCGAGCAAAACGGCCTGTCGCGGTGTCAGCACTTTCGTGGCGATGACGGTGGCGATGGAATTGGCCGTGTCGTGAAAACCGTTGATGTAAGTGAACACCAGCGCCACAAAAATGACGATGAAAATGAGAATCATTGCGGAGTGCGAAGCGCGGAATGCGGAATGGATTTGTCGCCGCGCGTTTTTTTTGCGGTTCGGATTGAAGCAACAGAAATGGCGACCAGTTCGTTGCTTTCTTTAAGCAAGAGCGCCGCTTTGTCGTATTTTAACTTTCCCGCTTCAACTAAAAGTTCAATCCAGAAACTCGATTCATCGGCTTCTTCTTCCACAATGCCCATCTTGAAAATAAAATCGGCGGGCGACTTGGCGCGGCAGGCGGCGCGATAATTCGCCCCGACCGAAGTGCCTGAACGCAATAATTGACGTCCCACAACATCGCAGGTTTTTCCGGGCGGCAAAGATTCAATCAATCTGATAATATCCAACGCAAACCGCTTGGTGCGTATCTTCAAATTTTCGTTGCTCATGGTTTTTCCACACTCCGAATTCCGAACTCCGCATTTCAAGAGTTTTTGAGGACGATTTGCATGACGACGTTGCCGGCGTCGTGACAGCGATCCACCAGTTTTTCCATCAACTCGTAAATGTCGCGGATGACCATCGCGCGGAGCGGCTCGTATTTGCCGTTGTAAAGGTCACGCAGCAATTCAATCATGTATTTGTCCGCTTCGACTTCGACGAGTTGCAGCCGGTCATTGAATGTCTTAATTTTTTCCAAATCTTTCATGTCGCGAAGCTGCCGCACCATGCCATAAATGGCGTCGGTGGCCTTGGTCATCATTTCAGCCTGTTTGGAAAAATCAATGCCATCTAAATGATGACCGGCCATCGTCAGGCGTTCGGCGAGTTTTTCGGCGGTTTTGGGGATGCGAAACAATCCGCGCGCCAGCGCCTCGATGTCCTCGCGTTCGAGGCCGGTGATGAAGGTGTTGACGAGTTCGGTGCTGATTTGCTCGGAAATTTTTTTCTCCCGGCGGCGGGCAAGAACGAGGTCGTCCAGCGTTTGCGTGTTGCGCGGCGACTTCATCAATTCAATCACCAGCCGCACGCTTTCGTGCGCCTCCTGCGCGGCGGCTTCGAGCAACTCCTGAAAACGGTCGCCCTTGCCGAAAAGTTGCTGGATGGAAAACATGCGGGCGCAGTCTGGCAAAAAACATTTTGCCGCGCACGCAAAAATCAATTCTTCGCCGCGTGCCGGATGTCCTGCGCTTCGCAAAGATAAACCACTTCTTCCGCGATGTTTTTGGCGTGGTCGGCGATGCGTTCCAGGCTTTTCGTGGCGACAATCCAATGCAGGCAGCGGCCAATTGTGTCGGGATTTTCCATCATGTGCTGCGCGAGCGCGGCATGAAGCTGCTTGTTCAATGCATCCACTTCCTTGTCGCGCGGAATGATGGCGCGCGCGGCGTCGGGGTCGCGTTGCACAAAGGAATCCAGCGATTCCTTGACCATCGCCAGCGCGAGCGTGGCCATGCGCGGCAAATCCAGAACGATTTTTACCGGCGGTTCCTGCGAAAGGTCGCGCGCGCGTTTGGCGATTTTCGTCGCCTCGTCGCCGATGCGTTCGAGATTTTGGGAAACTTTCATCGCCACGGTCACGAGCCGGAGATTGCTGGCGAGCGGCGCCTTGGTCAACAGTTGGATGGCCATTTCGTCAATCTCAATTTCAAAACGGTCAATCACGTCGTCCTCGTTCTTGACGCGCACGGCAAGGTCGCGGTCGCGCTGCATGAGCGCCTGCACGGATTGATTGACGGCGGCTTCCGCGCGTCCGGCCATGAGCAGCAGCTTTTGCCGCAGCCCGTCCAATTCCGTTTCAAAATGATTTTCCATAAATTAGCGTCAGCCGAACCGTCCGGTCACGTAATCCTCGGTTTGTTTTTTGGCCGGACTGGTGAAAACCTTGGTCGTGGTGTCGAATTCAATCAATTCGCCCAGATAAAAAAATGCGGTGAAATCAGATGAGCGCGCGGCCTGCTGCATATTGTGCGTCACGATGACAATCGTGTAATCCTTTTTCAATTCCAAAATCAAATCCTCGATTTTTTGCGTCGCCAGCGGGTCGAGTGCGGACGCCGGTTCGTCCATCAACAACACTTCCGGCTGCACGGCCAGCGCGCGCGCGATGCAAAGCCGTTGCTGCTGGCCGCCGGACAAACTGATGGCCGGCGCGTGCAAACGGTCTTTGACTTCATCCCACAACGCCGCCATTTGCAGCGATTGCTCGATGCGTTCGGCGAGCAGTTTTCTGTCGCGCAAACCGTTCAAGCGCAACCCGACGGTCACATTTTCGGCGATGGACATGGTCGGAAACGGATTCGATTTCTGAAACACCATGCCGACGCGGCGACGCACGACGACCGGCTCGACGTTTTTGGAATAAATGTCGTCGCCGAACAATCGGATTTCGCCTTCCATGCGCGCGTCGGGATTCAACTCGTGCATCCGGTTGAGCGAACGAAGGAACGTGGATTTGCCGCAACCGCTCGGCCCGATGATGGCCGTCACCGCTCTGGACGCGATGTCAATGGAAACGTCCTTCAGCACTTTCTTGCCGCCGAAAAAAATGGAAAGATTGCGCACGGTCAAAGCCGGGGCGTTCGCCGCTTTTTGTTCCGGCGCGACCGATGAATTTGGATTAACGACTTCGGGCATGACGTTCAATTAAGTTTTTTGTTGAAAACGGTCGCGCGTCAAAACGCGCACGCTGACGTTGATGAACAGCACCAGCACGAGCAACACGAGCGCACCCGCCCACGCCTGCCGATGCCAGTCGTCGTAGGGCGAAATCGCGTAGGCGAAAATCTGCAACGGCAGCGCGGCGATGGGTTCGGTCAAGCCGTGCGCCCAAAAACGGTTGCCCAACGCGGTGAACAGCAACGGCGCGGTTTCGCCCGCGACGCGCGCGAGCGCGAGCAATACGCCGGTGACAATGCCTTTGGTCGCCGTGCGCAAAACGATTTGCACGATGGTTTTCCATTTGGCAATTCCCAACGCCAGCGCGGCTTCGCGATAACCATTCGGCACGAGTTGCAAAACTTCCTCCGTCGTGCGCATCACCAGCGGACTCATCATCAGGCCAAGAACCGCGCCGCCGGCGAGCGCGGAAAATGTGTGCATCGGCACAACGAGCAGCGCATAGACGACGATGCCCCAAGTGATGGACGGCACGCCGTTCAAAATGTCGGCGGCGAAACGAATCCACCAATTCAATTTCGACGACCCGTATTCGGAAAGATAAACGCCGCCGAGCACGCCGACCGGCACGCCAACCACCGCGGCTTGCGCGAGCAAAATGAACGTGCCGACAATGGCGTTGCCCATGCCGCCGCCGATTTCGCCGACGGGTTTGGGCAATTGCGTGAAGAACGCCCAATTGATGGACGTGAAACCTTCCTTCACCAAATGATAAAACACGAGCAACAGCGGCGCGATGACCACAATCGCGCACGCAAACGCCAGCGTTTGCATGAACGCGTTCTTGAATTTTCGCCAGTTGTGATTGGAGGCAACCATTTTTTTATTCAACCACAGATAAACACAGATGAAACATGAAAAAGATTTTAAGCCGCAGATTTCGCCGATGAACGCGGATTAAAAATAAATCTGCGAAAATCTGCGCCATCTGCTGTTGAAAGAATCCGTGTTTATCTGTGTCCATCTGTGGTTAAAATTCAATGTTGCGGTTTCACGTTCGGGCCGGCGAACGTTTTCAAAAGCAATTGCGCTAAAATGTTGACGAGCACCGTCACGCCAAGTAGCACCAATCCAATTTCAAACAACGCGCTCGGATAAATGTCGCCGGTCGCTTCGTTGAATTCATTGGCGATGACGCTCGCCAGCGTGTAGCCGGGCGCAAAAAGTGATTTCACGATTTGCGGCGTGTTGCCGATGACCATTGTGACGGCCATCGTTTCGCCGAGCGCGCGGCCAAGTCCCAAAATCACCGCACCAAAAATGCCTCTTTTCGCATAACTCAAAACGGCAATGCGCGTGACTTCCCAGCGCGTCGCACCGAGCGCGTAGGCAGCTTCACGCTGCAAGCCGGGAACGCTACGCAAAATTTCGCGAGAGACACTGGTGATGATGGGAATAATCATGATGGCGACGATGATGCCCGCCGACAAAATGCAGGGGCCATAAATGGCTCCGTGAAACAACGGCAGAAAACCGAAATATCTTTGCAGCCATTGGTAGGGATGATTCGGATGCGCCGCGTCACCTGCCAAAAACGGCACCATCACAAAAATTCCCCACAAACCCAAAATGACGCTCGGCACGGCGGCGAGCAATTCGATGAACATGATGAGCGGCTGGCGCAGCCAGAGCGGCGCGAGTTCGGTCAAATAAACCGACGTGGCGACGCTGATGGGCACGGCGATAATCAGCGCGATGATTGAAGAAACCACTGTGCCGAAAATGAACGGCAGCGCGCCGTAAACATCATTGACCGGGTCCCAATCGCTGCTGACGAGAAAATGCCAGCCAAATTTTTGAATGGAAGGCTTCGCGCCTTGCGCCAGTTCGTAACCGATTAAAAAAATTAGCCCGAAAATGGTCAACGCCATGAGCAACGTCAGCCATTTGAAGGCGCGGTCGCCGAAGGGTTTGTTTTGTCGCGCGATTTCGTTCACAATTTCTTTCCGGTCAAAAAATCAAAGGGACGAAGAGCGGGAGGAATGGCGCTCTTCGTCCGGCCCACGCCGATAAAAATATCGGGCGGCGCAACGAAGTCATCATTTAATTGTGTCCAGCAAGGCCAATTCGCGCTGCTGCACGCTGTCCGGCAGCGGCGCGTAATCCAATTGCGGGGAAAGTTTCTGGCCTTCCGTGATCGCCCATTTCAAAAAGGCGACCAGTTTTTTGCCGTGTTCGGCGTTTTTGGATTTTTCATAAACCAAAACCCAGCTTGCGCCAGCAATCGGATATGATTTGTCGCTCGGCGCGTTGACCATCGAGAAACGGAAATCGTCGGGAATTTTCGCCGTGGCGAGCGCGGCGCTGACGGAATCCGGCGACGGCGAAATGAAACTACCCGCCGCATTTTTGATGTCAGCATAGGGAATTTTATTTTGGTCGGCGTAAGCCAATTCCGCGTAACCGATGCCGCCGGACAATTGCTTGACCTGACCAGCCACGCCTTCACTGCCTTTCGCAGCCAGACCGATACCCGCCGGCCATTTGACCGCCGTGCCTTTGCCAACGGTGTCGCCCCACGCCGGATTTACGCTGCTCAAATAATCGGTGAAGATGAAACTCGTGCCGCTGCCGTCGGCGCGGTGCACTGGCACAATCGCCGTGTCCGGCAAATCAATTCCCGGATTTAGCGCGGCGATTTTTGCGTCGTTCCATTTGGTGATGTTGCCGAGATAAATGTTGGCGAGCGTGTCGCCGTCCAGTTTCAATTTGGGATTGCCCGGCAGGTTGTAGATGATGGCCACGCCGCCCGCGACGATGGGCAAGTGCAAAATTTTGCCCGGCGCGGTGGCCAGCGCGTCATCCTTCATCGGCGCGTCGGAAGCGCCGAAATCCACCGTGTTGTTCAGCAACAATTTTTGTCCCGCGCCCGAACCGATGGATTGATAATTGAAGCGCACGCTGGAATCCACGCTGCCATACGCCTCAAACCATTTAGTGAAGGCCGGATAATCGAACGTCGAACCTGCGCCGTTGATGAGCAGTTGCGCTTGAGCTTGCGCGGCCAGCAAGAAAGTTGCGCCGCCAAGGATTGAAAGAATTTTATTTTTCATTTTCGTGAAGATTAAATCAGTTTTCGTCGTTTGTTTATGTTACATTCCGGTTAAAATTTCTACATCAAATCGGCCATGGCGTGAACCGCGCCGGTCTTGGTGCCCGGAATTGGATTGTTAATCAAATCGTTGACGTAGCAGGTAAAGGTGAAGGTCAACGAATCAAAAATCGAGTAGTTCACCTTGACCAAATGACCTTTGATGTTTGTTCCGCCAGCAGCAGCGCCGGCGGTAGCCGAAGTCGGGAAGACCGCGATATTGTCGTCGTCTACAACTTGATCCCACCACGCATCTGCTTCCAGCCGTTGATAGCGATAAGAAATATCCCAATTCCCTTTTTTACCCGATTTGCCCAAAATAACGCCCGCCCACCAACCTTCGTTGTTACTGGAAGCGGCGGGATTGTTCAGGTATTCACCCGCGAGTTTGATTGGAAACGCGCCGGTGTAGAGCGGGAAACTGTCCAACGTGTAAGTGACGCTGCCGCTGGCAACAATCGGATTGAATTCGCTCACATACGGACTGCCGGTGGCCGCGCCGGTGATGGTGTTCCCGCGATTGGAATCATAGGGTGTTCCGGTCGCGCTGGCGGCAAAATTGTGCGCATTGGCAATATCGTAAAAGGCAACTCCTGCCGAAGAGGTGATTTTGGGCGTCCAATTCGCGTTCCAGATGGCTTGGCCGCCGTAGAGAAATGGTCCGCGCGAATTCACTTGATCCAACACAAATCCCGCGCCGTTGAATGCGAGTGAATTCATGTCGTTGATTTTGTAAGTGGCTTGCAACGCGCCGCCTTCGGGCGTGTAATCAGGGTCAAACACCATCGGCGACGCCACGAACGGTTGATCCATTTTGCCGAAGGTTCCCGACAACGTCCAAGTGTCGTTTTTGATGGGCGTCCATTTCCCGTAGGCCGCGTCCATATAAATGAACTTCTTCGAGCCGTTGGCTTGAAAGGTCGTGTTGTTGGAAAGCGGATTGCCGCCCGTCGTTCCGCCGGTCGTTCCCGGCGAATCATCCGTGCCCAGACGAAATCCGACTTGCATATTGTCCGCCATGTTCACCGTCAAACCGACGCGCAGGCGATAACGCAAACGGATATTATCATCATGCCCACCAAAAGCCGGCATGTCCGTGCTAACTTGATCGTAACGCCCGCGGAAATCACCGCTCAATTTGTAACCCGTAATCCAACCCGGCGCACCTAAGCCTTTCGGCAAACTGCCGGCGATATTGTTGGTCAAACTATTGTTGAAATCCTGTGCGTTTTCCGCGCGCAATTCCTTGGCTTCGTCGCCGGTCAAAATTCCCTTTTGCTCCAACTTGTCAATCAACGCATCCCCGGAAGTTTGCGCTTGAATTTGCGGCGTCAAAGCCATCAACGCCGTTGCCCCAGCAAATAGAGCAATTTTTGAAGTATTTGTTCTTTTGTTTTTTTTCATGGTTGTTAGTTCGAAGTGCGGCGGCACTTTGCAGCCACACCGTTACAACCATGCGGAGAAATTGTTACAAGTGAGTGACAACGAATCAGGAAACCGATGGCTGAAGCAGAACGGCCATGACCGGCAATCGTATTTTATTGCAGGAAGAAGTTACCGTCGCGGGAAAAAATCACATCGCGCGAAACGCCGTCAAACCGAGCAGGACGATAAAGAGCGCGAACGCCAGACGAATCGCGCTGCCGATTTTGACGCGGCTTTCCGTAGCCGTCGCCCAATTCAAAAAATCGCGCAACCGCCACGGCGCGACGGTGAACCAAATGCCCGCAATCACAAGAACATACGCCCAAACTTGAATGACCAAAACCCAGGATGATTCACCCGCTTGTGCCTGAAACAAAGCGGTCGGCAAATGCGGACGTCCTGCATCCACCATCAATTTGGCAAGCAATAAAAATAAAACCGCCAGCCCGCGCACGGCCAAAAAATCCTGCACATACACGCACGTCAAAATACCGATCGCGGCAAAGGCAATCATCATTTCCGGTTTGTAAGCCGAATAATCCGCCAGCGTTTCACCATTCACGTTCCACAAAAACCAAGCCGTCGCCAACAGCGTCAGCACGATTCCGACCGGCAGATTGCGCGGAAATTTGCGGACAGACGCCGCGAATTTCTGCGGACTGGCGAGACCGTAAACCTGCGGCACGCTCATCCCGACGCCGAGCAAAATGGACAACAGCGACAATTTCATTTGAACATTTAACTATGAATGGACACGAAAGGACACGAAAAATTCAAACGCCAAACATTTCTTTCGCCGTGACGCCTTCCGCGACTTTCGTGACCGGCCCCGTCATGCGAATTTCAAAACCGTCGCTGATTTCAATCTCGATTTTTCCGCCGGGCATGTGAACGGAAATCTCGCGGTCGCACAACCCCAGCCGGTGCGCCACCGCCGCCGCCGCACTGCTGCTGCTGCCGCTGGCCAGCGTGTAACCCGCGCCGCGCTCCCAGATTTCAATCTGGATGTTGTTCCGGTCGAGCACCTTCATCAATTGCACGTTAGTGCGGTTCGGAAACCGCGCGTGCGTTTCCAATTGCGGCCCGATTTGTTTCGCCAGTTCCGCGCTGATGCGTTGCAGCGGCAGAACGCAATGCGGATTGCCCACGGTCGCCGCGCAAAAATTGAACCGCTCGCCGCGCAAATGAATCGGCTCGTTGATGACCTCGCGGCGCGGACCGGCCACGGGAATTTCGTCGCTCCAAAAACTGACCTTGCCCATTTCCACGCGCACGATTTTGCCGCGCTGCATGACGGTGGCCTGGACGATGCCGCCTTTCGTTTCTACGGCGAATTCCTCCTTGCCGACCAGTTTTTTATCGAACAGATAGCGCGAAAAAATCCGCAGGCCGTTGCCGCTTTTTTCCGCCTCGCTGCCGTCGGGATTGAAAATGCGCAGCCCGAACTTCGCCTTTTTTGACGGCAACGGTCCTAGCAAAATGCCGTCCGAACCGACGCCGTAATTCCGATGACAAATGGTTTTGATTTGCTCCGGCGTCAATGACGGCGGCGCGTCTTTTGGATCAATGACAAGATAATCGTTGCCCAGCGCGTGATATTTCGTGAACGCAAGTCGCATGTGAATGATTCAACCTTTCAAAATGATTTCGATTCTTTGGAGTTCTTCGGCGGTGAATTTCAAATTTTTCAGCGCGCCGACGGCATCGTCAATTTGCGCGACTTTACTCGCGCCTACGAGCGCCGAAGTCATTTGCGAATGCCGCAGCACCCACGCCAACGCCATTTGTGCGAGCGTCTGGCCGCGTGCTTTGGCGAGGTCGTTGAGTTGGTTGACTTGCGCGAGTTTCGCTTCCGTGACGTGCGCGGGTCGCAAAAATCCGTGCGGCTTGGACGCGCGCGAACCTTCGGGAATACCTTGCAAATACTTATCGGTCAACAACCCTTGCGCGAGCGGCGAAAACGCGATGCAACCAATGCCATCCTGCTCCAGCACGCCGAGTAAACCGTCTTCAATCCAGCGATTGAACATGCTGTAAGACGGCTGATGAATCAGACACGGCGTGCCGAGCGCGCGGAGAATTTTCGTGGCTTGCGCGGTCTTGTCCGCCGGATAATTCGAAATACCTGCGTAAAGCGCACGCCCGCTGCGGACGATGTAATCCAGCGCGCCCATCGTTTCTTCGAGCGGCGTTTCGGGGTCGGGACGGTGATGATAAAAAACGTCCACGTAGTCGAGCTTCATCCGCTTGAGACTTTGGTCGCAACTCGCGACGAGGTATTTGCGCGAACCCCAATCGCCATAAGGCCCGTCCCACATCGTGTAACCGGCTTTGGACGAAATCACCAATTCATCGCGGAGCGTGGCAAAATCGTCGTGCAAAATGCGTCCGAAATTTTCTTCCGCTGAGCCGGGCGGCGGGCCGTAGTTGTTCGCCAAATCAAAATGCGTGACGCCCAAATCGAATGCGCGGCGCAGCATCGCGCGGCCATTTTCCAGCGTGTCCACGCCGCCGAAATTATGCCAGAGGCCGAGTGAAATCGCGGGCAGCTTCAAACCGCTGCGACCGCTGCGGCGATAAATCATTTCCGAGTAACGGGAATTGGCGGGCAAATAGTTCATGGCTTTATGTAACTGAAACGCGGAGCGAATTGCAATTTCTCAAACCAGAAAAAATTTCCAGTAAAGCATTTACTCTTTGTCCAGTTTCTTGTCTTCCAGATGAAACTGGTGCAGGAAACGGTGGACGACCGGCGCAAAAATGATTCCCAAAATGCCGGTCAACGCGATGCCGCTAAAAATCGCATAGCTGCCGGCGAAAATTTTTCCCGCGTGCGTCTGCAGCGTCGCCACCGGCCCCATGCCGGACAAAATCATCGCCGCGTTTAGAAAAGCGTCCAGCCACGAAAGTTTTTCCAAGCCGTGATAACCGGCCATGCCGACGCCCAGCCAGACGATGAGAACGCCGACGCCCAGCGCGACATGGCGCGCGACGCGCCGAAAGTATTCCCGGCGCGGCAGCAAACGTTGGTTGCGCGGCTCGAACATGGCATTCAATTAGTCGAACCGACAGCGTTTGACAAATTTTTCATGCCTTCGTTTTTCAATTTTTGAATCAGGCCGGCGACAATTTTTTTTGCTAAATCCGGCCCTTCATAAATCAGTCCGGTGTAAATTTGAATCAAACTCGCGCCGGCGCAAATTTTTTCCCACGCATCGTCCGCGCTGAAAATGCCGCCGACGCCGATGATAGGCAATTTGCCGTTCGTCTGCCGAAAAATGTGACGGGTGATTTCCGTGCTGCGCGCGCGCAACGGTTGGCCGCTCAAACCGCCGGTTTCAGAATAAATCTTTTGCGCCTGCGAATTAGTTGTGTGCGGACGAGTGATCGTCGTGTTCGTCGCCACAATTCCAGAAATGTTTCGCGCTCCAGTCAATTCCAAAATTTCGTCAATCGCTTCAAATGAAAGATCGGGCGCAATTTTTATGAGGACAGGCTTGCTGGAATTCGGAATCTGATTCCGTTGAATTGCCGCTAAAATTTCGTCCAGCGCCGATTTGTCCTGCAATTGCCGCAAATTCGGCGTGTTCGGTGAGCTGACATTCACGACAAAAAAATCCGCCAACTCACGCAAAACTCGAAATGAATTGGCGTAATCCTCGGCGGCCTTTTCCAATGGCGCGTTTTTGGATTTGCCCAGATTGACCCCGACCGGCGATTCCGGCCATTGGCCGGAATTTTTCCATTTGAGAAGTTTTTGCGCAAAAATTTCCGCGCCGGGATTGTTGAAACCCATGCGGTTCACAATCGCATTTTCGGCAAACGTGCGGAACATTCGCGGTTGCGGATTGCCCGGTTGCGCATGCCACGTCACACCGCCAAGTTCGCAAAATCCGAAGCCGAGTTTTTCCCAAACCGGAACTGCGACGGCAAATTTATCCATTCCAGCGGCGATGCCGATGGGATTGGGAAATTTCAACCCGAACAGTTCAACAGGCAATTCCGCCGCGGCAAAAAAATTTCCAATCGAATCGCAAATCAATTCGTCACGGCTGGCTTGCGCAAGAAGATTCAGCGCGAAATCATGCGCGCGTTCCGCGTCTTGGGCAAAAAGAAGCGGGCGAATAGCGTGATGATAAAACCAACTCACGTAGCCAGTATGCTACGATTTACGCTTCGGATTTACGAGCAAAAAACCGGCGGCAACGCACAGCCAGCATCACACCAATCAAGGTTCCGGTCGTGTTCGTCAGCAAATCGGTCATGGAGGATGTCCGGTTGGGCAGCCAGACTTGAATCAGTTCAATCGTCAGGCTGATGGCGAAACCGGCGAGCATGACGAAAAGAAAATTAGTGGTTTGACGATTTGGAGCAACTGCCCGGCGATAAATGGAAAAGCAAAACCCAAACGGGATGAAGCCGAGTATATTCACGGCGATGTCCGAATAATCCGGCGTGTTGTTGTAAGCCAAATCTTTCCACGGCGGAATGAGAACCCGCCGGTGAAGCGGCTGAAAAATTTCAGGGATGACGACGCGATGCCGGTTGCCGGACAAATCTTTCACTTGCTGTCCCCCGCCCTCGTCGAAAAGATAGAGCGCCGTCAGACCGGGAGCATTTGTCAATTGCCGGGCGTTCCCGCTCGTCCAAAGTTCGCGGTGCGCGGCGATTTCCGCCGTGTCGAGCCGCCGGTTGAACAAAGCCAGGCCGAACAACCGACCCGACCACGAATGTTTCCCGGAATCGTCATTGCCCAGAATCAATTGGCCGTCCAACGCGTTCGGTCGCAAAACAAATCCGGGAAAATGTCCCTTGGGCGAACCATCTAAAAATAAATCTGTTCCCACTGCACCGCCTCGGATCGCGATGAAATGAGTCTTTCCCAACGGCAACGCGTCGCTGATGCCGATTTCGCTGATGTGATGCACAAAAGGGTGTGTAATCGCCGCGCGAAATAGAAATTCATGTTTCCACTGACAAAAAACGAAGTCGTCGGGCAAATCGGAATTGTAAATGGTCAGAATATTAAAAACGTCGTCGTCCGGTTCACTGTCCGCAGCGAGCCGGATTTCTGCGGAAAAATCCGCAGCCCCGGCGTTGGTTTCATTTGATTCAGAGAACGCCAACGGAATGGGATCGTAAGCAATTCCGTTGTTTCCAAATTGCAAACCGGATTGATTTGCCGGCCAATTTACACGATTCAACGGGCGAAAATCAAACGGCCAAAACCCCACGATGAAGTAACCGACTATGATTGCAAGCGTCAGCCAACCAAACCACTTGGAATTGAAAATGCCTTTCACACTGAATGGTGACAGGCGAGCAATTTTTTATACCGCCAGCTCATTTGCTTTCAAGCGTAATTGCCGTTTTTGGTAACGGCGCGTTCGCAGATTTTTTTGTAAGTGGCCAGAGCGAGTAATGGCCAGGCATTGCGATACATATCGTATTTCAAATAAAACACCTTCGGAAAACCCGTGCCGGTGGTTTCGAGTTCGGTCCACGAACCGTCGGGATTTTGCGTGCGAATCAAATACTCGACGCCGCGTTGGAGCGCGGGATTGTTCGGATCGTCAAACGCGCACAAACCCATGACCGCCCACGCGGTTTGCGACGCGGTGCTCGGCCCCTGCCCTTTGTAAATCGGGTCGTCGTAAGTGTTGCAACGTTCGCCCCAGCCGCCATCGGCATGCTGGACGCTTTCAAGCCATTTGCGTCCGCGTTGCAGCCAGTCTTCAGTCATGTCCCAATTCATCGCGCGCATTCCGCGCAATACTTGCCACGTGCCGTAAATGTAATTCACGCCCCAGCGGCCATACCACGAGCCGTCGCCTTCCTGCTGTTTGCGGATGTATTCGATTGCAGGCCGAATCTGATGATGATCGCGGTTCCAGCCTTCGTAACCGAGCAATTCCAAAATGCGCGCGGTGATGTCGGCACATTCGGGGTCGAGCATGGCGTTGTGGTCGGCGAACGGGACTTTGTCCAAAATGTTTTTCGTGCAATCCTTGTCGAACGCCGCCCAGCCGCCGTCCTTGCATTGGAACGTCATCATCCATTTAAGGCCGCGCCGGAAACATTCGTCGCGTTTCTTCGGATTGTCTGTGGGAATTTTACGCAACGCGAGCAGCACCATCGCCGTGTCGTCCACGTCGGGATTCCATTTGTTATTGTATTCAAAGACCCAGCCGCTGGCCTCAACTTTGGCCGGATTTTTATACTGCCAATCGCCGCGAAAACGGATTTCCTTTTCCATCAGCCATTCGACAGCACGTTTCAATTTCGGATGGTTTTCGGGAACGCCGGATTCATGCAGGCAAATCAAAACAATGGCGGTATCCCAAACGGGCGAAAAACACGGTTCGATGCGCACGTCGTCTTCCGTTTCGTGCTCCAATTTTTTTAATTCATGCGCTGCGCGTTTCACCTGCGGATGGTCATCGGGATAACCGAGCGCCTGCAACGCGATGAGCGCATTAAGCATGGCCGGGAAAATTGCCGCCAAACCGTCCGCGCCTTCAAACCGGTCGAGCATCCAATTCTCGGCTTTTTTCAAAGCGAATTTGCGGAACGGATGAATTTTATGCTCCGCGAACCATTCCGCGAATTTGTGCAAACGGTCCAGCCACAGGAAAAAATTGCGCCACGAAATTTTTTCCGGGTCGGGCGCGAGCGCCAAATCGCGCTCGTGAATGCCTTCGGGATAAAGCTCGTCGAGCGTGACGTTGACGGGATGTGTCGGTTTGAAATGATTGATGATGGCCAGCGGCACGAGCATTCCGCGCGACCAATTGCTCATGTCCCAAAAATTCACGTGAAACCATTTGCCAAGCAGCAGCACTTCGCAGGGAATCGTCGGCACGTATTCCCATGGGAAAAGTCCGAGCAACGCGAGATATAATTTGGAAAACGTGTTCATGCGCGGCACGCCGCCGAGGCTCAATGCTATTTGTCGGGCGCGCAACATCCGCGAATCAGTCACCGGCACTCCCGCCAATTTCAACGCAAGATACGCCTTAATGGTCGCATTCACTTCCGACGGGCCGCCGTAATAAATGTTCCAGCCGCCGTCCGGCAATTGCATGGAGAAAATGTGATTGACCGCCTTGCGCTGCCATTCGCGGTCAATTTTCCCGTCCCAATGGTGATATGCAATCGTGTCGGACACGAGCGTGGAATCCACCATCAATTCGCCCACCCAATAACCTTCGGCCTTTTGCCCGCCCAACAGGAATTGTTGCGACCGCTCAATGGAAGTCTCCAGAGCGCTGGCAAAATCCGCTTGAACCCTGGATTGAGCCAGCGACCGTGCGGGCTGAACTTTGATTTCGTTTTCAGTCAACACGCCATAACTTTGCGAACTGGCGCGCAAGCTGTAAAGTTTTTTAACACCGCTGTTTTTGCCCCAAAAAACGTCCTTAAACCCGTTGAATTTTTTTGTGGACAAGTCCGCGGAATTCCCCTACTTCACAACAGTTGTTTAACTCAAATACGAGTAAAACTTATGAACGGTTGGATTTCCCGTTGCGATTGGCCGTTTGAACCGCGACAGCAGCAATTTACAGACAATCCACCATTCGATAATAATCGGAAAATCAGAACAAAATTATGACTCTTACCAAACGCGACATCGTCCTGCGCATCAGCAACGAAACTGGCCTCGGCCAGCAGCAAGTTTTCGATGTGGTGCAGAAAACCCTCGACTACATTTCCGAAGCGCTCGCCAAAGGCGACAAAGTGGAACTGCGTAACTTCGGCGTCTTTGAAGTCAAAACCCGCAAAGCCCGCGTCGGACGCAACCCGAACAAACCGGAAACCGACGTGCCCATTCCCGCCCGCTCGATGGTCAAATTCAAAGCCGGCAAGGAAATGCGCGCCGAAGTCCTGAAACTTACGCCGCAATCGTGATTGGTTGAACGGTCG
The DNA here is from genome assembly GCA_035545995.1 of Verrucomicrobiia bacterium. GTDB lineage: Bacteria > Verrucomicrobiota > Verrucomicrobiia > Limisphaerales > UBA11358 > UBA11358. The sequence goes on from DASZXH010000081.1 coordinate 62,175, forward strand.
AAGAGTTAAAGCGGCCCCAAATCTTCCGCTTCAACACTTTAACACTTTAACCCTTCAACGGAATTTCTTAAGTTGGGCAAATGGAACGATTGCCCGGCTTTCGCGACTTTTATCCCGAACCGCTCCCGCACGCCGACACCTGGAGCGCCGACGCGCGCCAATTCATTTTTGAAAAATGGCGAACTGTTGCGCGCCGCTACAATTTCCGCGAATACGACGGCCCGCCGCTCGAATCGCTCGAACTGTTCACCACCAAAAGCGGCGACGAAATCGTCGGCCAACTTTACAATTTCACCGACAAAGGCGAACGGCAAATTTCGTTGCGACCGGAAATGACGCCAACGCTCGCGCGCATGGTCGCCGCGCACGAACGCAATTACAAAAAACCGATTAAATGGTTCGCCATCCCGCAATTGTTCCGCTACGAACGCCAGCAAAAAGGCCGCCTGCGTGAACATTTTCAATTCAACGCCGACATTCTTGGCGAAAAAGATTCGGCGGCGGACGCGGAATTGATTGCGCTGCTCATTGACACCTTGCGCGCGTTCGGTTTGACGGCGGAAGATTTTGTCATCCGCTTGAGCAGCCGCAACGCATGGTCAGAATTTTTCCAAATGAAAAAAGGGAGCGCGCCCGCCTCGGGCGCATCGGGCGGCGTCTCGCCGACCGAATCTGCGACGCGAGGCGCGTCGCAAAACGCGCGGGGCGCGCGTGCTCCTCAAAACGACAACTCCGAATACGAATTTTTTCAAATCATTGACAAACTCGAACGCACGCCGCCGGAAGAATCGGAGAAAAAACTTGCCGCGCTCGGATTTTCATTGGCCGACGTGAATCAATTCATCGAATCCGGCAAACCGACCGCCGAACTCGAAAGCATTTTACAAAATCTCGCCGCGCGCGGTTTGCGCGATTTTGTTAAAATTGATTATCACGTCATTCGCGGCCTCGCCTATTACACCGGCGTCGTGTTCGAGGCGTTCGACAAAAAAGGTGAATTTCGCGCCATCGCGGGCGGCGGACGTTACGACAATCTCGTCAAGCTCATCAGCGGCGGCAAGGTGGATTTGCCCGCGCTCGGTTTCGGCATGGGCGACGTAGTTTTGCTTGAATTGCTCAAAGCGCGAAAATTATTGCCCGCGTTCGATTCTTCAACGGATGTTTTTGTTTTGATTGAAGACGAAAACCTGCACGCGCCATCGCTGAAACTCGTTCAGGATTTGCGCGCCGCCGGATTTGCTGTCGAGTATCCGCTTACACCCGCGAAATCGGACAAACAATTCAAGCGCGCGCAGGAATTGAAAGCGGCGTTCACCGCGAGATTGGAAAGCGACGCACACGTTCGCATCCGCAATTTGAAAACGCGGGCTGAAGTCGTCGCGGGATTTGGCGACGTGGCGAATCACTTGAAGTAAAAAAGCGAGGCTACAGCCTCGCTTTGAAAAGTTTGATTGGAAAAATTATTTCGCGGCAGGTGCGGCTTTTTCTTCCTTTTCCTTCACCAACGTCGCGCCTTTGCCGAGACGTTTGCGCAAGTAAGTCAATTTTGCGCGGCGCACGGAACCGTGGCGTTCGATTTCAATCTTGTCCACGCGCGGCGAGTGCAACGGGAAAATGCGCTCGACGCCTTCGCCGTAGCTGATGCGGCGGACGGTGAAGGTTTCGTTCAAGCCAGCACCGCGTTTGCCGATGACGACGCCTGCAAAAATCTGGATGCGTTCCTTGTCGCCTTCGACGACTTTGGTGTGGACTTTCACGGAATCGCCGACGCCGAATTTTGCGTCGTCTTTGCGAAACTGTTCCGATTCAATCTTTTTCAACAATGTTTGATTCATAAATTTTAAGTAATGAGTGATGTATGACGGGTGATGAGCTTTGCCGTTCTTGTCACTCATCACATATCACTTGTCACTGCAATAAATCCGGTCTTTTTTCTTTCGTCTTTAACTTCGCTTGTTCGCGCCGCCATTTTTCAATCTCGGCGTGATTGCCGGAAACCAAAACTTCCGGCACTTTCATGCCGCGAAATTCCGCCGGCCGCGTGTATTGCGGATATTCCAGCAATCCGTGACTGAACGATTCGTCGCGCGAACTTTCATCATCGCCCAAAACGCCGGGCAATAATCGCGTCACCGCGTCAATCACCACCATCGCGGGCAGCGCGCCGTTCGTCAAAACGTAATCGCCGATGGATAATTCGTCGTCCGTCAATTTTTCCCGCACGCGCTCGTCAAAACCTTCGTAATGGCCGGTAACGAGCAGCAAATCTTTTTCCTGCGCCAATTCTCGCGCAATTTCCTGCGAAAATTTTCTTCCGCCGGGCGAAAGCAAAATCACTTTCGTTTCTGTGCGCCGCAAACTTTCGACCGCCTCAAACAGCGGCTCCGGCTTCATCAACATTCCCGGCCCGCCGCCGAACGGCTTGTCGTCCACCGTGCGATGCCGGTCGTGCGTCCAGCTACGCAAATCGTGGATTTGCAAATCGAGCAAACCTTTTTTGCGCGCCCGCGCGATGATGCTCTCATCAAGCGGCCCGGCAAACATCGCCGGAAACAACGTGAGCACGTCAATCTTCATTTGTTGAAGTGTGATTTGTTGAATCGTTAAATTGTGCTCAAGTTTCCCGATTCAACCATTCAACGATTTAACTCTTCAACTTTTTCCGTCTTCGACGATTTCCACCGAGCAACGCAGACCTTTCTTCGCGCTGCCGGCCAAAAGCAAAGAGCGAATCGCGTTAATCGTCACGCCCTGACGACCGATGATTTTCCCAACGTCGCTTGAATCAAGCCGCAATTCATAAACCGTCACACCCGCGCGTTCCACCGGCGTGACCGTGACCGCCTCGGGCTTTTGCACGAGTCCTTTGACGACGTATTCGAGGAACTCTTGCATTTGAAAATGTTAAGCCGCCGGAGCCGCCGCGGTTTTGCCGGCTTTCTTGATGAAACTGGCAACGGTGTCGCTGGGCTGCGCGCCTTTGCTCAACCAATACTGCGCGCGGTCGAGCTTGAGCGAAAAATTATCGCCGTTCTTGAGCGGCTGATACGTGCCGATTTCCTCGATGAACTTGCCATCGCGCGGACTGCGGCTGTCGGCCACCACGATGCGAAAAACCGGCGTGTTTTTCGTGCCGACCCGTTTCATG
>DASZXH010000082.1:0-28592 GCA_035545995.1 Verrucomicrobiia bacterium
GTTGATTGAGAAGAAATGATAATTCCGTTTGACTTGAGGCGAGTTGTTTCCATAATCGGATTACTCTGAATCTATGGCCAAGCTTGTATTCCTCAATCAGGGCATGACCGGTCGCACCCACGACCTGAATGTGGAGCGCACCACCGTTGGGCGCGTGGAGGACAACACGCTTCAAATCGCCGACCCTTCGGTTTCCAGCCATCATGGCGAAATCATTTTGCAGGGAAGCGAGGTATTGATTCGCGACCTCAATTCCACCAACGGCACGTTCATCAACGGCGAAAAAATCGGTGAAAAAATCCTGAAACCCGGCCAGACATTGCGGCTGGGCCAAGTGGAATTGAAATTGGAAGTGGAAGGCGCGACTGCATCCGCGTCCGCCGCGCCGTCCGCGCCCGCGAAAAAAACAACGGAAGCCCGCGGCGGCGTCAGCTTAAGCGACTTGGAGCAAAGCAGCGGTGGCCGGCCACAAGGATTCGACACTGTTTTTTCCAAAAAGAAAAAGAAAATGGGACTTTACGTCTGGGTCATTTTCGCCGTGGTCATTTTGATTATCGCCGGCATGTTGATTTACGCGCTCTCGCTGGCCAACGCGCACAAATAAATTTCGCGGTATGAAACCGCGTCTTTCCAATCAAAGAAATCAAGCACTGACACTGACAGAGGTGTTAATCGTCGTCGTGGCATTGGCTATCTTCGTCGTTTTACTTTTGTCGGGTCTCGCGGCCGCAAAACGCAAATCTGCGCGTATTGATTGTATCAGCAATTTGAAGCAAATCGGCCTTGTTTATCGCGAGTGGGCGGGAGACAACAGCGATAAATTTCCAATGCAGGTTTCAGCCACGAATGGCGGCGCGATGGAATTGGTTACTGCCGGAAATGTTGCAGCGGTTTTTCAGGTGATGTCCAATGAGTTGTCTACACCAAAAATTTTAGTTTGCCCGGATGATGCCAATCAAGCTCCCGCGACCAATTTCACAACTGATTTTAACAATAATCACATCAGCTATTTTGTGAACATAAATGTTACCAACGAAATAAATCCGCAATGGCTTCTTTCCGGTGACGACAATTTTGAAATCGGCGGCGTTCCTGTAAAATCCGGCTTATTGGAAATTTCATCGAACGCTCCCATCTCATGGAGCGCAACGCGCCATCATTTTGCCGGCAATGTTTTGATGGCGGACGGCAGCGTTCAGCAATTCACCACCAAAGGTTTGCAAAATGCGCTTCAACAAACCGGCGTCACCAATCGCCTCGCGATCCCGTAATTTTTTGACGCGAATTTCACGAATTGACACGAACACCGTTTTGAATTCGTGAAAATTCGTGTAATTTGTGTCTGACTTTGCTATTTTTCACAAATGTTCGACACGATTAAATCTGGAATCACGACAGCCACAGAAAAACTTTCGCATTTGCGGAGGTTTCTTTGACGTTGAAAAAACGCAAGCGCGGCTCGGCGAATTAAATTCGCAAATGACCGCTGACAATTTCTGGAACAATCGCGAAAAAGCGCAGGAAACGATTGACGCAGCCAATTCGCTCCGCAACAAAATCGAGCCGCTGCTTTCCGCCGAAAAACAATTGGACGATTTCCGCGTCATGCTCGAACTCGGCGAATCTGAGCCGGAAGAATCGCAATTGAAAATCGAAAAGGAATTGGACGCCGACCTGCAAAAATTTCTCAAGGAACTTGATTCACTCGAACTGAAGGTTTTTCTCAATAGTCCGCATGACCGGAAGAATTGCATCTTGAGCATCAACGCCGGCGCGGGCGGCACCGAGGCGTGCGATTGGGCGAACATGCTGCTGCGCATGTATCAGCGCTGGGCGGAATCGCGCGGCTGGAAAACCGAAGTCACCGACGCGCTGCCCGGCGAAGGCGCGGGCATCAAAAGCGCCACGATGCTCATCGAAGGTGAAAATGCCTACGGCTTTTGCAAAGCCGAACGCGGTGTGCACCGGCTCGTGCGCATTTCGCCGTTCGATTCCAACAAACGCCGTCACACCAGTTTCGCCAGCGTGGACACGATTGCCGAACTCGAAGAAAATAATTCCGACATCGTGATTCCGCCGAACGAATTTCAAGTGGACACGTTTCGTTCCGGCGGCAAAGGTGGCCAGAACGTGAACAAAGTCGAAACCGCCGTGCGCATCACGCACATTCCGACCGGCCTCGTCGTCGCGTCGCAAACACAGCGCTCGCAGCATCAAAATCGCGCGACGGCCATGCGGCTGTTGCTATCGCGCATTTTCGCGCAGCGACAGGACGCGCAGAAAGCCGAGATGGAACGCTTTTACGGCGAGAAAGGCAGCGTCTCGTGGGGCAACCAGATTCGCAGCTACGTTTTCCAGCCGTATCGCATGGTGAAAGATTTGCGCACCGGCGTCCAAACCGCGAACGTCCAAGCCGTGATGGACGGCGATTTGGACCAATTCGTGAACGCCTGGCTCCGCGCCGGCTGCCCGACCAAACGGATGCAGGGTGTGAAGGATGATGAGGAATAAATTTTATTTTTGCCACAGAGACACAGAGGCGCGGAGAAAATTTTATGAAAAAATTTGAAATAGATTTTCTCGAATCTTACGACGAAAAATCAATTCTTGAAGAATTGAAACGAATTGCAACCGTCACGGGCAAAAAAACGGTTACAAAAAAAGATATTAAAGAATATGGCCGAGTCAATTTTGCAACCGTTTATAGACACTTCGGATGTTTAAGAAAAGCGTTAGAAAAAGCAAATTTAACTGCGGGTGTCTTTACAAAATCAACGGACGCGGAACTTTTGCAAATAATTGTAGAGCTTTGGGAACTGACTTTGGAAAAGGAAGGCCGCCGACCTTATAAACAAGATTTGAAAGCTTATGGCTTTCCTGTCTCACATGATACCGTAACTCGACGATTTGGTTCTTGGAAAAAAGCATTACGAGCTGCTTACGATTCTGTAAATGAGGACAATGTAAAATCAGAGGAAACCACAATTGAAATATCAACAGTTATACCAGAAAAGAAAGTTGCCTCCAGAATCCGTGAACCAATTTCACTTCGAAAACGCTTTTTCGTTTTGAAACGAGATGGTTTTACTTGCCAAATTTGCAAAAAATCAGGTGTTGGTGTTCGACTTGAAGTTGACCACAAAACTTCAGTTCATGACAAAGGCACTAATGCTTTAGATAATTTGTGGACTTTGTGCTTTGAATGTAATCGCGGCAAAAGCAAAACAAGTTTATAAATTTTCTGTGTTTCTGTAGCAAATGAATATTTTAGACAAAATTGTTGAAGAAAAAAAACGCGAAGTCGCGAAATTGCCCGCGCGCATCATCGCCGCCGGCGATTTGCGCGACGCGATGCTCGAACACAGCGAGCGACGCGATTTCATTTCCGCGCTCAAAAATCCAAAACGCAGCGAGATTGCGCTCATTGCCGAAGTCAAAAAAGCGTCGCCGTCCGCCGGAATCATCTGCAAAGATTTTGACCCGGTAAAAATCGCGAGAGAATACGAAGCGGCGGGCGCAAGCTGCCTATCCGTTTTGACCGACGAGAAATTTTTCCAAGGCTCGCTCGATTATCTCCGCCAAATCCGTGAAGCCGTCAGATTACCGCTGCTGCGAAAAGATTTCATCATTGATGAACGGCAAATCCTCGAAGCCATCGAATGGGGAGCAGACGCCATTCTGCTCATCGTCGCCATTTTAAGTGACGAACAATTGCAAAAATTCCATTCGCTTGCCGTCGAAGCCGGACTTGCCGCGCTCGTCGAAGTTCACGATGAAACAGAATTGGAACGCGTGCTGAAAATTTCGCCGCAATTGATTGGCGTCAACAATCGCGATTTGAAGAATTTCAAAGTGGATTTGGCAACGACAGAAAAATTGGCAGCGGAGTTGAAAAGTAGAGCAGGTTTCCAGCCTGCTCCGGGCAGGCAAGATGCCTGCCCTACTTTACTTGTCGCCGAAAGTGGAATTCATACACGCGCAGATGTTGAGCGATTGAAAAAATGTGGCGCGAAGGCAATTCTTGTCGGTGAATCCTTGCTGCGTGACGGGAACATTCAAACGAAAATCCGCGAATTAATTGGCGGTTAATTTCTATTTTTTGCCAACTGCTTTGCCAGCCGAATCGCCGCAATCATGCTCGAAGGATTGGCGATTCCTTTTCCAGCGATGTCGTAAGCTGTGCCATGGTCGGGCGAGGTGCGGATGAACGGCAAACCCAAAGTCCAATTCACACCGGTGTCGAACGCGACGGCTTTGAGCGGCGCGAGTCCCTGATCGTGATACATTGCGACGACGGCATCGAAATCGCCGCGTAAGGCGTAATGAAAAACCGTGTCGCCGCTCAACGGACCGACGACATCGAATCCTTTTTTTTGCAATTTGGAAATCGTTGGCGAAATGATTTTGATTTCTTCGTCGCCAAATTCTCCGCCTTCACCGGCGTGCGGGTTCAATCCAGCGACGGCAATTTTCGCGCGCGGCAATTTCAAATCGCGGCAGGCTTGCGCGGCCAATTCAATCGCGAGTGAAATTTTTTGCATCGTCAACTTTTTCGGGATGGATTTGATGGAAATGTGAATTGTCGCCAGCGTGACGCGCAGCCAGCGATTTTTGTCATCGTGGCCGAGCAGCATCATGGCGGTTCGTTTTGCTCCGGCAAGTTCGGAAAGAAATTCGGTTTGACCGACAAAACTTTTATGCCCTGCGCGAATGATTGCCTCCTTACTGACGGGCGCGGTGATTAGCGCGTCCAGTTCGCCGCGCAAACAGCGCTCCGCGCCGTCGCGCAAATAGGAAATGGCGGCTTTTGCGGCAAGAGGCGAACCCGCAGGCAAGATGCTTGCGCTACTTTTTTTTGTCGAAAAGTTTTCTGCAAATGGATTGATGACGAAAAATTTTCCATTGTCATTGTAATCGGAAAATGTTTTGAGCGGCAGATTCAGCGACCATTTTTCATTCCATCGCCGTAACAGATTTTCGTCGCCGATGAAAAGGTATTTGAAATTGTCTTTTTTGGCTTCGGCGGCGACGGCTTTGAGCGCGACTTCGGGGCCGATGCCGGTGACATCGCCAAGGGAAATTCCAAGCCAGCCGTTCACGGATTTTAGAAAAGGCGGATGAACGTTTTCCGTTTCAACGAGTCAATCCATTGCTGTTGAAGTTGCTTTTGCTGTTGGGTGACCAGCGTGGCTTCGATGTCGTCGCGCACGTCGTTGAGCGATTTGATATGCGCGGGGCGGGTGTCTTCCAGCAGCATGATGTAACAGGTTTCGGGGGTCTCAATCACGCCGCTGATTTCGCCGGGCTTGAGTTTGGCGGCGGCATCCGCCAGTTCCTTGCGCAGCACAGAGCGCTCGACCCAATCCCATTCGCCGCTTTGATTGCGTTGAGAGCCTTGGGAATAAACGGCGGCCATTTGAGCAAAGGAGGCGCCATGTTTGATTTCACCCAGAATTTCATCGGCCAGCGCGACGGTGTTGGTGTCGTCATTGCCGGTTTTGTTGAGGACAATCATGCGCAATTTCACCTGATCTTCGACCTTGAAATCATTGGTGTGCGCGTTGTAATAATTTTCAATCTTGTAGGGTGAGATGACAATTTGTTGTGAAACGTTTCGGCGACGCCATTCCAATTCAATAAATTGGTCGCGGATGTCCTCGCGGAATTGTTCGAACGTTTCACCCTGCGCCTGCAAGGTTTTGAGAAAGGTCACGCGGTCGCCGTAAAAACGGTCGCGGATGCGGTCCTGCACGAGCTGGTCAACGTAACTGTCGGGCAGTTTGTATCCTTGGACGTCAAAATCGTGAAGAATCAAGGCGCGTTCGATCAATTGCTCCAACCCGTCGCTCATCGCCTGATTCGCTTTTTGCTCAAGAATGCCTTCCTGACTTCCGTATTGACGGCGCAGCGTTTCGATGGCTGGCGCGATGAAATCTTCCAATTGTCCGCGCGTGATGACGGTGTCGTTGACGATGGCCAAAATGCCGTCGGCCAATTCCGCTCGTGAACAGGGATTGAAGCCGGACACGAGCGCGCAAATTAAAATGAGGCGGAAAAATTTCATCAAATTTTTCGCATATTAACAGCAACCGAAGGCGGGTCAAGCGTCGCGCCGCACGGTTTCAACGGTTGATCAAATACAAAAGCAGGGACAACGCCGTCGCGCCGAGAATTGCAACCGCGAAAGTCCATTTGAGGATGGTGTTTCTTTTGCGATGCCAGGCTTTTCCGCCCATGCCGGGCAACAGATAAAAGCGATGGTTTTCTCTTTCGCGTTTTGAACGGAACATATGGATGCAAAAGTGCGGCAAATGTGTTTAAGGTCGCAAGGTTGCTCCAGAAAAACATAACCGACCGCATCCGGCAATCCTGAAGATTGAAAATCCGACGCGGGACATTCCACTGCGCGGTGAAAATGGCCATCAACGCCAATGTCCCATGATCCAGACATTTTCCTGTCCGTTACGAACCCACGCGCCATTTACCCAGACCGCTCCCGGATGAGGCGGATACGCCCAACGTCCGGAAACCCAAGCCCAATAACCGCGCCATTCCCATGCGCCGCCAATCCAGACATAACCCGGGCCGGGAGAAATCGGCACGGCTTCAATACGCGGTGGCGGCGGATTTTCCGGTTGGCTCTCCGCCGCAACCGCTCCAGCGGCGGCGGGCGGCGACTGGTCATAATCCATTTCGCGTTCCACACAACCGGCGAGCAACGGCATGACGGCAATCGTCAAAAGAATTTTGGGCGGGATTGGAGCTTTCATTTTTAATTATAGACGTGTTCGGGAAATTTTTGTTTCAAATTTCAGAATTGTCAATGCGCGGCTGCGGAAGGTTTTGACGCCACTTTGACTTTTTTGAAAAGGAAAAGCAAAGGAACTCCGCCGAGCGCCATAAAACCGAAAATCACAAAAACATCCACAAATGCCCAGAGATGCGCCTGCTGGTCGAGCGTGTTGTAAATGGTCGAGTAAGCCTGCATTTTGGCGGCCACGGGATCAGATTGTTGCGACAAACTTTGGGTGGTGGTGGCCAGACGATGCGCGAACGCCGGATCGGTCGGCGTGAGATGGCCAACCATCAATGCCTGATGCGCCTGCGCGCCGCGCGCGAGCATGGTGGTGACGAGCGCGATGCCGATGCTGCCGCCAAGATTGCGCATCAAATTGTAAAGGCCGCTGGCGTTGCCGATTTGTTGTTGCGCAAGCTGGCTCATGGTGGTGGTTGTCAACGGCACGAAAATAAAACTGATAGCGATTCCATTGATGACGCTCGGCCAGATGACGCTCGCTTTGCTGACCTGCAAATTGATGTTGCTCAACATGAACGATGAAATGGCAAGGGCGACAAAACCGAAACACAACATCCAGCGCATCGGAATTTTCCCGACGAGCCGCCCGACCACCATCGTAGTAATAAATGCGGCGACGCCGCGCGGACTCATCGCGTAACCGCTTTGCAACGCGGGATAACCCATGAGCGTTTGCAGAAACAGCGGCAGTTGCGCCGTCGTGCCGTAAAGAATGATGCCCAGCGACGTCATCAAAATCACGCCGACGGTGAAATTACGGTTTTTGAAAACGCGCAAATCCACCAGCGGATGTTCGGTGTGAAATTCCCAGGCGATGAAACCGAGAAATGATGCGACGGAAATCGTGGCAAACCAGCGAATCCAATCCGCGCTGAACCAATCAGCTTCCTGCCCTTTGTCCAAAATAATTTGCAACGTCGCCAGCCAGACGGCGAGCAGGCTAAAACCGATAAAATCAATGTCCGCCTTTTCGTTGCGCTTGATGTAGGGCGGGTCTTCGACCGCCCATTCCGCCATAATGGCCGCCAGAATCCCCACCGGCAGGTTGATGTAAAAAATCCAGCGCCATGAATAATTGTCCGTAATCCAGCCGCCGACGGTCGGGCCGAGAATCGGCGCGACAACGACGCCCATCGCGAAAACGGCCATCGCCTGCCCGCGTTTTTGTGGGGGAAAACTTTCGAGCATGATCGCCTGTGCAATCGGCACCATCGCGCCACCGCCTGCGCCCTGCAAAACGCGCGCCATAATCAACGTCGGCAAATCCCACGCCAAACCGCACAACGCCGACGCAATCGTGAACATCGTGATGCACGAAATGAGAACTTTTTTGCGCCCGAAATAATTTCCGAGCCAGCCGGTCATCGGCAAAATAATCGCGTTGGAAACCAGATAACTCGTCAGCACCCACGTCGCTTCGTCCGTCGTTGCCGACAAACTGCCCGCGATGTGCGGCAGCGCGATATTGGCGATGGACGTGTCGAGCACTTCCATGAACACCGCCATCATCACGCTGATGGTGATGAGCCACGCATTGTGGCGGGGATGCCACACTTGTTGAGGAGCGGAATCGGCCATGAAAATTACTTGGCAGCGCCATTCAATTTCCGGTTCAAGACCGACCGGAAACCGATGGCCGCTCCAATCGCCAGAATCACCGCGAGCAAACCGACAACCCAAACCGGCACGTCAAATGAACTGACGCGCACGTTGGGAGTCACGGACAACCCCGGCCCGATGGTATGGTCGGCGGGCAACGCTTCGTCGAAAAGAATTTTCACCGGCACGCGCTGAATGACTTTGACGTAATTGCCCGTCGCATTTTCCGGTGGTAACAGGCTGAATTGCGCGCCGCTGCCGGCTTGAATGCTGTCCACGTGCGCGCGGAATTTTTTGCCGCCCAGCGCGTCAATCTCCACGGTCACTGGCTGATTCGGCTTCATTTTCTTCAATTGCGATTCCTTGAAGTTCGCCACGACCCAGACTTCCGTTGGCACGAGCGACATGATTTGCTGTCCTTCTTGCAAATAATCTCCGACCTCGACCTGCTTGCGCGTGACGCGGCCATCGCCGGGCGCGAAAATTTTGGTGTAGGACAAATTCAATTGCGCCGAATCCACTTCCGTTTGCGATTGTTTGGATTGTGCCAAAACCGCTTCGGCCTCGGCGCGCGCGGCGTCCTGTTGCGCTTTGGCTTCACCGACTTTTGATTCGTCAGACGCGGCTTTTTGGCGGGCGGAATTCAAATCCGCCTCGGCCTGATCGGTGGCGGCTTTGGCCTGATCGAATTCCTGCGCGGAAATGGTGTTTTGTTTGATCAATTCCTGATAACGCGCGAAATCCGCTTTGGCGCGCGCGGCGGTCGCGGCGGCGGCGGCCACGTTCGCTTCTGAACTGCGCGCGTCGGCTTGCGCGGTCGTGACTTTGACGCCCATCAATTCATATCCGGCGACGGCGGCTTTGTAATTGGAATCTTCCGCCAATTGCGCCGCTTGCTTTTGCGCCAGCGTTGTCTGGTAATCCGCCGGGTCCAATTCCACGAGCAAATCATTCGACCGGACCATCTGGTTGTCCAAAACATGAATGGCAATGACTTGACCGGAAATCCGCGGCGCGATGGAAACGATATGTCCGGCAATGAACGCGTCGTCGGTGGATTCGTGCGTCAGCGCGTCAAAAAAATAATCAAGCCCCAAATACAGCAGAACCGCGAGCGCGACCGTTGCCGGCCAGATAAAAAATGGTGAATTCAATTTTTGCAGGCTTTCACCATTAGTTTTTTTCTCCCGCGACGATGGCGTCGAACTTGATTGAATCGGCTGCTTTTGCGCCGGTTCGGGGGTTGGAGAATTTTCGCTCATAATTTTATGCCTCCAAACTCACGCTCACGGTTGCGGCGAATTTTCCCGCCAGCCGCCGCCGAGCGCCTGATAAAGGCTGATCAAATTGGACAGGCGCAGAAGTTGCGTCGCGATTTGATTCCGCTGCGAGGTGAACAGGTCTTGTTGCGCCGTCAGCGCGGTCAGATAATTATCCACGCCGTTTTTGTAGCGTGCGTCGGCCAGTTCGTAACGGCGCTGCTCGGCCTTGACCAGCGCGGTCTGGTCGGCTAATTGCTCGTCCAGAAATTTTTTCGCGGTCAAACCGTCGGCCACTTCGCGGAACGCGGTTTGAATCGTTTTTTCGTAATTGGCCACTTCGATCAATTTGCTGATTTTGGCCACGTCCAGATTGGCTTTGTTCCGTCCGCCTTCAAAAATCGGCAGCGTGATTTGCGGATTGAACAGCCACATTCCCGAACCGGCGTCGAACAAACTGGAAAGTTGCGCACTGGAAAAACCGGCGTCGGCGGTGATTTTGATGGCCGGGAAAAACGCGGCGCGCGCCGCGCCGATGTTGGCGTTGGCGGATTTCAATTCGTGCTCGGCGGCGCGAATGTCGGGCCGGCGTTGCAGCAAATCGGATGGCAAACCCGGCGGCAAGTCCGTCAATAAATCCTGTTCGTTCAGCGATTGCGGCGGCGGCAAATCGTTGGGCAACGGCGCGCCGACAAGCAACACCAAGGCGTTCCGCGCTTGATCGCGTTGTTGCTCAAAAAGGGCGGCGCTGGCTTTGGCGCTTTCCACCTGCGACTCGGCGGAGCGCAAATCCAGTTCGGAACCGACGCCGGCGTCGTAGCTGGCTTTGATCAAATTGTAAGAATTTTGCACGGCGTCGAGCGTGTCCCGCGTCATTTCCAATTCCTCGTCAAAGGCGCGTTCGGTGAGATATTGACTGGCGACTTCGGCGACGAGCGCGATTTGCGCGCTCTTGCGCGCTTCTTCCGTCGCAAAATAATTTTCCAGCGCGGCGGTTTTCAAACTGCGAATGCGTCCGAACAAATCCACTTCGTAAGCCGTCGTGCCGAGGCTCACGCTGTATTGGCTCCCCAAAACAGGTTCACCGGGAAGTAAAAGATTCTTTGACGTGCGCTGACGGATGTAATTGCCGGAGGCATCAATATCAGGAAACAACGCGGCGCGCTCGATGCGGTATTGTGCGCGGGATTGTTCCACGTTCAAAGCGGCGATTTGCAGGTCGCGATTGTTGGTCAGCGACAGTTCAATCAATTTCTGCAAACGCGGGTCACGGAAAAATTCGCGCCAGCCGATGTCGGCGACGGCGTTGGTCGCGGAATTGTCAGAAACGTTGCCGCCGGAAATCGAAGCACTCGGCCAATTGGTTGAAACCGGCGCAGCGGGACGCTCATATTGGGGCGCGAGCGTGCAGCCGGAAATGGTCATTCCGACCAACGCGAGAATTGGAAAAATTTTGTTCATGCGATTTTATTGGGCGTCGGGATTTTTGCCGTCAGGATTTTTAGTCGCCCCGGCTTGCACCGCCAAATCGTGATGCGACGGTTTGGCGCCGAAAATCCGGCGGATGACGACGAAAAACACCGGCACGAAGAAAATACCCAGCAACACCGCCGCCGCCATGCCGCCGATGACGCCTGTGCCGATGGCGTTTTGACTGGCCGAACCCGCGCCGCTGCTGACCGCCAGCGGCAGCACGCCAAGAATGAACGCAAATGACGTCATCAAAATCGGGCGCAACCGGATATGCACCGCTTCGAGCGTGGCTTCAATCAAACTTTTGCCCTGCGTTTGCAAGTTTTTGGCGAACTCGACGATGAGAATCGCGTTTTTTGTCGCCAAACCAATCGTGGTAATCAGGCCGACTTTGAAAAACACGTCGTTGGGCAATCCGCGCAAATGCGCGGCGAGCAGCGCGCCGAGCACGCCCAATGGCACGGCGAGAATGACGGAGAACGGAATCGCCCAGCTTTCATAAAGCGCGGCGAGGCACAAAAACACGACGAGCAATGAAATGGTGTAAAGCGCGGGCGCTTGCGAACCGGACAAACGTTCCTCGTAGGATTGCCCCGTCCATTCGTAGCCGACACCGGCGGGCAATTTCGCGGCCATTTCCTCCATCGCTTTCATCGCGTCACCGGAGCTTTTGCCGGGACCGGCGGTGCCAATGATTTCCCGCGAAGGAAATCCGTTGTAACGCTCCAGTTGCGGCGAGCCGTAAATCCAGCGCAACGTGGTAAATGTCGAGAACGGAACCATCGTGCCCGTGCTGTTGCGGACGAACAATTTGCCGATGTCCTGCGGCAACATGCGATGCGGCGAGTCCGATTGCACGATGACCTGCTGCACGCGGTTACCGTCCACGAAATTGTTGACGTAGGTCGAGCCGAAATAGGTCGTAAGCGTATTGTTGATGTCGGCGGGCGCGACGCCGAGCGCACTGGCTTTGTCCCAGTCAATGTCAATTTTCATTTCCGCTGTGTCTTCCATGCCTTGCGGGCGCACGCCGGCAACATTGGGATTTTGCGCGGCCATGCCGAGCAATTGATTGCGCGCGGCCATGAGTTTTTCGTGGCCGAGACCGCCTTGGTCTTCGAGTTCAAAATCGAAACCGGCAGCGGTGCCGAGTTCGGGAATCGGCGGCGGATTGATGGGATAAATGACGGCGTCTTTGATGGCCGATAGCGCCATGAACGCACGGCCAATGACGCCCTGCACGTGATGTTCCTTGCCATGCCGTTCGCTCCAATCCTTGAAACGCACGAAGGAAACGGCGGCGTTTTGTCCCTGCCCGTTGAAACTGAATCCGGCGACGGCAATGACGTCCGCGACTTCCGGCTGTTTCAGGTAATAACTTTCCACCTGCTTGAGCGCTTCCACCGTGCGTTCCTGCGTCGCACCCACGGGCAACAAAATGGCGTTGATGAAATAACCCTGATCTTCTTCCGGCAAAAATGACGACGGCAGTTTCACATACAAAAAGCCCATCGCCACAATGATGGCCAGATAAATGGCGAGGTAACGCCCCGTCGTGCCCAAAATGCGCTCCACCCAGCCTTGATATTTTCTGGCACCGGCGTTGTAACCGCGATTGAACCAGCCGAACAATCCTTTTTTCTCATGGTGATGACCTTTCTCAACCGGCTTGAGCAACGTGGCGCACAGCGATGGCGTGAACGACATCGCCAGAAAAATCGAAAACAACATCGAAGCGACCATCGCCAGCGAAAATTGCCGGTAGATCGCGCCGACCGAGCCGCCGAAAAATGCCATCGGAATGAACACCGCCGTCAACACGAGTGCGATGCCGATGAGCGCGCCGGTGATTTGTCCCATGGATTTGCGCGTCGCATCGCGCGGCGACAAACCTTCCTCGCTCATGATGCGCTCGACGTTTTCCACGACGACAATCGCGTCGTCCACGAGCAAGCCAATCGCCAGCACCATGCCGAACATCGTCAACACGTTGATGGAAAATCCCGTCAATCGCATGATGGTGAACGTGCCCATCAACGCCACTGGCACGACAATCGTGGGAATGAACGTCGCGCGGATGTTTTGCAAAAACAGATAAATCACCAGAAACACCAGCCCGATGGCTTCCAGCAAAGTGAACACGACTTCCTTGATGGAAATGCGGACGAACGCCGAGCTGTCATACGGAAAATTGACTTTGATGCCCGCAGGGAAAAATTTGGAAAGGTCCGCGACTTTCGCGCGCACCGCGTCCGCCGTCGCCAGCGCGTTGGCCGTAGGCGACAATTTGACGCCGACCGCCGCCGCCGGCACGCCATTCACGCGCACTTGCGTCGTGTAATTTTGTCCGCCGAAGGCGATTTTAGCCACGTCGCGCAAATACACGCGCGAGCCGTCGGGATTCACGCGCAAAATGATTTTGCCGAATTCCTCCGGCGACGTCAGCGTGCTTTGCCCCTGCAACACGACGTTCAACTGCTGGCCTTTGAGCGCCGGACGCGCGCCCAATTGACCGGCGGCGACCTGCACGTTTTGTGCCTGAATCGCGTTGACCACGTCGCTGGCCGTCAGATTGAAACTGTCCATTTTAGCCGGGTCAAGCCAGACGCGCATCGCGTATTCCGAACCGAATTCGTCCGCTTCGCCCACGCCGTTGATGCGGCGAATCGGGTCGAGCACTTTGGACGCGATGAAATTGCCCAGCGCGGTTTCGTCCAGATTCGTGGACGACAGCGTGAAAAACATCAGGAAGTTGCGCGTCGCCTTGGCAACAATGACGCCTTGTTGCTGCACCGCCGCCGGCAATTGCGGCATGGCCAGTTGCAATTTGTTCTGCACCTGCACCTGCGCGATGTCCGGGTTCGTGCCCGGCTCGAAATAAAGCGTGATGACCGCCTGACCGGATGACTGGCTGACCGACGACATGTAAAGCAGACGGTCAATGCCGTTCAATTGCTGTTCAATCACCGCCGTCACTGTGTTTTGCAGCGTCTCGGCGGACGCGCCGGGATACGTCGCCGTGATAGCCACCGACGGCGGCGCGATGCTCGGATACTGCGCGATGGGCAATTGCGTCAACGACAATGCGCCCGCGACCAAAATCAAAATGGAAATCACCCAGGCAAAAATCGGGCGGTCAATGAAAAATCGTGGCATGATGTTTTCCCTTGAAAGTTATTGGCCGGAAGTTACGCCCACGGAATTGTTCGTGGAATCGAAAGGCACTGGTTTCACAGTCATGTCTGGTTGGATTTTTTGCAATCCTTCCAGCACCACGCGGTCGCCCGCCTTCAACCCGCTGGTCACAATCCAATCGTTACCCACCGCAGAACTGATGGTCACAGAGCGGACTTCCACTTTGTTGTCCGGTGTCAACGTCACGACCGAAGGATTGCCGTCCGCGCCGTAAGTCACGCCGCGTTGCGGCACGGTGATGGCCTGATTGTCCACCGCCTGCTCCAGCCGCGCGCGCGCGAACATTCCCGGCAGCAGCAAATCGTCGGGATTCGGAAATTCCGCGCGCAACGTCACCATGCCCGTCGTCGGGTCAACTGTCACGTCGGAGAAAAGCAATTTGCCCGCGAGCGGATAAACCGTGCCGTCTTCGAGCAGCAACGTGACTTTTGCCTCGCCCGGCGCGAGACTTTTCAACTGGCCACTGTCGAATTCGCGGCGCAATTTCAAAAGCTCCGCGCTGGATTCCGTGAAATCAAAATAAATCGGGTCAAGTTGCTGGATGACTGCCAATTCCGTCGCTTCATTTTGGCCGACGAGCGCGCCTTCCGTCGCCAGCGCCTTGCCGATGCGCCCGGAAATCGGCGCGGTGATGGTGCAATAACCAAGATTGAGCGCGGCAATTTCCTGCGCGGCCTGCGCCTGGGCCGCCGACGCCACGGCATTGTCGTAATCCTGCTTGCTCACGGCGTTGATGCCCACCAGCGATTTGTAACGCTGCGCCAGCGACTGCGTCTGCAATAGATTGGCGTTGGCGCTGTCGAGTGCGGCTTTGAATGGCGCGGGGTCAATTTGAAAAAGCACATCGCCCGCCTTCACGTCCGCGCCTTCGCGATAAACCTGTTTCAACAAAATTCCCGCGACGCGCGCGCGCACTTCCGCCGTGCGAATCGGGTCAATGCGCCCGGGCAATTCCGTCGTGATAGGCAGCGGCTTTGACGCGATGGTAATCACACCCACTTCCGGCGGCGGTGGCGGCCCGCCGTTTGAGCCGCGCCCACAACCGGCCAATACCAGCAATGCCAGCGAAATAGCTGCGCTCCAAACCGATTTCGCAGCCGAACTCTGAACGCCGTGATTTTGTTTGATTGAATTCATTTTCATTTTTGCCGTTTTCAGATTTTGTGACTTCATTTTTTAGCGCCCGCGCCGATGAAAAACAATTCGACGACGCGCTCCGCCGCCTTACGATCCAAACGATAATTGGGAATCAACAGATGCGCCGTGATGTAAAAATTGGTCTGGCCATAAAAGCCGTAAGCCAGATCCCAACTGTCAAACCGCTTGTCCAATTCGCCCGCCGCCTGCGCGCGTTTGATGAGCGAATGGATAAATTCCAGACTGCGCTTGCACTTTTTGATGTGATTCAGCCCCGGCGGCAATTCCCCCGGCGCGGCATAAGCAGTGGAAAACGCGATGCGCGTCAGTTCCCGATTTTTATGAAAGTAGTCGAACACCGCAACGAGAATTTCCAGCGCCTGCCCGCGAAATGTCTTCGCGCGCGCCGCCGCCTCTTGAACCGCCCGAAATTTTCCGTCATGCGCCTCGTTCACCAGCGCCTCGAACAATCCGGCCTTGTCCCGGAAATGATAATAAAGCGCCGGTTTGGACACTTTGGCGTCGCTGACGATGCGCTGGACGGACGTGGCGGCATAACCCGCGTTGGCGAAATGCTTGAGCGCCGCGCGCAAGACCTGCTGCCGCGCGGCGGAATCATTCGTGAATTGATTTTCGTCTTCAGCCATTAAAGCTACCGAACGGTAGGTAATTTCCCAGCGCTTGTCAAACAATTGTTTTAATTATTTGTTTGAATCCATTTAAGCCGTTTCAAAGGCTTGAAACTTCAACACAAATGGCTAGGCTGGCGCAGGTTTTGCACATAAATGAAAATTCGTAATCAACAATTATTTGCCGTGTCCGCGACGGCTATTTCGCTCCTTCTCGCCGGCTGCAATAAATCTTCTCCTTCCGCCGGCGCGGGCGGCGACGTCATCAAAATCGGCGAATACGCGTCGTTGACCGGCAGCGAAGCGACGTTTGGCCAGCAATCGCACAACGGCACGCAACTGGCGATTGACGACATCAATGCAGCGGGCGGCGTGCTCGGCAAAAAAATCGAATTGCTCACGGAAGATGACCAATCGCAAGCCGGACAATCGGCGACGGTCGTGCGGAAGTTGATTTCAAGCGACGGGGTTGTGGCCATTCTCGGCGAAGTCGCGTCGTCACGCTCGCTCGAAGCCGCGCCGATTTGTCAGGAAAATAAAATCCCGATGATTACGCCCGCGTCCACCAATCCCAAAGTCACGCAGACCGGCGATTACATTTTCCGCACCTGTTTTCTGGATTCCTTTCAAGGCCAAAAAGTTCTGGCCGATTTCGCGCGCGACACGCTCAAGTTAAAATCCGTGGCCGTGCTGCGCGACGTGAAAAGTGATTACAGCGTCGGACTGGCGAAATTTTTCGAGGACGGTTTCACCGCGCGCGGCGGGAAAATCATTTTGGAACAAAATTACAGTGGCGGTGACAAGGATTTCAACGCGCAACTCACCGCAATCAAAGCCGCGAATCCCGACGGCATTTTTGTGCCCGGTTATTACACCGAAGTCGGCCTGATTGCGTTGCAGGCCCGACAACTTGGTATCAACGTCCCATTGTTCGGCGGTGACGGCTGGATGTCCTTTCAATTGGTTCCCATCGGCGGCGCGGCGTTGGAAGGCGATTATTTTTCCACCCATTTCACGCCGGATCAGGATTCGCCCGTGGTGCAAAATTTCGTCCAGAAATACCGCCAGAAATACAATGACCTGCCCGATTGCATGGCCGCGCTTGGCTATGATTCGGCGATGATTCTGGCCGACGCCATCAAACGCGCCGGTTCGACCGACCCGGCAAAAATCCGCGACGCCATTGCCGCCACCAAAGACTTTCCCGGCGTCACCGGCAACATCACGATTGACGCCGAGCGCAACGCCTCAAAACCCGCCATCATCGTGACCATCAAAGATGGCCGGTTCAAATACGTTGAAACGATTGCGCCGTAAATTCAGAATCCGGTTCCGCGCGCTCGACAAAATTTTTCGCGCGCGCCATGCTTCGCGCGTTGCATGACTGAATTTTTACAACAGTTGATCAATGGCCTCGCGCTCGGTTCCATTCTCGCGCTCATCGCGCTGGGCTACACGATGGTCTACGGCATCCTGCGTTTCATCAATTTCGCGCACGGCGACGTTTTCATGCTCGGCGCGTTCGCCGGATTTTACTTCGCGCCTGAAATCGCCAAAATGCTCCCGACGCCCTCGATTTTGTCCGGGCTGGTCGTGATGGGAATTTCCATGGCCATTTGCGCGGCCATCGGCATTGTGATTGAAAGACTCGCCTATCGCCCGCTGCGATCCCGCCCCAAATTGACCATGCTTATCACGGCCATCGGCGTTTCCCTTTTTCTGGAATACACCGGCCAATTCGTTTTCGGCGCCGCACCCAAACGATTTCCGCAAATCCTTCCCGTTTTTCCCATCACCAAACTTGGCGGCTTGAGCCTGAACAGCAATCAACTCATCGTTCTGGGCGTGACTTTATTTTTGCTGCTCGCGTTGCGTTTCATCGTGTTGAAAACCAAAATCGGCATGGCCATGCGCTCTCTCTCGTTCAATCCCGAAGCTGCCGCGCTCATGGGCATCAACACTGACGTTGTGATTTCCTTCACCTTCGCGCTTGGCTCGGCGCTCGCGGCGGCGGCGGGAATTTTATTCGCCGCCAACTATCCGGCGATTGACCCGCTCATGGGCATTCTGCCCGGACTCAAGGCGTTTGTCGCGGCGGTGCTCGGCGGCATCGGCAACCTGTCCGGCGCGGTGCTCGGCGGACTCATCATCGGCGTCACCGAAACGCTCGTGTCCGGTTACATTTCTTCGACTTACCGCGACGCGATTGCGTTCGGCATTTTAATTTTAATTCTGCTCATCAAACCATCCGGCTTGCTCGGCAAAAAGGAGATTGAAAAAGTATGAATTTCCGCCACGCCAAAACATTTTTGCTCGGCGCGCTGGCGCTGTGCTTTTTGATTTCGCTTTTCCAAAATCAAATCAACTCCTATTGGCTGATTATCAGCTACAACATCGGCATCAACGTGGTCATGGCCGTCAGCCTCAATCTGATCAACGGCTACACCGGCCAATTTTCGCTCGGCCACGCCGGATTCATGGCCGTCGGTGCTTACACTTCGGCCGTCATTACGAACCAATTCGACCAATTGAACTTCTTCGCCGCAAACGGAATTTTTCTCGTTGCGCTGCTCGCGGGCGGATTGCTCGCGGCCATCGCCGGCCTGCTCGTCGGCCTGCCCACCTTGCGATTGAAAGGCGATTACCTTGCCATCGTCACACTCGGTTTTGGCGAAATCATTCGCGTCATCCTGCAAAACACGGATTTCGTCGGCGGCGCGCGCGGATTGAGCGTGAAACATCCCTGGACGAATTTCTTTTGGACGTTCGGCCTCGCTGCCGTGACCATTTACGTCATCGCGACGCTCGTCAATTCCACCTACGGACGTGGATTCATCGCTGTGCGCGATGACGAAATTGCCGCCGAAGCGATGGGCATCAACACGACCAAATACAAAGTCACCGCGTTCGTTGTCGGCGCATTTTTCGCGGGCATCGCCGGCGGACTTTACGCGCACGCGATACAATTCCTCACGCCAAACGGTTTTGGTTTCATGCAATCCATTGCCTTCGTCGTCATGGTCATTCTCGGCGGCATGGGCAACGCCGTCGGCGTCATTCTCGCCGCGGTTCTGCTGACGCTGCTGCCGGAAGGCTTGCGAATGCTCGCCGGCATCGAACACCTTCCCGGCATCGCCAAAGCGCATCCGCTCGGCTGGCTTGGTGGCACGCGCATGATTATCTATTCGCTGTTGCTGATTCTGCTGATGCTTACGCGACCGCAAGGATTGTTCACTTTCAGAAATTCAAAATTAAAAACCAAAAATTAAAAACTTGGAATGTCCGCTTTGCTCCAACTTGAAAAAACGACTATCCGTTTCGGCGGACTCACCGCCGTGTCAGAATTGGATTTGCAGATTGGGCAAAATGAACTGGCCGGACTCATCGGACCAAACGGCGCGGGCAAAACCACCGCGTTCAATCTTATCACCGGCGTTTATCAACCGACCAGCGGCGAAATCTCCTTCGACGGCCAATCCATCGTCGGCAGCAAACCGTATCACATCACCGCGCGCGGCATCGCGCGCACGTTCCAAAACATCCGCCTGTTTCCGTCGCTCACCGTTTTCGACAATGTGCGCGCCGTTTTTCATTTGCACCTGCGTGGCGACGCGCGGCACGCGCTCTGGCGCGGCAGAAATTTTTGGGCGGAAGAAAACGAAATCGCCGTGCGCGTTCTGGAATTGCTCGAAATTTTTTCGCTCGGCAAATTCCGCGATGAACTGGCGAAAAGTTTGAGCTACGGCGACCAACGGCGATTGGAAATCGTCCGCGCGCTCGCGGCCAAACCCAAATTGCTTCTGCTCGATGAACCCGCCGCCGGCATGAATCCGAACGAAAAAGTTGAATTGATGCGGCTGATTCAATTCATCAAGGACAAATTTCAGATTTCCATCCTGCTTGTCGAGCACGACATGCAGGTCGTCATGGGCATTTGTGAGCGCATCGCCGTTTTGGATTACGGTGTCAAAATCGCCGAGGGCGCACCGGAAGAAATCCGCAAAAATCCGAAAGTCATTGCCGCGTATTTGGGCGAAGAAACAAAAGTTTAGACAGGATTTACATGATTAACTGGATTTCATTTTCAAAATAATCCTGGAAATTCTGTTAATCCTGTCTCAATAAGATGTTGGAAATTAAAAATTTGACCGTTGGCTATGGCGCGATTATGGCGCTGCACGGGATTTCCCTGTCCGTGCCGGACGGAAAAATCGTCACGCTCATCGGCGCGAACGGTGCGGGCAAAACAACGACGCTTAAAACCATTTCCGGTCTGCTCAAACCGAAATCCGGCGAAATTGTTTATGCAGGCAAAAGCATTGCCGGTTTGCCGCCGCACCAAATCGTCGCGCGCGGCCTTTCGCACGCACCCGAAGGCCGGATGATTTTCGCCAATCTCACGGTTTTGGAAAATTTGCAGATCGGCGCGTATTTGCAGCGCGACAGAAAAATCATCGGGCGCGAATTGGAAAATGTTTTCCATCTGTTTCCACGATTGAAAGAACGCGAATCGCAAATCGCCGGAACGCTTTCCGGCGGCGAACAGCAAATGCTGGCGATTGGCCGCGCGTTGATGAGCCAGCCCAAATTACTTTTGCTCGACGAGCCGTCGCTCGGCCTCGCGCCGCTGCTCGTGAAAACGATTTTTGAAAAAATTGTCGAAATCAACCGGCAACAGGGTTTGACGATTTTGCTGGTGGAGCAAAACGCGAATCTCGCGTTGGAAATCTCCCATTTCGGCTACGTTCTCGAAACCGGCAAAATCATTTTGCGGGACGATTCCACCACATTGCGCCAGAATCCAAAGGTCAAAAGCGCGTATTTGGGCGGCTGATTTGCCGGAAATGATTTGTTGACTTCATTCGCCCGTCTGATAAATTTCACGTCCCTTTTGTTTGGAAAATGAAAACGCATTTGCCGAAAGTGAATCTGGACCAGCGCAAGTGGCATGTGATTGATGCCGACGGCGCGGTTCTTGGCCGTCTGGCCGCGCAAGTTGCCGACGTGCTGCGCGGCAAAAACAAACCCGTTTATACGCCGCACCTCGATGCCGGCGATTTTGTTGTCGTCATCAACGCGGAAAAAGTTCGCGTCACCGGCAAAAAAGAAACTGACAAGGAATACATGACGTATTCCGGCTGGAAAGGCGGCGAAAAATACGCGACGGTCGAACAGATTCGCGCGAAGCATCCCGAAAAATTGATTGAACACGCCGTCAAAGGCATGATTCCGAAAAACCGTTTGGGTCGCGTTTTGCTCACCAAATTGAAAGTGTTCAAAGGCGACAAACATCCGCACGCGGCGCAAAAACCCGAACCGCTCAAGGCGGCGGCTTGATTTGATTATGGCGAAAGAAACCAAAAACGAATTTCTCGGCACCGGACGGCGCAAGACTTCTATCGCGCGCGTTCGCCTCGCAAACGGCAGCGGCAAAATCACCGTGAATGGCCGCGCGTTTGAAAATTATTTTCCGATGGACACGCTGCGCGCCACCGTCACGCAACCGCTCGTCGTCACTGGCACGGCGGAAAAAGTGGACGCGCGCATCAACATCACCGGCGGCGGGCCAAACGGCCAAGCCGGCGCGGCACGGCACGGCATCGCCCGCGCGCTGTTGCAACTGGACGCCAATCTGCGTCCGCAGTTGAAGGCGGAAGGATTGCTGACGCGCGATTCCCGCGCCAAAGAGCGCAAAAAATACGGCCAGCCCGGCGCGCGCAAACGTTTCCAATTCTCGAAACGTTAATCGAATTGAAAATTTCAAACCCGCTGGCCAAACGTCAGCGGGTTTTTTGTTTGGAAAAACTGACACGGATTGCACAGATTTTCACGGATTAAAATTAAATCTGTGTTAATCCGTGAAATCCGTGTAAAAGAATTAAAAATGAAAACGAAGAAAGTCGCCATCATCGGGGCATCCGGTTATTCCGGCGAAGAATTGGTGAAATTGTTGCTCAACCATCCGCACGCGGAACTGGTCGCCGTCACCTCGCGCCAAAATGCCGGAAAAACTTTGGCGCAGGTTTTTCCCAAATTCGCCAGCCACCCGAAGTCGAGACACTTGCGTTTCAGCGAACCAAACGCGGAAGTTCTGGCAAAGCAGGCCGATGTGGTTTTCCTTGCGTTGCCGCATGGTGTTGCCGCTGAATATGCCGTGCCGCTGTTGAACGCGGGTGCGATTGTCATCGATTTGAGCGCGGATTTTCGTTTGAAAAGCACGGAGATTTACAAGGAATTTTACGCGCACGACCATCCCGCGCCGGAGTTGCTCAAAAAATCCGTTTATGGTTTGCCGGAAATTTATCGCGAGCAAATCAAAAAATCGCTGCTCATCGCGTCGCCTGGCTGTTATCCGACGAGCGTTTTGCTGCCGACAATTCCATTGCTGAAAAACGGTTTGATTAAGCCAACAGGAATTATCGCCGATTCGTTGAGCGGTGTCAGCGGCGCGGGGCGAAAAGTCGAAGGCGAATATCTCTTTGTCGAATGTAACGAAAGCGCTCGGCCTTACGGCGTGCCGAAACACCGGCATTTGTCCGAAATCGAGGAACAACTTTCGCTCGCGGCAAAAACGCAGGTGACAATTCAATTCACGCCGCATTTGATTCCGATCAATCGCGGCATCCTCACGACGCTGTATCTTGAACCGGCGGGAAAATTATCCGAAGAAAAAATTTTCGCCGCTTACAAAAAATGTTACGGCAACGAACCGTTCGTTCGTTTGCTCGAAGGTAAATCGCTACCGGACACCAAAAACGTGACCGGCACAAATGTCATTGAAATTGCGTGGCGGCTTGACCCGCGCACCGGACGGCTTGTTGTGATGAGCGCCGAGGACAATCTGGTCAAAGGCGCGGGCGGTCAGGCTATGCAAAGCATGAACATCGTCTGCGGTTTTCCTGAAACCGCCGGATTGGTTTAAGATTTAATAAGGTGCAAATCAAACCTCCGACAGAACATTTGAACGAACCGGTGTTGCGATTCGCGCGCCGTGATTTTGCCACGCTTAATCAAAAATTTACGGTGGAACAGGCGCTGGCCTCAATCCGGCAACGCGGCGTCGGCGAAAAAATCGTTTATTTCTACGTCGTCAACGACGGCGAACAATTAGTCGGTGTCGTGCCCACGCGCCGGTTGCTCATGGCTCCGCTGGAACAAACGCTGTCGGAATTGATGATTCGCAATGTCGTTGCCATTCCACACACAGCAACGGTGATGGAAGCCTGTGAAGTTTTTGTGCTGCACAAATTTTTTGCGTTCCCGGTGGTTGATGAAAACCGGCGCGTGGTGGGAATCGTGGACGTGAGTTTGTTCACCGAGGAAGTTTTCGATATCGCCGAGCGCGAGCAAATGACGGAAGTGTTCGAAACCCTTGGCTTTCAAGTGTCGCAAGTCCGCGACGCTTCGCCGTGGCGTGCCTTTCGCGTCCGTTTTCCGTGGCTCATCACAACAATTGTGAGCGGGACGTTTTGCGCGGTTTTGGCGGGCGCATACAAATTGACGTTGGAGAAAAGTCTCGTCATCGCGTTTTTTCTCACGCTAATTCTGGGACTTGGCGAAAGCGTCAGCATCCAATCCATGACCGTCACGATTCAGGCGTTGCGGACGACCAAACCGACGACGCGCTGGTATTGGCGCTCGCTTTGGCGCGAGGCGTTCACGGCGTTACTGCTTGGCTTCGCCTGCGGACTGACCGTTGCGCTGGTCGTTCTGGTCTGGCAACGCGAGCCGATGCCTGCGTTCGTCATCGGCGCGAGCGTGACGTTTTGCCTTTTGACCGCCTGCGTTGCCGGCTTGAGCGTGCCCGCGCTACTTCACGCCCTGAAGCTCGACCCAAAAATCGCCGCTGGCCCGCTCACGCTCGCCATCGCCGACGTTTTCACACTGTTGTTTTACTTCAACCTCGCAAAAATCCTTTTGTAATCCATGAGCCACTTGCCTCGCCGTCCAAAACTTCCGCCCCCCCCCAAAAAAACCGAACAAACGATGAGATGGAACGCCGCGGATTACGCTGCGAATTCCGTCGTGCAACAAACTTGGGCGCGCGAACTCATCGCGAAATTAAACCTACGTGGCGACGAACACATTTTGGACATCGGCTGCGGCGATGGCAAAGTAACGGCGGAAATCGCGAATGCTGTTCCTCGCGGCTTTGTCGCCGGCACGGACGCTTCGGCAGAAATGATCGCGTTTGCCAAAAACACGTTTCCGGCGAAAAAATTTCCGAACTTGAAATTTCAAGTTTGTGACGCGCGAAAAATCAAATTCGCCCGGCAATTCGATTTTGTCTTTTCCAACGCCGCGTTGCATTGGGTGGACGACCACGAAAAAATCCTGCGCGGCGTGGCGTCGGTTTTGAAACCCGGCGGACGCCTGATTGTTTCCTGCGGCGGCAAGGGCAACGCGCACGACGTTTTTCTCGTGTTGCGACCGGAAATGCGATTGTCGCGCTGGAAAAAATTTTTCCGCAAAATGCCGACGCCGTACTTTTTTTATTCGCCGACGGATTACGAAAAATGGCTACCGAAATCTGGCTTCAAAATCATTTCGCTCAAACTTGCGCCCAAAGACGCGACTTACAATGGCGCGGATGGATTTGCGACATGGCTGCGCTCGACGTGGATTCCTTATATCCAACGCGTTCCCGAAAATGTCCGCGAAGAATTTATTTCCGCCGTCACGCAGCGTTACGTTGCCAAACATCCGCCCGACACGGAGAACAAAGTCCACGTCAAAATGGTGCGGCTCGAAATTGACGCGGTGAAAACTTGAAAAGTTTTTACATGAATTTCACTAATTGGCACGAATTCAAAAATTCAATTCGTGAAATTCGTGTCGAGTTTTTTTATTTTTTGTGAAATGAAAATGCAGTTCAAAGAAATTCCCAGTTCAATTTGTGCGCCCATCGGCTTTATGACGAGCGGCGTTTTTTGCGACATCAAAAAACTCGGCACGGGCAAAGGCTCGAACAAAGGCCAGAAACGCGACCTCGCGCTCATCGTTTCTGAAACGCCCGCCGCCGTCGCCGGCATGTTCACGACCAATCAAGTTTGCGCCGCGCCAGTCAAAGTTTGTGTCGCCCGCATGAAAAAGGGAATCGCGCAAGCTATCGTGGTGAATTCGGGAAACGCCAACGCCTGCACCGGCAAAATTGGTTTGCGCGATGCGAAAGCGATGACACAAATTTTGGCGGACGAATTACAAATTTCCGCCGACAAAATTTTTGTCGGTTCCACCGGGCGGATTGGCGTGACGATGCCGATGCAAAATGTGAAACGTGGAATTGTGGAAGCCGCCAAATTTCTCGGCACAAAAATTGAAAATGCAGACGACGCCGCCGAAGCGATTATGACCAGCGACACGCGGCCAAAACAAATCGCGATTGAATTCAAGCTCGGCGGCAAAACCGTCCGCATCGGCGGAATATGCAAAGGCGCGGGCATGATTCAACCGGGAATGTCCGCCACCGGCGCGCGTCCCGCTGCCCTGCCTCACGATGGGCTGCACGCAACGATGCTGTGTTTTATCACGACGGACGCCGCGATTGACGCGAAAATTTTGCAAGCCGCGCTGAACGAAGCTGTCGCGCACAGTTTCAATCGCATCACCGTGGACGGTGACATGAGCACGAATGACACCGTTTTAGTTTTGGCAAATGGACTTGCTGAAAATAAAAAGTTCAAGGTTCAGAGTTCAGAGTTCAGAGTTTTTCAAAATGCGTTAAATCACGTCTGTCTCGAACTCGCCAAAAAAATCGTGCGCGATGGCGAAGGTGTTCACCGCGTCGTGACGGTGCGCGTGAATGGAGCGAAGACGATTCAAGATGCCGATGCCGCCGCGCGCGCGGTGGCGAACAGCGCGCTGGTGAAAACGAGCTGGCACGGCGGCGACCCGAATTGGGGACGCATCATTGACGCGCTCGGCTATTCACCCGCCAAAATTGTCGAAGAAAAAGTGGACATCGGTTACAGCGCGACAAATTCCCGACAAATTTTGTGGAGCTTGAAACGCGGCCAACCGACGAAGGCGACGTTCAAAAATTTATGTGCCGCCGTCGCGCCGAAGGAATTTGAACTGCACATCAATTTGAATCTCGGCAAATTTGGCGCGGTGATGTATGCCGCCGATTTGACCGAAGAATATGTGGACTTCAACAAAGGCGAC
Source organism: Verrucomicrobiia bacterium (assembly GCA_035545995.1). Lineage (GTDB taxonomy): Bacteria > Verrucomicrobiota > Verrucomicrobiia > Limisphaerales > UBA11358 > UBA11358. Next base: position 26,274 of record DASZXH010000082.1, read on the forward strand.
GTAACGGACGCGAGTTCGTTGGGTGGATAATATGGATGAACGCAGAAACAGTCTTAATCAGATATACCTTGCAGGCGACAGGGGACAGACTGTTGTGGTTCTTGAGCTTTGCAAAAAGCATTTGCAGAAATTTCCGCAAGACGGTTTTGCTCGGTTACATTATGGAATGGTGTTGGTTCAACTGGCTCAATACATAAAGGCGCAAAAAGCCATTCAACAAGCCATCGCATTATGTCCCCCCAAAGCTCTGCCGAGTGTGTTCGCTCAAATGGGGCATTTGGTTCAGGCCAAAGGTAATTTCAAAGAAGCGGTGATTTGGTATCGTAAAGCCGTGAAGCACAAACCGGAAGATGCGACTTTTCACATTTTTCTTGGTAGTAATGCTTTCAAGCGTGGTTTGCATAAACAATCAGAAAAAATTTATCGCCGCGCACTTGAATGTTCCAAAGGCGCAATCGAAGAAGCCTATTTTAATTTGGGCGGAATTTTGCTCGGTAAAAGAAAATATGCTGAAGCTATCAAATGCTATGAGAAAGCGCTTAAAATTGACCCCAAATATAAAATCGCAAAAGAGCGATTGGACGACGCAAAACTTGCTTTACTGATTGCTGATTCTTGAAAACAAAAAGCCGCCGGATTTCTCCGGCGGCTTTTGCGTTTTTACAAATTCTTAAATCGTAAATCCGAAATCGTCAATCAGTAGGCGGCTTGCGCGCCTTTGATGTTTTTCTTGCCCATCCACGGCATGAGCGCGCGCAATTTCGCGCCGGTTTTTTCAATCGGATGTTGTTCACCTTTCTTGAGCAGCGCGTTGTATTTTTTGTAGCCGCCTTTGTATTCGGCGACCCAATTTTTCGCGAACTTGCCGGATTGAATGTCCTTGAGCGCGGCTTTCATGCGTTTCTTCACGCTGGCGTCAATGATTTTCGGGCCGACGGAAACGTCGCCCCATTTCGCGGTTTCAGAAATGGAAAAGCGCATTCCGCTGATGCCGGATTCGTTCATCAAATCGGCGATGAGTTTCAATTCGTGCAAGCACTCGAAATACGCCATCTCCGGTGAGTAACCGGCTTCGACGAGCGTTTCGTATCCGGCTTGCACCAGCGCGCTCGCGCCGCCGCAGAGAACGGTTTGTTCGCCGAACAAATCGGTTTCGGTTTCTTCCTTGAACGAAGTTTCGATGACGCCGGCGCGTGTGCCACCGATGCCTTTCGCCCACGCCAGCGCGATTTTTTTTGCCGCGCTGCCGCCTTGATAAACGGCAATGAGCGAAGGAACGCCTTTGCCTTCAACGTATTGGCGGCGGACGGTGTGGCCGGGACCTTTCGGCGCGACGAGAATGATGTTCACATTTTTCGGCGGCACGATGGTCTTGAAATGGATGGAAAATCCGTGCGCGAACAACAGCGTTTTGCCGGGCGTCAAATTCGGCGCGATGTCTTTTTCGTAAGCGGCGGCTTGTTTCGTGTCCGGCAGCGAAACGAAAATCACGTCGGCACGGCGGACGGCTTCGGCGGTGCTGACGACTTCAAAGCCTTTTTCCTTGGCGACGGGAATGGATTTGCTGCCGTCGTAAAGTCCGATGATGACTTTGAGGCCGCTGTCTTTGAGGTTGAGCGCGTGCGCGTGGCCTTGCGAACCAAAGCCGAGCACGGCGAGGGTTTTGTTTTTCAACACGCCCAAATCGGCGTCTTTGTCGGTGTAGATTTTTGCCATAAATTAAAAGTTCATTTTACCGCGAACAATGCGAAATACACGAAAGAAAAAAAATTATGTTCGCGTGGTTTGCGTATTTCGCGGTTTCATTCTTGTCCGGGTTGGACTGTCACGAAACCTTTTGTCCAGTGATCTTTTCCAACTTCATATTCATCAATAAAAAAACAATCCAGTTTGTCACAAAAGCCGGGCTGCTCGGAAAGCCTTTTGACTGCTTCGACAGCCGCTTCACGAGATGAATAAACGCCAATGAATTTAGTTTCATCGTGTCCGCACGGTTCAACTTCGTAAGAATGTTGGACAATAAAGACATTCATTCACTTTCTCGGCAACGCCGCTTTGCCCGTGCGCGTGATTTCCTGCACGCCGAACGTGCGCATCAATTCCAGAAATTTTTCCACTTTGCTGTCGTTGCCGGTGATTTCAATCGTCAGCGATTTCGGCTGCACGTCCACGATTTTCGCGCGGAAAATGTCCGTGATTTGCATCACTTCGGCGCGCGACTTGGAATCCACCGCGACTTTCACCAGCACGAGTTCGCGGTCAACGTATTCCGTGCCGTCGCGAAAATCCTGCACTTTGATGACGTCCGGCAATTTGTTG
>DASZXH010000083.1:0-34407 GCA_035545995.1 Verrucomicrobiia bacterium
AACCTGTGTAGGCGTAAGCCAGCAGATTTACAGTCTGCCCTCGTTGGCCACTTGAGTATCCTACCAGCCAATTGCGGGCTGCATAATAAATCTGAAATGATTCCGGTTCTCAAGTTCAAAAATTTTCACTGCGTCCCCATCCAATTGCGCTTAAAATAAGAAAATGTTCGACTCGTTAAGTTCAAAGCTGCAAAACGCCTTCCGCAATCTGCGCGGCCTCGGAAAAATTTCCGAAAGTAACGTCGCCGATTCCCTGCGTGAAGTGCGCATGGCCTTGCTCGAAGCCGACGTGAATTTCAAGGTCGCCCGCGATTTCATCGAGCGCGTCAAAAATAAATCGCTTGGCGCGGAAGTCGTTCAAAGCGTCCAGCCCGGACAGCAAATCGTCAAAATCATCCACGACGAATTGGTGGATTTGCTCGGCTCGCAAAATACCGCGCTCAAATTGGACGGCAATCCGAGTTCGATTTTGATGGTCGGTTTGCATGGCTCTGGCAAAACGACTTCCAGCGGCAAACTCGCGCGGCTGTTGCAAAAGCAAGGACGTCAGCCGTTGCTCGTCGCGGCGGACGTTTATCGTCCGGCGGCGATGGATCAATTGGAAACGCTCGGCAAACAAATCGAAGTTCCGGTTTTCGTCAAACGCGGCGAAGCGGATGTTTTGAAAATCGCGCGCGAAGCGTTGGATTTTGCGCTGGCAAATTCACGCAACGTCATCATTTTCGACACCGCCGGTCGTTTGCAAATTGACGAACCGCTCGTGCAGGAACTTGTCCGCCTGCGCGATTTAGTGAAACCGCAGGAAATTTTGCTCGTGCTGGACGCGGCGGTCGGTCAGGAAGCCGTCAACGTCGCCACGCATTTTGATTCCGCGCTGAACATCACGGGTTCGATTCTGACCAAATTGGACGGCGACGCGCGCGGCGGCGCGGCGTTGAGTTTGAAATCCGTCACCGGCAAGCCCATCAAATTTGCGGGCGTCGGCGAAAAATTGGACGAATTCGAGCCGTTCCATCCCGAACGCATGGCGTCGCGAATTCTCGGCATGGGCGACGTCGTCAGCCTCGTCGAAAAAGCCGCTGAAGCTGTCAGTGAAGCTGATGCGAAGAAACTCGAAGAAAAAATGCGCAAAGGCGAATTCACGTTGGAAGATTTTCTGGAGCAGTTGCGCGCGATGAAAAAGCTCGGCTCGCTGGAAAGCGTGATGAAAATGCTGCCCGGCGGCGCGGAAGCGTTGAAGCAGGTGGACATCGGCAAGCAGGAAAAGGAATTCAAACGCATGGAAGGCATGGTTTGTTCCATGACCAAAAAAGAGCGGCTGAATCCATCAATCTTGAATGCGAGCCGGCGGCGCCGCATCGCGGCGGGCAGCGGCGTGAGCGTGACGGAATTGAACACGATGCTGAACAAATTTTTCCAGATGCAGACGATGATGAAAAAAATGGGCAAGATGCAAAAGATGGTGGCCAAAATGGGCGGCGGCCTGCCGGGCATGTTGCGGCGATGATTTTTCGCTCGACAAATTATTGTAAAACTGCACTATTATTTATGTCTGCTATGAAGCTGTATTTCACGGAAAAGCAAATTCCTGAATTGGCTGAACTTACATCGGAACAGCAACGAACTGTGCGCCGAAGTGCTTTTGATTTACTTTGCGAGAAGAAACCCACGACGCGCTTTTGGGTGCGATTATTTAACGGCGCAGCAGTCCTTGTGGGAGTTTTTTCCGGTTACGCAGTTGGACAATTTTCAAATTCAGAATTTTATAGGTTTTTTACGGCAATTTTAGTTGGGACAATTGTTGTAAGCTTAATAGAACTTGTTGGGCAATCTCTTATCACAGAACGTTTACGACCGTATTTCCGATTAGTTGTTGCTCGCGAGAAAAACTAATTCTACTCATCTACATTGATTTTATTTTTCAAGCAGTAAGCCCCGTTGCCGACGTATTTTTCCGCCCACCATTTCAATCCGGCGCGCTCTTTCTTTGACAATTTGCGGACGACTTTCGCGGGCGCGCCGAGCACGAGCGAGCCGGGCGGAATTTTTGTTCCCTGCGTCACGAGCGCTTTTGCGCCGATGAGCGATTGTTTGCCGATGACCGCGCCGTCCAAAATCACCGCGCCCATACCGACGAGCGTTTCGTCGCCGACTTCGCACGCGTGGACGATCGCGCCGTGGCCGACGGTGACCCAGTTGCCGACGATGCATGGAAAATCGTCCGCGAGATGCAGCACGGCATTGTCCTGAATGTTCGAGTGGTGGCCGACGACGATGCGATTGATGTCGCCGCGCAGCACCGCGCCATACCACACGCTCGAATGCGCGCCGAGCGTCACGTCACCGACGACGGTCGCGGTGTTGGCGATGTAAACACCTTTGCCGAGCTTCGGTTTTTTGCCGAGAAATTGGTCGAGTTGTTTGTCCATGTTCATGCGCCAGTTTTTCCATTTCATTCGCCGTGTGCAAAGATTAAAATGAATCCGTCGTATGATAAAACCAAGTTCGCAACGGAAAAAATTTCCGCGTTCGTTCAAGGATTTGACGCCGGCGAAACATTTCAATCCGCGCACGTTTTTTCAGGAACTGGTTTTGAAGGCATTGCTCACGCCGCGCCACGGCGAGCATCGCCGTCCGGCTTTTCCGAAATTGAAGCCCGGCGAAATCGCAGTGACATGGATTGGCCATGCGTCATTTCTGATTCAATTCACGGATTTGAACGTGTTGATTGATCCGAATTTCGCGAACTGGCTGTTTTTGTTGAAGCGCATCAAGCGCAGCGGTTTGAAAATTTCCGACCTGCCGCCGATTGATTTGGTGCTGCTCACGCACGCGCACTTCGACCATTTTCACCGGCCAACGTTGAAGAAATTGCCGCATCCGAAAATCGGCGTGATGCCGCGCGGCGTCGGCGATTTGGCGCACAATCTCGGTTTTGCGCGCGTCGTGGAATTGGAATGGTGGGAAAGTTTTGCGCAGGCGAATTGGAAGGTGACGTTCACGCCGAGCAAACATTGGGGCGCGCGGACGATTCACGACCAGCATCGCGGTTACGGCGGATTCATTTTGGAACATCAGGGGCGGAAAATTTATCATGCGGGCGACAGCGCGTATTGCGACGATTTCAAAGAAATTGGCAAGCGGCTTGCGCCGGAAATCGCGTTGCTGCCCATCGGCGCGTATCATCCCGAAAGTTTTCGCCACGTCCACATGGGGCCGGACGAGGCGGTGAAGGCGTTCAGGGATTTGCGCGCGAAATTTTTTGTGCCGATGCACTATGGCACGTTCAAGTTGTCCTTCGAGGAAATGGACGAGCCGCCGCGTTGGCTGCGCGCGATTGCGACGGAACAAAACCTGACGCGACAAATCAGGATTTTGGACGAAGGAGTTCCGGTCGTGTTTTGAGTTTTCTTGAACAGAAGCAAACGAAGAGAACAAAAAGTGCGAATTCAGATGAAACGCTTGAAAAATAATTCCCTTTGTTTCCTTCGTTGCCTTTTGTAGAAACTATCGCGCCAGCAAATCGCATTGCCGGGCAAGCGCGAAATCTTTTTCAGTCAGGCCACCGGCGTCGTGCGTCGTGAGTGCGAGCGTCACTTTGTTCCAGCGGATGTCAATGTCGGGATGATGCCATTCACGCTCGGCGATTTCCGCGACGGCGTTCACGAATTTCATCGCTTCAGGAAAATCCTTGAATTGAAACGTGCGCGTAACCACGTCGCCGTTGCGCTGCCAATTTGGCAATGCAGCAAGCATTGATTGGATTTTGGTTTCATCCAATTTGGAATTGCCGGCCATGAAGCTTTGCAGCTTGCGGACACTTGCTGCTGAAGCTTCTTTGGACAAACTCAAACTTGTGACCAAAGACCAGACCCAGGCGACGGCAAATAAAACAACCCCGACAAGACCAATCCAGCCGATGGGACGAACTTTCACGTCGCCGGTAATCTGGCCGTAATACTGAATCATTTCCATGACAAACCAGACCATCAAAATTGCGAAACCGCCAACAGACAGGATGAGTTGGCCAATGCCTTCAAACACTCGTCGCGCCAGCAGCGAACCGAGTCCGGGCGTGGCCAGAAGATTGAGCAAAATGCAAGTGATGGCGCGTCTGCGGGTCAAGATTGGCCTGTCAGCCTCGAAACTCATTTGAATTGGGATTTGACTTGGGGCTTGTTCATGACCACCAAAGCCCAGATGCCCAATGGCAAACCTAGAAGGCAGCAGGCCGACACACAAGGAAGCAACGCAAGAATTGCCGCTGTGAAGGCAAATTCATAACTTTTCAAATTCTTCATTTTCAACGCGCCGAACAAAATGACAACACCCATGACCAAAGTGAAAATCGCGCTGCCGATGCCGATGGGGCCATAAAACAATTGGAATATGTGCTGAATTTGCGGATCCTGTAATTGCGGATATTTAGCCAACTCCCGCTCTAAATCCGGCGGGAAAAAGCTCAACTTAATGACATTCCACAACGACAAAAGAATGTTGATAATGGCCAGCACAATCAGCGCGACCGCCGGCGGTTTGATTGCTTGCAACGCCGCGCTACGAGCAAAATCATCGCCGCCCGCGCCGGGGGAAATAACCGGTGGATAAATGGACGTCGCCGGATTATTGAAAACATCGGCGAACTCGGGAAATTTATCGAGCGTGCGAAATTCCGCGTCGCTCTCCGCCTTCATCAGCGATTGCGCATTGAGCCGCCCTTCGGCGATCCATTTGCGCACTTCCGCATCTGAAACCGGGCCGTATTCCTTGCCGTCGCCGCCAATGATGGTGTAAGTCGCCATAATTTTCTCCCGCGTTTGCAGACTTCTAGTTCATCAGACAAAATCGCGCAAGCCCTTTCGCTCCGAACAATTCACGAGTTTTTTCGGAACATTTTTCCCGGCAACTGTTTCACGATGCGTTTCATCTCCAGACTCAACAGCGCGACGGAAACCGCCGAACTCGGCAAGCCGCTTTTGCGGATGATTTCGTCAATGCCACGTTCGTCATTATCCAGCGCGTCGAAAACTTTTTGTTCGTTGGCCGACAATTCCAGAGCGGGTAAAATTCCGGTTTCACCCGGCGACGGCGGCTTGTTACTCGACGGAAACAAATACTCGAACTCGCTCAAAATGTCTTCCGCACCTTCACACAATTTCGCGCCCTTTTTGATTAAATCGTGACAGCCTTTGCTGCGCGGCGAATCAATCCGTCCCGGCACGGCGAAAACCTGACGGCCATATTCCGTTGCAAAATTCGACGTGATGAGCGCACCGCTGTGCAAATCTGCCTCGACAACGACCGTGCCGAGCGTCATGCCCGCAACGATGCGATTGCGAATCGGAAAGCTTTGCTTGTCCGCCGGACGATTGAACGGAAATTGCGTGATGACCGCGCCGTTTTCGGCAATGCGCTGAAACAATTCCGCGTTTTCCGGCGGAGCAATTAAATTGATTCCCGTTCCCAAAACACAAATCGTCCGTCCTTTGGCGCTCAATGCGCCTTGATGCGCCGCCGTGTCAATGCCGCGTGCGCCACCGCTGACGACCGTCACGCCGACGTAAGCGAGTTGATACGCGAGCTTGCGCGCGGTCTCGATGCCGTAATGCGTCGTTTGCCGCGAGCCGACCATCGCCACGGCATTTTTATCCTTCGCTGTCAATTCGCCTTTGACGTAAAGCACAAGCGGCGGGTCGTAAATCTCGCGAAGCAGCGGCGGATAATTTTCGTCGGCAGAAATCAGAACGTGACAGCCGAAATCAGAAATGCGTTTCAATTCGCCCGCGAGGTCAACGGATTTTTCCCAAGTGGCAATCGCCTCGGCGGTTTCCTCGCCGATGTTGCGGACGCGAAGCAAGGCGGATTTGGACGCGGACAGGATTTTCGGCGCGTCGCCAAAATGTTCGAGCAGGAGCCGCGCGCGCACCGGCCCGACGTGCTCGATCATGTTCAACGCAATGAGGGCTTCGCGGGAATCCATGCGGCTTTGATAACGATTGGCGGGCGCGGCGGCAAGAATTGTTTCGCGCTGGACTCAAACTTGCGACAGTAATAGTGTTTCAACGTGAAACGAAGTAGGCTGCATGAAAGACCGCGCTGAATTCGAGTCAGCTGTTTCGGTGTATCTAGCCGAGGTGAAGCGCTTCCGGCGCAGCGTTTTTCTTTATCATTTCATTGTCTATGCTTGGCTATTGCTTCTATACGTTGAGCGTCCGTTAGATTCGTCACAGGAGAAGTTCGTGTTTCTGGTGATAGTTTGCCCGGTGATATTTGTTGGGATTTTTATGTTGAGAGCTAGAAAACTCGATTCAGTTGCCGAGGCAGCCGGTTTGAGATGCCCCAATTGCAAGTCTTGGTTATCACGGAAAATTACGGGAGCATACGTTCGCAAAACTGGTAAATGTATGAAATGTGGCGCGACAATTTTTCACCGTGGCAAGACCATTGGAGAGCAACTCACCGAAGCAAACCTCAAAGATGATTTTGATGCCGCTATACATAAGCGAGACCGAGAGCAAATGCTCTCTTTGCTTATGCGAATCAATATGAAGGAGAAATCAGCAGTTTGGTTAGTTGATAATATTTTGGCCAACCCCAAAACCATGATTCTCTAAATGCTACTTAATACGAGAATAGACGCAAATTTTCACCGCTCGTTTCTCAAGATTGCCTGCTCGAAAATTTTCTGTTACTGAATCCGCGTGCCTGACTCCAGCCTGCTCATCCTGATTCCGGCTTACAACGAAGAAGCGCGCATTGAACCCGTTTTGCGCGCATACGCCGATTTCTTTCGGAAAAATTATTCCGGTAAATTTCAAATTGTCGTCGTGCTCAACGGCTGTACGGACAACACTTTGGGCGTCGTCCAAAAAGTCGTGGCGGAATTTTCTTCGGTTCACGCGCTGGAATTTCGCGAAGCTATCGGCAAAGGTGGCGCGCTCATTCAAGGTCTCAAGCTCGCGCCGCTGGCGGATTTGATTGGCTATGTGGACGCGGACGGCGCGACGCCGCCCGACGCGGTTTTGAAATTGGTTAAAAAAATGGATGGTGTGGATTGTGTCATTGGTTCGCGCTGGCTGCCGGGCGCGATTTTACATCAGGCACAGCCACGATTGCGCCGTTTTTTCAGCCGTTGCTTTCACGCTATCGTGGAAATGTTGTTTTGGCTGCATATCGAGGACACGCAATGTCCGTGCAAACTGATGCGCCGGACGGCGGTGGAAAAAATCCATTCGACGTTGTATATCGCGGATTTGGCGTTCGACGTGAATTTGCTGGTGTCGCTCAAGCGCGCGGGATTCAAAGTTCTGGAAGTGCCGATTGAATGGACGGATAAAGTCGGTTCCAAAGTCACGGCATCGCTGTTCCGTTCGTCGCTGACGATGTTTTTGTCCGTGGTGCGCGTGCGGTTGATTTATTCGCCGTTCTACAAAATGTTGCGTCCGTTGCGCCCGCTGGAGAGTTGGATTTACAAAAAATTGCGCGCACCGAGACCGTTGTCCGCGTCGAAACAGTGAGTCATTTCTTCGCCGGTTTCCCCCACGTAAACCACGCGCAGACGAGAAACAGCAACAGGTTGAAAACGCCGAGGATTTGCAAGACGACTTCGATTTTTCCCGGGAAATGATTTAATAACAAAGGCAGAGTAATGCCGTAGGCAATAGCCAGTAAAACCATGAACGGAACCACACGAAATTGCGACCTGGCCAACAAGTCGTTCACCATCACGTTTGCCATCGCCAGCGGCACCATCGCGCCGGCATACCAGGGGATTAATGTTGCCGCGCCCAGATAATTTGATTTGTAAACAATTTTGATGGCCAATGGTCCCACCAACCACAAAATCAATCCACCGCAAACCGCAAGTATTGCCGTGCCGAAAACCACAATTCCAAATAAGTTGTCTTTTTCTGATTTGGCGTGGGCGTGAACAATTTTTGGAAACATCACTGAAGCCAACGGCATTACGAGCCATAATAATGCCCGCGACAATGTGCCGGCGGCGACGTATGGCGCCATTTGATCGTCACTGAAATAGGCTTTTGCATACATCGTGTCCGAAGTGAACATGAATTGGCACGCGCCAAAACCAAAGACCAGCGGCAAGATTTGTCGTAACAGGCTTTTCTGATCAAAATTTTCCGCCCGCGGCAACCACAAATCACGAGTTCGCCAAATGGCAATCACCGACGACAACGCGACGCCAATCAACGCGCCCATCATCATGCCCGCCGCTCCCCAACCTAATGCCAGCACCAGAAATGCCGCGCCGACAATCCGTCCGGCGCCACCTAAAATGCCCGTCCAGCCCAGCCAGAAAAAATCCTGCCGACCTTGTAATACGCCTGAAAACAGCGGCATCCACAAAGAAAATAAAAGCAAAAACAAAGTGACCCATAATCCCATCGTGTCGGGCAGGTGCCAGCCGGCGACGATTTGCTTTTGGAACATAAAAACCAGCATGGCAATGACCAGCCACAAAACAAAAGTCCACACCCACGTCAATCGAATCATTCCCGCCAGTTGACGTTCATGCCCTGTCGCCAGCTTCAATGCGGATTGTTGTGCAAAAATCATTTGCAGCGGCATGGTTGGCAGGCACGCGATGACCATCAGAAATGTCCCAAAGGCCGCATATTGTGATTCGTCCACGGCTTTGGCTTTGGCCAAAAAATGCACGCCAAAAGTCATCAAACCACCGATGACAACCGCAATCATCATCCAGCCGCTCTGCCGGAAAAATGACGCGTGTGGCTTGTGATCAATCGTTGGAATTTTTTCGTCTTTTGCGGCGGACATGAGCGTTGGACAATACGAAAATGAATCGGTTCAAGGAAGCGAATTCAAGAAGCGCAGCAAGAGATTTTTCCCGCGCTCCAATTCCGAAAGTGAAATCCATTCGTCCGCCGTGTGCGCCTGCGCGATGTTGCCCGGACCGAAAACTACGCTGGGAATTCCGCCTGCCGACAAAACCGCCGCGTCGCAAAAGAAATCCACACCCACAGGCTTTGTCTGCCCGACGCGGTTCATAAATTTTTGGACGAGCGGCAGTTTATGATTTGTTTCCAACGGCAGCGCCGGCGCCAGTTTTTTGTCAGCGATACGCGCGGACAGATTTTTCGCATGGAGAAATTCTTTGATTTCGCGCTGAACGCTCACGTTTGTTTCGCCCGACAACGTGCGACGGTCAATTGCGATTTTACAAAAATCAGGAACGATGTTCGGTTGCGCGCCGCCGGAAATCGTACCGACGTTCACCGTCGCCACGCCGAGCAATTTGTGTTTGCGTTTGCGCAATCGCGCCGCGTAATCCGTTTCCAGCGCGGTAACGATTTTTGCCATTTCCAAAATGGCGTTTTTGCCGAGCTGCGGCGTCGCGCCGTGCGCTGCCTTGCCGCGCGTTTCCAATTCCAGCCACAAGCTGCCTTTGTGCGCGGTGACGACTTGTAATTTCGTCGGCTCGCCGACAATCGCCAAATCCGCCTTGAAATTTTTCGCCAGCGCGCGCGAACCGGCTTGCGTGTGTTCCTCGTCAATCAGTCCGGCGAAAACAATTTCCGTTTCGCGCGGACGATTTTTTGATTCCGCCAATTCAATCAACGCGGACAACATTGCGGCGACAGAACCTTTCGTATCGCACGCACCGCGTCCGTAAAGCCGTCCGTTTTTGCGTTGCGGAATGAATTTTGTTCCGTCCGCGCCGACAGTGTCCAAGTGCGGCGCAAGCAGGATTGTTCGCCGAATTTTATTTTTTGGCAGCAGGCGGGCGATGAGATTGCAACGATTTGGCAAAACCTTCTGGAATTCGACTTCCAAACTGGATTGCGCCGCAACCGTCGCCAAAAAATCGGCAACGTTTTTTTCTCCGGCGTTGGGATGGCGCGGCGGCAGAAATGCGGGATTGACGCTGGGCAGCGCGATGAGTTCGGCCAGCAATTTTTCAGTGCGCGTCATGCGCACAGGTTAGCAATCGTCTTCGGTGCTGTCGAGTTTTGCCGGATTATCACGGCGGGCGAAAAAATATTCTCTGCGGCTGACGGCGACCATCAGCAACGCGAGCATCGTGAAAACAGCGGGCGAAAAACGTTCTTCCACCGTCATGGCTGTTCCGCCGAAAAATGAAAACGCATTGGTCAAGGCGTATCCCGCCCAGATATTTCCAATGGTGCGTTGTGGATTGCGCCATAATTCCACCAGACCCGGAATGGTGGCCAAAACCGTCGCCAACGTGGTGAAAATGATGGCGGTTTTTGCGCTGCCCAATTTCCAACTGACGAGACAAACGAAGACGAATCCCAAAATCACACTGTCGAGCCTGCCCCAACGGAATCCGCCTTTGACGAGCAATAATCCCGTCAACAGCCAGCCGCCAACCGCGTAACCCAGCGGCAGAAGAAAATTTCCATTCCGAACGATGGTGCTGGCGGCCAAAATGGTGTCCAACATCGCCCAAAGCAACCAGGTCGCAAAACTTTGACCCGCGCCGGCGCGTTTGACGATTTCGACCGCCATCGGAATGAACATCGCCAGCGTCCCGACGCCACCCGCGATTCTAAAAACTTCATGAACATCCATCGCGATCCAGTCAACTTGCGTTTTTCAAGTGCGTCATGCGCCGCGAGTTTAATGGTCATTCGCATGAGTGTCGAGAATTGGGGAGATTACTTTTTCTGGACAAGCAATCCGGCTGGAAGCAAAGTGAATCCATGAAAAAAACGAAAGGGCGATGGAATTCCGTCCTCTGGATTGAAGGTTTCGGCTTCTCTTTTATCATCCTGCTCTCATGGCTGTCGGAAGTGTTGCGCGTTCCACACTTGCTTTTCAACGAGCCGCCTGTGCCCAACTGGCATCGCGCGCTGGCGCGGACAATCGTGGTGGCGCTGATCTGGTTGTGGGTTTATCTGGTGACCAACCGGCTATTGAAACGGTTGCATCATCTTGAAGAATTTCTGCGCATCTGTAGTTGGTGTCGCAAGGTGTGCCACGACGATGAATGGCTGACGATGGAAGATTATTTCAATTCCAAATTCGCCACGCAAACCACCCACGGCATGTGCCCGGATTGCCTGCAAAAAGGAAAACAAGAACTCGCCCAAAAATGAAAATCCACCCTTGCCTTGAAACGGTTCGCGCCATGAAAACATTTGTTTCCGCCGTTTTGTGTTGGATGCTTCTGGGACTTGCCCGGATGGATGCGCAATCAACCAACCCGCCGCCGCTGCATCTGGCCATTTACGGTTTGGTTCACGACCACGTGAAAGGGTTTCTGCCAAATCTGCTAAAACGCGACGACGTTCAACTCGTCGGCGTCGTTGAACCCGACCGCGACCTTTCCCGGCGCATCGCGGCGGCATTCAATCTGGACACCAATCTTTTTCACGCCACACTCGCCGATTTGCTCGCGCACACAAACGTGGACGCCGTCGCGGCGTTCACGAGCACTTACGACCATCGCCGCGTTGTCGAAGAATGCGCACCGCACGGTTTTACCGTGATGATGGAAAAACCGCTCGCCGTGAACCTGAAAGACAGCCTCGCCATCGCCGCCGCCGCGAAAAAATACAACATTCCCGTCATCGTGAATTACGAGACAACGTGGTATCCGGGCAATCAGGAGGCCTACCGATTGGTGTGCGAACAAAAAGCGATTGGCGACATCCGCAAAATCGTCGTGCATGACGGCCATCAAGGCCCGAAGGAAATCGGCTGCTCGCAAGATTTCTTGAACTGGCTGACCGACCCGAAGCTTAACGGCGGCGGCGCGCTGATGGATTTCGGCTGTTACGGCGCGGATCTGATGACGTGGCTGATGCAGGGCGAAAAACCCACTTCCGTTTTCGCTGTCACCCAACACATCAAACCCGACGTGTATCCCAAAGTGGAGGACGAGGCGACCATCGTCGTGACCTATCCAAAGGCGCAGGGCATCATTCAGGCATCGTGGAACTGGCCTTACAACCGCAAAGACATGGAGATTTACGGCCAGCACGGTTACGTGCTCATCCCCAAAAGCGACACGTTGCGTGTGATTGAAAAATACAACGCGCCGGAAACGCAATCCACCGCCGCGCCGCTGACCGGCACGGAAGCCGACCCGATTTCCTATCTTGCCGCCGTTGCGCGCAAACAGATTCAGCCGTCGGGACTTTCCTCGTTGCCGGTGAACTTGACTGTGATGGAAATTCTCGACGCCGCGCGCAAATCGGCTGCAACGGGAAAGCGAATTGATTTGCCTGCCGACTGAAAAAAGTTTCGCGCGGGCAGTGCGGCAAGTCTCAAAGTGCTTGGCCACTTTCTGCTCGACACGGGATTTTGCGGGCATTTAATTAAATGACTCTTGTGAACAGCATCTGCAAAATTCAATTTAGACGCCACGCTTTCGCCACGCTGCTCGTGTTGGCTTGGAGCAGTCTTGCTTTTTGTGACGAGATTCATGATGCAGCCAAAAGTGGCGATTGGCAAAAATTGGCGACGCTGATTCAAAAAAATCCTGATTTGGTTTTTAGCAAAGACAATAATGGAGGAACGCCATTGAATTGGGCAGCGGCTAATGGTCAATTGCTTGCAGTGGGAGTGCTACTCGCCTATAAGTCTGATGTCAACGCCACCAATATTGACGGCCAGACGCCTTTGTTTGCCGCAGCGTATTATGGTCATACAAACGTGGTGCCACTTCTGTTGGCCAACAAATCCAATATCAATGCCAAAGATAGATATGGTGCGACGCCTTTGCATTGGGCGGCACAACAAAACAATATAGACATGGTAAAATTGCTGCTGGCCGATAAGGCCGATATAAACGCCAAGGATAATAACGGCGAAACGCCATTGCATTACGCTTCAGGGATGGGTTGCAAAGAAGTAACGAAATTGCTTTTGGCTGACAAGGCTGATGTAAATGCCAAGGATAACAATGGTGATACGCCCTTGCATCAATCGGCGGATAAAGGTCACGAAAACACATCGGAATTACTTTTAGCCAACAAAGCTGATGTCAATGCAAGGGATAACTTTGGCCAGACGCCGTTACACATAGCGGCGGGTAATGGCTACAACGGTGTGGTGGAATTACTCTTGTCTAACAAGGCCGATGTTAATACCAAAGACATTAAAGGTCAGACGCCATTGCATACAGCGGTGAAACATGGGCATGAGGACATTGCAAAATTGTTGCGCCAGCACGGTGGTCACGAATAATTTTTTTCTTTCACACGATCTCCACCGGACATTTCGGCAGCGCGTCCAAAAACGCTTGTCCGTATTGCTTCGTCAAAATGCGATTATCCAAAACCACCACGATGCCCGTGTCGGTTTTGGTGCGAATCAAGCGTCCGACGCCTTGACGAAATTTGAGAATCGCTTCCGGCAACGAAAATTCGCCGAAAGAATTGCCGCCGCGCGCTTCAATCGCCTCGATGCGCGCCTCGATGAGCGGATGGTCGGGCACGGCAAACGGCAGCCGCGTGATGATGACATTGGAGAGTGCTTCGCCCGGCACGTCCACGCCCTGCCAAAAACTGTCCGTGCCGAACAGCACCGAATTCACGTCGTCCTTGAATTTTTCCAGCATCGTCGAACGCGGCGTGCCCGTGCCCTGCACGAATAATTGTAATTTTAACTTGTCGAAAAATGGCCGCATGACCTCGCCGATGCCTTGCATGAGGCTGTAATTTGTGAACAGCACGAACGCCTTGCCGTGCGTTTGCCTCACGAAATGCTCAATCCAATGAGTCAGTGCTTCGCGATAATCCACGTCGCGCGGGTCGGGCATTTTTTTGGCGACAAACAATTTCATCTGCCGCTCGTAATCAAACGGTGTGCCGACTTGCAATTTCCTCGCGGATTCCGCGCCGACTCTTTTTGTAAAATAATTTAATCCGTTTTGTGCTTTGGAATTCGTCGCCAGCGTCGCACTCGTCATTACAATGCTCGTGTCGCATTCAAATAGCCGGCGGCGCAGAAAATCTGCGACATCAACTGGCGCGGCGTTGAGCGAAATCGCCTTGTGCGCTTTGCCGCTGCGTTCCACCCAATAAACGTGTTCGTCCGCGCCTTGCTCCAAAAACAATTTTACTTCGTCGCGCAATTCCGCGAGGCGGCGATTGCACTCAATCAATTCCTGCCCGATGTCTTTGTCCTCGCTGGTTTTGATGAGTTCGCTGACGGCTTCGCGCAACCGCTGAATCGGCAGCGTCACGTTGTCCTGCACAATTTCCGCGCGACGAATCCGCAATTCCGTCCACGCGCGACGACGCTCATTTTCATTTCCGCCAAATTTATTTTTGCCGATAGATTTTTGAATTTCTTCGCAAGCCGCTTCGACATTTTCAAAAAATTGGTCGGCTTCGTTCAAAATGTCCGCGACCAATTTCACGGCATTTCCCTTGCGCAACGTGGCGAGCAAACCTTTTTCCGTGCGCGGATTCCAGAGGCGATTCAAATTGTAACGCATCTGCCCGTTTGAAACGCTCAAGCCGATGTGCCGCGACGCGACTTGCTCGACCGTGTGCGCTTCGTCAAAAATCACAAAATCGTTCTTGAACAAAATGCCGCCTTCCTGTTCCTCCTCGATGCCGCCGAGCAACGTGAAAAACAGCGTGTGATTCAAAACAAGCACGTCCGACGACAAAATTTTGTTCCGCGCGCGCTGAAAAAAACAGACACCGTTATCTTTCGCGAAATCGGACAGCGTGCCGCAAATTTTCGGCGAACATAATCCGCGTTCGGAGCAAACCTGCGCCCAAACTTTCGGGTCGGGTTCGATGTCGAAATCCGACAAACTGCCGTCCGTCGTTTTCTTTGACCATTCGTAAATGCGCTGCAATTCCTCGGCTTCGGACGACGTGAACAAATTTCCCGATTGCTGCATCGCTTTTTGCAATCGCCGCGTGCAGAGATAATTCGCGCGGCCTTTGAGCATCGTGAAACTGAATTTCACCGGCGGATTCAGCGCGCCTAAAACGCCCGCGAGCATCGGCAAATCTTTTTCCGTGAGTTGCTCCTGCAAATTGATCGTGTGCGTGGAAACAACGGCTTTCTTTTTTTGCGCGACGGCGAACAAAATCGCCGGAACCAAATATGCCAGCGATTTGCCGACGCCCGTGCCGGCTTCGACCCCGAGGTGCTCGTGATTTTGCAGCGCGCGCGCGACGGCCACGGCCATTTCCTGCTGCTGCGGACGAAATTCAAAATTCTTCGCGCGCGACAAAACGCCGTTCGGCGAAAAAATTTCCTCAACTTGGGAAACCAAATCGCCGCCGCGCGGTTGAATTTCTGCGACGGAAATCATTTCAACGGCTCGCTGCGCAAAATCACTTTCAGCGAAGAAACTTTTCCCGGCGCGAGTGAAATTTTGTTTTGCTTCACGTTGCCGGATTCGACACAGACCATTTGCGCGTGTTCGGCGGGGTTAAAATCGTCCGGCAATTTTTGCGTCGTCCACGGATTCCAGACGACGGTGGAAATCGAACCGGATTTTTCCACGCGAATCGCGCGCTTTAATTTTTCATCGCGGATTTCAACCGCTTGTGGCGAATCGAAATAAACGCGATTCGTTTCCTTCGCGATTTTCAAAATGGAATTTTCCGCTGGTCGCCGCGCGCCATTCGCGCCGAACGCGAAATCATCGAACGGCAATGTTTCCAAGCCGGAAATGGAAACCGCGCCGATGTCGCCGACGTGAAAATACGTGTGCAGACAATTTTCGATTTCAAAAGTTTCATCGCACGACTCGTTTGCGGAAATCAATTCCATCGTCAGCGTATCAGCGATGGTCACGATAAATTCCGTGCGTAAATTGTTCCACTTCTCGCGTCCCGAAATTTTCCGCAGCGCAAAATGCAGCGTCACCGAACCATCTGGTGCGGCGGCGGTTTTCACAAGCTGCCATTCAGTAATTCGCGCGAAACCGTGCGATGGTTCGCCGTCGCGATTGCCGAACCACGGAAAAACAATTGGCACGCCGCCGCGAATCGGTTCGCCCGTTTTGAAATGGCTTTTCCGGCTCAAGAAAATGAGCGGTGGTTCACCGTTTTTTTGAAAGTGCGTGACGTGCGCGCCGTGCAGATAAATTTCCGCCGCGCTGAATTTTGTCGTCACGACAATTTTCGGCAAACCGCCGTTGCCGGAGACAATTTTTACCACCCCGGGAATTTCCAAATTTTTCATGCGCGAATTATCCGCCGTCGCGCGCAGCCCGGCAAGTTACTTATGACGCGAGAATTTTTCAGCAGAATTTTGTAGTGCCATTCTCAAATAAAATTTCAATTTTCAAACTACGAAAGCCACAAGCGTCAAGAAGTCTTCTTGCTTTCTGCATCAAAATTTCTTGGTTGTCTCCAATTTCTATAAATGAGCCGTTAATCAGTTGTCTGGGTGCTGCTGATTGTGAAAATCCAGAATTTGTAGGATGAATAAAATTTGGAATCGTCGGCAAAGTTTTTCCTTGCTCAATAAGCCAGTTGGCTGTGGTTATTGGAATTTGATTTGCAATGTTGATTGGTTTACGAAAAGTGCCAATTCTGATTTCCTGCGGTCTAATTGTTGAACGCTTTCTTCGAGATTGAAAGTAAACTGGCTGTGCGGACGATTGGTGGGCAGAACCGTTTGGATGGCCGTTGACTTCTTTGGGGTGTTCAGCAGATATGCTTGCTTCAATATTTTGTTCAAGAGCGATTTGCTGGGACTTGAGATTCTCAAGGTTGGCCAACTTGTTAAGTGCATCTTGGCTTGCTGCCCGATTTCTGTTTTTCACAGCATTTTCAACACTTTGCCATGCATTCGCGATGTGTTTGTTAAGTTTTACAATTTGTTCGTTCATATTATATTTGTATAGTAGATACGTATTTATATTTTGTCAAGGGCATTTCTGAAAATTTTTGCGGCAAAAATTGAGTAGCGGATGACGGTTATAGCCAAGAGTTTATCCAAACAAATCCATCTGCGGCGCGGGCGCGAGATTTTTCAATTTGTCGCGGTCTTGCTGTTTGCGCGGCTGGCGCACGTTGCCTTCCGGTGTGAGTTCGGATTCTTCGAGGTTGGACAAAATCTGTTTCGCGCGTTCCAAAACTTCCTTCGGCACGCCGGCGAGCCGCGCAACTTGAATGCCGTAACTTTTGTCCGTGCCACCTTCGACAATTTTCCGCAGAAAAACAATCTGGTCGCGCCATTCGCGCACGGCGACGTTGAAATTTTTCAGGCGCGGCAGCCGCGCGGCGAGTTCGGTCAATTCGTGATAATGCGTGGCGAACAGCGTTTTCGCGCCGACTTGATTATGCAGAAATTCCACGATGCTCCACGCGAGCGAAAGTCCGTCGAACGTGCTCGTGCCGCGCCCGATTTCGTCCAGCACGATGAGGCTGCGCGGCGTGGCGTTGTTCAAAATGTTCGCCGTCTCGGTCATCTCGACCATGAACGTGCTTTGGCCGCGCGCCAAATCGTCGCTCGCGCCGATGCGCGTGAAAATGCGGTCAACCAAATCAATCCGCGCTTCGGCGGCGGGCACAAGACTGCCCGTGTGCGCGAGCAACGCGAGCAGCGCGACTTGCCGGATGTAAGTGGATTTGCCCGCCATGTTCGGGCCGGTAATCAAAGCGATTTGCGTTTGCGAATCAAATTGCGTGTCGTTCGGCACAAATCTTTCGTCCAACAAATTTTGTTCCAACACCGGATGCCGTCCGTCGCGGATTTGCAAAATGCCTTCGTCCAAAACTTGCGGGCAAATATAATTATGCAAACGCGCCGTTTCGGCGAATGACGCGAGAACGTCCAGTTGCGCCAGCGCGCTTGCGGTTTGCTGAATTTCTTTCAACTGCTCCAAAACATTTTCGCGGACGCGCTGGAACAATTCGTATTCTAATTTCACGCTGCGTTCTTCCGCGCCGAGAATTTTGCCTTCCATCTCTTTCAATTCCGGCGTGATGAAACGCTCGCCGTTCGCGATGGTTTGCTTGCGATGATAATGCGCGGGAACTTTGTCGAGATTCGCTTTCGTGATTTCGATGTAATAACCGAAAACAGAATTGAACCGGACTTTGAGCGAAGAAATTCCGGTCGCGGCGATTTCGTCCGCTTGCAATTTGGCGATCCAATCCTTGCCGCCGCGTTGCGCGTTGCGCAACTCGTCGAGCGCGGCGTCAAAGCCGTCGCGAATCATGCCGCCTTCTTTGATGGGCAACGGCGGTTCGTCCACGATGGCGCGGGAAATCAATTCGACGAGTGCGGGCGATTCGGAGATTTGAGAATCGAGATTTTTTAGAAGCGAATCACCCCTCACCCCGTCCCTCTCCCCGCCGGGCGGGGAGAGGGTGGCGAAGCCGGGTGAGGGGTTCGTTGATTTTTCAAGTGTGTTGAGCGTTTGTTTCAGCACGGGAATTTGTTCCAACGCAATGCGCAGCGCGACCAAATCGCGGGCGTTGCCGCTGCCGGAACTCAAACGGCCAATCGTGCGTTCCAAATCGCGGACGTTCGCGAGTTGCTGGCGAAAACTGTCGAGACCGAACGAATTTTCGACAAAAGTTTGCACGGCCATTTGTCGCGCGCGAATCGGTTTAACTTTCGCGAGCGGTTGCGAAAGCCATTGGCGCAACAGGCGCGCGCCCATCGGCGTGACGGTTCGATTCAACGCGCCGTAGAGCGATGAATTTCGCGGCGCGTCGTGATGCTGCGGTTCGAGAATTTCGAGATGACGCAGCGTCGTGAAATCGAGCGCGAGAAAATCGCTGCGGCGATAAAACGAAATGCGCGTGAGATGCTTCACATCGCGCCGCAAATTTTGCGTGAGATAATGCAACGCGCCGCCCGCCGCGCCAATGGCGGCGGTTTTGTCCTTCAAACCAAAGCCGTCGAGCGTGGCGACTTTGAAATGTTCTTTGACGGTGAAAAATGCGGTTTCCGGCGCGAACGTCCAGTCGTCGTAGCCGCTCAAAATTGGAAATGCACCGCGCAACAAATCGCGCAACGAAACAGATTCAGTCGGAAAAATAATTTCCGCCGGACGCAGACGCTCCAATTCGGCGAGCAACGCGGAATCGCTTTCCAATTCCGTCGTGAGAAAATCGCCGGTGGTCAAATCCACGAGCGCAAGGCCAAACATTTTTCCGCTGGGATAAACGGACGCGAGAAAATTATTCCGTTCCGCGACGAGCATCCGTTCATCGAAATGCGTGCCGGGCGATAAAATTTGCGTGACTTCGCGGTTAACCAATTTGCCCGGCCGCGCTTCTTCAGTTTGCTCGCAAATGGCGACTTTGCGTCCGTTTTTCAAAATGCGCGCGATGTAACTGTTCGCCGCGTGAAACGGCAGGCCGCACATCGGAATTCCATTGCGCGCGGTCAGGGCGAGATTCAAAATTTGCGCGCCGTCCTTCGCGTCCTCGAAAAACATTTCGTAGAAATCGCCCAGACGAAACAGCAGAATCGCATCTTTGGGCAGTTCGCCTTTGATGCGGCGGTATTGCTGCATCATCGGCGTCAATTGAGTTTCAGCGGCAGACACGGTGAAAAATTAAACGTGATGACGCGCAAGGTCGAAGAATTTTTATTCGCCACGTTGACACTCGTCCGCGAATTTGCTGAACTTCGCGTCCATGACCCCAATTCGTGTGTGCGGCGGCTTGCTCAAATTTTTTTCATGCCTTGCTTTTTTCTTTCTCATTTTTGGCGGTTCGGCGTTCGCGGCGGAAATGGTTTCGGCAGGAGCGCCATCCGCGTCATCGCCAATCGTCAATTCCGGCGACAATGCGTGGATGCTGGCCAGTTCTGCGCTGGTGTTGTTGATGACGGCACCGGGTTTGATTTTGTTTTACGGCGGCCTCGTGCGGACGAAAAACGTTTTGTCCACGATGATGCACAGTTTGATTTTGATGGCGGTAGTTTCGGCGTTGTGGATGATTTTCGGTTACAGCCTGGCGTTCGCGCCGGGAAATTCTTTTTTGGGAAATCCGCTGACGCATTTGTTTTTGAAAAATGTCGGCGCGACGCCGAACGCGGATTACGCGCCGACGATTCCGCACGAGACGTTCATGCTCTTTCAAATGATGTTCGCCATCATCACGCCCGCGCTCATCAGCGGCGCGATTGCCGAACGCGTCAAATTCAAGGCGTATCTGTTGTTCACGATTTTGTGGATGGTCGTCGTTTATTTTCCGTTGTGCCACATGATCTGGGGCAAGGGCGGATTTTTTAATTGGGCGGGCGGCGGAAAAATTCCCGCGCTGGATTTCGCCGGCGGCACGGTGGTGCATATCAGTTCCGGCGTGTCGGCGCTCGTGTTCGCGCTGATGCTCGGCAAACGCGGCGGCTATCCGCGCGAACCGATGATGCCGCACAACGTCGTGTTTTCGCTCATCGGCGCGGGCTTGCTGTGGGTCGGCTGGTTTGGTTTCAACGGCGGCAGCGCGCTGAACGCGGGCGCGCTGGCGACGAGCGCGTTTGCGGCAACACACTTTTCCGCCGCCGCCGCCGCGTTAAGCTGGACGATTGTCGAATGGCTGCTGAAAGGAAGACCGAGCGTCCTCGGCGCGGCGTCGGGAATGGTTGCGGGTCTGGCGACAATCACGCCCACGTCGGGATTTGTTTCGATTCCCGCCGCATTTTGCATCGGACTGGCCGGCGGCGCGGTTTGTTATTTTGCGGTGACGAAATTAAAATCGGTTTTCAATTACGACGATTCACTCGACGTTTTTGGCGTTCACGGCGTCGGCAGCATCGTCGGCATGTTGATGCTCGGTTTTCTGGCGAATCCCGAAGTCAATCCGGCCATTGCTTCCACCTTTATGAAAAACGGCGTGGTCGTTTCGCTCGCCGGCGGCATGGCGCAATTTTGGAATCAACTTCAGGCGGTTTTGTTCACGATTGCGCTGGCGGCGATTGGCACATTTGTTATTTTGAAAATTGTCGGCGCGGTGACAACCTTGCGCGTGAGTCAGGAAGATGAATTCATCGGCCTCGACCTTTCGCAGCACGGCGAACGCGCGTATAACGAATAAAATTTATGAAAAAAATTGAAGCCATCATCAAACCGTTCAAATTGAGCGAAGTCAAAGACGCGCTGCACGAAATCGGCATTCTCGGCATGACCGTCACTGAGGTCAAAGGTTTTGGCCGGCAAAAAGGCCACACAGAAATTTATCGCGGCAGCGAATACACCGTGGATTTTCTGCCCAAAATCAAAATCGAAACCATCGTCGCCGACAATCAAAAAGACGCCGCCGTGCAAGCCATCATCAAGGCCGCGAAAACGGGAAAAATTGGCGACGGCAAGGTTTTTGTTTCCACAGTGGAAGAAGTCGTGCGCATCCGCACGGACGAACGCGGAGAAAGCGCGGTTTGATTTCAGTCCATCACGGCCGCAAACCGCAAGCCGCGCGTGCTCACGCGCAATTGCTTGAAATCGAACTCTTCCATCACCACTTCGTAAATCAAAACGCCGGTGAGAATCACGTCCGCGCGCGATTTCGGCAAACCGGGAATTTCCTTGCGCGCGGCGAGCGGCAGTTTCCACAAATTTTTCCGGTGCGCGACAATTTGTTCAAAACTTAAAACCGTCCGCTCGATTTTTTCACGGTCGTGGCGGGTCAATTTTTTTTCGATGCGCGCGAGAATGCTCGTCGTGCCGCCCGTGCCGACCAATTGAATTTCGCCGGATTCATTTTTCAATGCGGGCCCAAGTCGTGGACGAATTTCACCGCGTAGAAAATTTTTCAACCAATCGCGGCAGGCGTCAAATTCGGATTTTGTCGGCGGGTCGCCGTGCGGAAATTGTTCCAACAATCGCACCGTGCCGATGGGAAAACTCCCGGCGAAATCCATTTTCGTGCCGTGCCCCAAAATAAATTCCGTGCTGCCACCGCCCACGTCGAGCAGCAGCAACGGCTGTTCGGCCAGATTTGTGTCCGTCGCCACGCCTTGAAACGCCCATTCCGCCTCGCGCGCGCCGGAGATGATTTCCGTTTTCAAGCCGGACGCGCGTTCAATGGCGATGGTCAAATCCGCCGGATTTACCGCGTCGCGCGCCGCGCTCGTGGCGATGACGCGAATTGAAGTGGCATTTTTTTCGCGCGCGATTTCGCCGAATTCCCAAACCGCTTCCGCCGTGCGCGCAATCGGTTCGGGTTGGAGCCGGCGCGTTTCGTAAAAGCCCTTGCCCAGCCGCGTCTGCCGGCTTTCCTCATGCACCGGCGAAACGTCGCGCCCGCGCACGTCGGCGACCAGCAACTTGACCGAGTTGGTGCCGACATCAATGACGGCGCGGCGGATGGTTTCCATCGGACGCAAAATAAAAAATGTCGCCGCCGAAACCAAAATCTAAATTGTTACATTTTCGTCATATTGCTTTCGGCGCTCGGCGGGTTAAATTTTTCGTGTGAATCTTTATATTTTACGTCATGGCCTCGCCGTTGAACGCGAGGATTGGGATTTCAAAGACGACTCGCAACGACCGCTCACGCCCCAAGGCAAAAAACAGTTGAAATCCGTCGCCCGCGCGATGGAAAAGATGGAATTGCATTTCGACCTGATTCTATCCAGCCCATTTCTGCGCGTGAAACAAACTGCGGAAATTGTCACAGAAATTTTGAAATTGAAAAAACGACTGAAATTTTCCGACGCGCTGATGCCCGACGGCGATGCGACAATGTTGATTCACCAATTAAACAGATTGAAACCGTCGCCGAAAAATCTTTTGCTTGTCGGCCACGAACCGTATTTGAGCCGGCTGATTTCGCTGCTGATTTCCGGCGAGGAAAATGCGGCGCTTGATTTCAAAAAAGGCGGCCTGTGCAAACTGGAAGTGGAAAACTTGCGCGCCGGCAAATGTGCAATGCTTGTCTGGCTGCTCACGCCCAAACAAATGAAGTTAATGAATTGAAAACTTTTTACAAAGGCAAACAAAGGAAACGAAGTTGAAACGGCAAAATAAAATTCTTTGTCCGCCCCGTTCACTTTTGTAAAACTTCATCCCACGCGGAAGGAAATTTTTTGAATCAGATTTCTCCCAAAACTGTTTTGCAAACGATTGAGAATTTCCTTGCGACGATAGCGCACGATTTCCGAAAGCCAAACATTACTGTCCACATTCACGAACAAAGTGCCCTTGCGTAAATTCGCCGGTTGCGCGTGCGCGGTGATATTCGGGTCGAGCGATGAATTCCAGACCTTGATGATTTCGATTTCCGCGCGCCGCGCGTCCATTTTCAAATCGCCCAAAACTTTGGAAACAATTTTGTCCGCGCCGCGTTCGGTCGCCGCCCGCGCCATTTCTTCCGCCGACAAATCCACGCCGCGCCATTGCGCGAGCACTTTTTGTCGGGCGGAGATTTTTTTCGGCGGCGGCACTTTGGCCAAATAACCACAAAGCGGAAGAAAACGCGAGCACTTCTCCATTTTACAACCAGATTTTACACTTGCGTAAATCAACTTTGTATTGAAAAGTAATTGTATGAATCCAAATTTAGCTGAAGAAAATTTGCAGACCATCCGCACGCTAATGGAACGGTCAGCGCTTTACCGCCGGGCGCTCGCGCCGATTATGCTTTTCGCCGGTGCGTTGGGAATCATTGCGGCGGTGATTGGGCTTTTGTTGCATCTGGATTCGATGCGTTCGTTCGGCACACTATGGCTTGGAACAGCAGGCATTGTGGTCATTGGCACGTTTCTTATCGCCCGACGTCAAGCGGTTCAAGATAAAGAGCCTTTCTGGTCGCCACCAACCCGGCGCGTAGGGCAGGCTTTGTTGCCGCCGTTGTTTGCAGGAATGTTTCTTGGTCTTATTTTTGCATTTGTAGGAATCACAAATCCATCCTTCATCACATTTTTCTGGCTGCTTTTTTACGGCTGCGCTCTGCATTCGGCCGGATTTTTTATGCCGCGTGGCATGAGATGTTTTGGCTGGATTTTTATCGGATTTGCCTGCGTCGTCCTTTGTATTATGGCGTTTCTTTCACCAAACGTAGACATCAGCGCGCATTGGTTTATGGGCTTTTTCTTTGGCGTATTGCATCTGGCTTACGGCGCGTATTTGTATCTGACGGAAAAGAAAAATCCTGTCGCGTGAAACCGGAACTTTTTCTTCAACTCGACCGCGTAATCCACGAGAAAGGGCGGCTGGCCATCATGTCCATGCTCGCCGCGTCGCCTGAATTGTCATTTACGGAAATGCGTGATGCGCTTGAAATGACCGACGGCAATCTCACCACGCACATCCGGGCATTGCAACAGGAAGGCTATGTTTCCGTCACCAAATCCTACCAAAACAAGCGTCCGCTCACGACTTGTTCACTAACAGCATCTGGACGAAAAGCTTTCGCGGATTACGTCAACCTATTAGAGCAGATCGTCCAACAAAACAAGTCCATATAAAATTCTTTGAACGGAAATGAACGTCTTCGGTCTTTTACTTTGTGGTACAAAGTTAATATGAAAATTCTTCGCGCTCAACATCTGGGAATGTGTTTTGGTGTGAAAGACGCCATTGCGCTCGCTTTGAAAACCGCGCAGCGAGAGCCGCTCACCATTTTGGGCGAGTTGGTTCACAATGAAACCGTGCTGGCGGAATTGCGCGCGAACGGCATCCGGTTCGAGCAAAAACCGGACGCGGCCAAAACCACGATGGTGATGGTCACCGCGCACGGTGCATCGGAACGCGCGTTGAACGCAGCGCGAAATCGCGGATTGCATTTGCTGGAAGCGACGTGTCCGCTTGTGCGCGTGGCGCATCGCAGTTTGCAAAAACTCGTGGCCGACGGATTTCATCCGGTCGTCATCGGCCAGCGCGACCATGTGGAAGTGCACGGTTTAACGGAAGATTTTGAGGATTGTGACGTCGTGATTTGCGAAGACGATGTTGTCCGTCTGCGCGAACGACCGCGTTTCGGTGTCATTTCACAAACCACGCAACCGATTGAAAAAGTTCGTCGGCTGGTCCAACTCCTCCGTGCGCGTTTTGCGAATTCCGAAGTGCGTTTCATTGACACCGTTTGCCAGCCGACGAAACAGCGGCAAAACGCGGCAGTTGAACTCGCGCAACAATGCAGTGTGGTCGTCGTCATCGGCGGCGCGCACAGCAACAACACACACGAACTGGTCAAAACGTGTTCGCAATTTTGCCCGCGGGTTCATCATGTTCAAACGGCAGATGATTTGTGCGCGGATTGGTTTGGCGAAAACGACATCGTCGGTATCACAGCGGGAACTTCAACGCCGGATTCCGTGATTCTAGCCGTCGAAGAAAAGTTGAGTTTACTTTCGTTCAATACAAATCAAACAACCGAAAAGGAGAAATCATCATGCAAAACTGGCTGAATTATTTTGAACATAATCACGTTAATCGCCTGCCGATTCCGTGGGAATACGGCATCAGCATCGAACCGCATTTGCGCGCGCCGCTGATTTGCTCGCTGCAAAAATTTCAACTTGGCGAAAGCGGCGAGGGGCGCAAACTGAAAGGTCATGCGCGAAAAACCGGTGACGCGATTTACGCGGCGGCGATTGATTTGTTCATCAAGGAAGAACAAGAACACGCACGGCTGATGGCTGAAATTTTGCGGCGGCTTGACGCACCATTGATTAAAAAACACTGGAGCGACGCCTGTTTTATTTTCCTGCGCCAACTGTTCGGTTTGCACCAAGAATTGATGGTTTTGTTGCTGCCGGAAATGATTGCCAAGTGTTATTTCCGCGCGCTGCACGACGGGACGGATGACGCGGTTTTGCGTGCGGTGTTCGCGCAAATCACGCGGGACGAAGACGGGCATTTGGCGTTCCACGTCGAATACCTGCGGCGCGCGTTTGAGAAAATGTCGTTCACCAAAAGAATTTTGGCGCTGGTGCTTTGGCGAATCATTTTTCGCGCGACGTGCATCGCGGTGATGTTCGACCACTGGAAAGTTTTGCGCGCCGTCAGTCTGAAACCGCGCCAGTTTTGGAACGATTGCGGGCAAATTTTCGATGAAGTATCCGCCGGGATTTTCAGTCCAGCGCATTTGCTTGCGCCCGCAAAATTTTCCACGCCACAAATTAACTAGACAAATTCCGCCGCCGGGCGCGTCATTAAAGAAAATGCCCGCCGAAATCGAAAGGCTTTACGACGCGCACGCGCAATCGCTTTATGCCTTTCTCCTGAATTTCACGCGCGACGAATTTGACACGCGCGATTTGCTTCAGGAAATTTTCGTCAAGCTCGCGCGCGAACCGAAATTGCTCTCCGGTATTCGCGATGAACGCGCTTTTCTCATCCGCCTCGCGCACAACGCGGCGATTGATTTGATTCGGCGACGTGGAACGCGCGAGCGGACAAAAGAAAATTTTGCCGAGAACATTTCGCCGTTCGCGCCGGCGCAAAATCCCGACGACGAAATTTTTCGCAATGAACTTTCCGCCGCGTTGGGCGAATTGCCGGAAGACCAGCGCGCCGTGGTGCATTTGAAATTGTGGGGCGAATTGACCTTTGAACAAATCGCCGCCGCGCTGAACCTTTCGCCGAATACCGCCGCGAGCCGCTATCGCTACGGATTAGACAAACTGCGTGAGCGGCTGCGTCCACTTTATGAGGAAATGAAGAAGGCAGAATGATGAATGAAGAATTGGAACAATTTGAAAATCGCCTGCGCCGCCAATCATTGCGACCGATTCCCGCCGAATGGCGCGCAAAAATCATCGCAGGCGCGATGAGTCGAGTGTCGAAAGTCGAGAGTCGAGGGCAAAAAGATTTCCGGCTTTCGACACTCGTCTCTCGACTTTCGACCGTTTTCTGGCCTCACCCAAAAGCATGGGCGGGACTGGCCGCAATTTGGATTTTCATTTTCATCTTGAATTTCTCGATGCGTGACAAAACATCGGTTATCGCGGAAAAAGTTTCGCCGCCGTCGCCGGATGTGATGGTGCAATTGAAATTGCAACAGCGGATGTTGGCGGAATTGATTGGCGCGAACGATTTGATCGACGCCGAGCGGCAGAAAATTTTCCTGCCCAGACCGCGCAGTGAACGAGTCGAGATTTTAGCGGCGTGAATTCGGGAGGGACGCCGTGTCGGCGTCCCAAATTAAACTTAAAATGGGACGGTGGTACGCCGTCCCTCCCCAAAACAAAATGTATTTATGAACGAGGAAAAACCAAAAAGGAAATTCTGGCGTCGTGCACTTTTTATTTTTGCCTGCTGCCTTACTTTGATTGCGCTGTTTTACGTGGAAGAGGATTGGCGCGGTAAACACGCGTGGGAAAATTACAAACACGAACTCGAAGCCAAAGGTGAAAAATTGGACTGGCAGGCGTTCGTTCCAGCAGCCGTGCCTAACGATGAGAATTTTTTTACCGCGCCGATTTTCGCCAAAATAAAAAATGAAAAACTCACAATGACGCCTTACGGCAGTGACGGCGGACCTGATTTCCCGTCATATAAAGATTTGCCGAGCGATAAAATCGGCTATATTGGCAGTTCCCGGGAAACCATCACCGATTTGAAAGTATGGCAAACTTATTATCGTAATCCCACGAATCTTCACGCCGTCATTGGGTTTGCATGGACAAATGGCGTGAATGGCGGGATGTCAGAAGAAACCAATTATCTCAATCATGCGATTGATGAATTTCCCATTGCACCAGAACCGCAAACGCCGGCGAAAGATGTTTTATTTGCCTTGAGCAAATTCGATTCGGCGGTTGAAGAATTGCGACAAGCAAGCAAGCGGCCATACGCCAATGTTCCGTTAAATTACGAAGATGGGTTCAATTCGGCATCAACACTGTTGCCCATTTTAGCGGAACTAAAACGCTGCACTCAACTGTTGCATCTGCGCGCCATTGCCGAATTGGCCGACGGCCAAAATGAAAAAGCGTTGGCCGACGTGAAGTTGATGTTGTATTTGAACAATTCGCTCCGCAGCTCGCCGTTTTTGATTTCGTATCTAGTGCGAATTGCGATTGTCGCCATTGACTTGCAGCCGATTTGGGAAGGTCTGGCACAGCATGAATGGTCGGATGAACAACTCGCCGAACTTGATGCAGAATTGGCAAAGGTGGATTTTTTGGCTGACTACGGATTTAAGATGCGCGGCGAACAGGCATTCGCAATCGCGGCACTGGAAAATCAACGGCGCACGCGGGAAATCATTTCGCCCAAGCCCAACGCCGATGGCGAGGTCACCAATAAATTGACGCTCACGCCCGCCGCGTTTTTTTATCAAAGCGAACTCGCCATCGCCCGAATGCATCAGCAATGGATTCTGCCGCTCGTGGATACCAATTCGCGCACCATTTCGCCTGAAAAATTTCAACGGGCGAATGATGCTGTCCAAGCGGAAAAGAAACATTACTTGCCTTACAAAGTTCAGGCGTTGATGTTATTTCCGGCTATTGGCGCCACCGTGAGAAAAATTGCATCCATCCAATCCAGCGTTGATTTGGCTCGCGTCGCCTGTGCGCTGGAGCGTTATCGCCTCGCGCACGGAAATTATCCTGAATCGCTCGACACGCTCGCGCCGCAATTCATGAAAAAAATTCCGCACGACATCATCGGCGATCAGCCGTTGCATTACCGGCGCACAGATGACGGACAATTTATTTTGTATTCCGTCGGTTGGAATGAAAAAGATGACGGTGGAAAGATGTCCCTTACCAAAAACGGTTCGATTGACCGAGAAAATGGTGATTGGGTCTGGCAGTATCCAACGAAATAAATTTTCAATTCACAGAAGCGAACGAAGAGAACAAAGAAATTTTGCAACTTTGTTACCTTCGTTTCCTTTTGTTCAAATTACACCATGTTTTGTCCGCCGCCATCCACGCCGGTCCCGTCCAAATCAATCAAAATGTCGCGCGGTTCCGCGCCCTTGCTGGGGCCGACGATGCCGCGATTTTCCAGTTCGTCCATAATGCGCGCGGCGCGGGTGTAGCCGAGGCGCAGGCGGCGTTGTAGCAGCGAGACGCTCGCTTTTTGTTCGCTGCGGATGACTTCGATGCATTGCTGAATCAAATCTTCGTCCTCGTCAATGCCGCTGGGAATATCCGAAGCCGCCGGCTTGGAAAGTTGCTGGTGAATTTCCATTTCGTAGCTCGGTTTGCCCTGCTTGGCGATGAAATCCACGATGCTTTGGATTTCCTGATCGGTAATCAACGCGCCTTGCGCGCGAATCAATTTCGCGGAGCCGGGCGGCAGGTAAAGCATGTCGCCTTTGCCGAGCAATTTGTCCGCGCCCATCGCGTCAAGAATCGTGCGCGAATCCACTTTGGCCGCGACTTGAAACGCAATGCGCGCCGGAATGTTCGCCTTGATGACGCCGGTAATCACGTCCACGCTTGGTCGTTGCGTGGCAACGATGCAATGGATTCCCGCCGCGCGCGCCATTTGCGTGATGCGCGCGATGGCCATTTCCACATCGGCGGGCGCGACGAGCATCAAATCCGCCAGTTCGTCAATGATGACGACGATGTAACTCAATTTTTCGGGAATGACGATTTCCTCTTCGCGCGGCACGACAATTTCTTCGTCCACTTCCACGGCAAAACCTTCCGCGCCCGGCTCGACTTTTTCTTTTTTGGACGTAAGCGGCAATTCCGGTTCCTGTGGCACTAATTTTTTATCGGGTCGCCCATTGAACGAGCCGATGTTGCGGACGCCAACGCGCGCGAAAATCTGGTAACGCTTTTCCATTTCGTTGACGACCCAGCGCAGCGCGAGAATGACTTTTTTCGGGTCGGTCACGACAGGCACGACAAGGTGCGGCAGCGCGTTGTAATGCTGAAGCTCGACGACTTTCGGGTCAATCATCACGAAACGCAATTGGTCGGGCGAGAAGCGGTAGAGCAGCGACGCGATGATGGAATTGATGCAAACGGATTTGCCGGAGCCGGTGCTGCCGGCGATGAGCAAATGCGGCATTTCGGTCAAATCCGCGATAATCGGATGGCCGTAAACGTCCTTGCCGAGCGCGATGGGAACTTTGGCTTTGGAACTGCGCCATTCGTCCGACTCGAACAAATCGCGCATGATGACTTTGGTCTTCACCGCGTTCGGCACTTCGACGCCGACGGACGATTTGCCGGGCACGGGCGCGAGAATGTGGATGCGTTCGGCTTTGAGCGCGGCGGCGAGATTGTTGGAAAGCCCTTGAATTTTTTCCAATTTCACGCCGGGCGCGGGATGCAATTCGTAGCGCGTGATGGTCGGACCTTTGGTGATGTCGCCGAGCGAAACTTCGATATCAAATTGCGCGAGCGTCTGCTGCATGAGCCGCGCGTTGGCCATCAATTCCTCTTTCGACTCGGTCGGTTTGACCGTCATGTCCGGGTGCTGAAGAAAATCCAGCGACGGCAACTGATAATTGCCGATGAGCGGCGTTTGCGCGACGGTGAGCGGTTTTTTGCGCGGCTTTGGTTTGGCCGGAGCGATGCCGGTGATTTTGATTTCCGCTTCCGGTTTTGGCTCGGTTTTTTCTTCCGCCGGTTTTTCGGAATCCACTTTTTCGGCGGCGGGAATTTCAGTTTTGGTTTCGCTGGTTTTTTCGGAAATTTTTTCGTCGGATTTTTTGCCGAGAATTTCTTCGGTCGTGGCGGCGGAAATTTCTTTTGCTGGAATCACTTCGCCTTCGTCGGCGGGCGCAATTTCCTTCGGCAAGGTCGTTTTGCGGATTTTGGGGCCGGATTTGCTGAATTGCGGCACGCTCAAATCGCGCACGGTCGGTTCGGGCACGGGCAAACCGTCAGCGCCCAAGCCCGAACGCGCGACTTCTTCCTGCAATTGTTTCGCCTGCTTTTCCAATTCGCGTTTGCGGCGGTCGAGCGCGATTTCGTCGTCGGATTTGTCCGTTTCAGCGGCAGCGGATTTTTCCTTTTGCAGAAACGCGCGAATCCAGACGCCGAGTTGAAAGTTGGTGAGGAACAACACGCTGATCAATCCCAGTGTCGCATAAACCACAATTGCGCCGAACGTGCCGAGCAGAGCGACGCCGAAATTGTAGTTTTGGGTCTGGCCGTAAGTCAGCCAGCCGAGCCAGCCGCCCGCGCTCAACGAGCCGATTTTTTCGGGAATGCCGCCGCGCGTGCCGCCGTTGTCGAGAATGTAAAGCAGGCCGGTTAGGGCAATGAGCAGCATGACCGACCATAGCAACGACCAGCGCAGGCGTTCGCGCAAATAGCTCAAAAAATTCAGCAGATACGCCGCGCCAAAAAGAGCGAGCAACGGCGGAACGAGATAGGCGACGACGCCGAGCGGCAAAAAAACGCCCCACGCCAGATACGCTCCGAGCGGGCCAATCCAATTATGCGCGGATTTGTTGGGCGGAAAGGTCAGGTGCGAAATGTCGGATGAATCAAAGGAAATTTGCGCAGTGAACAACAACACGGCCACGGCCAACAGCGCGAGGCCGATGACATCGTGAAGGCCGTGGTGCGAATCTGACGTCTTGCGTGACATGACGGCAACGTAACAATTCAACGCGCTGGCGGCAAAGTTGAAATTGCGGCAGCGCTTGATTCTTACCCACGATGTTTTGCGCTGAAACATGAAAATTGCAAAATCCGCAAAACTTTTGCAGCATTGCGGCATTTAACTTGGGATTTCAATACATGAAGGGTTTGGCCAATCTCCGAATAACGGCGGCGTTTGCAATGGCGCTGTTGTTTGCCCGCGTGCCGGCAGAGGCGCAACTCTTCAGCCTGTCCGTGACCAATTCAGCCAGCTCCGTTCTGGTGAGCAATTCAGTGACTTACACCATCAATGTGACCAATTTAGGCAGCGGGGCGCAAGAAGTGTGGGTGACGAATTCGTTTTCATCGCCGCTCATTTTCCTGAACGCCAATGGTCCTGCCGATGCATCTTTCGTGACGACTAATAACATCGCCCTGTTTGAACTGACGTCATTCACGGCGGGCGCGGGTGTGCAATTGACATTGACCGTCGAGCCGACTAACACCGTGTCGCTCACGAATACAATTACGGTTGTCTCTTCTGTTTCCACCAACACAACATTTACGAATGTCATCGTTCAAGTGACCAACTTCGTCACCGAAGCCGATTTGGGCGTGTCAATTACCGGCCCGGCTCAAGCTGTCATCACCAACGATTGGATGACTTACGGAGTCAACGCAACCAATCTGGGGCCGGACACCGCGTCGAGCGTGAAGCTGACCAACACGCTGCCGGCGGGCGTGATTTTAAAAGGTATTTCGCCGACGAACAAAACTTTTTCCACCGTCGGCAGCAATTTGATCTTTAATTTAGGCACATTGACCAATAGCGGTTTTGCCAATCTGCAATTTACCGTTCAGCCGACCAATATAGGACCATTGACTTTAGCCGCGTCCATCGGCACGACCAGCATAGCGGACGCGAATCTCGCGAATAATTCGGCCAGCACAAACATTGTCATCACCAATTATTTCCCTGGTCAATTGGTTGCAAGCATCACTTCAACCCAAGTTTACAATCCACAAAACGGCTTGGTTGAACAAACCATCATGTTGTCGAATGTTGGTTCGACATCGGTTCCTGCTGCGCGTGTTGTCATCACCGGCCTGACTAATGAATTGTATAACGCCTTTGGCACGAACGATGGCAATCCCTTTGTTGTTTATGGCCAGTCGCTTGACGCGAATCAAAACGTAAGTTTGTTGCTACAATTTTTTGCCTTCAATTATTTCACGTTGTCGAATTCGCAATTGCAGGCGTTCGCCGTGCCGCCACCGAATCTGTCTCCGCCTGCCGCCGCTTTGTCGGGCACAAATAATTTTAGCATCAGCCGGATTGTGCCTTTATCCAACGGTAATATGCTCATTGAATTTCCGACGATTGTTGGCCGCACATATACGGTGGTTTACAGTGACAACGTAACTTTTTCAAATGCCATGATTGCGCCGCCGTCCATTGTCGCTCCGGCCAATCGGTTGCAATGGGTGGATTACGGCCCGCCGACGACATTGAGCGTGCCAACCAACACCGCCGCGCGTTTTTACCGCGTCATTCTCAATCAATGAAACGGCGCAAACTTTCAGGCCGAACTGAAAAAACTCGTTTAACGACGGGATGTTTGGTTTGTGGTTTTGCTGGATTTACAGTTTGCGCGTCGGCGCAATTGGATTTTGGCTCTTCGACCGCATCGTCCATGGACACTTTTGGCGGCGATCCCGATTCCAATGCGTTCATCAGAATTACGTCAGACACGGATGACTGGACGCGCCATTTTCAGATTGGCGCAATGGCCGGATTGAACATCAAGGCAAATTTCAGCGAGCATGGAAGTTTTGGCGTGTCAGGCAATAATCCGGCGGAAGGAATTTTTGATAATGGTTTCGTGCGCACGGATAGTTCGGGAAACGCATTCGACCATACGAGTTATTGGGGTTACAACAACGCATCGCAATATAATCCGGCGTCACAAACTCTGTCCATGCAAAGCACGACTTCGTATTCTACAAGCGGCAGTGCAGAGGGTGACAATCATCCATTCGTCGGATTTGAAATGGCCTATGGCGACAATCTCTGGTATTGGAAACACGCCCGCGTCGGCTGGGAATTGGGGTTTGGTTTGCTGCCCATTGATATCAAGGACAACAGTTCGATGGACGCAGCGGTCAACAGTTCGATTTATACGTTCGATGCCTCACAAAGTGGCATATCTTCGGGAGATTCTTCTCCTCTTATTGGAACGTCAGGTTCAGGTTATTCAGGCAATTTTAATAGACTTCCTCATGAATCAACGATTTCAAGTTCGCCCTCAAGCATCACTTCGTTGCCGTCCACCGATGGAACCGTGACCGGCACGCGTGAATTGGATTTGATGCTTTATACCTTGCGATTGGGGCCAACATTTTATTGGGACTTAACCGAGCATTTCGGTGTCTCATTGGGAGCTGGTCCAACAATCGGCCTTGCAGCGGGCAAATACAAATACGATGAAACCATCACCGCCAATAACATTAGCGCTCACAATAAAGGCAGCTTTGACACGACCGGTTTTACATTTGGTGGTTACGTCAACGGAACCGTGATGTATCACATCATGGATTGGAACGGAAAGACGGGCGACATTTTTGCCAGCGCGCAATATATGCCCATGAAAGATGTCTCGTTTGGCAGTGGCGGCCGCGAGGCGCAATTGCGTTTGGGCGAACAACTTTTATTTTCCGTCGGCATCAACTGGCCGTTTTGAGCTTTGATGCGCCTCAAAACAAAGTCGTTGCGATTTGGACTTGTCAGGTCGAGCAATAAAAGTATCCTCTCTGGCCTGCCAGAAAGGCGGAAATTTTGAGGAATGACGCTTTCAAATTTTCCGCAAGCGTTGCGCGGTTAGCTCAGTGGTAGAGCACCACATTGACACTGTGGGGGTCAAAGGTTCGAACCCTTTATCGCGCACCATTCCGCAACTTTTCCGCGCCATCGGAGTTTGATGCAATAAGCCGCATGAACAAAATCCATCC
>DASZXH010000084.1:0-43784 GCA_035545995.1 Verrucomicrobiia bacterium
ACGGAATTCTTTAATCCGCCCCAGCCGAAGATCACTGCAAACAGTTTACGGACGCAGTCGGGGACTACGACAGATGATAATTTGAGTTTTGGAACAATGCAGATGGTGCCGGGGAAAGCGTTTTCGATAGGAACCAGTGATTCGTCAGTGGCAGTAAGCAAATCGTGGGTGACGGTGCAAAGCCGTCAGTTCTTGATTGAGGAAGTGCCTGTAGATGCGGTGGCGGATGATTTGTTGGCGTTGCCACCAGCCACAACATCAAAGTTGAATCCACCGCTGCATGTGGTTTCAACTGAAAGACGATTACCACCGCAACGATTGGCCCAATCAAACAGCAAGGGGACATTTATCACCAAAGCCATGTCGCCAAACAAGGGGTTGGTGTTGGATTACAACACGATCAATACCAGCATGACAAATGTAACGTTTCAAGGAGACACAACTTACTACATTAGCGGGACTGTTAATCTGTATGGAACAAATGTCTTTGAGGGTGGCGCCGTGATTAAATACACCAACAATGCAACTATTGGAGCCATTTCGGGAAGTTCCGTTAAAATTAACTGGCTGGCTTCGGCGTATCGTCCGGTGATTTTCACAGCCAAGGATGATAATAGTGTGGGCGAAACCATTTCGGGTTCGACTGGCAATCCTTCTGGTTATTATGCTAATCCGGCGTTAACGCTTGTGGCCACGACTTTCTTGCCGTCTCTGGCCAACTTTCGAATCAGCTATGCCTATCAGGCGCTGACGCTAGCGGGCACGGCCCCCAGTGTTTTCGACGGTCAGATCATCAACTGCCAGAACGGGATTTACGTCAACAGCATTTTGGGTCAGTTATTAGTGGAAAATCTGCTCTTTGCCAATGTGCAGACTAATTTCAATTCAATGATTGAATCATCTTACTTGACTGCAAAGAACGTCACTTTCAATTCCAGTGTTTGTCTAGCTACTGTTCAAGACGGCATCACGATGAATATGACTAATTGCGTTTTGGCCAATGTGACCAATCTGACCAATTCTGGAGTTTCTTTGAACGGCAGCCACAATGGTTTTTACAACAGCCCGGCATTTGGAACAAGCATCACCACCAATACGTTCTATCCCTTTCAAGCCGTTGGCGCGGGAAATTATTATCTGACCAACGGCTGTAACTTTTTCAATGCCGGCACGACCAACATTGACCCGACCTTGCTGGCATCATTAGCCCAGAAAACTACTTATCCCCCGATTATTTATTCCAATGTGATTGTTTCCAACAACATCACCTTGAACCCTCAAGCCCAACGGGATACGGACACACCTGATTTGGGTTATCATTACGACCCGATTGATTATCTCGTGGACAACTATGCCATCACCAATGTCACGTTGGCGGTGACTAATGGCGTGGCCATAGCCTCTTACAATGAACCGGGAATTCAGTTGCAGAATGGCAGCGCCATTATCTCTATTGGTAGCCCGCTCTATCCAAACTGGTTTGTTCGTTATTCGTCAGTGCAAGAACAATCTGTCTCCCTTGGTGGAACCAACTTGGGTTCAGGCATAACCGTAAATGCCTATGACAACGGAACCGCGTGGCCAACGGGTCAATTTGTCTTTAGTAAATTCGCTCGCCCGGCCGGGGGCGGCAATCTCTTCAATGACACTGGCGCGAACGCTTACAGTAGTCTATTGGTTCAAAACTGTGAACTTTGGAGCGGCCCCGGTGTTTTTAACGGCAACACCAACACGGTGACAACCTTGCAGAACAACCTTTTTGATCGTTCGTCTTTCACTGCTGTCTCCAGCGTTCCCACCTCGCTTTGGGTTTCCGACAATCTCTTTTTTAGAATAACGTCGGTGTTTTTTTGGAATCAAGCCAGCACAAACACCTGGCAGGCGTTTAATAACGCCTTCGATACCTGCGGCATAGATAACTCTGCCGGAACTGGTCTTACTATGGGACAATTGACCAATGGCTACAACGGCTATCTCAATTGTAGCCCTGCTTTTGCCCCTGGCTTTTTAGCGCGGTTATCACCGACGAATGCGTCTGACATCGTGACGAACGCCACGATGTCCTACGAAACAGGGCCGTTGGGAACTTTTTATCAACCATCTGATTCACCCCTGATAGATGCAGGCAGCACCAATGCCAACTTGCTTGGTCTTTATCATTACACGACGCAGACCAATCAAACGGTTGAAGGAACGTCCACTGTGGATATTGGGTATCACTATGTCGCCACAGATGCCAACGGCAATCCATTGGATTCCAATGGAGATGGTATTCCGGATTATCTCGAAGACGTTAATGGGAATGGCATCGTGGACGGTGGTGAAACCAATTGGGGATTGGCAATCCTGACCCAGCCGGTCAGCCAGACCGTGTCACAGGGAGCTAATGTAACTTTTAGTGTAACGGCGCAAGGCGTGGCGCCATTAAGTTATCAATGGTATTTCAACGGAACCAACATACCCGGGGCGACCAACAGTTCATCGAACATCGCCAGCGCGCAAGTGGCCAACGAAGGCACGAATTGGGTGGTCGTCTCCAACATAACCGGCAGCATTACCAGCGCCCCAGCCGTGCTTAACTTGACCTGTGACACGGCTCCGT
The DNA here is from genome assembly GCA_035545995.1 of Verrucomicrobiia bacterium. Taxonomy (GTDB): domain Bacteria; phylum Verrucomicrobiota; class Verrucomicrobiia; order Limisphaerales; family UBA11358; genus UBA11358. The sequence goes on from DASZXH010000084.1 coordinate 2,603, forward strand.
CAGGATTGGTGGCGTGGTGGCAGGCCGAGAGTAATGCCTTGGACAGTGTCGGTTCCAACAACGGCATCGTGACCAACGGCGTCTCCTATGCCGCCGGCAAAGTCGGCACCGCCTTCAATTTTGACGGCACCAATGGTTTCATTCAGGTTCCTGACAATCCGGCGCTCAAGCCAACCAACCTTACCATTGAAGCGTGGATCAAATTTAGCTCCTTGAATTCCAAAACCAGCGGCGGAGCGCCCGCGGGTGAACAATTCATTATTGAAAAACCAAACGCTTCTTATATCAATCCATATTTTTATGAAGGCTACTTGCTTGGCAAATATCGAAACGGCAGCGTTGACAATTTTCAGTTTACCGTGGCTTCCAACAGCACGGAATTCACGGCGGTCTCCACAGTGAGCATCCAAACCAACGTTTGGTATCACGTTGCCGGAGTGCATGGATCCAATTACATCCAGATTTATGTCAATGGACAGCCCTCAAGCAAGGTCACTGTTCATTTTACTCAAAATTATGGCACCGAACCGTTAACCATCGGCAGTTCCGGCCAATCCTGGGATGGCAAATTCAAGGGAACATTGGACGAAGTTTCCCTGTATAATCGCGACTTGTCTTCCAACGAAATCGCCACACTCTATGCTGCGGGGACGAATGGATTTGGCAAATGCGATTCTCCGCCCACAATCATCATCCAACCCTCCAGCCAGACAGCCACCGCGGGCGAAATGGCGGTGGCGGATGACACGGCGATCCTTATGGTGACAGCCACGGGTTCGCAGCCCATGAGTTATCAATGGTATTTCAACGGCAATCCATTATCCGGCGCCAACAGCGCCGAGTTGGTTTTTACCAATGTTCAATTTACCAATGCCGGCACTTATTATGTTGTCGTTTCAAATAGCGCTGGAATGGTAGTTAGTTCAAACGCGACACTGAACGTTGATAATTGTTTTTCTGCCGTGGATGTTTCGGTGGTCATAGATCATTCCAGTTCCATGTCCAGCCAACTGCCGGACGGCACCGTTAAATTGACTGATGCTAGGATTGCCGCCACGAACTTCATCAAGAACTTGAATTTTGTTGATGATCAAGTCGCCGTGTTTTCGTTCAACAACACCGTCACCACCAACCGGACGTTGACCAACAGCCAGTCATTTTTACTGCAAGGCATCGGCACGGTCACCAATGCCACTGGTCAAACCTACATGGTTGGCGCCTTGCAGAGTGCACAAGCGGAACTGGTCAGCACAAGGCATAATGTCTATTCCCTGCCCGTCATGGTTTTTCTTTCGGACGGCGATCCCAATGACATCACCAACGGCGATGGCAGCGTCAACAATGTTGTGACCACCAATCTGGTCTTGAACACGGCCACTCAAATCAAGGCTGCGGGCACGCATTTGTTCACCATCGCGTTGGGCAAGGATGCGGACACCAACTTCATGGCGCAACTGGCCACCTCCCCCAGTGACACCTACTACGCAACCAACGTCTCGCAGTTGACCAACGTTTATAATTTGATTGCCGCTTCCATCTGCCGCGGCACCAACAGCGTACCCACCGTGAGCATCATTTCACCTGTCAATCAGACACTTTTGGCACGCTCCAACGTCGTCATCACGGTCACCAACACCTCATCGGTCTCAAGTCCGCCCATCAGTTGGGTGGAGTTCTTCGTCAACGGCACGAACAGTCTGGGCTTCGCCGTTTCTGCGACCAACAATTTGTATCAAATCAACTGGATACCTGCGGTGAGCGGCACCGACGTGTTGACGGCTTTGGTCATGGCCACCAATGGATCGAGTTCGTTGTCCAGTCCGGTCAGCGATTATGTGAGAGGCCTTCCCACCGTTACTGTCACCAGCCCGACCAATGGCCAGATTTTCTCGCTGCAATCACCGATGACCTCGACAAACATTTCCATTAGTGTCACCGCAGTGGCAGATGGAGCGACCATCACCAGTGTTTCGTTTTATCAAGGCACAAATCTCTTGGGGACGGATACATCGTCGCCCTACGGCATTGTGAATGGTTTTACCAACGGAACTTATACATTGACTGCCAGAGCTACGGATAGCGCAGGAAATCATGGCAGTTCTTTTCCGGTTCAAATTACAGTTGAGCCCACTAATCGTCCCCCATCAATATACGCTGGACCCGATCAAACTATCTATCTTTCTACCAACACACTGCAATTGGTGGGAATCGTCGCAGATGATGGTTTGTTGTTAGGCAGCGCACTTTCAACCACTTGGACAAACTTAAATGGTGGAACCAACGTCCTATTCGTTAACTATAATTCCCCGCTTACTGGCGTGCGCTTTTTTGCAACCGGCACCTATATGCTTCGGCTGTCAGCCGGTGATGGCCAATACACGGTTTATAGCACAAATACTGTAACTGTATTGCCACCCAACCTTGCGCCGGTGGTGGATGCCGGAACAAATGAAACAATTATTTTGCCGGCGCAGTATTCAATCACGAACAATCCCGTATATGCGGCATCTTCCCAAAGTATCGTTAGCAGCGAAGGAAAGGAATTCTGGTTGGGATTTCCAGAAAATTACTCTGGTGGTGCGGATTTGACATTATTCATTTCCAGTGAGACCAATACGGTTGTTAGTATTATGGTACCCACTATTAGCTTTTTCACTAATTGCTATGTGTCAGCGGGGAAAATTACAGATATTGAAATCCCCAATTACCCCTATTCAATAGAAGCTGGTTATAGTGATCAAATCCAACCTAATGGGATTCACTTGGTAGCACAGGATGATGTATCAGTTTATGGGCTAAGCCATGAACCATTTACTAGTGATGCATATTGTGGGCTTCCAGAAAATGCGCTTGGAACAAATTATATAGTACTTGCTTGGCCGGCTGGTTACGACGATCAGTATTATTTCTCCGGATATGACTCCGAGTTACTGATTGTCGGAACTAAAAAAAATACTAGTGTTACTATTACGCCTACCGCTGATGACATTTCAGGAAACCACACTAATGGTGGTTCGTATACAATTCAACTTAACGAAGGAGAGACATATCAATTGCAGAGTGCTTGGGGAGATTTGTCAGGAACAACTATTACTTCAACTTCTCCTGTCGCCGTTTTTGGTGGGAATTCGCTCGCTTTCATCCCAGACGGTGAATCATATGGGGATATGGTTGTTGAACAGATACCTGCAAAAAATTCGTGGGGACGGATATTTTTTACTGTTCCTCTTATTAGAAATATCCCTAGTGATGTATTCCAAGTTATCGCAGCCGAAGATGGGACGACCATCTACACAAATGGAAATCATTTAGTAACAGACTTATCCGCCGGGCAATCTTTCCAGTTTATTAGCTCTCAGCCATGTGAAGTTACAGCTGATAAACCAATCTTACTCGCTCAATACGCGGTTGGTTCAGATTACCCGACTTTTAGAGAGAACGATTACTCTGACGCTCCTGGAGATCCATCAATGACGTTAATTCCACCCATTGAACAATTTCTTTCAACTTATACGGTCTCCACACCTTTATTTCCAACAAATGAAGTTAATGCTGATGGAACGCAAACAGCTTGGACTAACTATGTTAATATTCTGGTCACCAACACCGGTATCGCTTCAATATATCTTGATAGCACAAATCTTAATTCGTCACTTTTTACAAACATCGACACAACGGGCTACGCATTTGCTCAAATTCCTCTCCTTTCTGGATCACACCATTTCAACGGAAATGTTCCGTTCGGAATTTATATTTATGGACTAGAATTCTATGATGATGCCTATAGTTATCCTGGTGGATTTTCCTTGAGTGCGATAGTTAATGTAAACTCAATTACATTAGCTCCGCAGACTGCCACCAATGAAATTTATTCAACCATTTTATTAACTGCTGGGGTCACCAATCAAGACAACCAGCCCGTTCTCGGGGCGCGGGTTGATTTCCATGTCGGCGGTAGTAATTCCTTGAGTGGTTTTGCTTTTACAGATCCGAATGGACTAGCCAAATTTTATTACACCGGCACAAATTTTGGAGTAGATACCATCACCGCTACCATCGGCACAAATACTGTTACTGCCACCAATGTTTGGGCATGGCCGACCTTTACACTTCATGGCCGTGTCACAGATGACGGACTGCCTCTGGGCATTACCAATATAACGTGGTCTCAAATTGCAGGGCCTTCTGTGGCAACCATTTCTGATGTGCACGCCACCAATCCAATAGTGACTGTCACAAATAATGGCTATTACGTTTTTCAATTGGAAGGCAATGATACGCAATTAACCAATTATGCCGAAGTCGCGGTATCGGTGGGGCGCAATCAAGCGCCGGTGGTCAATGCCGGCCCGAATCAAGCTGTAAACGGTTCATCAACGACTCTTAATGGCAGTGTCGCAGATGACGGTCTGCCCAGTGGAATAACCAATATAAATTGGAGTGAAGTAAGTGGCCCCGGAACGGCCGTGTTTGGTAACGCGACTCAAGCAGTGACAGCTGTCACTTTCACTACTCCGGGAACATATGTATTGCAATTAGTAGGCAGCGACGGGCAAGCGACTGTTTCTTCAGAAATAACCGTTACGGCCTCAATTAACGCTCTGCCCATTTCATGCGACCAAACCAATTCAGGGGCACTGACTTCCACCAACCTTCATTCCATTTCATTGACCAACAGCTACGCCGATTATTACCAATTTACCGGCTCATACAACGAACAGGTGACCGTGACCATGGATTCAACCAACTTCGACACATACTTGGCCATACGCAATAGTCAGTTGCAAATTCTGGCTGAGGACGATGATGAAGTGGTTGATGGTGAAGTAGTCAACACCAATTCCCAAATCATCTATACTTTGCCGGCGGACGGAACTTACATCATTGAGGCGGCTTCCGCACTGCCCAGTCAAACCGGCGCTTATTCATTGAATTTGTCGTGTGGCTCAACCGGCACAAACGTATCCCAGATAGCTGTTCTGACCACAAATGGACAAACCGTTGCCAATCATACGACGGTCAATTTTGACGTGACTCAAGTGGGATTGCCAATTTATCAAACCTTGATCATTACCAATGAGGGAATCGCTCCACTTAGTTTGGGAGCAATTTCTATATCTGGTGATTTTACTTTGGTTTCTACGCCATCTAGTCTCATTACTCCCAATGATTCGACAACATTGATTGTGCAATTCAATGCCAGTACCAATGGCACACGAAATGGCGTGCTGACGTTTGTTAATAACGATTCCAGTAATAATCCGTTTACGCTGAATCTTGTTGGCACCGCAAATCTCGCGGGATTGCCTCCGAGCATCAGCATTGTCTCTCCGACAAATAACTCCATTTTCCCACTTGATACGGTTATCCCGATTACTGCAGTGGCCACGAGTACAGACACCGTTACCACGGTCAACTTTTACGCCAGTGGATCAGGAGGCAATTTATTGCTGGGCAGCGAAACGACGACCACCAATAATTTCTACAACATTGACTGGTTTGGTCTTTATCCCGGCAATTATTCTCTAACTGCAGTGGCCATTGATGATGCCGGACGCGTTGGTTATTCTGTTCCGGTAAACGTCCAAATCACAAGTGATGTCAATCATCCGCCGGTGGCGGTGAATGATCAAGTCACTGTGCTGGCCAATAGCACCAACAATCCTATTTATCCGCTCACCAATGATTCTGATCCCAACGGCGATTCTTTCAAGATTACCTCGCTGGCTTCGGATACAACAACCTCCGACAGCGCCATAACCACGGATAATGGAGGAAGCGCCACCATCATCAACAATGGTCAAAATATCCTTTATACGCCACCCCATGGAGTTCACGGCGGCGACGGTTTTTACTATTGGATTACCGATGGTCGGGGCGGCACGGCTGAAGCCACCGTTAGTATTAGTATTTACGCCACAGACAAGCCGTCAGTCAGCCTCGCTCCGGTTGCCGGCATTACCAACGCGGGAGCTTTGGACCCTCTGGTGGCAATGGTCTCTCCGTATGAAAACATCGCCCGGGTGGACTTTTATCAAGGCACTACTTTGCTTGGCACTATGACTAATGGTGTTGACGGCGCTTACACCTTGAATTGGACGGCTGTCTTCAATCCGTGTGGCTGCCCATTTACCGCTCAAGCCACTGACATTTTTGGGCAGGTCAACACTTCGCCGGAAACTAACATAACTGTGACCACCGATGGACTCCATGGCTCTCTCATTGCCAGCGTGGACAGCTTTGCCGATGCTAAAAGCACAAATGACTTCATTAGCACGAACACAACCGTTATCCGTGATGGATTGTTCACGCTGTATGGCCAGGCCGGTCATACCTTGAACAGCAACGTGATTTGGCAATTAGGAGTTTATCTCCCGGACGAAACAACACTGGTCCGTAATTTGACGCCGGTATTTACCACAAACACGTCGCTTATTCTTTTAACCAATTGCGATCTGACAACCTTGGCCAATGGTCCTTATGACTTCAAGCTCACTGTAACCGGCGGTTATCAGATGACCAGTGTGGATGTTCCGTTCATCTTGGAATCAAACCTGAAACTGGGCCAGTTCAGTTTCAGCCAGCAGGATTTGGTGATTCCGGTCAATGGTATTCCGTTGACCGTTACTCGGACCTATAATTCGATTAATCCTGACAAGGGTGATTTCGGTTATGGCTGGACTTATACGCTGGCGGATATGAATGTGGACTTGGGTGAAACGCGTGAAGATGTGGAGGATGTTCAAGGTGGTGATGATGACGATGATCTTCCCGGTGGCAATTTTAGTATGCTTGTCAGCGGCGGACGCAATGTGACATTGACTCTGCCGAACGGCCAAAGAACCACTTTTTATTATCAGCCGGTTCAAATTGATAATGGTCATTATCAACCGGCGTGGCAATCAGCACCCGGTATTACTGCCCATTTGGGAGTGCAGGGAAATCCTATTATTAACTTGGATTTAAGCGGCCAAAATCCACCCACATGGACAGAAGCCGATAATTATTCGCAAGATGTGCCTTACGACAATTTTGATTTCAAAGGGTTTGTCCTGACCAATCAGGATGGCACTTTGTATTACATTGATCGGCCGGACATGGGTTCCCACAGTTCTGGTGGTGATTGGTTGGCTGAAACCTATGGCAAGCCATATTTGGCAAAAATTGTTCAACGCTCCGGCGACACTATCACTATCAATCCAAGCTCCATTGTCCACACCTACACGAATGGCGCGACCAACCAGATTGTGTTCCAGCGCAATGCCGACGGCCTCATCACGGCCATCAGCGACCCCAATGGCTTGGATTCAAGTGGAGATCCCACCGGCCCGCCCGCTGTCAAATATGAATATGACAGTTATGACAACTTGATGAATGTGGAGCGGCTGACCGACCGCACCGCTAACGACGGCAATGGCGCGTATGTGACCAATTCATTTACTTATGAAAATCCCAATTTCCCGCACTACATTACTTCGATTGAGAATGGCGATGGTGTGCCTGTTGCGCAGAATTTTTATGACGACAGCGGACGGTTAATCGCTGTCCAGAATGCCAATGGCAACACCACGCGATACATCCATAACATAACCAACAACACGGAGTTGGTTATTGATCCACTTGGCAATACCAACACCTTTGTTTATGACTCGCGGGGCAATGTCATTCTTGAAACCAACGCCCTTGGCCAAGCCACGGCCAACTCTTACGATGACAATAATAATCTCCTCTCGACGACCGATCCACTTGGGCACACCACTTCATATGCCTATGACGTGAATGGCAATCGCACTGCCGCCACTAACGCACTTGGTCAGGCGACGCATTTCAACTTCGATAATTATGGCAATCTACTTTCAAAGACCGACGCGCTTAATAACGCCATCAGTTTCGGCTACGATTCCGCAGGCCGCCGCACGCAAGTGACGAATGCAATGGGAAATCCCACAACATTCAGTCATGACAATTTTGGCCGTCCGAATGCAGTCACTAATGCTTTCGGCCAGCTTCGCGCGACAGCCGGCTCCGACAGTTCGGGCAACCTGCAATTCGTAAGTCAAGCAGGCGGCCTGCAAATGAATTTTGGCCATGACTTGAATGGCAATACAACCAACACCAGCTTCACCTGGGTGAATCCGAACAATTCCAATCAATCCAACACGCTCTCGACGATTACCGAATTGGATGCGGCTAATCGTGTCACGCGCGTGACTGACCCGGATGGCAATTCGCGCACCACCGCCTACGATTTGGCCGGCCGCGTGTCGCAAAATGTGGATCGCATGGGCAACACGAATTCCTACACTTACGATCCGGCGGGCAATTTGGTCCAGACCACCTACGCCGATGGCTCTGTCACGCGCAGCGTTTACGATGCCGACCAGCGGATGATTTATTCCGATGACCGGCATTTGCCCGGCGTCGCCGCCAATGGCACGCATACTATCTACGATCCGCTGGGTCGTGTTGTTCGCACAGAACGACTCGCGAATGTTCAAATTGATGGCGGAGTCCTCACTTCGGCGGGCGCTGTCCTTTCGGCTTCGGGCACAGCTTACGATGCCGCCGGGCGCGTGCTGGCCACCACAAACGCCCTCGGTTACGTCACGCAATATGAATACGACGCGGTGGGTCGGCAGACGGCGGTGATTGATGCGCTGACCAACCGCACCGATTACGCCTACGACGCTAACGGACAGTTGCGGTTCATGACCAATGCGCTTGGCGCGGTGACGGAATATCAATATGATGCCAAAGGGCGGCGCATCAAAACCATCTTCCCGGACGGCAGCTACACGACCAACAGCTACAATGCCATCGGCCAGCTTGTCTTCGGCAAGGATCAATTGGGATTGGAAACCGACTATCAATACGACAGCTTGGGACGGATGACGAACATCATCCTGCCGTCGGTGTTCAATCCCGAAGGCGGCACCAATGCCAATCCGCAGTTTGGCTATCAATATGATTCCTACGGCAACCTTCTAGACATCCGCGACTCGAAAGGACGGGAGACGAAGTTCACTTATGACGCGCTCGGCGAACTCATCAGCCGCACATTGCCGTTGTTGCAAACGAATTTCAATGCTTACAACGCGCTGGGACAATTGGCTTATTCCGTGGATTTCAAAGGTCAATCAAATGTCGTCGTATATGATTCGCTGGGGCGCGTGGCGACGAATTACCTCTACGCGGCGGGGGCGACGACACCCGGCCAGACCAACATTTTCCTTTACGACGCCAATGGCCGGTTGTATCAAACCATCCGACCCGAAGGCGTGACGACGTTCCAATACAATCTTGATGGTCAGATGACGAACATGGTTTCGCCGGAAGGCTGGATCAGTTATGAATACGACCCGGCGATGAATTATTTGACGCGCGCCTACACCATGAATTCAGACGTGCGCTACGGCTATGATGCGTTGAACCGGCTCAATGCGGTGACGGTGATGGAGCGCGACGGCGTGGCGCTGACCACGCCGGAAGTGACGACTAACGATTACACGGCGTTGGGCAGTTTGCAGGACGTGTATTATCCGAGCGGGGTTTATGCAGCCTATCAGTATGACGTGATGAACCGGCTGACGAACCTGATTTATCAGTTGGGAACGATCAATCTCGCCACTTATAGCTATCAGGCCGACGCAGCGGGACGGCGAACCAACGCCGTCGAGATATTGCGTCAGGAAAATGGCTCATACCTCACGAACACGCTGGCGTGGCAATATGACAATTTGAACCGGCTGACGAACGAAGCTTTGATTTGCTCCGTGTCGAGCGCCGGTTACACGAATTCCTATGCGTATGACCTTGCGGGCAATCGGTTGGGCAAAGTTCATGTTGGAAATTCACTCGAAACGATTACCTATCAATATAATCAGAATGACGAACTAACCAACGAAACTTCGAGTGTCAACCCGACCGTGGCTTATCTCTACGATGCGAACGGTTCGCTGACGAACAAGACGGCGGGAACGACGGTCAACCGTTACGCCTATAACTTGGAGAACAAATTGGCGGCAATGGTGGTGAACGGCACGACGAACGCCACGTATCAATATGACAATCAAGGCGTCCGGGTCAGCGCGACGGTTGGAGGAAACACGACCTATTACCTGATTGACGCGAACAATCCGACCGGCTATCCGCAGATTATGGAAGAACTGCCGACTGTGGGCGGCACGCCTAGCAGAAGCTACACCATTGGCAATGAAGTATTGGCGCAAAGCGTCTCCGGTGTGCCGTCTTATTTCCTGCCGGACGGGCACGGGAACAACCGGCAGTTGACTTCGGCCAGCGGAACAATTTCCAGTCATTACAATTACGACGCTTACGGCGTGGTGCAAAGCGGCATTTCTTCCACGACGGCGGAAGCGGCTCCGACAACCAAACTCTATTGTGGCGAGCCGTATGATGCGGGGTTGCAGATGTATAATCTTTGGGCGCGGTATTATCTTCCGGGAAGCGGGGTATTCAATCAGCGGGACGCGCTGGATGGGGTGGCTTCAGACCCGTTGAGTTTGCATAGATACGCCTATTGCCGGAACAATCCGGTGAACATGAGCGACCCCAGCGGGAATCAGGGAGAGATAGATGTTCTGATGGCCGCGAGTATTGGGGCAAGTTTAGATGCCGTCTATCTTGGCGCGGTGGCCATTGGTGGATATAATGCGGCTGCAAAAGTAACGGAGATTGGAGCATCGTTTAATTCAACCATTGATGCAGCCTGTCGAGACGCATCGCCGGGTGTAGATACAGCGACAATCATAGTGCATGGAGTGGGACCTGAACATACAAATGGATGGTCGAAACCGTTCCAATTAAAATTGACAGCACCTAGAAATGCACAAGTCGGTGGTGAATCTCTAAATCACGATTTTTACGAGTTCGACTGGGGTGGATTCAGCATCAACAACGATGTCCCGCTTACGCTTTACCCGATCAAGAGCGTGCATGAGATGGCGCTCGTGCAATTGCAAATGGAGGAGATGCTCGTCTCAATGAACGGTTATGCGAACATTGATATTATCAGCCACAGTTGGGGAACTACGTTAGCTTACGAATTGCAGCAGACCAGCGGGATTGAGACGCATAATTGGGTTACGATGGGATCGGTTTTGAAGAAATCAACACCCAAACCTGTTGAGGTTACGGGGAATTGGATCAACTTCTCTTCGCCAAACGATCCTGCTTACCATGCTGCGTTGTATCCACCTTTCCCGGATAATATTTTAAGTTTGAGTTCTTTGGGACCAAACGTTCATTCGGACCCCAACGTAAATTTTCCGTTTGTGTTCACCATGGGGCACTGGGGGGTTCCAGAACATAGTGCTTATTGGGATAACGACACGGTCGCAACCGATTTGCGCTTACTGCTTCAATGAAATACCTAAATCACAAACTTTTATTGCCGTGTACTTTAATGTCAGTTGTTGTGTTTTCTGTCAGTTGTAGCAAGCGAGTTGCACAACTAGATAAAAGCTTGTCGCCACCAGTCACGATAACTATGAGTAAGGATAGCTTGGTTGGTGGAATCGAGTTGTATAACTGCAACGGCGTAATAATAGTGCTACAGGGATTAGATGATGGGTCGTCGAGATGTTTTTTGTTGAGTCTAAATAGCAATTCTTGGAATGAGGTGTCGCTTACGGGTGTTCCACTTGGATATTTGTGGGCTTATCCTGCGATAGACCAAGCCAGCGACGAAGTCTTCTTTGAACAGGGCTACATAGAAAATGAACAGTTGATAATGAATGTTCTGGTTGGGCGCATGAGCGGAAATCTTGCAGTTCAAGATGTGATGGAGAAGAAATGGTTGACGGATAAGAAAACGTTGTTCGGAGAAACCGGTTCAAATGTGCAATTGGGTCTACTGCCGGGCGTTCGCGACTGGCCATCTCTGGGGATCGGTGTCATAAATGGCACGGATATGTATATTCCCTACTGCGTGCGTGGTCACACACGTCGTGAAAAAATATTTTACGAAGGTGAAGGTCCTTTCAATAATGGTGTCTTTCATTCGGCAGATTCAGGAGCCAATTGGCAGATGGAACGGGTATCTGACTTTGAGGGGTGGTTGCCATCGCTTTGCAAGACCAAAGGCTGTTATTATTATATCGCCGCAAAGAATCATCAGAAGGACTTGTGGTTTTCTCGCAAGCCCGATCAAAATGCTTCTTGGAGCGAACCTGACGCAATTACAAAGACGTTTTGCAATTCGGCATTGTATTGGAAATATGTCGCTGCAGCAGATAATGATACCATTCACCTGTGCTGGCTGGATCGTCGGCACGAGAAAACAAGAATTAGTTTGGAGGATTACAGTCACCACAATTATGAAGTGGCTTATTGCCATCGAAAAGATTCTGATGATCATTGGAGCAAAAGCATTATCTTATCCAAAGGCTTGTTTTACTCTTATTCACCAAGCATGTCGGTTGAAGGAGATAAAATCGTGGTCGCATGGGCTGGTATTCAGGCCGCCGAAGATTGGCACAATGAAGATAATCCGAACGATATTTACTATGTGACTAGCAAAGACGGCGGAAATACTTGGACAGAACCGCTAAAAGTGACTAATGCCGCTAAAGATGGAGTCACTTCTGGCAAGCCAGAGGTTATGCTACTAAACGGAATCATCCATTTGTTTTACATTCAAGGCAAAATGGATTTGCAACAAGTTGGCGGCTTAACCAAACTCAACCAACCCCCGTGGCCGATTTATTACACCCAAAGACCTTTTCCGAATTGAACGCCCCGCAAAATTTAAGCGATTTCAGAAATGATTTGGCGCTGGAAAGGCTTCTCGGCTACGAACATAAAAGCTTGCCTACATCTAACTGAACCGCCAAACGCCTTGCCCGCCACGTGGCGACCGAACCTCGGCTTGGCTTGTCCCGGTCAACCCAAGAATGTTGTTCGGAGTCTTTTTCAACTCACCACATCCAATTCGCCCTCGGTCATGGCTATTTCATGGCGGGAATGCCCAGCTCAAATCGCTTTGCTCGCACACCATCGAAAGAAGCCGCCGCCTCGCCTCCAATTCCAACTGTGTGCGCGGCGGCAATTGTTCAAGGCTGGCTGGTGATTCTATTCCAATTGATGCCTTGCGTGCCGGCATAGGCGGCAAACGCTTTTTCATTTTGGATCAACGCGGCGCGCACAACGCTCGAATCATCCGCGCGGCTCAATTCAACGATGCCTTCGGGAATGATGCCGATTTTTTTGTGCGCGTAGAGCAGGGCGAACACGGCCTGCGCAACCGCCGCATAAGGCAAATCCTTGTAAGCACCCTCCACGGCGTCTTCCACCGCATCGGCAAGAAATTCAAGCTGGTCAACCAGATGCGGAAATCTCGGCGCGTTGATTTGCGTAAATTCCAATTTCCACTGCGGCAACTGCCGCAACGCCTTTTCAGCGATGGCCGGCGTAATGCTGGCGGAGCCATTGTTGACGAATTTCACGATTTCGGACATGCGGGCTAATGTAAAAAATTTCACCGGCGCGTCAAAGTGAAATTGTCATGACAAAATCAGTCAGGCGATGTCCGCCGATTTCAAAACGCGCTCAAAGTCAAACTCCGGTTTGCGCGCGGGACGCGAGCACAACGCGTTCGCCGCGTCGTCGTTGACGAATTTTTCCGTCGCGGCGTCCCAGTATAATTTGCGTTTCAGTTTCATGCCAATCCACGCGGCGGCGCAGGCTTCAAGGCTGCGCGCGGATTGCTGAATCGGCGCAATCGGCTGGCGATTGGCGACGATGCTTTCGAGCCAGTTGCCGTGATGCGATTTACTCGGCGGCCAAAAGAAACCGATTCCAGTTCTTGGGATTGGTTCAAGAATTTTTTTGTCGCTCGCGCGCAAAGACGGAAAAACTTTGACGCCGTTGAGCGCGGTCGCGTCATCCACTTCCCGCGAATCGCGCGAACAAAAAATCCAGCCGTCGTCACCCTCGAATCGGATGCCGTTCTCAAATTGATTGTCGAGAATCACGCGCACGTTTTTGGGATAGGTCATTTCGATGTGATAGGTCGTGTGCACCGTGACCAAATCATTCTTCGGAAATTGCGCGCGCGCTTCCACCGTGAGCGGCCCACCGAGTTCCTGGCCCATCGCCCATTGCGCGATGTCAATATGATGCGCGCCCCAATTCGTAATCATGCCGAGACCAAAATCTTCCGTTGTCATCCAGCCCGGACGACCATCCAAATCATTTTGCGGATGCACGCGGCCTTCCATGTAAGGTTGTTCCGGCGCGGGGCCGAGCCACGTTTCGTAGTCCAAATTTGGGGGAACGGGCATCGGCGCGGGTGCGTGGCCGCTGGCTCGGTCAAGGCCAAGGCCGATTTTAATGGTTCGCAACTGGCCGATGCGACCGTTGCGAACGGCTTCGCTCGCGGCGCGAAAACTTTTCCACGGACGTTCGGAACGTTGCTGCGAACCAGTCTGCAAAATAATTTTTTTCGTTTCAACGGCGCGGCGCAAACCAATCGCTTCGGCAATCGAATACGTCACCGGCTTTTGAACGTAAATATGTTTGCCCGCGAGCGCGGCTTCGATGGCGATTTGAGCGTGCCAATGATCCGGCGTCGTGACGACGACGGCGTCAATTTCCGGCGACGCCAAAATACCGCGGTAATCGTGAAACGTTTTTACGTTTGGATTTGATTCGCCGCGCTGCGAATAAAAATCTTCGACAAAACTTTTTCCGGCGGCGAGACGTTTGGCATCCAAATCGCAAACGGCGACGACGCGCGCGAGCGGTTCTTTCAAAACATTGCCCAAGTCGCTGCGTCCCATGCGACCACAACCGATTTGAGCGATTTGAATTTTTTTCGACGGCGCATCCGCGCCCAAAAGTTTGGACGGAATCAAATTTGGCAAAACCGCCAAACCCAAACTGCCGACCAGTGATTTTTTAAGAAACGCGCGGCGTGACTGAATTTTCGTTTTCAAATTCAAATTCAGTTGGCGGGAAGAATGCGGATTTTGATGTTGCGGAAAGAAACTTCGCTGCCGTGTTCCTGCAACAAGATGTGGCCGTCCGGCCATTCGCCGAAATTCGGGATATCTTTGAATTTGCTCAATTCAACGGCTTTGTGGAACGCGGGCGAGCTACGGTCGTATTCCAAAATCTTTTTGCCATTCAGCCAATGTTCGACGCGTGAGCCGCGCGAAATGATGAGCGCGTGATTCCATTCGCCGGGCGGATTGACGTGCTTTTGGGAATTGTCGCACGGAATCAAATCGTAAAGCGCGCCGAGTTGCCGGTCGCCGTTGCGTCCCAGTTTCGCGTCGGGATGATTGGCGTCGTCGAGAATTTGGTATTCGAGTCCAATGGCCGAACCGACACCGACGGGTTTGCCGGTGACTTTGTCAATCGGCGAAATGTTCGGCTGCACAAAAATTTTGATGCCGCTATTGCAACCTTTGGTGATTTTGAAATCGGCCTGCAACTCAAAATTGGCATAGCGTTGGCGCGTGATGATGTCGCCGCCGGATTGCGACTCGGCTTCGCCATTGTCCGAACCAAAATCCACCGTCAGCACACCATCGTGAATCGTCCAACTTTTCGTCGGAAAATAATCGCCTTTGGGACTGCGCCAGCCATCGGTGGTTTGGCCGTCCCAAAGTAATTGCCAGCCGTCGGCTTTTTCCTGCGCGGTCAAAGTGTTTGGCGCGGCGTCGGATTTCATCGCGCAGGATTTTTTGCAGCAGGTCGAACAAGCTGTGGCGAAAACGGCCAAGCCCAAAATGGCAAATGAAAAAATGACTGGCCGCAAAGCGAATTTGAATTTCATAATTTGACTTACGATAATGACTCGACGCGGCTATGGCAAATGTGGTTTCATAAAATCAACCAGCCGCCGGTCGAGTTGCCGTTGTCATATTGTCGCAACCAATTTGATTTTGGCAGCGTCAACTATTTTATCCTATGAATGATTCCATCAACCGGCGGAAATTTTTGAAACAAACGGGCGCGGCGGGCATTGGCTTGAGCATGGCGGGCTATCTCGGTTCGCTGACAAACTTGAACGCGCAAACCGCTTCGCCAAAAAAATTCAGCGCGAACGACAAAATCACCGCCGCCGTCATCGGCACGAACGGTCGCGGCCTCGCGCACGTCGGCTGTTTGACGAGTTTGTCCGGCGTCGAAATCACGCATATCTGCGACGTGGACACGCGCGCGATTCAAAAAGGCATCAAGGAGACGCTCAAAAAACAGGCGAACGCGCCGCAGGGCGAAGGCGATTTCCGAAAAATTCTGGCGGACAAATCCATTGATGTCGTGACGATGGCGACGCCCGACCACTGGCACACGCCGATGGCGATTCTCGCGATGGCGGCGGGCAAACACGTATATCTGGAAAAACCGTGCAGCCAGAATCCTTATGAAGGCGAATTGCTTTTGCAGGCCGTGAACAAATATCAGCGCGTCGTGCAGATGGGCGCGCAACGCCGTTCGTCGCCGGCGATGCTCGATGTCATTCCGCAAATCCATAACGGTCTTATCGGCAAAGCGTATTTCGCCAAAGGCTGGTATGCGAACAATCGCACCAGCATCGGTCACGGCAAACCCGCACCCGTTCCCGAATGGTTGAATTACGAATTGTGGCAAGGTCCCGCGCCGCGCCAGCCTTACATTGACAATTTGATTCACTACAATTGGCATTGGCGTTGGAAATACGGTACGGGCGAGGCGTTGAACAACGGCACGCACGAAATGGACGTGGCGCGCTGGGCGCTCGGCGTGACATGGCCGACGCGCGTGTCGTCGAACGGTGGACGTTACGCCTTTCAAGACGATTGGGAAACGCCGGACACGCAGACGATTTCGTGGGATTTTCCTGACGGCAAATCCATGGCGTGGGAAGGCCGCAGTTGCAACGATTTTCCGGTCGAAGGCAAATCGCGCGGCACGCTGGTCTACGGCACCGACGGCACGGCGTTGCTCGACGGCGACAATTACATCATTTGGGACAACAAAAAGAAAATCGTCAAGCAGGTCAAAAGCAGCGAAGTCGTTGACCCGACCAACACCATCAGCGGCAGCGGCATGGGCATGGACACCGCGCACGTTTCCAATTTTATCGAAACCGTTCGCGGTAATCAAAAATTGAACTGCCCGATTTCCGAAGGTTACGTCAGCGTGAATAACTTGCATCTCGGAAATATCGCGTGGCGCGTCGGACGCGAATTGAATTGCGACACGTCGAACGGCCATATTTTGCACGACCACGACGCGATGAAATTGTGGCGGCGCAAATACGAATCCGGCTGGGAGCCAAAAGTTTGATCTATAACAATTTTTGAAATCCAAATGAAAAAGTTTTTCAAAATGTCGTTGATTGGTTTGCTTGCCGCTCTTGTTGGTTGCGCGACGAACAAAATCAACGACACAAGTTCCGCCGACAAACTCGGCTGGCAACTGGCGATTCACTCCTACACGTTCCAAAAATTTCCCATCTTCGACGCGATTGACATGACGAAAGCGCTCGGCGTGAAATACATGAGCATTTCCGGTAGTGTGATTCTCGACGGCACGAATCGTTTGACGACGGTAGATTTGACGGATGCGCAACGCGCGACGATTGACGAAAAGTTGCGCGCCGATGGTTTTGGAAATTTTGTGAACATCGGCGTCGTGCAATTGCCCGCCGATGAAGCGAAATGCCGCCACGTTTTTGAATTCGCCAAAAAATGGGGCATCAACGTTTTGGTCGCCGAACCGCCGACCGACGCGCTGGACATCGTCGAAAAACTTGGCGAGGAATACAACATCCGCGTCGCCATTCACGACCATCCGAAAGGCCATTCGATTTATTGGAATCCCGACACGGTGCTGGAAGCCGTCAAAGGACGACCGATGCTTGGCGCGTGCGCGGATGTCGGCCATTGGATTCGCTCCGGCCTCGACCCGCTGGAGTGTATCAAAAAGTTGAACGGCCACATCTTTGCGCTCCATTTCAAAGACTTGAACGAATACGGCATGAACGCACACGACGTTCCGTGGGGCACAGGCGTCGGCAAAACACGTGCAATCATGGAGGAACTGAAGCGCCAGCATTTTCACGGCGCGTTTTGCGTGGAATACGAATATCACTGGGAAAATTCTTCGCCGGAAATTGCGCAATGTGTGAAATTTTTCAACCAGACTTGCGATGAACTGGTGGCGGAGGATAAGAAGTAAATTTGTCGAATAAATTTGTTTCGACGCAGAGGCGCAGAGAACGCAAAGGAACGCAAAGATTTGTTTTCGTTTTTCTCCGCGTAACTTCCGCGTTCTTTGCGCTTCTGTGTTCAGAAATCCGTGTTCATCCGTGTCCATCTGTGGTTAAATTTCCCGCGTAAATGCAAGACCTGATTGCCAAAGCCGCGACGCTCCTCGAAGCGTTGCCGTATATTCAAAAATTTTCCGGCGAAACTTTCGTCGTGAAATACGGCGGCTCGTTCATGGATTCGCCGGACGAAAATGTTCGCACGGGCGTCGCGCGCGACATCGTTTTTCTCGAAGCCGTCGAAATCAATCCCGTCGTCGTTCACGGCGGCGGCAAAGCCATCACCCGCGCAATGGAAAAAGCCGGCCTCAAGGCAAATTTCATCCAAGGTCAGCGCGTTACCGACGAAGCGACGGTGAAAATTGTGGACGACGTTTTGTCGCGCGAAATCAACCCTGAAATCGTCAAAACCATCAACGCGCTCGGCGGGCAGGCCGTCGGTTTTGCCGGGCCGGACATTTTCAAATGCAAAAAATTGCTGCTCGACGACAAGGAAAATCCGGGCAAAAAAATTGACATCGGCTACGTCGGCGAAGTCGTCGAAGTGAACGTCGCGCCATTGAAAGAAAGCATTTGGTGCGGTTACACGCCAATCATCAGTCCCACCGCGCGCGGCGAGGACGGAAAAATTTACAACTGCAACGCCGATGTTGCCGCCGCGATGTGCGCGATTGCGTTGAATGCAAAACGGCTTGTGTTCATGAGCGACGTTCCGGGTTTGATGCGCGATCCGAAGGACGTTTCAACCGTCATCGCGCATTTACAAACAAGCGAAGTTCCTGAATTGAAAAAATCCGGCGTGATTGACAAGGGCATGATTCCGAAAGTGGACAGCGCCGTGGCCGCCATCCAGTCCGGCGTGGAAAAAGTTTCGTTCGTGGACGGTCGCGTGCCGCATTCCGTGATGCTGGAAATTTTCACCGACAAAGGGATTGGGACGGAAATCGTGCTCTAATTTCGGGTTGGCGATTGCGGATTTCGGATTGAAGCGATGAATTCAGATGAATTAAAACAGCGGACGAAAAATTTTGGCAAGCGCATCATTAAATTGATTGAAGCATTGCCGAAAAACACGACAACTTCCGTGATTGGCCGCCAGCTTTTGCGGAGCGCAACATCGGTTGGCGCAAATTATCGTGCTGTTTGCCGCGCAAAATCGCGCGCGGATTTTATCGCCAAGCTCGGCATCGTCGAAGAAGAATGTGACGAGTCGCTGTATTGGCTCGAAATGTTGGTTGAGACAAATCAAATCAAACCGATTTTGGTTTCCGAATTGTTGAAGGAAGGCGAAGAAATTCTTGCCATTATCGTCGCATCCGCTAAAACCGCACGGATGCGAAACAATCCGAAATCCGCAATCGCCAATCCGAAATGAAAGAAATCATTCCACCACCGCCGCTGGTTCAAAACCAATTTGAATCCGTGCGCGAATTGTTTTCCAAAAACGTCGTGCCAAGCTACGGACGTTTTGACCTCGCGTTGAGCCACGGCGAAGGCAGTTACGTTTTTGACGTTGTCGGCAAACGCTATTTGGATTTGGGCGGCGGCATCGCCGTGAATTGTCTCGGTCACGCGCATCCGGCCATCACCGACGCGCTCGTCGAGCAATCCAAAAAATTGATTCACGTTTCCAATCTGTATTACACCGAGCCGCAAGGGAAACTCGCGGCGGAAATCGTCAAACGCCTCGGCGTGGGAAAAGTTTTTTTCGCCAACAGCGGCGCGGAGGCGAACGAAGGCTTGTTCAAACTCGCGCGGAAATTCGGCCATGACGAAGGCCGGTTTGAAATTCTGACCGCAACGAATTCTTTTCACGGACGCACGCTCGCCGGAATCGCCGCGACCGGCCAGGACAAAGTCAAAAAAGGATTCGAGCCGATGACGCCCGGTTTTCGGCATATTCCGTTCAACGATTTGGACGCGGCGCGCAATGCGATTTCGCCCGCGACCGTTGCTATTTTGATTGAAGGCGTGCAAGGTGAGAGCGGCGTGACACCCGCAACGCCGGAGTATTTGCTCGGCTTGCGAAAACTTTGCGACGAAAAAAAATTACTGCTGCTTTTGGACGGCGTGCAGGACGGACATTTCCGCACCGGCAAATTTCAAGCGTTCCAGCGGATTTTGGAAAATGTGGACGATAAATTTCTGCCCGACGGAATTTCTCTGGCGAAATCGCTTGGCGGCGGATTTCCCATCGGCGCGTTCTGGGTGCGCGCGCCATTTCAAGATTTGCTCGGTCCCGGCACGCACGCGACGACTTACGGCGGCACGCCGCTCGCCTGCGCCGTCGCGCTCAAAATTTTTGAAATCATCGAAAAGCAAAATCTTGCCGACAACGCGCGCAATCTCGGTGAATGGATGAAAAGCGAATTGGAACGGCTCGCGAAAAGTTATCCGACCGTCGTGAAAAATGCGCGCGGCTTTGGTTTCATGCTTGGTTTGGAATTGGCCGGGAAAATTCCCGCGTTTGCCGCGAGCGACAAATCGGCGGCGATTCAATTCGTCAATCGCCTGCACGCAGTGGGCGTTTTAACAGTTCCCGCCGGAACGCAAATCATCCGCCTGCTGCCGCCGCTGAATCTGAAACCGTCGGAAGCGGGCGAGGGGATTTCCAAAATCGAAGAAGTCGTCAAATCGCTGGCCTGATTTTCAAATGACTCCCGCCGCGCACAAACATTTGTCGAAAACTGATTCCGTCATGCGGCGGCTTATTCGCGAGCACGGCAAATGCGATTTGACGCCGGAAACGCGGCGGTCGCCGTTTCAATCGCTCGTGCAAGCCATCGCGCATCAGCAATTGAACGGCACGGCGGCGAATACGATTTTGTCGCGCTTCAAAAAATTATTTCCCGGCAGAAAATTTCCCAAGCCAGAAGATTTGACGAAAGTAACCGACGAACAAATCCGCGCGTGCGGATTTTCCTTCGCCAAAATCAAATCCATCCGCGACATCGCGGAAAAAACATTGTCTGGCGTGATTCCAACTTCGCGGCAAATCGCGAAATTGTCCGACGACGAAATCGTGGAGCGATTGACGCAAGCGCGTGGCGTCGGGCGCTGGACGGTGGAAATGCTTTTGATTTTTCAACTTGGCCGCCGCGACGTTTTGCCGGTGGACGATTTCGGCGTGCGCACCGGCTTTCGCCTCGCTTACAAAAAGCGCGAGATGCCCAAGCCGAAGGCGTTGCTCGCGTTCGGTGAACGCTGGAAACCGCATCGCACGACGGCGGCGTGGTTTTTGTGGTGCGCGGCGGACGCGGCGAAAACGGCGAAGAAAAAGAAGTGACGGCGCGTTTCCTTTGCGCTATAAAATTTTCTTTGGGCGGAAATTTCCCAAAACTTTTGAACGATGAAACATTTATTGTCATTGGAAAAATTGCCACTGGCGGACATCGAAAAAATCCTGCGCGACGCGGCGGTGTATAAACGCGAGCGGCTCCGGCGCGACCGGATTCCGCTCACCGGCCAGATTTGGGCGCTGATGTTTTCCAAATCGTCCACGCGCACGCGCGTCTCGTTCGAGGTCGGCATCCGCGAACTCGGCGGGCAAGTGATGTTTCTCAACGCCAGCGACATTCAGCTTGGTCGCGGCGAACCCATCAAGGACACCGCGCGCGTTCTCGGTCGCATGATTCACGGCGCGGTCATCCGCACGTTCGCGCAGAGCGACGTGGAGGAATTCGCGGACTTCGCCAAAATCCCGACCATCAACGCGCTGACCGACGACGAGCATCCCTGCCAGATTCTCGCGGACATTTTCACGTTCAAGGAAAAGCACGGGCCGATTGTCAATAAAGTCGTCACGTTCATCGGCGACGGCGCGTGCAACGTGCCGCGCTCATGGATTTTTGCGGCGGGCAAACTCGGATTTGAACTGCGCATCGCCGCGCCGAAAAAATTCCAGCCGCCCGCCGAAATTTTGAAACGCGCCGGCGGAAAAATCATCTGCACCGACGACGTGAAAGCCGCCGCGAAGGGCGCGGATTTGCTTTACACCGACGTTTGGGTTTCGATGGGCAAGGAAGCCGAGGCCGCCGAACGGTTGAAGGCGCTCAAGGATTATCAGATCAATCAAAAGCTCGTGAAGCTGGCCAATCGCGACGCGCTGGTGATGCACTGCCTGCCCGCGTATCGTGGCAAGGAAATTGACGAGGAAACGTTTGAAGCGAACGCCGACACGATTTTCACGCAGGCGGAAAACCGGCTGCACGTGCAAAAAGCGATTTTGAACTGGGCGGTGACGCTCACGCCTTGAAATTGTTTTGCGCTTTGACAGAAATTCGCAAATTTGCTTTCATAAATTCGTGCCAACAAAAAGCCGCAGCGAAAACAATCGTGCAGGCGCTGCGGCATAAAAATTGTTAGGCATACTGCATCATGCAATCGAGTTTCAGACCGTTTGCTGTTACTTGCAAAATATTCGCAAGTATCGAAGCAATCGTAGTCACTTGGTTTTGGGTTGGTTTAGATATTTATATGTTGCGCGCAACTTCACCACCTCGCGATGCCATAGATTGGGGAACACCAGCATATTATCATCGGCTATACACTAACATCGTCATTGAGTCATTACTTACTATTTTAGTGGTTATCCCGAATCGCTGGCTTGTCTTTTCACGGATAACATTTATCCCATCATTTGTTATTTCGCTCTTACCACTCGGCTTCAGTTTATTTTTGATATGCACCGAGTTTGATATACTTTTTTACCAGTTTTTGGAGACGCTGGAGTTTTGGGCGATTACGATATTATTGTCGGCTCCGTGGCCGCTTTCGGTTATATTAAGTCGCATACGGTTCCGAAGAGGAGAGGTTTTTGTGTATGCCTAAATCCGCGCTGGAGCCAACGCCGACTGCCTCTTGAATTGTCAGACTGAAAACTGCCGCAGATATTTCACGGCCACTTTCAAATCCTTCGGCCACGGCGCAACTTTGGATTGTCAGGCAACCTTGCGCGCGCTGTCATTTTCTGCTATATCAACATCATGCAAAGAGCGAAACGGCATGAGTTCAGCGTCATCGTCGAGCGGGACGAGGACGGGTATTACGTGGCCAGCGTTCCAGAATTGCGCGGCTGCCACACGCAAGCGCGTTCGCTGGACAAATTGATTGAGCGGGTCAAAGAGGCCATCACTTTGTGTCTGGAAGTCGAACAAGAGGAAACTGCCACTACGGAATTTGTCGGCGTGCAGCGCGTCGCTGTCTGATTTATGCCGCGCCTGCCCCGATTGCGCGGACGCGAAATGATTGCATCGCTGCGCCGCGCGGGTTTTTCCGTGTCGCGCATTCGCGGCAGCCATCATTTCCTGCAACATCCCGACGGTCGGCGGACAGTTGTGCCCGTTCATGCCGGCGAAATAATCGGGCCGGGATTGTTAAGCAAGATACTCAAAGACGTGGAAATGGAAGTGGAAGAATTTAAGGGATGGTTGTAAGCCGCTTGAAACGTTAAATCGAAAACTGTCGCAGATATTTCACAGCCACTTTCAAATCCTTTGGCCACGGCGCGGTGATTTTCACCATTTCATTTGTGACCGGATGCGGCAATTCCAATTCTTCCGCGTGCAACGCGACGCGCGTAATCAAAGGCCGTTCTTCGCGTCCGGGTTTCAGGCGATAATCTTTTTTGAGCCGCGAAAGCCAGAGCGGTTTGCCGCCATAAAGTTCGTCGCCGACAATTTTCAATCCGGCGTGGCTCGCGTGAACGCGAATCTGATGCGTGCGTCCGGTCAACGGCTCGCATTTCAACAGCGCGTAACCGAAACGCGAAAAATTTTCCAGCACTTCAAATTTTGTCTTCGATTTCTTGCCGTTTTTTTCGTCCACGCGCATCAATCCGATTTTAACCGGATGCGGCGCAAGCTTGGCGTCCACTTCAAATTTTGTTTCGGAAATCTCGCCGCGCGCGAGCGCGAGATATTTTTTTGCCGGTTTTTCGGAGCCGAACAGATTGGCAAGCGCGACGAGCGCGGGTTTGTTTTTCGCGAGCAGAATCACGCCGCTGGTCTCAAAATCCAGCCGGTGCGCATTGGCGAGATAGTTCAAATTTCGTTCGCGCGCCCACGGTTTTTGTTGCGCGATGCCGTCGTGCAACAATTTCATCAGGTTCGGGCGATTCGGGTCGTAACGGTCGGGCGAAGTCAGCAATCCCGCGGGTTTGTCGAGCGTGAGCAGGTGCTCGTCTTCAAACAGGACGGGAATCTCCCAGAATTCGCGCGTGGCGGGCGAGGAGAGTTTGATGACCGCGCTCACTGAATTTCAAGGCGCGGCATTGCCGGCGACCGCCTGCCGAAAAATCGGCGTGTCTTTGAGCGTGCGATTCGCCTCCAGCATCAGCCATTGATCGAACAATTCCGCCTGGCGCGAACGGCGCAAGGTTGCGGTGAACTGCGGCAGGTCGGTTTTCATTTTCGCTTCGTCCAGCGGCAATTTGGATTGCACAAAAAGTATGAAGCCGCCGTCCTCGGTTTCCGCAAAATCGCTGGCGTGGCCGACCGGGGTGGTAAAGGCGATTTGTTTGAGCTGGTTCAATTCGGCGCGGTCGGAAAAATCGGGCAATTCGCGCGTGTTCAGCGAAAACGGTTCAAGAATCTGCGGTTTCAGTCCGGCGGCGATGCAGGCGGCGGCGAAGGTTTTTCCTGCCGCCATTTGATTGGCGAGCGTATGGACGAAATTGGTGCCGGCGCGCTGGGCAAGCAGCGTGGCTTCGCGTAATTGGAAATCCTGCGTGACGCGCGCGTGGATTTGATCAAGCGGTGGAATTTCGCTGGGCAATTGTCTGGCGAGCGCAATGACGTAGACGGCATCATGTCCGATGATTGGACTGGAAAACGGGATGTCGGAAGTCAATTTGAAAGCGGCGGTTGTGAAACCTTCCGGCGCGACAAGTTCCTGTGGACCATACTGACTGTCGAACGGCGCGGTGGTTTTCACGGCAAATCCTTTTTGCTTCGCCACGGTCGCCAAATCTTCCGGTTTCGGGTTGCTCGGATTCAAATTGAAAACGGTGGTGGCAAATTCATTTGCTTCATCGCGCGCTTTCGCCAACGCGCGTTGCTCAATCAACGTCTCGCGGATTTTGGCTTTCGCCGCTTCGGGTGTTTTTTCTTCGGGGAACGCTTGCGCGCCGTATTGCCGATAGACCGCCTCGACTTGTTCATCCAGATTGGTCTTGGCCCATTCCGCTTTAGATTCCGCGAGATAATTCGAGAGACTGAATTCGACGTAGTTGACCTGCACGCGGTCGGGCAGGCGGTATTCCGCGAGATAATTCGTATAAAATTGCGCGACCGCGGCGGGCGTGACCGTGACTTGCGACAAATAATTGGACGCGGAGAAACTGATGATTTCCGTCGAGAGTTCCTGATTCTCGCGTTCATAAATCGCGGCGATTTCCTGCGGCGTGATGAGGTCGCCGATCAATCCCATCGTCCGTTGCATCTGTTCGGTGATCAAATCAAGGCGGACAAAATTTTCAAAATCATCGAGCGTCAATCCTTGCGGTTGCAAAACCCGTTGCGCGAAATCCGATAATTCCACGGTTTGTCCATTTCGCCCGAAAGAATGAAGGATGGCCGTCGCCGCGTTGACCACTGCGTCGTCGCTGACGTGGATGCCGAGCGTTTCGGCTTTCTGCACGAGCATCAGGCGGATGTAAATCTGGCGCTCCAAATCCGATTTTGAAATGTTCGGATTTTTATCCGGCCATTCGCCCGTGTTGAACAAATAGAAAAGATAAACTTCATTCCGCATTTCATCAAAAGCCTGCGGGCTGACTTTTTTTCCGTAGATTGAACCCAAATCATTGCTGGCAGCCGGGCCGCCATTGTTGCGCATGGAAGGCCCAATATTCCAAAAAAGAAAAGAAATCACTGTGATTGACAAAGCGGCAATCAAAATCCACTGATGCTTCCGAAAAAATCTAAACATAAATTTGCGAACAGAAAGCTTAATCAGCCACACCAATCGTGGTCAAACGTAAAAACGGCTCAATCCGTGAGCCAGCGCGCCGCGTCCGCCGCCGCATAAGTGATTAAAATGTCCGCGCCCGCCCGCTTCATGGCCAATAAACTTTCCAAAGTCACCGCGCGCTCGTCAATCCAACCGTTGCGCGCCGCTGCTTTAATCATCGAAAATTCCGCGCTGACGGAATATGCCGCCGTCGGATAACCAAATTCCATTTTCACGCGATGAATCAAATCCAGATATGCCAATGCCGGTTTGACCATCACGATGTCCGCGCCTTCTTGAATGTCCAATGCCACTTCGCGCAAGGCTTCGTTCGCGTTCGCCGCGTCCATTTGATAACTGCGCCGGTCGCCGAATTGCGGCGCGCTTTCGGCGGCTTCGCGAAACGGCCCGTAAAATGCCGACGCAAATTTCGCGGCGTAACTCATGATTGGCGTTTCGGAAAAACCATTTTTGTCGAGCAATTCACGAATGGCGCGAACGCGACCGTCCATCATATCGCTCGGCGCGATGATGTCCGCGCCCGCTTCGGCGTGGCTCAACGCCGTTTGCGAGAGAATTTTCAGCGTCGGGTCGTTCAGAATTTTTCTGTGCGAAATAATTCCACAATGTCCGTGACTCATGTATTCGCACAGGCAAACGTCCGTGATGACGAGCAGCGACGGCAATTCGCGTTTCAGCAAGCGAACGGTTTGTTGCACGATTCCGTTTTTGGCGAAAGCGCCACTGGCTTTGGCGTCTTTTTTTTCGGGAATTCCAAAAAGCAAAACGGCGGGAATACCGAGTTTGTGCGCGCGTTCCGCTTCGCGCAAAAGTTCGTCCGGCGAAAATTGAAAAACGCCGGGCATTGAATTGATTGGCGTGCGTAGCTTGCGCCCGGCGCGAACGAACAACGGCAAAACCAGTTGCTCGACGCTTAACCTTGTTTCACGAACCAATTTTCGCAGCGCGGCTGATTGTCGCAACCGGCGCGGGCGGTAATTGGGGAATTGGCCGACGTGTAAATTCACAAGTGTATTCTAAATTCAAACCGCAAAGTGCAAAGCGGAAATTTGAATACTTTTGTGGCGGCTCTCGATTTGAATCAAGGGCCTTTGGCTTTCAATGCTCCGGCAAAGGCGGGATTTATGGCGCCGAGGTCTTCCTGATAGAAATAATACGTGTAAGTGCCGACCCAAAAAGTCGTGAGCGCCATGGTATTTTCAAATTTGATCCAATGAACGGAGCCATCCACGGTCAAATGATTGCCCCCGTCGGGAAACCGCGCCCCCGTCCGTTGATGCG
Source organism: Verrucomicrobiia bacterium (assembly GCA_035545995.1). Classification (GTDB taxonomy): domain Bacteria; phylum Verrucomicrobiota; class Verrucomicrobiia; order Limisphaerales; family UBA11358; genus UBA11358. Next base: position 30,135 of record DASZXH010000084.1, read on the forward strand.
CCACCAGGCCATTGTTTGATCCCGGTGGAATCGTGCTGGCTCCCCAAGGATTTCCCGTGCCATTTTTGTAATTGCAAATCAAATCCGCCGCGAGCGCCCAAGACGGCTTGGAAGTGCCCAGTTTCACCGGACTGGCCGATTTGATGCCCGAATAATATTGGTTATACCACCAATAGATGCCGCCAAAATACTGATAGCCGATTTGCCATTGCGGTCCGCCCGTTCCGCCGGGGTTGGCGTTGTAAAATGTGCCGTAAGCCGCAAGGTCAGGGCAGCACCAAACGGAAGCAACATTCGTTTGAGTCAAATCCAAATTGACGCTTTTGGCCGAACCGGCGCTCGGCGGAGTGATGGCGGTCTGGTTAAATGCCTGTGGCGAGGTAGGGGGCAGGCTGATATTTCCGGGAAGTGCGGAAACCACATAATCGTTGTTGTCTCCGGCGTAAATGGTTGCGCCAATGCCGATTTGGCGAAGGTTGTTGACGCAGGCAATCCGTCGCGCTTTTTCTTTGGATTGCGCCAATGCAGGCAGCAATAGCGCGGCTAAAATGGCGATGATGGCAATGACCACCAATAATTCAATCAGGGTAAAACCGGGCTTATTCGATTTCGACTCCGGTTTGCCGCCTTCACAAAATTGATTTGAGATGCTCACGGCTATTAAACGAATCAAATATATGTTTGTAATCCATGCCAATAAACAACAGGCTTTCTCCAAAGGAGCTTAAGTGTGTTGTGATTAGCAATTTTATATCACAAATTATTCTACTTGTCCAGAAAAGTATTATTAAAACTGAATCTTCAAAATTTGAAATACCCGAAATTCCTCGCAAATCCTCGAAAATTTTTGATTCAGTAAAAAATTTACATTTTAGAACAGTTGTAGTATTTTCTTGCAAACACCAAAAGCGATGTTGATGTCACACCTTTTCAATCCAAAGATAGTTTTCTGGAACAAGTTTGAAGCCCTTAAAAAGAACGTGTCGGGTATTCGTTTTGGTTTTTATTTGTGGCTTTTGCTTCTGGTCATGGTTTCGGTAACCGATGCGTATTCTCAAATTCAAATCGTCAATTGCGACGCGCCGATCCAAAGCCGCAAACGTGGGATTGCGTGCAATGCCTTGTCGGCCGCCGATTTTGAAGCGTTGGCGCCGGGAATATCGTGGTATTACAATTGGGGCGCAACACCGTTGACCAAACCTGCCGATGTGACGATGGATTTTATTCCGATGGCTTGGAACGGCAATTCCAGTTTCCAAACTCAAATTGCTTCTTATCTCGCGGCGGGAAATCGTCCGTGGCGTGTTTTCGCGTTGAACGAACCCAATCTCGCCGGCCAGGCATTTATGACGCCTTCCAATTCGGCGATGACTTTTTTGCAGGTCAAAGCGATTTGCGATCCTTACAATATTCCAGTAATCGCGCCGCACATGGCAATCGGTTCCGCGACCGCAGACAGCATCACGGCTTACGACCCGATTCAGGGATCAAATGTCACTTACACGTATCAAGAACCATTTTTAAGCGCGTTTCTTTACTACTGCGGCGCGACACCTCCGGCTGGAATGTCAACGCATAGCTATGGCGGTTATGGCGAAATTACCTGGATATTGGGCACCATGCACACAGATTTTCCAACGCAAAAAATCTGGCTGACCGAGTTCAATCCAAGTAGCGAGAGTCCTGCTCCGACAAATGATGCCATGGTTTTGGCAAACCTGATTCCAGCCGTGGATTACTGTGAGCGAACGCCTTGGGTGGAAGGGTATTCCTGGTTCAAAGAGCGGATTAGTGGCGATTCTCACAATAGCTTGCTTGGCAGCTCTGGCGTTTTAACTGCCGCCGGTCAGGCTTATGTGCAAATGCCGGTGCACGATACCAATTTATATTATCGTATTCCCGGCCGGCTACAGGCGGAACGTTACGTTGCGTTGAATCAAATGAATATCGCGCCGACGACGGACGTTGACGGATTGGCCGATATGACAACCACGGCGACAGGGGCCAGTCTGGATTACAACATTCAAGTGGATTCGCCGGGCAATTATCTCGTGAATTTCCGCGTCGCCGGCGCAGTCGGCGTAATGGACATTTACAGCGGCTCGACTTTATTGGGGAAAGCGGTGGCCACGCAAGGAGCTTGGTCCACGTTTTCAACAACCATTGCTTTACCCGCCGGCGCGCAAACGCTGCACATCGTCTTCACCGCAAATAATCAAAGAGTCAACTGGATGGAATTTGTGGCGACCAATAATCCGCCGGTGCTGGCGGCGATTTCAAATCAAACCATCCTTGCCGGACGGATACTGCAAATCACTAATTCGGCCAGCGATCCCGACGCGCCACCACAGTTGCTCACTTACAGCCTGCTGAATCCGCCCGCTGGCGCCACAATTGACACGAACAGCGGCGTGTTCACCTGGCGTCCGGCGATTGCGCAATCGCCGTCAACTCAAACTGTCACCGTCGTGGTCTCTGACAATGGAATACCGCCATTGGCGGCTACTCAAAGTTTTACGACGACTGTCATTCAACCGGCGATGCCGACCATAAACACGGCTTCCATCACCAACGGGCAATTTGGATTTTGGCTCAACGGCGACACGGGACCGGATTATATCGTTCAAGCATCCACGAATCTGACTTTCTGGTATCCGATTTCTACGAACGATTCGCCGACGATGCCTTATTTTTGGGCGGACACCAATCTGGTATCTTATCCATTTCTTTTTTATCGCATATCTTTGGGGCCATGATTTCCACGTGGCAAATGCCAATTCCCTTCGTGACAATTCGTGGAATTCGTGTCATGGATTTGTGCCATGCGGTCGCTGAAAACAGTTTTTTCGCTGGCGCTGATTTTAATTATCTTCGGCGGTGGCATTTGGCTCGGTGTCAAATTTGCGGGCAAATCACGTTCCGGCGTTCACGAGCAAAACACCGTGACGGTTGTGGAACAGATTCAAACGCTCTCGGATTTGGTTACGGTCAAATACGTCATGGAAAAAGTCGTCATCCTCGAGGACGCGAAATGGTATGGTGAAAACCGTGTGTTGCTGCTCGCCCACGGCATCGTCAAGGCCGGCATTGACTTGAAACGGCTCAAGCCCGGCGACGTTTTCGTCTCCGGCGACAAAATCACGATTCATCTGCCACCGCCGCAAATCACCGACGCCTACTTGGATGATTCGCAAACGCGCGTGATTGACCACACGACCGGATTGCTTCGTTCGTTCGACAAAGACCTTGAACAAACCGCGCGCGCCAACGCCGTGGACGACATCCGTCGCGCCGCGCGATTAAACGGGATTTTGAAAGACGCCAATGAGCGGGCGCAATTGGAACTGGCGCTATTCCTTCATCAGGCAGGTTTCGCGCACGTGGAATTTACCGAACCGGGTTCAAGCGCTCCTCATTTCGCGCCTCCCTTGAATTCTTCACGCGGGGACGTGCCTTAATTTTAGCCAGCGTGTGTGATTTTGATGGGCTGCGGCACTTCCGATTTATCATCGGTCTGGACGGTCACACGCAATTGCTGCCGCGAAGCGGAAATTTTCAAACCGTGCGGACGGAGTTGCATGAGATAAAGCGCATTGGAATTCGCTTGCGACGCGGGAAACCGATGACCGGCGGGCGCGCCGCCGCGGTCCGTCTGCGGAATTTTTACAGCATTTCCTTTTTTGGCCATCGGCGAACTTCACCGCAATTCATGTGCCAGAAAAATGAATGCGATGCCGCAAAAATCGAAATAAACGAGACTAATCCAATCCACTGGCTTTGCGGGCGCGTTTCAAAACTTTTTGCGCGAGCGAACGCGCTTTCGCCGCGCCGTCGGCGAGAATACCGTTGACGTAATCTAAATTCGCCACGAGTTCGGCGCGTTTTTTGCGCGCGTCGGCGAAGTAATTCCAATAATTCTCAAACAATGCTTTTTTCAAATCGCCGTAACCGAGTCCACCGGCGCGCAGACGATTTTCAAAATCGCTCGCGACTTCGGCGGGCGCGACGAGCTTCAAAAGTTGAATCGCCAGATTATTGTCCGCGTCCGGTTTTGGTTCCTGCGGCGTGCGAGAATCCATTTGGATTCCCATGATTTTTTTGCGGATGGCTTTTTCGTCGCCAAAAATTTCAATCGTGTTGCCGTAGCTTTTGCTCATTTTCTGGCCGTCCATGCCGGGAACGACGGCGACTTCCTCGCGGATTTGCGGTTCGGGAATCACAAACGTCTCGCCATATTCGCGATTGAATTTGGCGGCGATGTCGCGTGTCATTTCGACGTGCTGTTTCTGGTCTTTGCCGACGGGAACGAGGTTTGAATCGTAAATCAAAATGTCGGCAGCCATCAAAACCGGATAGGCCAAAATTCCGTGATTCGGCGCAATGCCGCGTGCGATTTTGTCTTTGTAACTGTGCGCGTTTTCCAGCATCGCCATCGGCGTGAGCGTCGTGAGCAGCCACGCGAGTTCGGTAACTTCCGGCACATTGGATTGTTTGAAGAACACGGATTTTTTCGGGTCAAGGCCGCACGCGAGAAAATCCAGCGCCACGTCGAGCGTATTTTTGTGCCGTTGTTCCGCGTCGAACAGCGAGGTCATCGAATGGTAATCGGCGATGAAATAAAACGCCTCGCCCTTGTTCTGAAGTTCGATGGCCGGACGCATCATCCCGAAATAATTTCCGAGATGCAACGCGCCGCTGGGCTGAATGCCTGACAGAATTCGCATGAACAAAGAATAAAAAAACGGACACGGATTGCACGGATTTTCACAGATTCATTTTTAATCCGCGTTAATCCGTGAAATCTGTGTCAAAATTCCTTTTTCAACTTCCCAGCGCTGCAAATCTTTTCCCAATTCACGCGGCCAGTTTTCTTCCGTGCAGGTCATGAAAACCTGACCGCTCGTTTTGCGCGCGGATTCAAGCAACGGCAAAAATCCGCTGCGACGCTTCACATCCAGTTCGCCCATCACATCATCAATCAATAAAATCGGCGGCGAACCGTGGATGCCCGCAAGAAATTCCGCCTGCGCCATTTTCAGCGCAATCGCCAGCGTGCGCTTCTGCCCTTCGCTGCCGAATTGCGCGGCGGATTTTTCATTTTGCAACAGCAACAAATCGTCGCGATGCGGGCCGACGAGCGTGGCGCGAAAGGTTTTTTCGCGCGTGCGCGATTGTGCGAGTTCGACGGCGAAATCATTTTTCACGCTCGGCGCGTATTCGATGCGCAATTCTTCCGCGTCGTTGGAAATGCGCCGATACGCCAATCGCGCAAGCGGCGAAAATTTCGGAATGAGTTCGCGACGCGCGCGAATGATTTCATTTCCAAGTTTCACGAGTTCGGCGGAAAAACTTTCGAGCGCGGCTTCATCGGCAGAACGTTGTTTCAACAGCGCATTGCGCGCGCGAACGGTTCTCATGTAACGCTGGAGCAGCGGCAGATAAATTGGATTCGTTTGCGCGAGGAGCAAGTCGAGAAAACGCCGCCGCGACCGCGCCGCGCCTTTGATGAGTTGCAAATCTTCCGTGCAAAAAACGACCGTCCGCAGCGCGCCGAAATAATCCGACAACTTTTTCACCGGCTGGCCATCGAGCGACAATTTCCGTTCACGCAACGCCCAATACATTTTGATTTCGCGCGCAAGATGACTCGTCAGAATTTTCTTCTCCCTCGCCCCGCCCAAACGGGGAGAGGGTTGGGGTGAGGGGTTTTGAGTTTCAGAATTGGCCTCCTCACCCCGGCCCTCTCCTCGTTGAGGAGAAGGAGAAAAAATGTTCGCCGATTGAATCGTTCCACCTATGACGTGACCGCCGACAAAATAGCCCTTTGCGCCGTGCCGAATCATTTGCGCGCCGCCGACGCCGCGAAACGACCGCAGCGTGGCCATGAGATAAATCGCTTCGAGAATGTTCGTCTTGCCCTGCGCGTTGTCGCCCAAAAGCAGATGGAAGCCGGGCGCGAAATCCGCGTCCAGCCGCGCGTAGTTGCGGAAATCCCGCAGCCGCAAATGGGACAAATGCACGCGGGATTTTAGCCACAGATGGACACGGATGAAACACGGATTTATTTCCGCACTTCATTCTCGCGCCGGAAAATGTTTTCATGGCGCATGGTTCCGTGCGTGATTTTTGAAGATGAACATCTGCTGGCGGTCAACAAACCCGCCGGTTGGAACACGCACGCGCCGTCGCCGTTCGCGGGCGAAGGCATTTACGACTGGCTGCGAAATCGCGAGCCGCGCTGGGCGTCGCTCGCCATCATCCACCGGCTCGACAAAGAAACCAGCGGCGTCATCGTCTTCGGCAAAACACCGCTCGCCAACAAATCGCTCACCGAACAATTTGCCACGCGCCAAGTTCACAAAAAATACCTGCTGCTCACTGACCGACAAATTCCGCAGCGCGAATTTGTTGTGAAGTCTAAACTGATTCGCATTGGCGAAAAATATGCCAGCCGCGCGAATGGGGAAATGGCGGAAACCAAATTTGCGCTCGTCACAAATTCCGAATTCCAAATTAAAAATTCAGAATTAAAAATGGTCAGTGCCGAACCACTGACGGGTCGCACGCATCAAATCCGCGTTCACGCCAGCGAAAATGGATTTCCGATTTTGGGCGACACACTTTACGGCGGCACAAATTCGTCGCGCGTTTTTTTGCACGCGGCGGAAATTCAATTCACCCATCCGGCCACCGGCGAATTGGTCAAATTTGTCGCGCCGACAAATTTTGACGACGATGCGCGACAAATTTTGCGCTCCGCCGTCATCGAACCAAATTTGACGAACGCGTTCCGACTGATTCACGGCGCGAGCGATGGTTGGCCAAATTGGTTCGTGGACAAATTTGATAAATTTTTACTCTCGCAATCCGAATCGCCGTTGAACGCGCAACAAAATGACGAATTGGCACGGCTCGCCAAAATTGTCAACGCGCGCGGCACGTATCACAAAACTTTGTCGCGACAAATTCGTCGCTCAACGCCAAACGATTCATCACCGCAACTTGTCTTCGGCGAAGACGCGCCGGACAAATTTGAAATTTTGGAAAACGGAATCCGCTACGAAATGAGTTTCCGCGAAGGCTATTCGGTTGGTTTGTTTCTCGACCAGCGCGATAATCGTCGGCGATTTCTGACCGGTCACGTCGCGGTGGATTTTCCGTTTTTTAAATCGAAAATTGGAAATTGGAAATTGGAAATCTTAAATTGCTTCGCCTACACCTGCGGCTTCTCTGTTTGCGCCACAAAATCCGGCGCGCGGACGACGAGCCTTGACCTCTCGAAAAAATATCTCGAATGGGGCAAACGCAATTTTGCACTAAATGGAATTGACTCGGCGCAGCATGATTTTATTTACGGTGACACATTCGATTGGCTGCGACGGCTGGCAAAAAAAGGCCGGACATTTGACACCATCGTTCTCGACCCGCCGACGTTTTCGCAGTCGAAAGAATCCGGCGTTTTCCGCGTCGAAAAAGATTTCGGCAAACTGGTCGCCGCCGCGCTGCCCGTTTTGAAGCCGGACGGAATTTTATTTTGCTCGACGAACGCGGCGGATTTTCCGCCGGAAAAATTTTTGGCGCAAATCGAAGCCGCCGTTTTCCAATCGCGCCGAAAGTTTTTGCAACAGCATTATTTTCCGCAACCGCCGGATTTCTCCATCAGCCGCGCCGAACCGGCGTATTTGAAGACGGTGTGGATTCGCGTCAGTTGATCAAATCGCCAACAACAGGCGTTTGATTTCTTTCAATCGCGCCTTCGGTTCTTTTTTGGTGAGGCGCGGGAATTTGCCGCCGAGGGTGATGAAATCCCCGGAGCGAACCATTTTCAATTTGTCGGTTTCCACTTCGATGCTCGTGACATTTTTTTCGCTCGCCAAAATTTTTAATTCGGCCACCGCGAGCAGTAATTCCACGTTCGGCGGAACCGGGCCGAAACGGTCGCGCAGCTCTTTCGACAAATTGTCGAGCGCCATTTTTTCATTGGATTGTGCAAGTTTGCGGTAGATTTCAATACGATGATGCGACTCCGCGACGTAATTTTCCGGCAAATTTGTGGCGTCGCCAAGAAAGTCAAGGGCGACGCGCACTTCAACTCGCGGTTTGATTTTTTCGCCTTTCAACGACGACACGCTTTGCTTGAGCAACTGGCAGTAGAGTTCAAATCCGACGGCGGTGATGTGGCCGCTTTGTTCCGCGCCGAGCAAATTTCCCGCGCCGCGAATTTCGAGGTCACGCATGGCGATTTTGAAACCGCTGCCGAGCGTGGAGTATTGTTTCATCGCGCTGATGCGTTTGCGCACGTCGGTGAGCAGACGCGCATGTCGCGGCAACAACAGATAGGCATAGGCCTGATGTTTGTAACGTCCGACGCGCCCGCGCAGTTGATACAAATCACTCAAGCCAAATCGGTCGGCGCGGTCAATGATGATGGTGTTCGCATTCGGAATGTCGAGGCCGCTTTCAATAATTGTTGTGGACAGCAAAATGTCCGCTTCGCCGTTGACAAATTTGGTCATCACTTCTTCCAAATCGTCCGCGTCCATCTGGCCGTGGCCGACGACGATGCGCGCGGCGGGAACGAGCGTTTGCAATTTCGCGCGCATGGCGTCAATCGTCGTCACGCGGTTGTGCAGGAAAAAAATTTGTCCGCCGCGATTGAGTTCGCGCCGAATCGCGTCGCGAATCAAACGCTCGTCGTATTGCGTGGCAATCGTCTCGACGGGCAGCCGGTCGTGCGGCGGCGTCTGAATGGTGCTCATGTCGCGCGCGCCGGTGAGCGCGAGATAGAGCGTGCGCGGAATCGGCGTGGCGCTCAACGTCAGCACGTCCACGAGCGTGCGGAGACGCTTGAATTTTTCTTTGTGCAAAACGCCAAAACGCTGTTCCTCGTCAATCACGACCAGTCCCAAATCTTTGAACGCGATGTCTTCCTGCACAATCCGATGCGTGCCGATGACGATGTCCACTGCGCCCGCCGCCAAATCTTCGACGACTTTTTTCTGCTCGCGTTTCGTGCGGAAACGCGAAAGCAATTCGACGCGCACGGGATAATCCGCCATGCGCTCGCGGAAATTGTTGAAGTGTTGTTGCGCGAGAACGGTCGTCGGCACGAGCACGGCGACTTGTTTTCCGTCCATCACGCATTTGAACGCGGCGCGAATGGCGACTTCCGTTTTGCCAAATCCGACATCGCCGCAAATCAATCTGTCCATCGGCTTCGGTTTTTCCATGTCGGATTTTGTCTCGGCAATCGCGGTGAGTTGGTCGGGCGTTTCCTCGTAAATGAACGCGCTTTCAAATTCGCGCTGCCATTGCACGTCCGGTTTGCAGGCGTGTCCGGCTTGCGTTTCGCGCACGGCCTGAATCCGCAGCAATTCCGCCGCTACGTCACGCACGGATTTTTCCGCCTGCTCTTTCGCCTTCGCCCAACGCGTACCGCCGAGTTGATTGAGCGGCGGATTCGCGCGCCCCGCGCCGACGTATTTGCTGACGAGATACGCCTCGGAAACGGGAACGTAAAGTTTCGGCGGTTCGGGCGCATCGCCGCTGGGAGCATATTCGATGACCAAACATTCCGTGCCGGTTTCGGGATTCGTTGAAGCGTTGGAGCGTTGAAGCGTTGAAGCGGAAGTCATCGGCAAATTTTTCAAACCGAGGTAACGTCCGATGCCGTGTTGCAAATGCACGACCAAATCGCCTTCTTCCAAATCCGTGAAATCAATGTCGAGCGCGGAACGCGCCACCTGCGCGTGCGGTGATTTCAATCGGCGCGGTCGCTGAATTTTGTAACGCCCAAAAATTTCCGCGTCAGTCACAACAACCATTTTCGCTTTGTCACAAATGAAACCGCGGGCGAAGGAGCCGATTTGGGTCTTTAATTTTCCTTCGGCGCCAAAACCGAGCTCTTTCCAAATCTCTTCAAACCGTTGTTTCTCGCCGTCATTGTTGCAAAAAATGTGGACTGAATAATTTTGCCGCAGCCAGCGGTGAAGTTGCTGGAAAAATTCGCGGCGTTGCGCCTCGGCGATTTGCGGTTCCGGCGCGCGCTCGGCCAGCGGACGAAAGGCGTCGAGCGAATCAAATTTCAAATTGCGAATTTCCGGCGAAAAATTTGTTTCGCCGATTTCCGCACTTTCACAAATTTCAACCGAAGCAAATCCACGACGGTTCAAATCCGTCAAAAAATCCGGCCACGAAACAAAAAACGGATCGTCTTTGGGAATTTGCTGCGCGTCGTTTTCCGCGTGAACGGCCAGCGAATCCGGTTCGCACAAAATGAAAATTGTTTCGCGCGGCAAATAATCGAGCAGCGTTGCAAGTTGCTGGTTGCTGGTTGCTGGTTGAATGTTCTGATTCTGAATTCCGGGTTCTGACTTCCGAATTCTGTTCTTCAAAATTCCAATTTCACCGGCGGGCGGCATGACCATTTCGGAAATTTCGCCACGCGAAATTTGTGTCAACGGGTCAAATTCGCGGAGCGATTCCAAATCATCGCCAAAAAATTCCAGTCGCACCGGCCACGGACTCGTCGGCGGAAAAACATCCACGATACCGCCACGCAAAGCGATTTCACCTCTTTGCGAAACTTGCGCTTCAGGTTCGTAGCCCTGCTCTTCGAGAAATTCGATCAAATCCAGCGGCGCAATTTTGTCACCGCGATTCAGCTTGCGCGCGCGCTTTTTCAAATCGTCCGGCGCGAAGGTTTTTTGCAAGAGCGCGGTGACGGTGGTGACAATCAATTTTGAATTTTGAGTTTTTAATTTTGAGTTGTCGGACAGCGCAACAAGTGTTTGCAAGCGGTCGCTGATGACATCGGCGTGGGGCAATTTGTTTTCGTGCGGGAAAATTTCCCAATTTGGAAAAAATAGCGGCGGCGAATTAAGCCACGTTTCCAAGTCGGATTGAAAACTTTCCTGCTGTTTCAGATTTTCCGCAACCATGACGATTGCCTTTTGCGGGAAAATTTTTTGCAGCAGCGCGGCGAAAAAGGGTTGCGCGGAATTTGTGATTCCAGAAAAAGTCAACGCTCCGCCATGCTCCAATCGTCGCGCGAGGGATTGCGCGGCGGGAGTTTTCAAAATGTCAGCGAACAAATCGCTCGTCGCTGACGCTGGCGCGTTTGGCGGCAAGCGCGGAGAAGTTCGCAGCAGATTTCACCGGCGTCAAGCCCGGCGGCCATTTTTCCCGAGCGGGCGCAACATTTTCTTTGCGTGAAGCGATTTTTTTCGGAACGATGAAGCCGTTCATTTTTGAAATTCAGAGTGCGCGCGTTATACAACATTTTGTTTCCGGTTTTTTTCTGGCTGTCGTCGCCGTATTACGCGCTGCGGATGTGGCGGCGCGGCGACTGGTGGGCGGGTTTTGGCGGGCGATTCGGGCGTTACGACCGCAGCGTCAAACAGGCGTTGACCAATCGCCAAACGATTTGGCTTCATGCCGTCAGCGTCGGCGAAGTGAATTTATGCCTGCAATTGATTCGTGCACTGGAACCACGATTGCCAAGCATGAAAATCGTCGTGTCCACGACGACGACAACCGGCATGGCAGAATTGCGACGGCGGTTGCCGGCACAAGTCACCAAGATTTATTATCCGATTGATTCGCGCAAAGCCGTGGCACGCGCGCTGGCCATTGTTCACCCCAAAGCCATCGTTTTAGTCGAAGCGGAAATCTGGCCGAATTTCATCTGGCGCGCACGAAAACTCGGCAAGCCGCTTTTTCTGGTCAACGCGCGGATGTCCGATCGTTCATTTCCGCGCTACAAAAAATTTGGATTTTTATTCCGGCAACTTTTTGCTTCGTTCAGCGGAGTCGGGGCACAGAATGAAAAGGACGCCGCGCGTTTGCGCGAAATCGGCTGTCGTCCGGAAACGATTCGAGTTGTTGGCAACTTGAAATTTGACGCCGCAGCGAAGCCGGATGAACGCAAGGCATTTGATGTGAATGCGCTGTTGCGTCAATTGGGTGTGCCGCCAGACGCGCCAATTCTGGTTGCGGGCAGCACGCACGACGGCGAGGAAAAAATTCTGGCGGACATCGTTAAGCGATTGCGCGCGCGATTTCCCAAATTATTTCTCATTCTCGTGCCGCGCCATTTTGAGCGGTGCAAGGATGTCGCCCAGCAATTGCGTTCGCGCGGCGTAAAATTTATTTACCGCAGCGAAATTCCCCCGGATACACGATTGCGTGAAGGTGAGGTGGAATGTTTGCTCGTGAATACGACGGGCGAATTGAAATTTTTCTATAAATGTGCGACATTAGCATTCGTCGGCAAAAGTCTGACGGCGGTCGGCGGACAAAATCCCATTGAACCGGCGGCACTGGGCAAAGCGATTGTTTTTGGGCCGAACATGCAAAATTTTGCAGACGTGACACGATGTTTCCTTTCTGAAAACGCAGCGATCCAAGTGAGCGATGCAGTCGAATTGGAAAAAACATTGATGGAATTATTGTCAAATGAACCGCGCCGAAAAGAATTGGGAGACAATGCGTTGAAAGTTGTGCGGCAAAATCTCGGCGCCGTTGACCGCACGGTGGAAATGATTTTGGAAAACGTGCAGGACCGTGGAATTTATCTCGCGCCGCAAAAGTGATTCGCGATGAAGTTTCCCAGCTTGACGATTTTACGCGGGCTTTACATATTCCCGCACCGCTTTCGGTTGTGACCGGAAGTTTTAAGTTGTATGCCAAGAGCGAAGGTTCGTAATCCGGAAGCGCATTCGCCTTTGAAAAAAGGTGAACGCGATGTTTCAATTCCCACGGTCGAAATTTCCCAATCGGCCAAAGACATTTCGCCAAACGGCTTGCCCGCCGAATTCGCCGAAAAAATCAAGGAACTGGTTCGTCTAGCACAAGAGCAGGGGCGTTTGACTTACAACGATGTCAACGACGTGCTCGCGGATTTGGAAGTCACGCCGGAGCGGCTTGACGAGGTTTTTGCCAAACTGCGCAGTCTGGACATTGAGATTGTGGATCAGGCGGAGGTGGATCAAATCAAAGCAGCTGATGCCGAAGAAGACGACACGTCACGACTCGACATTCTTGATGACCCGGTGCGGATGTATCTCAAACAAATGGGGCAGGTGGCGTTGCTGACGCGCGAGCAGGAGGTCGAAATTTCCAAGCGCATCGAACATGCCGAAAATGAAATCCGCAAGGTTATTTACAATCTTGGTTTCGCCGGCAAGGAACACATCGCGCTTGCGGAGAAACTTCTAGCCGACCCGCCGCGCGAACGATTTGACCGGGTCGTCCTTGATAAAAAGGTGGACAACCGCGACACGCACTTGCGCACATTGCGCAAGCTGGTCGAACGCGCCCGCGAAATTGATCATGAAGTGGACGGCAAATACAATGTTTGGCGCGAGACGACGGACGAGGAACAATCGGCGCGTGCGCTAGCAGAATTCAAAAAGGCCGACAAAAAACTTCAAGGCACGTTCTCCAAATTTTGTTTTAAGCACAAGGTCATCGAGGAAATGGCGCTGGTCGCGGAAAACATCCACGACAAATTGCAATACAGTTTGCGCGCGCTGGCCGAAGCCGAGGCGCAGCGCGAATCCAGCGCACAGCAGCATTTGGTCGAAGCCGAGAAACGCAAAATCCGCGCGCTCGAAGAATTTGTGCGGATGCCGGTCGCGGATTTTCTCG
>DASZXH010000085.1:0-37714 GCA_035545995.1 Verrucomicrobiia bacterium
ACGGAATTCTTTAATCCGCCCCAGCCGAAGATCACTGCAAACAGTTTACGGACGCAGTCGGGGACTACGACAGATGATAATTTGAGTTTTGGAACAATGCAGATGGTGCCGGGGAAAGCGTTTTCGATAGGAACCAGTGATGCGTCAGTGGCAGTAAGCAAATCGTGGGTGACGGTGCAAAGCCGCCAGTTCTTGATTGAAGAAGTGCCGGTAGATGCGGTGGCGGATGATTTGCTGGCGTTGCCACCAGCCACAACCTCAAAGTTGAATCCACCGCTGCATGTGGTTTCAACTGAAAGACGACTACCACCGCAACGATTGGCCAAATCAAACAGCAAGGGGACGTTCATTACCAGAGCCACACCTTCAAACAAGGGACTGGTTCTTGATTATCAAACGATTAGCAGCACTTTCACGAATTTCACATATCAAGCAGACACGACCTATTATATTTCAGCAGCAGTAAGCTCTTTTGGAACGAACATCTTTGAAGGCGGAACTGTTGTTAAATTTGCAACCAATGGATCAATTTATCTTCATCCTGGTCCGCCTGGCCTTTCGCCATACCTCATTTGGCAAGGAACGGCCTATCGTCCGGTGATATTTACGGCAAAAGACGATAATACTGTCGGTGATAATTTTGGTTCGGGAACGCCAATGGGTTATTACGGCAACCCTATGCTAGAATTTAATGGCGTTTCATTTTCACCACTGATCAATGGTTGGCGCGTGAGCTATGCCCAAACTGCATTTTACAGCGGCGGAATAAATGTCAGTTTCTATAACGCACAGTTTGTAAATTGTCAGTATGGAATTAATATCAGTGCAGGAAACGGGTTTTTGAGGAACGCGCTGTTTGCCAATACATTAACCAACCTTCTTTTAGGCGGTGTAACGTTTTCTGCGCAGAACGTTACCTTCAGTGGTTCATATAACCTTGTCGCAGGTAGCCCTAGCATAAACTTGGGCCTGACTAATTGTATCCTTGCCAATGTAACCAATACTTGGGGGTTCTATACCCTTAATGGTTTGGACAATGGTTTTTACAACAGCCCGACATTTGGAACAAGCATCACCACCAATACGTTCTATCCCTTTCAAACCGTTGGCGCGGGAAATTATTATCTGACCAACGGCTGTAACTTTTTCAATGCCGGCACGACCAACATTGACCCGACCTTGCTGGCATCATTAGCGCAAAAAACCACTTATCCCCCGATTGTCTATTCCAATGCCACGTTGACAACCGCTACGACACTCTCACCTCAAGCTCAACGCGACACTGATACTCCTGACCTCGGTTATCATTACGACCCGCTGGATTACGCCTTTGGCGGCACCACCGCCAACAGCAACCTCACCTTCACGGCGGGCACAGCCGTGGGCTGGTTCCGCACCAGTTCAGGCTGGTCCTTTGCCGGACAGGGAATTCACATCGGCGATACGCAACGCGTTCTTTTCAGCGGCACGGCCACGCAACCGGCTTATTGGGTGAGAGCCAATACGGTTCAAGAAGGCTGCAATGGCAATTGGGATGGCGGCTATGGCCCCGGTGGAATCACCGGTTGGGCGACAAGCCGTTCGGCAGCGCCCACGGTTGAATTGCACTTTACCCACTGTTATATGATGTCAAGTGAAGCCAACTTTTTCCGTGAAGATTATGGTTCTAATAATGGAAATCCCAATTCATTTGCTTATATCAATGTCAATGCGTTCAACAGCGAGTTTGGATCGGGTTCTTTGGGTGGATATTCCGTATCAGCCATTTACACCAATTGTTTGTTGGAAAGAACGTATTTAGGTGAATATCAAGGCCGACCGGGGGGTTACGTCATTGCCCGAAACTGCACGATGCGGGGGGCGACCTTTCAGGTGCAGCGCACATGGACGAATGTGCTGGCGAGTGTTCATGACACGGTTTTTGATGGGACGAGCATGGACACACACGATAGTTATGCGAGCGATCCGACGTTGAGCGATTATGATTACAACGCGTATACCAATGGCGCGCAATATACCTATCCGACGGGCGCGCATGATGTTTTGGTGACAGGAACATTCAACTGGCAGAGCAGTTGGTTGGGGAGTTTTTACTTGCCGCCTGGTAGTCCGTTGATTGACGCAGGCGACACGACGGCGGACCAGGTGGGGCTTTATCACTTCACCACGCAGACCAATCAAACGGTTGAATACAACTCCACGGTGGACATCGGGTATCACTATGTCGCCACAGATGCCAACGGCAATCCATTGGATTCCAACGGAAACGGTATCCCAGATTACCTGGAGGACGCCAATGGCAACGGACTGGTGGACCCAGGCGAGCGTCCATTCGGTATTACTATTGAAACCCCCCAAAACGGTTCAGTGATTTATTAACGAACAAGGATTTCTGAATGAAAACCCTCACATCCTTATTTCGCAAAAATCTGAAACTATTGTTGATGATTATTGCTGTCTTGTTGGTCTTTATTGCTCGTTCTCATGCGGTACTGACTCAATACGCCAACCAGCCAATTTTGGCATGTGGTGCACAGCACGCGATCATGCTCAAATCAGATGGAACGGTCTGGACTTGGTGGGGAGGAGGCGATGACAATTATGGACAAATGGGGCAACAGAGTCTTCCTTCAACGTATGCAAATTCATACTTAGTCCCGGACCGGGAAACGAATATTCTTGGAGCGACCGCCGTTGCTGCCGGCGATTTTTTTTCACTTGTTTTGAAATGGAATGGAACCGTATTGGCCTTTGGAAGAAACAATGAGGGACAGCTGGGAATAGGCAATACCTCAAACACGAACAAGCCCACGCTTGTCACTAATTTGACTGGTGTTGCTGCCATCGCCGCAGGAAGTGATTTTTCAATGGCTCTCTTGAGCAATGGGACAGTAGAGGCCTGGGGTGACAATGGGTCGGGTCAATTGGGGATTGGCAGCACAAGTCCGTCCCATGTGAATTACCCTACCAATGTGGTTGGATTGCATAACATCGTGGCGATTTCTTGCGGCTATAGACATGCGTTGGCTTTGGATTCATCCGGGTATGTCTGGGCTTGGGGGGATAACAGCTCGGGCGAGCTTGGTGATGGCACAACAACGGCTCGGTCTTCGCCAGTTCAAGTTGTTGCACCCGGGTATGAACCCCCATTGTGGCCTTATTTATCTGGAGTCTATGTCATTGCGGCTGGAGGCGATTGTTCATTTGCTGTCACTACAAACGTCGATAATATAATTCAGTCTGCTGTAACTCTTGGGTGGGGCAGTGCCAGCGATGGCAGGTTAGGCATGGGATCAGGTTTTCCATCTCATACCAACGCTCCAACTCAAATTCCAGGCCTGACGAATATTTGTTTAATCAACGCTGCGGGGGCATTGGCGAATGCAGTGGATACGTCAGGGCAATTGTGGAAGTGGGGGCAGGGATACTATGATATTTCTTCCAGCACCACCCCAACAAACATCGCATCACTATCCAATATAGAATTTATAGGTAGTTTTGGCCCCAAAAAAGCAGATACTGATTTTCAACTTTTTGAAGCCGTGCTGGATGGAACTAGCAATCTCCGACAATGGGGAGCTGTCTCAGAAGGGGGTGGTAGCACTTATAGTCCATTCAATGGTCCCACTATGACGAACATAGACTGGGGGTACAATGATTCGTTCACTGAGTCGCCAGTAGAGCCGGATGCATATTACAGGGGTGATAGTTCGCGAGCGGATTTCGCTTCATTTGTCATTCCCCTTGACCTTCAAAAAGGTGTGGCACTCGACGAGATAGGCGGAGTGGCAACCAATTTGCTTCCCTTTGTCACAAATTATCCAATTAATTACCATTGGCCAGCAGTTGATTCAGACTATTACATAGAATATCAAAATCCTGTAGCATCCTTCGGCTCAAGAGTTGGCGGTTCGCCATTATATACGGATCGTTCCTACCGCTTTGTCCTGTACGGTGGTTGTCCGGCGATGATCAACGATTATCCGATGCTAACCAATTACGACAACGCGTTGGAGATTGAGATATATTCAAAAACAAATTATTCGTTGGTAGGCGTCACCAATTTTCCGATTCCGTTTTATCTGGCCACCAATGGAAGTTGGGCGCTGTACCTCACCAATGGATTAACAACTTCCCTCAATGCCTTTGGATTGACGACCACCCTCTCGACGCTTTCTTATCCCAACGCTTACGGAGTGACCAATAATGGAACCCTGCAACTTTCTCACCTGGCATCGGATGCGGCAACCAATTATATCTACGTGATCAAGGTAAAAGGGATGTGCGCAAATGGCTTGTTCTTTACGGACTGGCTATCTTTTAATATTTACGATGGTGGACAGCCGGCTTGGGATCCACTTTACACATTGGAATTTCAACCATCGCCACCATGGAACATTCGGTTTTTGTCACAAATCCAGTTCCAAAACGAGCCGTTGCCGCCATTTTACGATGGAAAATCGCTGGATGAACTCCTGACGAATTCGTGGACGGTCACAAATGTGATCAACCTTCCATATTCAATCGCGAGCTATACCAACGTGGATGACAGCCCGGAACTCAGAAGCAGTCCGATTCTGGATGATTTTGTGAGCCAGTTGAAAAATGATCCGCTGGCGATTGCGCGTTATGTTCAGAACGAAATCGAACTGACGGACGCAATTGACTACCTTGGCAATAATGAAATTACGACGGGCCAACTGAATCTAGGCGGCATCAATCGAAGTGCGCTGGGAGTTTTTCAAGAGCGCCAGGGGTCTCCAGCCGAGCAGTGTGCGCTTCTCATCTATATGCTCCGCAAGGCCGGGGTGCCGGCAGTTTACGCCTTTCCTCCGACCAATGGCATTAAAATGCTTGATACCCGGCTGAGCAACATGCTCCGGGTGCAACTCAATGGAGCCATAGATCCAAACACGGGGGCGGTCAATACCAACACGCTGATTTCAGTGAACTATCCATGGGTGGCTGCCTATATCAACAACCAATGGGTGAATCTTTTCCCGTGGATCAAAGACACGGAGATTATTCAAGGTCCCAACTTATACGATTATATGCCCACCAATTACAACAATGCGATGGACTGGGTCGTAGGCTATCTTTATGGTCGGCCTGAAATATTGGGCTTGGGAGACACTAACGATCCGCCTGAAATACTTTTCCCGCGTTATGTCGAGCAGCAGTTGCTCACCAACGCGCCGGGCATATCATTTGACCAGTTGGGAATCCAGGCGGTCAACCGGCCGCATCCATACCCCAGTTGGAATGATTTCCCAACGCCGACATGGGGGGCCGGCACCAATTTGGTGGCCGAAAGCTTGTCTGACCCTGTAGTTACCAACCCATCTTTTACCACTTGGAACCCAAATATTTTCCCGGCTAATCACATCTTTAACACCGCGGACATACAAGTGCTTAATGACGGGACAAACCTGATGGATACCTCGACCATCCGCTGCTGCGACATTCATGACCGGTCGTTTCTCATTTATTGTGAACGGACAAATTCTTCAAATAAGGGTTTGCGGATAAAGATGAATTTAGCGGCATACAAACCGTCTATAACGAACATCATGGCTTTTACAAACGATTCCCTTCTTTTAAGTAATGAGGTTCAGACCGTAGTGTTGTCTACAAGTTCTAAGTATACCAATATGTCAATCAATGTCACGCTGACACGTTACCGGACGGCAGGAAGTCCGGATGTCATCACCCAGAGCATGCCCATCAAGATAGGTGACTTAAATGCGCTTTGTTTGAACTTTGGCCGTGTCAGTGAAGAGATGTTGGAGCCTTTGGCTCAAACCGTATGGGACGAGGAGGATCAAATAAAGCAAAACCCCGCCGTTACAAATTCCCTCACAGTAGATCAATATCAAGGGCCATTGATCTATTTGATGGGGATGTCCTATTACCAAAAGGTGGATCATTTTATTCCGGTGAACGCCCAGATTCATGGGCGAACCCCGGTGACGGACATTGGCATCGGATTGGCAAAGCTGATATGCAAAAACACCACTCCAGGCGAGCTTCCGAGTGGCCCAATCGTGTATAACCAGCCTTGCGTGGACATGGCCTATAACGAAAGAACCATGGCCGAAGCACCGACCGCCCTTGCACAATCCGGAGCAGAATTGAACTATGCCAATGATTCGTTTAATATCCTTACCATTGCCGATGGCTCGGCCAAGGAGCATGTCACCATTAACGATTTCTTCAATCAGGTGGATTCGGTTTCAACGGTGAAACTTCTTCAGTTGGCAGCAGAAAGGCACACAAGTAATCCCACAAAATATAAAGACATTCTGATTGTTAATCAAAATAACGTTCTTTCTGATCAAACAAATTCTTATTTTCCTGCAAGTATAGACCTCGCCATTTGGGGAAATATCGAATCGGCGGTTTTAACTTCTCCCGACAGTCAGGCTTTTGTAACTCCAGGAAACACCACGAATAACACCGATTCTTATGACGGAACCGGCGCATTGATTATTAATAACAACCAAGGCAGCTACGCGGCTTTAATCTCAGGCACGGCAAATGGCGGATGGGGTGCGTATATCCCGGATGATTCCTTTATGGACGACAATTTGGTTAATGACTGGCTGGGCACGGATGGCGATGGCAATTATTCGGAAAATTTCACGGTTCCCAGCACCGACTTTGAACCGTTGGCCTTTGATAATTTTGATCCGTCCCAGACATTGAATATCATTAATGATGCCGATGCCAATTTTCTGCAATATACGCCGGTCAACACGGATTGGGCTTTTCAAACGGCCGGATACCTTGGAAGCGCTTCCCAACCGTTGAATGATGTCTTTGCCAACGCTGTGCTTGAAAGCCAGAATGCCGGTTTTTTGGGCTTTTTAAGCGATGCGTTGGGACAGGCGTGGTCGGCCGTCAAGGACCCGGTGCATGTTGTGACCGGCGAATTCTTTGTGGATACGGTCGATTTGACGCTGGTCGGGCCGTTACCATTGGAAATCAGGCGCAACTACTCCAGTCTGAACCTAGCGAATAATGAGTTTGGGACCGGCTGGAAGCTGTCGTTTACACCTTACATCAGTGTGGCCACCAATGGGACCGAGATGTATGCAGCGGAACCTGACGGAAGTGTGCTTGCCTATACGATCTCGACCACCAATGCCGATGTCTGGATTCCAACACTGAGTCAAAACCCCCAACTCGTCAACAACCGTAAAGAAGGCATCGGTTCGACGGCCAATCTACTGCTTTCAAAGATTGTCGAAACCAATCAAAGTGGTATCACCAATTTCTACCTTTACAGTCCCAACGGCGACGTTCGCAACTATCAAGTCGAATCATTTTCGATCAGCAACGTCATCGACCGCACTCGGCCATATTTGATCACTTGGCTTGATGCCAGGGGCAATTCGCTCAATTTTAGTTACGGCACCAATTCACAGGCGACCGACTATGGCCAGCTTGCACGGGTGAACAGCAGCAGCGGAGCTTACATCCAGTTCACCTATGACATTGATGGCCATATCTTGAGAGCGCTTTCCAATGACGGACGGGAGGTGGACTATCAATATGACGATTACGGTGATCTCGTCACCGTTACATTGCCGGACGCTTCTGAAATTGACTATCAGTATGGTCACGGCTATCAACCCGTCACCAACAGCTACACTGCAAATGGCAAGAACTATAAAAGCATAGTTCAGCAACCTTATTCGTTTCATCTTTTGACCACCAAAACGGATCCCGATGGTCGTATTCTGGAAAACGCCTACGATTCGCAGAGGCGGGTCATCGCCCAAGTATCCACCGTGGGAGCAGACGATGCTCTGGTGACCAATGCAACCTTCGTTTATTCAAATAATTTTGTCCTGACGAATTCCGATACTAATACCATTAGTGGTTACACTTTACTGGCGGATGTGTTTGGCAATGTTACCCGATACGATTATACCAACAGCCGGATCACGCTGATAACCGATCCTTTAAGCCAGACAGTCGAACAGGACTGGTATGATGAAAACACAAATCTGCCCGGATACTATCCGCGCAGTTTATGGAAGATAAAAGACAAACGCGGCCTCTGGACAACATTCCAGTATGACAGTTTTGGGAATATTACAAATACAATCACTTCAGGCAATTTGACCGGGCAAGGTGGGACGCAGATAGTCACCAACATCACTTTCTACAACACTAACAATTTACCAATCGTCGTGATTGACGCCCTTGGAAACAGTAATGTCTTTAGTTATGATTCAGTCTTTAGTTTTCTGCCCCGGCAACTGGTCGCCTACCGGCAAGGACAGGCGGTCACCACCAATGAGATATTTTATGGAAGCAGCACCAACGTGGTGGCTTTGGGAAACACACTTTGGACGAACATGGCCTTTGGCCTGCCCCAATTATTGGTGAGGGCCTATAACTCACCTGACGCGGCTTCCAATCAATGGTTTTACAATGGCAGCGGGTTTGTCACCAATGAAATTGATTACACGTCAACAACCGATCCGGCCATCACGAACGCCTTGTTCTATGATGGTCGCGGTGAACTTTATCAAGCCATTGATGCCGCAGGCCGCAGTTACAGTTACGATTACGATGGCCTTGGCCGGATCATTTCCGAGGAGGCGTTTGAGGCCGGGCAAACCACGCCCATGTCCTGGCAGAATTATTATTATGATCATAACGGCGACATCACTTGGTATGATGGCCCGCAATACAACCCGGAAGATTATGTCTGGTATGACTATGACGGGGCGGGAAGAAAAGTGTCCGAGGTGCATTGGCGCAGTCAGGCTGCACCCGACGGTTCAGGGGTGCAGGCGGCATCAGGCAACAGCCAGTATTCCATCACGTCCTATGAATACGATGCTTTCGGGAATCTGATTAAGCAGGTCGACCCTGTCGGCAACTACTCGATCATGGCCTATGACAAAATCGGCCAGATGACGCAGAAGGTTTTCTATGACGCGAACAATAATGCTTTGGCGACCAACTTAATGTCGCATGAACCTGGCGGTGAAGTGGCTAATTTTACAAATTCTTTGGGCGGAGTCACCCAGACACTTTATACCCAGACAGGCAAACCCTACTTCCGCCAGAATCCGAACGGTTCGACTAATGGCTGGCAATATGATCTCTTGGGCAGAGTGCAAAAGGAATTTTTACCCAATGGCAGCTACTGGCAGACCACCTATGATGACGCTCACCGCACGATAACCCGTCAATTTTACAATTCCAGCAGCATGGTGCTGGCCACCACGGTGAATGTGTCCGACCGCCGCGGCAACCTCATTACCAACATCACCGCTCAAGGCGGTGTTTTCTTCAATGCTTATGACGGTCAAGACCGGTTGAAAGTCGCTGGCGGCCCAGCGGCGAGCGGAACTTCAGCCCAACAGGTTAATTACACTTACTATGACAGTGCTGGCGTGTCTGTTACCAATATAGATTCAGTGGGGCGAGAAACGGTGATCACTTACGACGCCACGGAGCGCCCGCTTTCAACGCAAACCTATGACCTAATGAATGGCGGTGCGCTGATTTCATCACAAACGACCAGTTACTCACCCGATCATCATGCCGTGATCGTCACCGTCGGCACAGGCGGTAATGCCATCTCTAGGACAACTTTCCTGGATTCATTCTACAATCCGGTTTTGACGCAGGTGTATCCAAATTCCACCACGAACTTTGCCATTACAAGCTATGATTTGGCGGAACGCGTCGCTACCAATCAGGACGAATTAGACCAGATCACCTCCTTCACCTACGATGGGTTAGGCCGCGTCAGCATCAAGCAACTGCCTGATGGAGCCACCGTGGTCAATTCCTATAACGGCGAAGGTGGTCTCACCAGCATGGTGATGCCTGGCGGCTTGACTTGGTCGGGCGTCTACAATTCAGCCAACCAACTTATTGGCGAGCAACTTGCCAACGGCGCTTCGATTGAGCGTCAATTTACCAATATATTTTATACGAGCGGACCTATGGCCGGTTTATTGCAATCGGCAACCGATCTTGGTCGTTCAGTGACGGTCGCGTTCACTTACGATGATTTTCGGCGTGTGTCAGCCAGTTCGGCAATCGGTCTGCAACCGGCTCAAACACTTGCTACAACTTATCAGTATGACAGCGGCGGCTGGATAACAAACTATATTCAAACGTCCGGGGTTAATCCGACGACTTCCGTCAACCGTTTCTTTGATGGTTATGGCCAGATAACCAATGAACAAATTTATATCGGCGGCGTTCTTCAAAATTCATTTGCACAAAATTGGGATGCCGCCGGTCGTCGTTCCCTTCTGCAATCGCCAACGGCTGCATTCAATTACGCCTATCGCGCGGATGGACTGATGAGCGGGGTGACGGCTTTTGGTTCCATCTATAGTTTCTCATACACAAACAATGGCTTGCTGATTGCGCGCAGCAATCCGTGGCGAACCTTGACGGTCAATTCGCGCGATGGACAAGGCCGGTTATTGGAACAAACTGCAACGGTTGGCAGCGGTAATCCATTGGTTGAAAACTTGACATGGCGGCCAGACTCCACTTTGAACAGCTATGCGGCCACGCGCACCGGCACGGAGTCGTGGAATGATAACCGGACGTATCAATATAATTCACGCGGCCAGTTGACCAAGGAACCGATTGGTGTCAACAGCAGCACGCTGGCTACCAACACCTACACTTTCGATTCAAGCCTGCTGGGAGTTTTAGTGGGCGCGCAGTGGAGCGGTGGTTTGACGAACAACTGGCAGGGTAGCTTGGATGCTTTCAGCCAGATTGATTCCGAATCTTGGAATGAAGCGAGCGTGACTTTGCGCGCCGATGGTTCGGCGTGGAATGCCAGCAGTGCTTCGGCCAGTCTGGACGGCAGCGCCGTCAGCACCAGTTTGGGCAGTGGCCGGTGGTATTCCGATCTGACGCTCTCGCCGGGCAGTCACTCGTTGTCCGCGTCGGCTTATTATCCGGCTGGCCAGTTCGGTATGTCGGTGACCAATAACTTCACGGTGCTGGGCGCGAACAATGTCACTGATTACTACGATGGCGCAGGATTTGTGACAAACCGCATTTTTGCCAGCGGCAAGACGCAGGCTTTGACGTGGGATGCGGCGGGACGGTTAGTGGCATTGACGCAATGGAACAATTCAACCAACGGTTTCTTCTGGGCGGCGATTTACGACAGTCTTGGACGGCGGTTGAGGACGACCTATGTGCCAGTGGTCAATGGCTACACCAACACGGCGGGGACATTGACGCTGGATTCTTATTTTGATCCGCAGGTGGAATTTGAGGAGGTGGGCGTGGCCGTCAATGGCCAGCGGACATGGAAGGTGCTGGGGCCGGACTTGGACGGTCATTACGGCAGTCTGCATGGTGTGGGCGGATTGGAAGCGACGGTGCGCGAAAGCGACGGACTGACGACACCTGTTTTAAATGACTACTTTGGGAATGTGCTGGCGACTATTTCCGGGACGACGACCAGTTGGAGTCCGGTGCGGGTCGGTGGCTACGGGCCGGTGTTGGGTTATCAATCGCCGACGTTGACGGCGAGCACGTTGCTGGCGGATACGTTGGTTTGGAGAAGTCGCGGAATTGATCCGAGTGGATTTTACAATTTAGGAGCAAGATACTATGACCCTGTGGCCGGACATTTCTTGAGTGCTGATCCTTTGGGTCACGCTTCGAGCATGGATTTGTATTCGTTCTGCGGTGGCGACCCGATTAACCAGTTTGATCCGACGGGCAGGTTTGGGAAAGATGTTATCAATGGCAACTTCGGGAATCTGGGGAATGATATTGCGAACGGTTTCTCAAATTTCAGGGAAAATCTTGGCCAGTTTGATTTGGCCTATGGGGATCAGATACAACAGACATTTATGGCCATAGACTTGGCGGCGGCGAGTTTTGTGGTGCCGGAGATAGCCGGAGGTTTGCTTGAAGAGGGATTTGGATTGGAAGCGGGAGCGGTGGCAGACGCAGGAATAGCAGGAGAAGGATTTGATGTTGGTGCCGAAGCAAGTGTGGCACGAGAAACGGAGATGGCGTTGCCGGAAACCGAGACTGCTTTATCAACCGAGACAGAAGCATTGCCAGCGGAAGCTGAGAGTGTAAGCGAGCCAGCACTGGCAAACACATTTACCGAAAGTGGACAGGATGAGTTTGGGTTTGTGAAGGGATTGGATTCCGCGCCTGCACAAAGTGCAACAGCACAGTCTAGTGTTGGTGCTTCGCAGATTTCACAATCGGCAGCGACAGAATCCAGCATTGGGACTTCACAAGCGTCTCAATCAGTGTTAAATTCTGCTGGTGCGGGGAGTATAAATGCCGCAGAGGAAACACAAACAGCACAGACTCTGTTCCACTATACAGATGAGCAAGGGCTTTCTGGCATTTTAGATTCTGGCGAACTGAACCCATCTCTAAAAGCTCTTAATCCGAATGATGTGCGCTATGGGAACGGCCAGTACCTCTCGGATATCGTACCAGGCACAATGACCCCGGCACAACTTTCAAGGCAATTCCTTGGACAACCGTTTCAAGGAGCCAAATATACGTCTTATATAGAAATCGATGTTTCCGGTCTAAATGTGATTCAAGGCAGGCCCGGGGTTTTCGTGATTCCGGGAGAGACACCCCTCGATTTGACTGGTAGAATAATTAGCAGTGGGAAAGTCCAATGACTATGAATTACCTTTGCGTTAAATGGAAACATTCATGTCCTGATGACCCTGTTTGGCTTTATAGCGAAATCGATGCCAACCGCTGGGAGAAGCGCAAGGTGGAAATCTTCGTAGACGGAAGATTCGGTTATGCGAGCGCTGTAGAATCGGTTGGGGGGACACGTCTCGGCGAGGCACCAATACCCCCGTTAAAGGAAATTGCGCGCGATTCTCAGTTTGAACCTGCTGAAATCACAAAGGACCAATTTGAGGAGGTGTGGCAACGGCGTAAATCCGAATGAGAACGCTACTCAGAGTTTTGCTGGTGCTGCTCTTTTCAATGAGCGGCCCGGCATTGAGGGGGAACTCCATAATTTGGCAGTCCCCTCTAGCCGCAGAGGGGACAGTGGCGAGGAACCCAAACATTTATGAAGCTCTGTATGAAGCGCCGATTAGTGGAACCTCGCGCGCTGCTCAACGGGCCTCGGCCAATGACTTTTTCGCAAATCAACTCCAAAATGATGCACAGTTAAACAGCATGTTTAATCAGGAACTTGGTGGAAACGTTCTGGAACACATGGAGTCAGGCAGTGGCAGTAGCTATTTGAACCCTCCGGGAACCGTGTGGCATCATCCGTTTGACAATCCCAATGTCATGCAACTACTCCGAACCGGCGAGCACACGTCGCCGTCATTGCAACCCGTCTTGCATCCGGGCGGCGTCGGCGGCTTTGGAAACTTTTATGGACCTTAAACTAATCCGAGAGCAATCAATCGAAACGGCCAAGCAACTTGGTTTGAGCGTCTCGCCAACTCTGCCTTTGTTGGAAACCGGGCTTGAGATGCGCGGCGCCGACGAGGCGATTTCCCGGCTTTTGGCAATGAACGCGGTCGCCGCGACTGCTTACGGCTTCGAGAAGAGAAAGGCCATTGAATGGCTTAATCAAGAAGCTTTATCCGACTCGCTCAGTGAGCAAGAGAAGCATTTTGTCCTTGAAGGAATGGGACAACCCGAAATCTTCAAATTGCAAGTTGAGAGCATGTGGGCGCTGGCTTGGGCGCTGGGAATCACGAACGAACTGAACTTCGCGAAGGACTGCGATAATCGTTTCGTGATGACGCTGCCGAACTTGAAGCAGAGCCAGAGCAGCGCCGACTTCTGCAAGAAAGCAAATCCTCGTCCGTTGGAGCAAGTCGTCGCAGCTTGCGATTTGGCGTATTGCCTGCATTGGGCAATCCGGCAATCGGAACTCACCGGCAAAGGGTTGCCTGGAAACTTGAAGCCCTACGTTGTCGCTGAACGCCGACGAGCTTTGGAATGGCTGTTGAGCAAGGACGCTTGGGATGAAGTTTCACTCGACACCTAAAGACCTCCGTATGCTGCCAACTTGTCGAACAAGAATGAAAGTCAATGCCGGAGCAGCTTCACGTTACTAACCTGCCCTGCCTCAATGGGGAGGAGTGTTCACTTATCATTCCGAACGCTCCAATGCACGGGCCACCCACATCCGGCACTGTCCAGGTCAACCCCGCGAAAATTTTTTATGGCTTTTTCCCCGAAAATTTCCCGGCCAACCGAGTTAGAAGCGCGACTGCTTCGGTTTTAGATTCTCTTTTTATATCGCAATTGTGCCAGAAGCAATTTATTTGATATTAAAATTATGAAACTCATTAGAATCTCCACTGCGGTCGGTATGTTATGGTTGCTGTCGGCCATCGCCGTATCCGCCGCATTGGTTGTGCAAGTTGCGCCGCCCAAGAACACCGGCAGCAAGATCATTGTCAAATTGAATTTGCAAAATACTTACAGTGAGAAAATTCAGTCTGTCCGCGCCGTCATCTTTCTGTTGAACGACCAAGGCAAAGTGGTAGGTCAGTCAACAAGCTGGATTATTGGCGGCGGAAAAAACAAACCGTCTCTCGATTCAAATGCCAAAACTACCTATAATTTTGTCGTCACCACGGACAAGCCTTTCACCAAAACGAAACTCATAATTACTCGTATGATTCTTGATGGTGGCAAACTCGCCAGCCTCAAAGATGTGCAAATCACGGACGCCTCAAAATGACTCAATGAACTTAACGCGCCAACCATAGCACGCCAGATGCCAAAGGAAATAAAAGCTGGAATAGCTTCTCGACCGACGAACCAAGTGAAAGTTCAGCCGACATCAAACTGAACCGCCAAACGCCTTGCCCGCCTCGTAACGCTGTCCCAGTCAACTCAAGGACGTTGTTTGGAATCTTTTTCAACTCACAACGTCCGGTTCGCACTTCGGTCATGGCAGCGACCCTTCCAACTATGTGGTCGCAGGGTAAGGTTCATTGCTTTCCAAATCAACGTCGGAAACCATCCCCAACGCGACCGCTTCAAAAATATCCATCCGCGCATCCTCAAGCGGCACGGACATTGAAAGACAAGGAAGCTCTGATTGCAGTCAATCAACAGGCCATCCAGAAGATTAAAGATGAGATGAAACAGACGCATCGGCTCTATGTCGAAGGTCACATCACACCGCAAGGCTTTGGTGAGTTCTACAAACCGGCAGAAGAACGGTTGAATCAACTAATCGCCGAATTGCCTAAATTACAGGCGGAAGTGGATTGGATGAAAGTGAATCGGATTTCGACCGGAGATGTCGTGGCCGAGGCCAATTCCCTGTATGCAAAGTGGCCGTCTTTGCCACTGGATGACCGCCGGAAAATCGCCGAAGCGGTCTGCGAAAAGATTGTCATCGGCAACGGTGAAATTGATATAACTCTTTCGTATCTGCCCGCTTCTGAAGAACTGTGTAAATATCAAACGCGCCTTTAGGCCGATGGCTGCGATTTCTCAACCGCAATCTTCTTCCACGGTCTGGCGATAACCACGCTCAATAAAAGCCCGGCAATAGCACCACCCAACTGACTCCTGGCGGTATGAATGTAGTCAAATGTATTCCTGGACAACGCATCTCTCCAGTGAAGCATAACCAAACCACTGGAACTCCAAGCGACCCCGAAAATGCAAACAAGGACGCAAACGATCTTCGCCCACCGCTCATAAACCTCACGGCGCGAAAAGAACGCAATGCTTGGCAAAATGATGCTACCGGCAATGGCCACCAAGTAGAGGAAAAACAACGTGATTTTCATATCGGCCTAACAGTAATTAGGCCACGCTTTTTGTGGCCTATCCAGTTTCATGGGAAGGAATTTCTGTTTGGCAAATTATTTTGTCAATAGGAATTTAAGTCAAAAATGTGGGATTATGTCGTTGACGAACCATCAGCGGTTGGCGCACGAAATTGCTCCCTCTCCGCCGCGAAGCGGGGGAGAGGGCCGGGGTGAGGTGGCGCGTTTCTCAAAATTCCCCTCACCCTGACCCTCTCCCCGCCCTGGCGGGGAGAGGGAAATAATCAATGGTTCGTCAACGACATAATCCCACAAAAATGAGCGAAAATTTCCATCCGACAAAGACGGCAAATTTATTTCAACTCCCCCGCGATTTGTTCGCCCAGCAAATTTGCGTCGGCAATCGGGCGTTTGGCTTCGGCGCGTTTCGCTTTTTCGTCGCGAAATGAAATCGCGCGCATGAAAATTTTATTATCAATCGCTTCGGCATAAGCCGCGACCGGACTTTGGCAACCGCCGCCCATCGCCCGCAAAAACGCGCGCTCCGCACTCACGCAATGAAACGTGTTGAAATGATTCAGCCGCTCGCAAATTTTCGCAATGCGTTCGTCGTCCGCGCGAATCTCAATGCCAATCGCGCCTTGCCCGACACATGGCAACATTTCGTCCAAATCCAAAATCGTCGCGTTCAATCCATCCGGCACGGCGTCGCCAATCAATTTCCCGTCCGGCTTGATTTCAAAATTCAATCGCGTCAAACCCGCGAGCGCGAGAACCGTCGCATCCAATTCGCCGCGCTCGGCGATTTTTTGCAATCGCGTCGGCACATTGCCGCGGATTTCGGCGACATTCAAATCCGGTCGCGCCGCCAGCAATTGCATTTTCCGCCGCACCGCGCTCGTCGCAATCGTCGCGCCTTTGGGAAAATCTTTCAGCTTCATGTGCGACGGCAAACCGCGCAATTCGCTTTGGCCGGGACTCCAATCCACTGACTCCTTAATCCTTGCTGCTTGCTCCTTGAGAAAATTGTCGTCGCGATAAATCAAAACATCGCGCACGTCGGCGCGTTTGGGCGTCGCGGCCAAAATCAATCCGGCGGGCAAATCCGTCGGCAAATCTTTCAAGCTGTGAACCGCGAGGTCGGCCTGTTTTTTGACCAACGCGACTTCGAGTTCTTTGGTGAACAATCCTTTGGGCAATTTCTCGCCGACTTTTGCCAACGATGCCGTCGTCAATTTGTCGCCGGTCGTTTTGATGATTTTCAATTCAAAGCGCAGGCGCGGAAAAATGCGGCGACATTCCGCCGCGACAAAATTGGCCTGCGCGAGCGCGAGCGCGCTGCCGCGCGTGGCAATGTTGATGGGTCTTTCCGAAGCCATTTATTTCAACCACAGATGAACACAGATAAACACAGATGGAAAGAACAAGAAGTTTTAGGATTTTGCAGATGCAATTTTCAATCCGTGTTCATCCGTGTTTATCTGTGGTTGAAAATTTTTTGCTTCCAAAAGCGGCTTCACTTTTTCGGCGATGATTTGTTCGCAGCGGACGATTTCTTCTTTGCGCTGTTTCAGGTAGTCGTCGGCAATCGCCTGCAAATCGTCAATGTTGTAAAGATAGACGTTCTCCAGAAAATTGACTTCAGGCGCGATGTCGCGCGGCACGGCGATGTCAATCAGCAGCAATGGGCGGTTTTTGCGAAGCTTCATCAGCGGCTCAAGTTTCGCGCGGTCCAAAATGTGGTGCGGCGCGGCGGTGCTGCTGATAGCGATGTCAATTTTTTCAAATTCATTTGCCCAATTGTCGAATTGCACGGCGCGACCGGAAAATTCCTTCGCCAAAATTTCCGCACGTTCAAAGGAACGATTCGCGACGATGATGCTTTTCGCGCCGCGCGAGAGCAGGGCGCGCGCGACTTTTTCGCTGGTGTCGCCCGCGCCGAGAACGAGCACTTCGCGTTCGGCGAGCGAGCTGAAAATTTTCTCCGCGAGTTCGACGGCGACGGACGCGACGCTCACGCTGCCGCGCTGGATGTTCGTTTCCGTGCGGATTTGTTTGGCGACGTTGAACGCGCGCTGGAAAATTTTGTTCAACCGCGCGCCGGTGGAATTGTTTTTGCGCGCGAGTTCGTAAGCATCCTTCAATTGGCCGAGAATTTCCGTTTCGCCGAGCACCATCGAGTCGAGTCCGCCAGCAACTTTGAACAAATGTTGCAAGCTGTGCGGTTCAGTCAGCGTGTAAATTTCGTCGCCGGAAGATGTCGCCGTGCTTCTTTCTCCCTCGCCCCGCCTATGCGAGGAGAGGGACGGGGTGAGGGGATTTGAAATTTTGGCCTCCGCACCCCAGCCCTCTCCTCGTTGAGGAGAGGGAGAAGCAGTATATGGTTTGCTGGAGGTTTCACCCCATCGCACCAGAAATTGTTTCAGTTCGGAAAACGATTTTGCCGGATCAAGATGCGTGGCGGCGTAAATTTCCACGCGATTACAGGTTGAAAGAATTACCGCTTCATCAGCGATTCTATTTTCACGCAATTGTTTCAGCGCGTCGGGAATTTTGCTTTCGGCAAAAGCGAAGCGTTCCCGCAATTCGACGGGCGACGTGTGATGGCTCAAGCCGATGACAATTAAATTCATGGGTGATGGATTGGTGACAGCAATAAAAACCCCCAGAACGTCAGCAAAATGAACGCGAAACCGCCAAGCGCGCTCCACGCGAAGCGGCGTCCGCCTTGCCCGAATTTCCAATGCGCGACCAACAGCACGAGATAAAACAGCCAGATAAAAATGGAATAATCGAGCAGGGGGTCGCTTTTGAAATACACGCCAAATTTTTGTTTGAGCAAAATCGGGCTGAAAGCCAACCCGGCTGTGAGCAAAATGATTCCGCAAAGCAGCAAACCATTCATCACGCGTTCGAGTCGTTGAATCGGCGGCAGCAGGGAAAAAATCGCGCGGAGTTTGTGAAATTTCAAATCGTTTTCTTCCACGAGAAACATGAGCGCGGCGACGGCGCTCAAACCGAACGCGCCGATGGCCAGAAAAATCAAAGCCGCGTGCAAGCTGGTTAAGCCGTTTGAAAAAATCGGTCGCGCGGCGTGTGGCGGGTCAAGCGCGGGCATGAGCGCGAAAACGCCCATGAAAAATAAAACATGCGACGCGAACGCGCCGAGAAATCGCAGACGATGAGAAATTCCCAGAATCAAATAGGCTGTGACAATGGTCCAGGAAATGAAAGTCGTGGCTTCGTAAAGATTGTTGACTGGACATTCTTTGAGATTGAAGCCGCGCAGAAACATCGCGGTGGTGTGCAGGACAAACGCGAAAAGCAGCAAGAGATAATTCACGCGGTCATCCGTGCGAAAACCTTTTCGCCACAGAAAAACCGAATACGCGGAACTCAAGCCGTAAATAATTACGGCGAGCAAAAAGAAATGCCGGTCAATGAACCATGACACGCTGACAAAATAGCGCAAAACGAGCGGCAAGTGCAACCTTGCCAATCGTCCGCGCGTTTTGTTCAATTTGGGCGTGCTCAATCAGCAGACCTTGAATCGTTCCGCCAGTTTTTCCGGCA
Organism: Verrucomicrobiia bacterium; assembly: GCA_035545995.1. Classification (GTDB taxonomy): domain Bacteria; phylum Verrucomicrobiota; class Verrucomicrobiia; order Limisphaerales; family UBA11358; genus UBA11358. The sequence goes on from DASZXH010000085.1 coordinate 19,338, forward strand.
TCGGCTTGCACAGTGGCAATCGCGTGAACATGACGATTTTGCCCGCGCCCGCCAATTCCGGCGTGCGGTTTCGCCGCGTGGATTTGGCGGACAAACCGGAAATTGAAGCGCGCGTGGAAAATGTCGGCGAGACTAATCGCTCGACGACGCTCGCGAAAGGAAATGTAAAAGTTCACACGGTTGAACATGTCCTTGCCGCGCTCGCCGGTTTTGGAATTGATAACGCGATTATTGAACTGGACGCGAACGAGCCGCCGATTGCCGACGGCAGTTCACGCGAATTTTGCGAAATCATTCAAGCCGCCGGAATTGTGCCGCAGGCGGAAAAAAAAGAAATTTACACGCCGGCTGAACCGATTGAATTGGAGTCGGGCGAAACGTTGATGACGTTTCTGCCGGATGAAGGTTTCAAAATCACCTGCACGAGCGCGGACAAAAACGGCCGGTTCACGCAATTTTACAGCACGGAAATCACGCCGAAAACGTGGGAGAAGGAATTGTCGCGTGCGCGGACGTTTTGTTTTTACGAAGAAATTGAATTTCTCATCCGCAACGGACTCATCAAAGGTGGCAGTCTGGAGAACGCGATTGTGATTCGCGACGACGCGGTGCTGACGACCGAGCCGCTACGTTATCCCGAAGAATTTGTCCGACATAAAATGTTGGACATCGTCGGCGATTTATCACTGGTCGGGAAACCGATTCGCGGACATCTGATTGCGGTCAAACCAAGCCATGCGGCGAATTGCGAATTTTCAAAATTGATTCTGGCACAGATGCAAAAGCCGTTGCGTTCGGTGCAAACCTTCGCTCCGCCGCCGAAAATTTCCGCGCCGGAGCCGCTGGTTGCAGAAAATGGCGCGATGGATGTCGGGCAAATCATGAAGATATTGCCGCACCGCCCACCGTTTTTGCTGGTGGACCGGATTCTCAAGATTGAAGGCAACAAAATCCTCGGCGTAAAAAATGTGACGGTGAACGAGGATTTTTTTCGCGGACATTTTCCCGGCCATCCGATTATGCCTGGCGTGTTGCAATTGGAAGCAATGGCGCAGGTCGCAGGCATTTTGCTGTTGAAAACCATCGAAGCCGCCGGCCAATTGGCGTATTTCATGTCCGCCGAAGATGTGAAATGGCGGCGACCGGTCGTGCCCGGCGACGCATTACTGATCGAGATGGAATTGTTGAAAATTCGCGGCAAAATCGGCAAAGCCAAAGGCGTTTGCAAAGTCGGCGGCGAAATTGTCAGTGAGGCCGGAATTACCTTCATGTTGCGCGACTCATGATTCATCCAACCGCAGTCATCCATTCCGGGGCGCAAATCGGCGCGGATTGCAAAATCGGGCCGTATTGCGTCATTGGCGAAAATGTCATCCTCGGCGAGAAATGCAAATTGCATTCGCACGTCGTGATTGACGGTCACACGAAACTCGGAGATGAAAATGAAATTTTTCCGTTCGCGAGCATTGGGCTGAAAACACAGGACTTGAAATGGAAAAGCGGCGTCACGCGGACGGAAATCGGTGACAAAAACACGTTCCGCGAATTTGTGACGATTCACAGCGCGACTGGCGACGGCGAAGTTACGCGCGTCGGTTCGCGCAACCACATTCTTGCCTATTGCCACATCGCGCATAATTGTATTTTGGGGAACAACACCATCATGTCCAACGTGGCGACGCTCGCGGGGCACGTGATAGTCGAAGACCATGCGGTGATTGGCGGGCTGGCGGCGATTCATCAATTTTGCCGCGTCGGAAAAATGGCGATGATTGGCGGCTGCTCGAAAGTGGTGCAGGACGTGCCGCCATTCATGATTGCGGACGGCAATCCGGCGGAAACACGCACCATCAATAAAGTTGGCATGGAGCGCAATGGAGTTTCCGAGGAAGCGCAGAATGCTTTGCGTCAGGCTTATAAAATTTTATTCCGCGAAGGACTTTCCATTTCCAACGCGCTGGTGAAAATTGAAACCGAATTGAAACCGTTGCCGGAGATTTTACATTTGATTCAATTTGTCAAAACGAGCGAGCGTGGCATCAGCAAATAACTTTCAATCTGCGCTCAAAAATTCGCGGCGGCGTTTCCGTTGCGAAAAGATTTGAATTCACGCCGCGTTTCTCCAGAATCAAACTTAAGGAATATTTTCCTATGAGCTAAAATGAATTTTGATTTTTCGTTTCGCCCGAAAATTTTCGACGCGCTAAAAGGTTACTCGACGCAACAATTTTATTCCGATGCGACGGCGGGTGTGACGGTCGGCATCGTCGCGCTGCCGCTTTCGATGGCGCTGGCCATCGCGTCGGGAATGCCGCCGCAAATCGGTTTGTTCACCTCCATCATCGCGGGGATTTGCGTCGCGCTGTTCGGCGGTTCGCGCGTGCAAATCGGCGGCCCCGCTGGCGCGTTCGTGCCGTTGCTCGCGCCCATCGTGATGAAGCACGGGACGGAAGCGCTGGTGGCCTGCGCGCTCATGGCCGGAATCATTTTAATCATTCTCGGCGCGACCAAACTCGGCTCGCTCATCAAATATATTCCATTTCCCGTCGTCACCGGCTTCACGAGCGGAATTGCCATCATTATTATGAGCACGCAAATCCGCGATTTTTTCGGATTGCAGGAAAAATTGCCGCCGGATTTCATCGGCAAATTGCTCACACTTGCGCGGAATTTTCACCCGAACTGGCCGACGGTCTCGCTGGCAATTCTTTGCACGCTGATGATTTGGTTTTGGCCGAAGAAAATCGGACGTTACGTTCCCGGTTCAATTGTCGTTGTCGTTTTGGCGGGAATGGCTTCGGCGACTTTCAACTGGCCGGCGCAATTGGGAATTCAAACGCTCGGCACGACGTTCGGCGAAATGCCGCGCAGTCTGCCGTTGCCGCATTGGCCGGCGCTTTCCTTTGAAGAATGGCGTACGCTCGTTCCAGCGGCGCTGACCGTCGCCGTGCTGGGCGCGATTGAGTCTTTGCTCTCGGCAGTGGTTTCCGACGGCATGATTGATGACCGGCACGACTCGAATCAGGAATTAATGGGGCAGGGCATCGCTAACGTTGCGATGGGCATTTTCGGTGGAATGCCCGCGACCGGCGTCATCGCGCGAACCGCGACCAATATCCGCCACGGCGGACGCACGCCGGTCGCCGCGATTATTCATTCGCTCACCGTATTGATTATTTTAATCGCCGCCGCGCCGCTGGCCAAAAACATTCCGCTCGCCGCGTTGAGCGCGGTGCTCGTCGTCGTGTCGCTACGTATGGGCGAATGGCATCAATTCCGCCGTTTGAAACGCTGGCCGAAAAGCGACGCGGCGGTTTTTCTCTGCGCGTTCACGCTCACGGTTTGCATTGATTTGCCGACGGCGGTCGGCGCGTCATTGATTCTGGCGTCGGCTTTGTTGGTCAAAAGGCTTTCGGATTTGACGCAAGTTCACGCGGATGAGGAAGTCACCGGCGCTGGCGCGACCGGGCAAAAAATTTCCGGCAAAGAAATTCCAAATGGCGTGATGGTCTTTCGTGTTTTTGGCGCGTTCTTTTTCGGCGCGGCGGACAAACTGGAAACGTCGCTGCGCCGCGCCGGGCAATTGCCCGACGTTTTGATTTTGCGGATGCGCGATGTGCTGGCGCTGGACGCGACGGGCATTGACGCGCTGGAAGATTTACTGGAAAAATTGCGCATCAAGAAAAAGGATTTGATTTTGTGCGGCCCGCATTCGCAGCCGATGATTGCGCTGTCGCGCGCCGGTTTCATTGACAAGCTCGGAATGGAGAATGTCGCCGCCGACCTCGATATTGCTTTTGAACGGGCAAAGACAATTTTGGCGGCAAAGAAAAAATGAAATTGTCTGTTGACAGTTCCAATGCCGTTTTGTAATTTGCCGGAGTCGGTAGTCCGTAAAAAAGTCAATTTAGCCGTCAACCTCAAGTTTTTCGAAAGAAGAGTGCGAGGGACGGTTTTTTGTCGTTTTACGTTTTGTGAATCGGATTGACTAATGATTTGTGTGCCCATGTAGCTCAGTTGGTAGAGCACATCCTTGGTAAGGATGAGGTCATCAGTTCAATCCTGATCATGGGCTCCAGACAATTTGCTGATTAAAAACAACAAACAAATTAAATATGGCTAAAGAGCAATTTCAACGAACGAAACCGCACGTCAACGTCGGAACCATTGGTCACGTTGACCACGGCAAATCCACATTGACCGCCGCGATTGTGCATACCCAAAGTAAAAAGGGTTTGGCGCAGCCGATTTCTTATGCGGACATCACCAAAGGCGGCACGGTGCGCGATGAAACCAAAACTGTTACCATTGCGGTGTCGCACGTCGAATATGAATCGGCAAAACGTCATTACGCTCACGTTGATTGCCCCGGCCACGCGGATTATGTGAAGAACATGATTACCGGCGCGGCGCAAATGGACGGCGCGATTCTCGTCGTCAGCGCGGCGGACGGTCCGATGCCACAGACCCGCGAACATATTTTGCTCGCGCGTCAAGTCGGTGTTCCGGCCATCGTCGTTTTCTTGAACAAAGTGGATTTGGTGGACGACAAGGAATTACTCGACCTCGTGGAAATGGAAATCCGCGATTTGCTGACCAAATATCAATTTCCAGGAGACAAAACTCCTATTGTTCGCGGTAGCGCAACGGCGGCAATGCAGAACAAGCCCGAAGGCGAAAAGGCGATTCAAGAATTGATGGACGCGATTGATTCGTTCATTCCTGATCCGGTGCGCGAAGTGGACAAGCCGTTCCTGATGTGCGTCGAAGACGTGTTCAACATTGAAGGCCGTGGCACGGTTGTGACCGGTCGCGTTGAACGCGGTGTGCTCAAGAAAATGGAAGAAGTCGAGATCGTTGGTTTGCGTGACACCCGCAAAACCGTCGCAACCGACATCGAAATGTTCCGCAAACTTTTGGATTCCGCGAGCGCGGGCGACAACGTCGGCGTGCTCTTGCGCGGCACGAAGAAAGAAGAAGTCGAACGCGGCATGGTTTTGGCCAAGCCGGCTTCCATCACGCCGCACACGAAATTCAAGGCGGAAGTTTACGTGCTTTCAAAAGATGAAGGTGGCCGTCATACGCCATTCTTCACGAACTATCGTCCGCAATTTTATTTCCGCACGTCGGATGTGACCGGCACATTGACGTTGCCACAAGGTGTGGAAATGGTGATGCCTGGCGACAACGTCTCGGTGGAAGTGGAATTACAAAAGCCGGTGGCTATGGAAAAAGGCCAGCGCTTTGCGATTCGCGAAGGCGGACGCACGATTGGCGCGGGCCGCGTTTCCGAAGTGGTGAAATAATTTAACGGTTAAATCCGGGAGGCGGAGATTTGAATCTCTCCGTCTCCCTTTTTGTCCGAAGATTGGGCGGATACGGCAGTAGCTCAATTGGTAGAGTAGCGGTCTCCAAAACCGTTGGTTGGGGGTTCAAGTCCCTCCTGCCGTGCCAGTCTGCGAAATGGAGAGGTGGCAGAGTGGTCTATCGCGGCGGTCTTGAAAACCGCTTCAGGCTAACACCTGACGGGGGTTCGAATCCCTCCCTCTCCGCCAAAAAACTGTGAATAGCTGGATACATATTGCGATTTGGGCGGTGATCATCGGAGCCGTCTTTGCCTATTTGTGGTGGCAGGGACAAATCCGGCGATTGGCCGTTTATGTGCAGGAAACGCGCGAAGAATTGAAGAAATGCTCGTGGCCGAGCTGGGAAGAATTGAAAGGCTCGACCGTGCTCATCGCGATTTGTATTGTGTTGCTCGGCGCGTTCATTTCGTTGCTGGACTACCTTTTTAACAACATCATCAACAAGGTTCTTTAGACAATGCGCACCCAATGGTTCATCGTCCAGACGCTTTCCGGCCAGGAGCAAAAGGTCAAGGAAAGCATCGAAAAACGCGTTAAGACCGACGAGATGCAGGACTTCATCAAGGAAGTCATGGTCCCGATGGAAAAAGTTGTCGAAGTGCGCAACCAAAAGAAAACTGTCACGAGCCGCAAATTATGGCCGGGTTATGTTTTTGTGGACATGACGTTGCTCGACGATGACGGACGCATCATCGAAAAGCCGTGGTATTTCATCAAAGAAACACAGGGTGTGATTGGATTTGTTGGCGGCGAACCGCCAGTGCCGACGCCGACGGAAGAAGTTGAACAAATCAAAAATCAGATTTCGCAATCCGAAGAAACTGAAAAACCGAAGGTCAATTTTGAAGTCGGTGAAACGATCAAGATTAACAACGGTCCGTTCCTGAATTTCAGCGGCGTGATTGAGGAAATTGATCCGACGCGCGGCAAATTGAAAGTGACCGTGAACATTTTTGGAAGAAATACGCCGGTCGAACTCGAATACTGGCAGGTTGAAAAAGCATAGACACGAATTGCACGAATTGCACGAATTAACACGAAGCAAAATGCTTTCGGCTAATTCGTGAAAATTAGTGAAATTCGTGTAAAAGAAAATTTTTATGGCAAAGAAAGTTACAGGACAGATTAAATTGCAGATTCCGGCGGGACAGGCGAATCCCGCGCCGCCCGTCGGCCCGGCGCTCGGTCAGCACGGCGTCAACATCATGGGCTTCTGCAAAGAATTTAACGCGGCGACCAAAAACGATGCCGGCTTGGTGATTCCCGTCGTCATCACGGTTTATCAAGACAAATCGTTCACGTTCATCACCAAATCGCCGCCGGCGTCCGTGCTGTTGAAAAAAGCCGCGGGCATCACCGCCGGTTCGAAAACGCCGAACAAGGAAAAAGTCGGCAAAGTGACGCGCAAACAAGTTTTGGACATCGTGAAAACAAAGTCGAAAGACATGAATGCGACGTCCGAGGAAGCAGCGTTCCGCGTGATTGCGGGAACGGCGCGCAGCATGGGAATTGAAGTAGTCGGTTAAAAATTAGCCACAGAGTCACAGAGACGCAGAGTTAATTTTGAAAAATAAAAGAATTGCCTCTGTGACTCTGTGGCAAAAAACGAAAAATAAAATCGCGGGAGAGCTAACAACTCGCATGAACCGCACCAAATAAAATGCCAAGTAAACGATTCAAAAAAGCACTCGAAGTTGTGGACGTAAAAAAAGCGTATCCGCTCAAGGAAGCGGTCGGCGTCCTCGCAAAATTTCCGAAGGCGAAATTCAACGAGACGATTGATCTCGCGTTCCGCCTCGGCGTTGACCCGAAACAGTCGGACCAAATGGTTCGCGGCACGGTTCCGTTGCCGCATGGCAGTGGCAAAACCGTTCGCGTTTTGGTTTTCGCCAAAGGCGCGGCGGCTGACGCGGCGAAATCCGCCGGAGCCGAAAATGTCGGTTTCGCTGACATGATTCAAAAGTGCAATGAAGGTTGGGCGGATTTCGATGTGGCGATTGCGACGCCGGAAGCGATGATTGAAGTTCGCAAGCTCGGCAAAGTTCTTGGACCGCGCGGTCTGATGCCGAATCCGAAAACCGGCACGGTCACGGATGACACGGCCAAAGCGGTGAAAGAAGTCAAAGCCGGTCGCGTGGAATTTAAGACCGACAAAGCCGGAAATGTTCATGTCATCGTCGGCAAGGCGTCATTCAAGCCGGAACAGCTTGAAGAAAATGCGCGCGCGGTGATTGAAGCCGTCGCGAAAGCGCGCCCGACGAGCGTCAAAGGAAATTATCTGCAAAGCTGCACATTATCGGCGACGATGAGTCCGGCGGTGCGCGTGGATGTCCGCGAATTCGCGGTTGCGGCATAAACAATTTAATTAAAAAAATTTAACGAATCAATTTTATGCGTGCAGAAAAACAGATTTTGACGAAGGAATACGCCGGACGTTTGAACGCATCGCCGTTCTTCATCGTCGTCGGCTATCAAGGATTGAAAGTTTCGCATTTCTCGGAATTGCGCCAGCGTTTGCAAAAAGCGGGCGCGGAAGTGCACGTTGTGAAAAATTCCATTTTCCGCATCGCGGCCAAAGAAGCTGGCGTGGCGGAATTGAACGGCTCGCTCGCCGGACAAATCGCGGTCGTGACCGGGCAAAAGGACATTTCTGCGACGGCGAAGGCGTTGAAAAATTTCGCGGCGGAATTCGACAAGCTGAAACTCAGGTTCGGTTACTTGAATAATTCGCGTTTGGAAGAAGCGGCGATTATCGCGCTGGCGGATTTGCCGAGTCTCGACGTGTTGCGCGCGAAAATTCTCGGTTTACTCAACGCGCCGGCGACGAAACTGGTGACGTTGATCAACACGCCGGCGACGCAATTGGCGCAAGTGATTAAAGCGAAGTCGGAAAAAGCGTGATTTGTTAAAACGTTGAATCGTTAAATCGAAACGCGAAAGACAAAAACCATTTTCGATTTGGAAATTTCCGAATCGGAGAAACAAAACAAACAACAACGTAAATCGTCGGTTTGCGGGCTGTGAACTGAAATCCGCCGTAGCCTCGGCGGACGACGAGACGAAAGAAAGGTAGAAGTAGAAAAATGGCAGAGATTGCAAACCTCGTGGAGGAATTGAGCAAATTGACGGTGATTGAAGCCGCCGACCTCGTGAAACAATTGGAAACCAAGTGGGGCGTTTCCGCTGCCGCGCCTGTCGCGGTTGCGGCTGCCGGCGCTCCGGCTGCCGGTGGCGCTGCTCCGGCTGCGGCTGCGAAGGACACGTTTGACGTGATTCTCGCCAGTGTTCCGGCGGACAAGAAGATTGCCGTCATCAAAGCGGTTCGCGAAGTGAAGGCTGGTCTCGGATTGGCCGAAGCGAAGGCTCTGGTGGAAGGCGCGCCGAAGCCGTTGCTCGAAGGCGCGAACAAAGCTGACACGGACGCCGCCAAGAAAAAGCTCGAAGAAGCTGGCGCGAAAGTGGAAGTGAAGTAAGTTATCAATTTGGGGCGGCGTTCCGGGAGCGCCGCTCCATTCAAATTTTTTTGCGGAAATTTTTAAGTTACGAATCGGTTAAGATTGAAAATTTGTGGGAACAAGTTTGCGACTGAACGTCGCGGGCTTGTTTATTGTCGTTAAACAGCGGCGCGGTTTGCGTCGCAAAAATTAAAGGTCAAAATGCCATCGCGAGTCACTGAAAGAATCAACTTCGGCAAGATTAAAGAAATCGTGTCGCCGCCGAACATGATTGAATTGCAGACGAATTCCTACAAGGAGTTTTTGCAATCCGAAACCTCTGGAAAACGCGACAGGAACACCGGCCTCGAAGCGGTTTTCCGCGAAGTGTTTCCCATCGAGAGTTACGATGCGAAATGCGTGCTCGATTACAAGTCGTATGAAATCGGCGAGCCGAAAGTGGACTGGCTCGAATGCCTGCGCGAAGGCTTGACCTACGGCGCGCCGCTTTACGTCACGTTTATTCTGCGCGAAGAAGGCAAGAGCGCGAAGGAAGAAAAAGTGTTCATGGGCGAATTGCCGCTGATGACGCCGCAAGGCACGTTTGTCATCAATGGCGCGGAACGCGTCGTCGTTTCGCAATTGCATCGTTCGCCGGGCATCGCGTTTGAAGCCACGCAGCATCCGAACGGAAAATTGCTGCACAGCTTCCGCGTCATTCCCGACCGCGGCTCGTGGTATGAAGCGCAATTCGACACGAGCGATTTGCTTTACGTTTATCTCGACCGCAAGAAACGCCGCCGCAAATTTTTGACGACGACGTTTTTCCGTGCGCTGTCATTTCTCGACCACGAAGAAAAGGAAAAAGGCAGCAAGTCGAAAGACAATGGCGGCACGACTCGCGGCACGGACGAGGAAATTTTGAAATTGTTCTACGAAGTCCAGGAACTTTCGGTCAAGGAAGCCGAGAAGCTGGACGATTTGCCGAATTACGTTTTGATTCAGGACGCGACCGACGAAGAAAAAGGTTTAGTTGTGGCACGCGCCTTCGAGCCGCTCTCGAAAGCGGTTGTCAAACAAATCGCCGAACTCGGCGTGAACAAAATCAAAGTCGTGGACACGTCGGTGGACGAAGGCATCGTCATCAAATGTCTGAAAAAAGACCCGGCGAAAAATGAAGACGAGGCGTTGAAAGACATTTACCGCCGCTTACGTCCGGGCGATCCGCCGACCGCCGCGAACGCGCGCGCGTTACTCAAGCGTTTGTTCTTCGACCCGAAACGTTACGATTTAGGTCGTGTTGGCCGTTACAAAATCAATCAAAAGCTCGGTCTCAAAGACAATGATTCGCGCATTTTGACGAAGGAAGATTTGGTCGCCGCCACGAAATATCTGCTGCGTCTGAAAAAGGGCGAAGGCAGCGTGGACGACATTGACCATCTCGGCAGCCGCCGCATCCGCACGGTCGGCGAATTGCTCGCCAACCAATGCCGCGTCGGTCTCGCGCGCACGGAACGCCTCGTGAAAGAGCGCATGACGTTGTTCGACCAAAGCGTCGAAGCGATGACACCACAAAAATTGATCAATCCGAAAGCGCTTTCGGCGGTCATCCGCGATTTCTTTGGCCGTTCGCAATTGTCGCAGTTCATGGATCAAATCAATCCGCTTGCGGAATTGACGCACAAACGCCGTTTGTCCGCGCTCGGACCGGGCGGCTTGAGTCGCGATCGCGCAGGTTTTGAAGTCCGCGACGTGCATCCGTCGCATTACGGACGCATTTGCCCGATTGAAACGCCGGAAGGCCCGAACATCGGTTTGATTGCGTCGCTGGCAACCTTTGCACGCATCAATGAATTCGGTTTTCTCGAAACGCCGTATCGCAAAGTCAAGGACGGTCGCGTGACGGAAGACATCGAGTTTCTCACCGCCGACCGCGAGGAACAATATATCGTCGCGCAGGCGAATTCGCCGATTGACGGTCGCGGACATTTCACACAGGACCGCGTCGTTTGCCGTGCGCGCGGTGAATTCGTGGACGTCGAGCCGGACAAGGTTCATTACATGGACATTTCGCCGAAGCAATTGGTGTCCGTCGCGGCGAGCTTGATTCCGTTCCTTGAACACGACGATGCAAACCGTGCGTTGATGGGTTCAAACATGCAACGTCAGGCCGTGCCGTTGCTCGTCACCGAAGCGCCGCTCGTGGCGACCGCATTGGAAGATCGCGTCGCGAGGGATTCGCGCGCGGTTTTGACCGCCGAAGAAAGCGGCAAAGTCGCGTCCATCAGTGGCGATTGCGTCATTATCACGGAAGACGGCAAATTGCCTGAAACGAAAAAGAAAATTAAGCACGACCCGGAAAAAGGAGTTTACGTTTATCCGATTCGCAAATTCATGCGCTCGAACGCCGCGACGTGCATCAATCAAAAGATTCTCGTCCACAAAGGCGAGCACGTGAAAAAAGGACAAGTGATTGCCGACGGTCCATGCACGCAAAACGGCGAACTGGCGTTGGGACGCAACGTGTTGGTCGCGTTCATGCCGTGGAACGGTTACAACTTCGAGGACGCGATTCTCATCAGCGAGAAAATCGTCAAAGAAGACATTTTCACTTCGATTCACATTGACGAATTTGAAGTGGCCGCGCGCGACACGAAGCTCGGGCCGGAAGAAATCACGCGCGACATCCCGAATCTCGGCGACGAGGCGTTGAAAAATTTGGGAACCGACGGCGTCATCCGCGTCGGCGCGGAAGTGAAGCCCGGCGACATTCTCGTCGGCAAAATCACGCCGAAATCCGAAACTGAACTTGCGCCCGAAGAACGTTTGCTCCGCGCGATTTTCGGCGAGAAAGCCGCGGACGTGAAAGACACGTCGCTGAAAGTTCCTTCGGGCACTTACGGCATCGTCATGGATGTGAAAGTTTCGTCGAAGAAAGAAGGCGAAAAGGCCAGCCGCTCTGTTGCCGCCGAGGAAAAACGCCACGCGAAACAAATTGAAGACGAGCATAAGAAAAAAGTTGGCGAATTGCAGGACCAATTGGCCGAGGCGTTGAGCAACATTTTGCTCGGCGAAAAAATTCCGCTCGACGTGGTGAATTCCGAGACCGGCGAAATCATCATTCCAGCGAATCGCAAGATTACCAAGACGTTGTTGCGCAAACTCGCGGGTGTTTATGACCGCATCGAAATTGACCCGTCGCCGATTCGCAACAAAATCACGGAAATCATCGGCCAGTTCAAAAAGAAATTTGACGACGTGCAGATGCAATACGACGAGGAAATCGAACGCGCCGAAGCTGGCGAAGGCGCCGAAAGCGGTATCGTCAAGTCGGTGAAAGTTTATATTGCGTCGAAACGTAAATTGTCCGTCGGTGACAAGATGGCCGGACGCCACGGCAACAAAGGCGTCGTTGCGCGCATCGTGAAGGAAGAAGACATGCCGTTCCTCGCGGACGGAACGCCGGTGGAAATTGTTTTGAATCCGCTGGGCGTGCCGAGCCGCATGAACGTCGGTCAAGTTCTCGAAACGCATTTGGGCTGGGCGGCGAAATTGCTCGGCTTGAAATTCGCCACGCCGGTTTTTGACGGCATCAAGGAAAAGGAAATTCGCGGTTACTTGAAAGAAGCCGGATTGCCGGAACACGCCAAGACGCATCTTTACGACGGACGCACCGGCGAGCAATTCGATCAGGAAATTGTCGTCGGCTACATTTACATGATGAAGCTCGGCCATTTGGTCGCGGACAAGATTCATGCGCGCGCGGTCGGGCCTTACTCGCTCGTCACGCAACAGCCGCTTGGCGGCAAGGCGCAATACGGCGGCCAGCGCTTTGGCGAAATGGAAGTGTGGGCGATGGAAGCCTACGGCGCGGCTTACACGTTGCAGGAATTGCTCACCGTCAAATCCGACGACGTGCAGGGCCGCACGCGGATTTACGAAAGCATCGTCAAGGGCGACAACGCGCTCGAAGCGGGCATTCCCGAATCGTTCAACGTGTTGGTGAAAGAAATGCAATCGCTCGGCCTCGACGTGAAAGTCGGCTATTCAAATCCGGCAGAACATTCGCAAAATGGAAATAGCGAAGCGGTTGCGGCCTTAACGGCAGTTTAATTAAAAAAATTATTTTGTATGACTAGCTCAAAAGAAAACGCCCGCGAATTGCTCGGACTGGAAAAGGTCAATCAGGTGGATTACGTCGGCATCACGCTGGCATCGCCTGACGCCATCCGGTCGTGGAGCAAAGGCGAAGTCAAAAATCCCGAGACCATCAATTACCGCACGTTCAAGCCGGAAAAAGGCGGCTTGTTCTGCGAACGCATTTTCGGTCCCGTCAAAGACTGGGAATGTTCCTGCGGCAAATACAAGCGCATCAAGCATCGCGGCATCGTTTGCGACCGTTGCGGCGTCGAGGTGACGCTCGCGCGCGTGCGCCGCGAACGCATGGGCCACATCGAGCTGGCCGTGCCGGTGCAGCACATCTGGTTTTTCAAGTGCATGCCCTCGCGCATCGGTCTCGCGCTGGACATGACGGCGCGGCATCTGGAGCGCGTGATTTATTACGAGGATTATCTCGTGATTGATCCGGGCAACACGGCGTTGAAGCAAAATCAATTGCTCAACGAAAATGAGTATCGCGAAGCGCGCGAAACTTACGGCGCGGATTCGTTCGTCGCCAAGATGGGCGCGGAAGCTGTGCGCGAGGCGCTGGCGAAAGTGGATTTGGCGAAGGGCGTCGAGGAATTGCAACAGGCAATGACGGAAACCAAAAGCAAACAGATTCGCAAAAAATTGGCGAAGCGGATCAAATTGTTGCAAGGTCTTGCGTCGTCCAAGAGTCGTCCCGAATGGATGATTCTCACGGTGCTGCCGGTGATTCCGCCGGATTTGCGTCCGCTCGTGCCGCTCGAAGGCGGCCGTTTTGCGACGTCTGATTTGAATGATTTGTATCGCCGCGTCATCAACCGCAACAATCGTCTCAAGACGTTGCTGCAACTCAAGACGCCGGAAGTCATCATCCGCAACGAAAAACGCATGTTGCAGGAAGCTGTTGACGCGCTGTTCGACAACGGCCGTCACGGTCGTCCGGTCACGGGCGCGGGCAATCGCTCGCTGAAATCTTTGAGCGACATGCTTAAAGGCAAAGGCGGACGCTTCCGTCAGAATTTGCTCGGCAAGCGCGTGGATTATTCCGGTCGTTCGGTCATCGTCATCGGGCCGGAATTGAAATTGAATCAATGCGGATTACCGAAAAAGATGGCGCTCGTTTTGTTCGAGCCGTTCATCATTCGCCGTTTGAAAGAACTCGGCTATGTTCACACCGTTCGCAGCGCTAAGAAAATGATTGAGCGCCAGACGAAGGAAGTTTGGGATGTTTTGGAAGAAGTGACGAAAGGTCATCCGGTGTTGCTCAATCGCGCGCCGACATTGCATCGTTTGTCGGTGCAGGCGTTTGAACCGCAGTTGATTGAAGGCGAAGCGATTCGTATTCATCCGCTGGTTTGCACCGCTTACAACGCGGACTTCGACGGTGACCAAATGGCCGTTCACGTTCCGCTGTCCGTCGAAGCGCAAATGGAGGCGCGTTTGTTGATGATGGCGACGAATAACATTTTCTCGCCGTCGTCCGGCAAGCCGATCATCACGCCGACGCAGGACATCACGCTCGGTTGTTATTATTTGACCGCCGAGCCGCGCACGCCCGCGCCGAGCGACTCAAACAAATTGCCGCTGTTCGGCTCGAAGGAAGAAGTCATTTTTGCTTACAGCGATCAGGCATTGAAAACGCACGACCGCGTGCGTTTGGCGAATCCTGATTTCGGCAAGCAAACGGTTTTTGGAAACGCGGACAAGAAAATCATTGAGACGACGGTTGGCCGCGTGTTGTTCAGTGAAATCTGGCCGGACGAACTCGGTTTCCCGAACAAGTCGGTCAAGAAATCCGAACTCGGTGATTTGATTTGGAAATGCTACAAGTTTGCCGGCCACGACAAAACGGTCGTGATGCTCGACAAGCTGAAAGAAATCGGTTTCCGCGAAGCGACGAAATCCGGCGTGAGCATCGGCATTGACGACATGATTGTGCCGAAGGAGCGCGACGAGCAGATTGAAAACGCGCAAAAGCAAATCAAAGAAGTCGAAAAGCAATATCGCAAGGGCGTGATTACGCCGGGAGAACGCTACAATAAAATCGTGGATATCTGGACGCATTGCACCGACCAAATCGCGGGCGTGATGTTCAAGACGCTCGAACAAAATCAGGGCAAAAAGGAATACAATCCGGTTTATCTCATGGTGGATTCCGGCGCGCGCGGCAACAAACAACAGGTGCGTCAGCTCGCCGGTTTGCGCGGCCTCATGGCCAAGCCGAGCGGCGACATCATCGAAAAACCAATTCTCGCTAATTTCCGCGAAGGGCTGTCGGTGTTGGAATACTTCATTTCCACGCACGGCGCGCGCAAAGGTTTGGCGGATACCGCGCTCAAAACGGCGGATTCCGGTTACATGACGCGCAAGCTCGTGGACGTTTCGCAGGACGTGATTGTGCAGGAAGCGGATTGCGGCACGACGAATGGCATTTGGGTCGGCGCGGTTTATGAAGGTGAAGATGAAGTGGTGAAGCTCGCCGACCGTTTGGTTGGCCGTTTTGCGTGCGACGACATCGTGAATCCGTCGAACCCGAAGGAATTTTTGGTTCGCGCAAATGAGGAAATTGACGAAAACAAGGCACGGGCGATTGACAGCGCGGGCATTGACCGCGTGCGGATTCGCTCGGTATTGACTTGCGAAAGCAAGCACGGCATTTGTCAGCATTGCTACGGACGCAATTTGGCAACGGGCAATCTCGTCAAGCTGGGCGAGGCCGTCGGCATCATCGCCGCGCAATCCATCGGCGAGCCGGGCACGCAATTGACGATGCGCACGTTCCACATCGGCGGCACGGCGTCGCAGGTGTTCAAGCAGCCGCAAATCAAATCCAAATTTGACGGCACAATTCGCTACAACGAATTGCGCGTCGTGGAATTGGAAGACGGCAACAACATTGTGCTGAACAAAAACGGCACAGTTTCCGTTTTGGGCGATGACGGGCGCGAATTGGAAAATCACGCCATCGTCATCGGTTCAGTCATTTCCGTGAAGGACGGCGGCAGAGTTAAAAAAGGCGAAACCTTTGTGCAATGGGACCCGTATAACGTCCCGATTTTGTCCGAGAAAGCCGGCAAGGTGAAATTCCACGACATCATCGAAGGCGTGACGATGAAACAGGAAATGGACGAAACGACCGGACAGGAAGCGATGGTCGTTATCGAGCACAAGGAAGATTTGCATCCGCAAATCATTATTTCCGACGATGCGGGTGAAGTCGTGGCGAATTATCCGATTCCCAGCGGCGCGCACATCGTCGTCGGCGAAGGTGACAAAATTGTCGCGGGCACGTTGCTCGCTAAGTCGCCGCGCAAAATGTCCAAGACCAAGGACATCACCGGCGGTCTGCCGCGCGTGGCGGAATTGTTTGAAGCGCGCCGCCCGAAAGACGCTTCGGAAATTTCCAAGATTGACGGCGTCGTTGATTTCGGTCCGAGCGTGCGCGGCAAACGTTGCATTCTCATCACCGATCCGGCGACCGGCACGCAGGAGGAACATTTGATTCCGATTGGCAAACACGTCATCGTGTTCAAGGGCGACGTGGTGAAGAAAGGCCAGCAATTGACCGAAGGCCCGATGGACCCGCATGAAATTCTTGAAGTGCTTGGCCCGCAGGAATTGCAGGAGCACCTCGTCAACGAAGTGCAGGAAGTGTATCGTTTGCAGGGCGTGACCATCAACGACAAGCACATCGAAATCATCGTGCGCCAGATGTTGCGCAAGGTTCGCATCTCCGAGCCGGGCGACACGACGTTCCTCTGGGGCGAGCAGATTGACAAGCTGGAATTTGAAGCCGAAAACGAACGCGTGGAAAAGAAAGGCGGCAAACCCGCCGAAGCCACGCCGGTGTTGCTCGGCATCACCAAAGCGTCGCTGGAAACCGACAGTTTCTTGAGCGCGGCGTCATTCCAAGACACGACGCGCGTGCTCACCGAAGCGGCGACGCGTTCCAAAGTGGATTCGTTGCGCGGCTTCAAAGAAAACGTGATCATGGGGCATATCATTCCGGCGGGCACAGGCTTCGACCGTCACCGCAAGGTGCATTTGAAGCCGTTGGTTGAATTGCCTGACGAGCCGGAAGTGCAGGAAACGGAAGAAACCGCTTTGGCGGAAAATCCGTTGCTGGCTTGAATTAAAATTGAAAGACGAAAGGCGTTCGGCAAAACCGAACGCCTTTTTTAATTTCAAAATCCGTTTTACTTTTTTTGCAATTCCGCTTTCGTCTTTGCCTGCAATTCGTCCAGTTCCGGCTGCAATTCGTCCTTCGTTTTTTTGTCCATGCGGTCAATGAACAAAATGCCGTTCAAATGATCCACCTCATGCTGCACCGCGCGCGCCAGCAAACCGCCGCCGCGAAATTCAATCATTTCTCCTTTTTCGTTAGTCGCTTTCACGTCCACCGCTTCGGCGCGTTTGATTTCAGCGAAAATCTCAGGAAAACTCAAACAACCTTCGCCGCCCGCGACCGTTTCGCCCACCGGCTTGATTTCAGGATTGATCAAGACCAGCGGCATGTGGTCTTTCAATTCCACGCGTTTGCCGCCGATTTCCATCCATGCCGGGCGGTTTTCGATTTCCGGCACGTCCAGCACCGTGAGTTGCAATGCGCGTCCGATTTGCTGCGCCGCCAGACCGACGCCGTTTTTTTCGTGCATCGTTTCAATCATGTCGGCGATGAGCTTTTTGATTTCGGACGTGATGCGTTCGACACGTTCGCCCTTTCGACGCAGAGCCGGATGGCCGTATTTGACAACTTCAAGAATCATTAATTTTCCGCCGGCCAATCGCGCAGCATTTTTGCCAAATCTGAAATCGTCGGACTCTGTGCCGTGCGGACGTAATGGCCGCTGGTCGTGACGCCGGTCAGGACACTTAATGCGTTGTCCAATCCCAGCAATTTGCCGAGACAAAAACCGGAATTGAAGTGGTCGCCCGCGCCGGTGGTGATAAGCGGCTTGGGTGTGAACGGTCCTTGCGCCAGTGAAACCGCGCCCTTGCTCGCCGCCAGCGCGTAGCTGACGGGATGGACGACCAATGTGTTCGTGGGAATCCGCTGATTGATTTCCAGCGCCAGCACGGAAAGCCCGTCGGAAGATTTATCGTGAATCTTCAATCCCAGCACGTCGCCGATTTCGTAAGCTTCCTTTTCATTCAATCCCAGAATCACGTCAAAAAACTTTTCAAATTCCGCAATCGTTTTCAGCGCGCGTTGAATATCTTGAGGTTTGCGTTTTTCCGGGTCGGCCAAATCGAAGAAAATCAGACGCCGCTTGCCGGTCAACGTCGGGCAAATTTCCTTCAGCAACGCTTCCCAGATTTCTTCCATTTGCGTCAGCATCGTCCAATTGACGAAGCCGATTAAATCCGCGCCGGCGATTTTGGCGGCAAATTTGTCGCGGCCAAAACGCGATTGCACGTTCGCCCAGTTCAC
>DASZXH010000086.1:0-48377 GCA_035545995.1 Verrucomicrobiia bacterium
ATTTTTAGCGCAAAAGCTTGGCGACGCAAAGGCGCAAAAGTTTTACCGGAGAAAAATTTGAAAATGGTGGGTTGGCGGGGACTCGAACCCCGGACCAATGCCTTAAAAGGGCACTGCTCTACCAACTGAGCTACCAACCCATTCTAGCGTAGAATAAAACGATTTACGAAGTTTCCGGCGAATTGAAAGACTGACTTGTAACCCATACTTGTCACCCGTTCGATTTGTGCTGTATTTCTGCATGAAAAAAACGCAGAAAATGACACCGACACCGGCTGGACAACCAGTGTTTCACAAAGTCGCGGAGAACTTGTATCGGCTCGAATCATCAGGCGGATATTATGCCTTATTGAAACAAGGTGGCAAGCAGTTTCGCCGTTCACTCAAGACCAAAGATAGAAAATTGGCCGACCGTCGCTTGAACGCGCTGCGGGCAAAAGTGGGATGCCTCAAAATTTCCGACGACGCAAAATTGAACTTTGAAAAAGTTGCAAAATTGTGGCTGGAAACGGAGAAGCACTCGTTGAGTTCCAACACTGTAACCCGTCGGGAAATGTATTTCAAAGGACTTTCACCAAATTTTGGAATCACGTCTATTCGTAATATCACGGTGCAGGATTGTGACCGCTGGGTTAAGGAACGAGGCGCGGGACTCGCTTCCGAGACATTCAATCACGAATTGGACGTAATGAAATCGGTTTTTGAATTTGCGTTTGATCGTGGTTTGATTCTGTCCGACCCCGCGAAACACACCAAACGCCGGAAAGTTGTTTCCAAGCAAATTATTGTTCCGAGCCTTGAACAATTTAAGCAGCTTGTCGCTGCAATCCGTCACGCCGATGGTCACAAAGGCAATCAGGAAAGAAACAAAGCCGGCGCGAACTTGGTTGAATTTCTGGCTTATTCTGGCGCACGGATCGGCGAAGTCATCAGCAAGGGGGATGCGAACCCAAAAAGGCCATTGTATTGGTCAGACGTTAATTTTGAGCGCAACGCAATTTTCTTGCCGGGCACGAAAACCGAATCTGCGCCGCGCACAATTCCAATGACAAAAAATTTGCGCGAGCATTTGCTGTGGATGAAAGCGGAAACCAAACCAAAGCCAACCGATAGAATAATTCCGACCGACAGCGCGCGTAAATGCTTGCAGACCGCTTGCACGAATTTGGAAATGCCGGAATTCACGCACCATGATTTTCGCCACTTCTTTGCGACGACTTGCATTGAATCTGGCGTAGACATTCCAACTGTTTTGCGCTGGCTCGGCCACAAAGACGGCGGCGCACTAGCGATGAAACGCTACGGTCATTTGCGGCAGGAACACAGCCTTGCGATGATTAAAAAAATGAGTTTCGGCAAACCGACTAATGTCATTCCGTTGCCGAAAGCAGACGATGCGAAAAATGGCGAAAAAACTTCCGCGCTGGATGACCGCCGCGCCATTGCCAAAGCGAAAGCGAGCTACCATTATGCGTGGTGAGCGTCGGAAAATCCTCTGGAAATTTTTTGGGGACAACTCAATGAGGAAACGATGATTGTTCCGGTTGAAAAATTTCTGACAATAGCGAAAGAGACAATGGTGCGAGAAGTTTTCAAACAAGAATTAGCCGACCGTCCGGCTCTGGTGGACGAATTTTTGGAACGAGTCCTGGAAGCGACAATAAACGAAATTCTTGCGAAGATACCGGCGCGAAAAGCGGACGGCGACCGCCAAGCGGCAAGCTGATTACTGTGTGTCAACGTCGGCTGTTGTTTCGCGCAGAAAACGTCCAAATCGTCTTTGGAATAAATCGGATGACGTAGCGCACGAGAAGGATGCAGTAGCCGGCGTTTCGTCAATCTGTCAATGGTGATTTTGGCAACGCCTAAATAAATTGCGGCTTCGGCGCGTTTGAATCCTTTTTTCTCAACGAAAATTTTCGCTGTCGCGCCAACAGAATTGCACTTGCCTAATGTTTGTTGATTATCACGTTTAAGCATAAGTTCACCCGCTTTGCTCTTTTGCATTTTCAATTTCAATGGCCTTGACCCAAACACCGCGCCCAACGCTTAACGGCGCATAGCGTTCCGGCATCGGCCTGATGACTTCGACCGTGCGGCTTTGCAACGCGAGTCCCAATTCCCGCAGATTTTTCCCCTTGAGTCGCACCGTGCGATTGAGAAAAGACATGGTGATAACATCCTCGCCTTGCGTTGATTCAAACGTGGCGAAATCCAAATGGTGATACGAAAAGAGCCAAAAACATTTCGGATTCAGTTCGAGCCGCAGACAATCTGCCGGAACCGCACCAGCACTGACGCCGAGATATTTTTCATATTCGCCGTCGAGTTTGGTGATGGCGTAGGGACTTTTCGGTTCAGGGAGCATCGTTTCAACTTTTGGTGTCACAGGATTATCGCCATAGATTGCCGCGGAACTACTGAAGACCAGCTTTTTCACACGGGCTCGTGCCGCCTCTTCGAGGATGATGAGTGTGCCGGCGGTATTGATTTCATTACACTCAACCGGTTTCTGCATGGACTCTGGAACACTGGTCATCGCCGCCAGATAGAAAGGCATAAAGAAAGGCATAATCTACCCCGTTCATCGCACGGCGGACAATTTCGCGGTCAAGAATCGAAGCGTGAATGAATTCATGGTTGAACCCGACCAGATTGCGGTGGAAAGCCGCCCATCTCCTATGCTGCTTCAATTATCATAAGCAATTCGTTCAGCATAAACATTGCAGAACAACAATTTTGTTTTTTTGCATGGGATAGGATGAATTCAGATTTCATTTGTCGCAGATTTTAATTTATGTGCAACGATTATTATTGGACACCTGCACAAAGATGTAGTGGAACGTTTGTATCAAGCAGGATTTTAATTACATCGCAGTTATCAAGAAATAAAAATTTAGCTTTGCGTTATTTTTTAAGCCGAAGGCCAACGCCAGTGCCGAGACTATCTTCATTATCGCTTGTGATAATTGATTCGAAATGTTAAATTTTAAGTCTATCGTGTGGACTAAGACCACAATCCGGCGAATGGACGCGTTGCTCAACTGGCGCATGCTAATCGGCGTAATGTGGATATTTTACTGCACTATCGCTGAAACCAAGCCTGTAGAGACTTTGTCACAATCTCCGCCGAAGTTTGTCATTAAAGCTTGGACAATGTCCGACGGCTTGCCGCACCTTTCAGTAACAGCGCTCGCGCAGACTCGCGATGGCTACATCTGGATAGGCACCTTGGCCGGATTGGCGTGTTTTGACGGAGTAAACTTCAAAGTTTTCACGCCCCAGAACTGTTCAGAGCTGCCGAAGAGCCGCATTGGTGGACTTTTTGAGGGGGCGGATGGCACACTCTTTATCGCCACCGACCGAGGAGGCGGATTGGTCGCTCTTCGTGACGGCAAATTCGAACAACTACTGAATGCGGGAAATGAAGAGGATGGGATTGTTGCATGTTTGAAGGAGCGCTCTGGAGATTCACTATTCGTGGCACAGTCAGGGGCTCTGTGGCGCTGGTCAGGCACAAATTTGACAGCCATTTCCACAAACCGGGATTTCTATCCAATCTTACCTAGAGATGTCTGTGAAGACGAACAGGGCCGGGTATGGATGGTGGGACAAGTTGAAGAAACCGGTCGTTTGCTGCGGTTCAGTTCGGGACGGCTCGAGCCTGTTGTATTGAAGGGCGCACTGGCCGAGGGGCAGGTTTACGCACTGGCTCAGGATAAGCAGGGTCAAATCTGGCTGGGCACCTCACAAGGGCTGGCCATCTTGCGTGGGGATCAATTTGAGCCAATTGCCCTACCCGGCTTGGGAAATCGTGCTGAAATTAGAGATCTAGCTGCCTGTAGAGATGGTGGTTTGTGGGTATGTAGCACAAATTATTGGTATAGAAAATATAAGGTAGGACATTGGGTTGGCCCTGCAAGTGAGGTTTCGGGGGTGAAAACTTCATTGAAAATCCTTTGCGAAGACCGCTGGGGAAACCTCTGTTTGGGACACTACCCTGAAGGTTTGGTACGCATCTCACCTAATGGGGATGTCTCAAGAATTGAACGACAAGACGGACTTCCAGGCTCTATTGTTGACTGTTACCTGACAGACCATGAGGGAAATGAATGGTTAGGCCTCTTTGATGGAGGATTAGTTCGGCTACAGCCTGAACATTTTAATGTTTTGGGAGGTTCCGCACTGACTACACCTGTTTATTCAATCTGTGAAGATCATAAAGGTGCCATTTGGGTCGGCACCAGTTATGATGGCATCTACCGCTTTCAAGGTGCCAACACAATCCGCTATGGAGCCAGTGATATTCCTCTGACCGATGTTTGGTCATTGTTCGAGGATAGTAAGTCAAACTTGTGGGTTGGCACTTCCTCGTATGGCGTGTATCAATTCCGTGGGGGTCGCTTTGTGCAGATGTTTGATCGGCTTCAAATTTCCGATCGAGTCAATGTCATTTATGAAGACCACCAGAACCGGATCTGGTTTGGATGTTTGAATGGCCTGGCGTATTATGAAAATGGAAAGCTCACCAAAGCTTCCATGCCATGGTTATCCGATGAGTATGAGGTGGTGGCAATTACCGAAGACAAGCGGAACCGTATCTGGATAGGCACCAAAGGAGCGGGGTTGTTCTGTTTAGACAAAGGCCATTTCGTCTCTTACACCACCACCAATGGCCTTTTGAGCAACCTCATATGGTCTCTTTATGTGGATGCCGACGATACCCTTTGGATTGGATCAGCTGACGGCGGTTTGAGCCGCTTGCGTGATGGGAAATTTGCGAATTTCACGCCGAGTGATGGTCTCGCGGACAATACCATCTGTCATATAACCGAAGACTCTAATGGGCGACTCTGGTTTAGCTCTCCTCACGGTGTGTTTTATGTGGAAAAAAAAGACTTGGAGTCTTTTGCGCGAGGGGAGGCGAAGAATTTTTCCTGCACCAGTTTCGACCAATCCGATGGGATGCCATCATCCTCATGCACATGTGCATTTCAACCCTCTGGTTGGATGACAAAGAATGGAAGTTTGCTTTTCCCTACTCTGAAGGGTGTGGTTATCGTACGACCAGATGAGGTAGATGCCAATGCCTTGCCGCCACCCGTTTATATAGAAGAAGTGATTGTGGATGGACAAGTCCAAAACCCACAGCCCGTAGTCCATAGTCGGACGGAAATCGCGACACTGACAGTACCACCTGGCAAAGGGCGGTTGGAGATCCGCTATACGGCTCTCAGTTTTTCAGCACCAGAGAAAGTACGCTTCAAATACTGGATGAAGGGACTTGATTCGGATTGGGTGGACGGCGGCACAAAGCGAGTCGCAGATTATCCCTATCTTCCGCATGGCCGTTATCAATTCCAAGTGCTAGCCTGTAACAACGATGGCGTCTGGAATACTCAGGGCGCGAGTTTAGAAATAACCATATTATCGCACTTTTGGCAAACTTGGTGGTTTATTGTCGCGGCCACCCTAATCGGTGGAGCCGGGGTAGCATTTACGGTTCGGCGCATTGAGAAGGTCAAGATGCACAGAAGATTTGAACGCCAAGAGCAAACTCATGCAGTTGAACTCGAGCGAGCACGCATTGCGAGAGATTTTCATGACGATATTGGCGCCTGTCTGACCCACATGATGGTGCTCAGTGAACTGGTCAAGGAGGACAAAGACCTGCCCATGGAAGTCGAAGGACATGCCAAGAAAATTGCAAATACGGCTCAGAAGGCGGTACGGGGACTAGGAACCATTATCTGGGCTGTGAACCCACGGAACGATACGCTTGATAGTTTCATTCAGTATATTAGCCAGTATTCATATGATTTTTTCCAACCAACGCAAATTATCTGCCACTTGGATTTTCCGACGGAGGTACCGCTCATATCACTTACAGCCGAAGTGCGACACAACTTGTTTATGGTGGTGACGGAAGCATTGAATAATATCCTGAAGCATTCTCGAGCTTCAGAAGTGCATCTACGCCTTATACTTCAAGGCAGGACTCTGGAGATTTGTGTGGAAGATAACGGTTGCGGTTTCGATACCGCAATTGCTTTTATAAGCGAGGGTAACGGTCTAATAAATATGAGACATCGAATAGAAATGATAGGCGCATTATTGCATGTCGAAAGCCGACCAGGTAAAGGAACAACTATCCGTGTGCAATTGAACTATTCACCGGAGATATGATTCCTTTTGGTTTATTTTACCAGGCTTCTGCGTATTTCCTAAATAAATCTATTTATTTTGCCAACAACCTGGCGACAGGCTGCATCTTTGTGTGGGTATTTATGGACCATAGCCGATGTAATACTGATGGCCATCACTTATGTAAATTATGAACATCCGTGTAGTATTAGTGGAAGATGACAACGATTTGCGCGCAAGTATGGTGAGGTTGCTCAAGAAAGCATCTGAAATTTGCGTCGTGGCTGATTATGCAGATGCCAAATCAGTGTTGGCGGATGTCATTCACCACAAACCAGACGTGGTATTGATGGATGTCAATCTACCAGAAATGAACGGGGTAGAATGTGTCGGCCCCTTGAAGGTGCTTTTGCCAGCGGTACATATACTCATGTTAACAGTGCATGATGATAATGACTCCCTGTTTAATTCCATTTTGGCAGGCGCTGACGGCTATCTTCTTAAGGATACGGTTCCGTCCAGACTACTGGCAGCCATTCGAGAAGTTTGTAGCGGTGGTTCGCCAATGACGCCACAGATTGCCCGACGCATCGTTCAGCGTTTTCGCAAAAGCGACCCGGCACCAACAAATATCAAGAACCTTACGCCGCGCGAAATGGAAGTTCTCAAGCAGCTTGCTCTTGGGAAACAATACAAAGAGATTAGTGAAAATCTCGACATTAGTATGGATGGAATTCGTTTTCATATTCGCGGGATATACAATAAGTTACATGTCCATTCTCGAACCGAAGCAGTTTTGAAATATCTGGGGCGCTAGGGTTTGTCCAATGGCAAAACGAAATTATGAAGCCGTAAGCTAATCGGCATTTTCAAAATAACACAGCTCGTCATACCTTACTGTGATCGAAAATTTGGCCGGACCTTGGTACAACTTCCCATTAAATCCTTTCCACGAACCTGCTGGAAGAATCACTTCTCGTTTGCTGCTTTCGTTCTCCAATACCGGCGCAACAAGAATTTGATTCCCCAGCATATATTGATCATTTACATGGGCATATCCTTGGTGTGGAAAAACATATTCCATAGAGCGGACAATCGGCTCACCCGTCAGCGCTGCATGTTTGACCAGCTTCAAAATATAATCTTTATGTTCCTCTCTCACTTTGACCGCTTCGAGAACAGCCTTCAGACGCTTTTTGTCGAGCACCCGCCAGGGAGCCACAGAAAATTGCATCATGGGCATCAAAGCCTGACATTGCGCAGAACGCACAATTAATTCCTGATCAATAGTTGACGAGCCCGGAAGAAAAGATATGAATTCTCCTCCACCAATCATGTCGGGGCATGAAAATGGATAACCCATTAGCCCCTCAAGAATCATGTCAGGAATTAATTTCTGGAGGTCTGTCCAAGAATGCGCCTTGTCACTTAATCGTTCACCAAGAGGTTGACCTCCCATCTTCCACATTGCCCGATATTCATTCAACGGGTAATTAAGACCGATCTTCCCATACAACGCTGTTTGCATATTGGGTGACTCTGGCTTTAAAGTTCCAACTCCGCGATAAAATGAACTATCACCGCCATCAAACTTGAAGCCATCTATGTGATAAGTTGATTGCAGGTAATCCAGCTGGGAGCGAAACCACTCCACTGATTTTGGATTTGTAAAATCAAGCAGAGCACTGGCTCCGTTCCACCACCTGACGATGGCCGGTTGACTTGAATCATCCTTTACCAGCAGATTTTTTTTTTCCAAATCACGATAGACGTCGCAATCAGGACTAATAAATGGACACACCCAAAGCATCACTTTAAAACCTTCCGCATGTAAAGTTGCAATCATCGTTTTGGGATCTGGAAATCTTCCTTTTTTGAAATCCCATTTTCCATAATCCTCCTGCCAATTATCATCAATCATCAGAACTCCAGCGGGAAAACCATGATCCTTGATACCTTTGGCGTATTTTAATATGTCAGCTTGGTTCTGATTATACATTAACTCTATCCATGTATTGTATTGGGGGCTTGAAAACAATAATTCGTCTGGCGTCTTTCCAGATGGTGGAAAATACGTTTTGCTTGCATATAAAAACGCTTCACGCAGGGAATTTCCCGCTTTGATTCGTATCGGATCGCCTTCCGATCCAACCAACAAATTTCCCTGCTGAACTCGAATCGTGAATGGGTCTTCTGACCAGATTACATCGCCCTGATCCGACAACAGCAGCGGCTGAACTTGATTTTCATAATTTTCTCCGCACACATTCGCCGCATAACCATCGGCGAGCGGCATTTGGAAACCATGTTCAATTATACCTGCCCACCAACTGGCATTTGTTGCATCTTTGATCAGAATATTATTCGCAGCCACCTTCTGTAAAGATTGACCTAATATGGAGAGTGGAAATATGGCTAATACAACAAAAAGACTTAAAAGACCTTTCACAAGTAAAAATATGAAAAGATTTTGTATGGGTTAATGGAATGTAGGGCGCGGGGTGCCGGAAAACCGACACCCCGCCCAATCTAACTAAGGATGGTAGAGGCCAAAGAAACAATTCGTCGGAGTATATCCAAACGCCGTGTTCAATGTTGATTGATTGATTATTGTTATACGTTCGGCCGCACCGTCGTTGATCCAACCCGTAGCGCTGGTTGGCAGCGCCAACCATTGAGTTGCAATGTTTTTCTTGAGGTCGTCAGTAACAAAAAGATTAGTGAAACCACCATCCGGCATGGGCCATGTCAGCCAGTATTTTGTATCCGGAGTGGTAACGATAATGCCATTGGGATCCGCAGCACTGTTTAACCATGTGTTAGTGTCAAACTGGGAAAAATTATCGTCAATTGAGGCCGCCGCACCCGTGATTGTAAATCGGTTGAAGGTGGCAGACTGTCCAATGCGGGAATTGTCATTCGGTCTGGTGCCCAAATAGACATATAGCGGATCCTGAAAGTTGCTTGCATCAGAGGCGTTAATAGTGAAGCTAGTAGTGGTGCCATCAGGGGCAGTCATAGTGACGTTGGTATTGTTATTAAAACTCAGACTCCATTTTCCGAGTGGTCCAGCTTGACAAAAAACATATTCATCAACCGTTCCATTTGTAAGCGTGGTCCAATTCTCGCCGCTTGCGCTGTTCACTTTATAGCGGAAATCAGCCGATGCCGAACCATCTCCATTATTATAGACGCTAAAATACACGCAGTTCTCGGCATCGTAATCCACGTCTGAATCAACCTGGCCATTCAGAAGGCCATTTATAAGCCAGAAACGCGCTTCATAGCCAGCATATGGAGTTCCCGGGAAGTTCGTGATAGTCACGGAATAGGTGGTTGTATTTGAAGATGCAGTCGCCGTATTCCAAGAATAGTTGCTACCAACCGTTCCGATTATCTGGCGTTGATAGGTGCCGCCCGGCTGACTGGAGAGGCAGGTCAGACCCAGCGGCGGGGGTTTGACGAAGCTTAACGTTGGCCGGTTTGTGGTAACAGGCGCGGTAAATCTAATATTGTCAATCCAATAGGAGACCGTGTTGGTTAAACTGCCCCCGCCGGTGGATATGAACCCGATAACAGCTTCGCTGTTAGTTCCAGTAATGCCCGAAAAAGAGCCGCTTATGTGTTGCCAGCCATTGGTCGCCGCTATTGGTGCCCAGCCCACCACTGTCGTCCATGGATTATTAATAATAAGCTCCAACGCACCGTAAGTCCCGTCCAAAGCGACGGATGAATTGGCAACGTCTATCTTGAGATCAAAGTCAAAACTGGTATAGTCGGACGGAGAAAATGTAGTGTTGCCTGCTGCTGGCGTGGCAAAGCCGATCTGCACATCGTTCCAACTTTCATTCCAATTAGGATCAGACATAAACGGCCATTGCACCGTCAGGTATAGCGATCCGCTGTTGGGATTTCCGCTTGAGTCTTGGGTTGGATCCCAGACCGCATTGTAACCATAAATATAGGTCCTAAAATTCGCCCAGTCGACTCCAGATATGTCAGTGTCGAATGTATTGACTACTAGATCTTGAGCCGCAGCTGCGCCAGCCGAGCATATAAGCGCGCAACTAGCTAAAGCTGGAAGCAGACACTGCCTGATTATTGTTTTCATTAGTTGAGTTTTCATTAGTTGTGTTTGGTTGATTTTTGTTGGTTTATGTTTGCACGGGAATTGCCATATAATATATTTCTGGTCATTTTGTTAACTTGCTCGATTGTTTTCCTCCAATTGATTTAAGCACTGTTTGATTCATAGAAATTCAAGGCTGGCCCACCACACGGTAGAATTGTGCTACTGATGAAACCTCATCCGTGAAATTCCATTCAGTTGTACTTGTGTTGGTGGTTAACAACTGTGTCCATATGACAAAATCGGGTGTGCGCTCAACGAGCCATACTCCTGGCGTGGCATTGCTAACTTGAAGGTCAAAATCAGGGAAGGAACAGCTTCCGCTCAACGTTGGTTGTGTGAGGTCAGGCAATACTGAAAATTGTCCCAACGTAAGCCAGCCGGCAAGGTTGGCATCTTGTGTTTGATTGGCAAAGTGGAACAACACACCATTCGTGAGCGGATTTTGCACGCGCAACACAAGTTTGTATTGGCCAACAGCCAAGCCATGGTTGCTCTGGACATAACTCCATACAGTATTCGTGGGACCAGGCAGGATCGAAGTGAGCGTCCACGGCGTTGTCCATGCCTGCACGAGCGTATTGCTATTGTTAAGAACGCCGATTTGCACCGGCCAGTTGTAATAAAACGGCGCGACACCGGTGTTCTGAATCTGCAAAGTGACGTTCAACGGTCCGGACAGGCGGGCGTCAATCACCTGTGCGTTGGTAACATATAGCTCATACCCCAATTGCCGAGCGCCAGCCAAAGCCAAAGTTTCCTGCGCACCAGTGAAACCGGGGCTGAATACGCCTTGGTTCAACATCCACGAGGCGTGGGTAAGATTTACACAGTCGGTGAAATCCTGCCCAGCTGGTACGCAAGAAGGCTGGTTGGTGTCCCATATGCAGGACTGCTCGGGTGGATAAACCTCGCCGCCAATGGGTTGTGTTTGCCACTTGTTCGTTTCGCCTGCAGCCTTGAGCAGCCCCAAAAAATTATAACTGGGAGGATCAATTGTTTGATATGCAAACGAATCATCGTGATAACCGATGCGTTGCCCGGGTGAGTTAGTGCCGCTGGGCCAGCGCACCAGCAATTTAGTTTTGCTAAATGCACTTGCATACGCCGCCAGCACTTCTTCCTGCACTGCAACCGACGCGAACCACTGGGTTTCAGGATATGTGTGCCATTCGCCCCAATAGCCCAGCAACCCAACAGTGATAAAACCAATCCGCGGGTCGCCATCGTAACGCGCCCCAAGCGCAGCAATGAAATTTGTCAATGCCTGATCCAAAAGCGGGTTTTCGTAATCAGGGCAAACACTGATACCGTTGTTGCCGTAATCGTTGTAACTATATGTGGTCAACCCCGCGTCGAGCAAATACTGTGGTATACCAGTAGATAGTGTGGGATAATCAAGATAGACGCGAAACACTGTCTGATGACCACGACTGGCGTCATTGCTAAGCAACTGATCGAGACTGGCCCAGTTGAAATTTGTTGGCCCGCTCATCAATGAACGCAATGGGAGATAACTCCACTCCATGCTATAAGGAAACGTCGTATAACTGCCCGTATAAGGCATAAAACCTTTGAGGGGATTGTTTGGCGGCGCAGAGGTATAAACAAGGGAATATGAATTTGTCGCCGCAGACGCAACCGCCGTCACATAGCAAACTAAAATGGTTGCAAGGATGATACGAGCTAGGGACATCATAGTAATAGTGTTACAGTGGTTCACGCTTCTGACGCCGGCAAGAGCATCAATTTTTTCTCAACAATAAATTAATTCAAGTGGGTTGTTCAGTCAGATTATGACATATGGGGCTTCTATCAGACACCTGCACAAAGATGTAGTTTAATAACTGCTTTTTTTGTGAAATGTCATGGTAATTGTTTCGGCAAACAGCATTTCAGCAAGCGAATGCTAATTCGGTTGTGGAAAAACCCATGATGGAGCTCCACTGGGATAAGCTGGGCAAATCCATATTAACCCTCCTTTAGCTTTCGATATTTTTGCCTGATTTTGGTAGGCAGTTATCTTCATGAAATCAACGTGCCCGTCCAATGCCAGCACGACACAGCCACTGCCATGAAGCCTGCCTACTCCTTCGCCTAAAGAAGAAAAAGTGGTTGAAGGTTGATCGGAACCATCGTTATAAACATTACTCCCCAAAGGTGGAGTTGCTTGAGCGTCAGGCTCCCAAGACAAATAACTCAAAACTGGGAAACTTGACATTTTATAGTTGTAAGCACTATAAGCCGTTGCACCACCATTTACAAGACAGCCATTCCAAACGTAGGTAGAGAGTTTGTTTGGACGGTTTTTCCAGTTTTGTGTTCCCCAATTTACGGCGACATCGACGGGACATTGGTAAACGCCCTCACTTTTCGTATAAGGCCATAATTGCCCGTCTTGGTAGGCTAGTTGGGTGTTCGCGTTGTATGGCGCAACGGTCGGATCTGGAGGTAAATTGCCAGTCAATGGCTTGTAGAGCCAGCCTGGAAGTAACAAGGGGTTTAAGGTTGAATTTTCAAAATTTGGCCAAGGCATTAAGTCGGTATTGTCACCAACATACATGTATAAGGCCAACCCAATTTGTTTGTTGTTGTTCATGCAAGAAGCCTCTTGCGCCTTTGCTTTGGCCCTCGCCAAAGCGGGTAACAACATAGCTGCTAAAATGGCAATGATGGCAATTACGACCAGTAATTCAATGAGCGTGAACGCTACGAAGTGACGTTTTTTTGTCTCTTTCATAAATGTAACTACAGTATTCTGTTATTCGAGGTTGGCGAAGGTATAAATCTTTTCGTCTTTGCAAATTCTAATGATTATTGTGTAAAAATGCCATAAACGCTCATCATTGAATACCCGCACAAAGATGTAGTTTGTGCTATCGGCACAAATTGCATCTTTCGCGAATAATAGTTTATTCCGACAATTTCTGTATCAGTGTCACCGTCATCCAGATCAATTGTCGTGGGAGGAATGATGACTCTGGCCGTTACGCCAGAGATGTTTTGCGAGACTTCATCCATGACCAAAAGCAGGTTTTGAACCTTTGGAAAGACGACGTGAAAGAACAGGTAAAGGAACATCTCGATAAGAATCATCCGTATCAAGACATGAGCGTCATAATAGAATCATTTGAAATCAAAATGTCCCGCGCCATTTCCGAAATCAAATCACTGGCTCAAAGCCAAAGTCGCAGCATCCGGGTTTGAATTTTAATTCATGTTATGCCACGCTCAATTACAGTCAAAACTTGCACCCGACTTGTAACCCAAAAGATTTTTTTGGGATTTTTTGAGATGACAAGAGATAACATCCAAATCGGAAGAATCATCAATGAAATAGCGGCTTTTGTAGCAGTATCAAAGGAGAGTTAAAGGCGGCCAAAAATAGCTAAAATTACCGATTTTGAATTAAAAGGGCACTGCTCTACCAATCCAGCGAGTTTTTCATTCTAGATTTCCGCGTGCAGCTAGGCAAGATTTTTTGGAACGTTGTTGGAGCGTTTTGAAATTTGTATTTTTCGGAAATCGGATTACAGTGTTCGCATCAAAACCGGCAATTTCATCAAATTTTGGGGTGTGCGCGGCTCCGTTCCGGCGCCGGGCGCAGACATGGCGCGTTACGGCGGCAACACGGCTTGCGTCGAAGTTCGCAATGATGGCGAAATCATCATTCTCGACGCAGGCACGGGATTGCGCGCTCTGGGATGTCGGCTGCTGACGGAATTCAAGAATCGTCCGTTGAATCTTACGCTGTTGGTGACGCATACGCATTGGGATCACATTCAGGGGCTGCCGTTTTTTGCGCCGGTCTTCGATCCGCGCTGCCGGATTCGGATTTTGGGCGGGCGCGGTCTTCGCAAGGCGTTGTTCGACGCGTTCGACAATCCTTATTTTCCCGTTTCGCTCAAGACGCTTTCCGACCACGTGCAAATCGAGGAATTGAAAAAAGCTGATTTCCGGATCGGCAAGGTGCGAGTCAGCGCGCAATTGGCGAATCATCCCGGCGTGTGTCTTGGCTATCGTTTGTTTTTGGCCGATGGTTCGCTGGCATATTTTCCTGATAACGAATCTGTCGCGGGCGGCAACGACCGGCGGCTGATTGAGTTTGTGCGCGGCGTGGACGCGCTGCTGCTGGATTCGCAATACAACTCCGCCGAATACGAACGGCACGCGGGCTGGGGACACGGCAGCGTGGACGATTCCGTGGCGCTGGCGGTGAAGGCCGGCGTGAAAAAGCTATTTTTATTTCATCACGACCCGGCGCGCAGTGACCGGCAGGTGGACGCGTTGTTGCAACACGCGCGCAAACTGGCGGCCAAACAAAAGTCAAAATTGAAAGTGGAAGCCGCGCGCGAAGGCATGACGATTCAACTTGGCGGGAAATAAAAAGTGTCGCGCGAAGGGTGCGAAGGAAATTTGCAGCCTAACTAGGTGTTAGGCCACATGATCTTCATTTTTTATCGAGTTTTGTTCCGGGCAACAATCCACAAATGCCTAATATGAAGCCAAGGAATCCAACAAACCAAGCCAAACAGATGCCTGGAACACCAAGTGCAAAACTTATCAAAGCTGGATGCAAGCCTGCGATAAACCCAAAGATGAGGGCAAAGCCGAACGCGAATGCTAATGCCCAAATTAAGGAGAAAATAATCCTGGTTATCATAAATGTTCACTGTGGCCTAACAGTAATTAGGCCACGCTTTTTGTGGCCTATCTCGTTTCATGGTTTTGACTGTAATTTGCATTTAAGTTCCTGTCCAATGCAATTTTGAATCAAAAAAAGTCATGGAATTTCCGCCGACAAAGACGGCAAATCATTTTTCGCCGTAGTTAATCGCCATCGCGCCGCCGAGCAGATTGATGACACGGACATTTTTCAAATTTAGTGCGCGCATTTTTTCAGCGACGGCCAGTTGCGCCGGATAATGTTTCAGCGATTCCAAAATGTAGGCGTAAGCGCGCGGGTTGCCGCAAAACAGCAGGCCAATCAGCGGCACGGAAATTTTCAGGTGCGTGAAATAAATTTTTCGCCAAAGCGGATTCGCCGGTTTGCCGAATTCCAGCACGACCAATCGCGCGCCGGATTTGGCGACGCGTTGCATTTCGTTCAATCCTTTTTCCCAACTCGGCAAATTGCGCAATCCGTAACCGACAGTCACAATGTCGAAGGAATTTTCGGGAAAGGGAATTTGCTGCGCGTCGCCCTGAATGAATTGCGGATTGTGGATTACGGATTGCGGATTGGATTTTAATTTTCGGGCATTGGCGACTTCGAGCATTTTTTCGCTGAAATCGAGACCGATGGTTTCCGCGCCGGATTGCGCGAGCCGGAAGGAAATGTCGCCGGTGCCGCAGCATAAATCCAGGGCGCGGTCGCCATGCTTGATTTGAGCGAGTTCAACGACGCGGCGTTTCCAGCGGCGGTGCAGGCCAAAGCTTTGCAGGTCGTTGAGTAAATCGTAGCGGCGGGCGATGGCGGCGAAGAGGTCGTTGACCTTGGCGGCGCGTCGTTCGCCGGGGACATAGAAAACATTGCTCACGCGGGCATTTTAACACATTGAGCGGGGCAGAAGTCAAAGGGCATAAATAATGCTTTTGTGAAAATGCCGTTTTTACTAGGTTTCTTTCTGATTTCAGGAAAGAGCCAATGGCAGTTTAATTGTATTTATTTATGGACACTAAACCGGTGGCAACAGGACAGAAGAAGAAAATTCTGGTCGTGGATGACAATGAAATTGTCGTCAAAACGACCACCATGAAATTGCAGGGAGCTGGTTTTGACGTTGCCACCGCGTTGGATGGCGCGGATGGCGTGGCGGCGGTGCGGAAGGAAAAACCGGATTTGATTTTGTTAGACATCAATTTTCCGCCGGACGTGACGAGCGTGCCGTGGGACGGCTTTCGCATCATCGAATGGTTGAACCGCGTGGATGACAAGAAACGGACGCCCATCATCATCATCAGCGGTGTGTTGGATGAAAAAAACAAGAAACGCGCCATTGAAAGTGGCGCCGTAGCCTTCTTCCCCAAGCCGGTCAATTACGATGACATGATCAAGACCATCCGGGTCACTTTGGGTGTGAGTGTTCCCGCTTGAAATTCGGGCTTTGCAAATCCCAGACTTTCGCGTAGTCTTCCAGTCGCTTTTCAACAAGCGAGCGTAGCTCAGTTGGTAGAGCACCACCTTGCCAAGGTGGACGTCGAGGGTTCAAATCCCTTCGCTCGCTCCAATTTTTATTCAATATATTTCCGCGAAATTGATTCGCGGATTGATTTTCACTTTAGCATCGCCATCGTTTCCGCCACACTTTTGACAAAACATGGAACGGACTGAAGCGGAACTGATTGCCGCGGTGTTGCAAGGCGACGCCGCGAGTTTCGAGCCGCTCATCCAAAAATACTCGCCGCGCGTCTTCGCGACCGCTCGCCGCTACGCTCGCCGCGAAAGTGAAATTGAAGACATCGCGCAGGAAGTCTGGCTCAAGGCGTTTGAAAAATTGAAAAGTTTTCGCGGTGAAGCGCCGTTCGAGCATTGGCTGATGCGTTTGACGGTGCGGACGTGTTACGACTTTTTGCGCGGGCATCAGCGCAACCGTGAATCGTCCTTTTCCGATTTGAGCGAACCGGAAAATGACTGGCTCGAACGTTTTGTCGCCGCGCCGGAAAGCGCGAGTGAAAACGCAGACGCGGCAAAACTCCTCGTCCACCGCGTGCTGGAAAAACTTTCGCCGCAGGCGCGGATGGTGATTACCTTACTGGAAATCGAAGACCGGTCGGTGAAGGAAATCGCGCAAGTGACCGGCTGGTCGGTGCCGCTGGTGAAAGTCCGGGCCTTTCGCGCGCGCGGCGAAATGCGAAAAATTCTGGCAAAAATAGCGAAGGACAAGTATCTGTGATTGTAACCCGATGCGGCATGGCCGCGTCTAAAAATCAGAACGCGTATGAACCTCGTTGAACTGCAAAAGAAATTGATCGCCGCGGCCAAAACGGAAGTTTTGGACGACCGCGTGCCTTACGCGTTTGAGAAGCGGGTGACGGCCTTGCTCGCATCGCGGGTGTCCGCCGGCAATCTGAATTTGTGGGTGCGTGGTCTTTGGCGCGCGGCGGTTTCCTGCGTGGCCATCACCATGCTGATGGGCGCGTGGGCTTT
Source organism: Verrucomicrobiia bacterium (assembly GCA_035545995.1). Taxonomy (GTDB): domain Bacteria; phylum Verrucomicrobiota; class Verrucomicrobiia; order Limisphaerales; family UBA11358; genus UBA11358. Next base: position 17,424 of record DASZXH010000086.1, read on the forward strand.
TTTCAGTTCGGCCTCCACTTCCAAAGCGTCCGACGACCTGTCACAAAATTTTGAGACGACGTTGCTGGCTTCCATTGACCAAAACGAACAAGCGCAGTGAATTACTGGAAAATCATTCTGGCCACGATAGTGATTTTTGGTGCGGGCGTTCTCACCGGCGGCCTGCTGGTCAATCACGTTGACCGCGCTCATTTTGAAGGCCACCGTCCGCCGTCGGAAAATCATGACAATCATGATAATGATTTGCCGATGCCGCGTGGAGAAATGCAAAACAAGGCGTTCGTGCAGCAATTGGACAGTGAATTGCACCTCACGCCAGAACAACACAAGGCGATTGAAAAAATTCTGGCCGATGGACAACAACGCAATCGTGATTTATGGAAACTGGTTTCGCCGCAATTCCGTTCGGTCATGCAAGATGTGCATCAGAAAATCCGTGAAAAATTGACGCCGGAACAACGAAAGCAATTCGAGCAATTGTTGAAACAATTCCATCCGCCGCGCCGTCCACCGGAAACCACCAACGCGCCGACACCGGCAACAACCAATTCACCGGCCAATTGATTTTATTTCTCCGCGAGCAGCGCGCGGATTTTTTTTCGCAACTCTTTTGTAATCGAACTGACCGGACGATTCCCGTTCACAATCTGAAAACCGTAAGTCTTCTGTAATTTGCGAAACGCGCTCTGCATCGAAGTTTGATATTTCAAAAAACTGTCGAACATATCGCGCGAAAAGCCCAAATCCATCCCGCTTTCCCAGTAATCCAGCGTCGCGTTTTTGGAAAGATTGCGCTGCACCAGTTCCGCCGGTTCGACGGAAAGATAAAACACCGCGTCCGGTTCCAGCGCGACGCCGTAAAGTTTTTTCAGCCACGATTCGTCCATGCCGCGCACCAAATCGCGCGCCATGAGCGTGTAAATGTAACGGTCGGAGAGCACGATAAAACCGGCCTTGAGCGCGGGCAAAATGATATTTTCCAACTGGTCGGCGAAATCGGTCGCGTAAAAAAGGCTGAGCGTGGTGCGGCTCAAAATGTTGCCATGTTGCGCCTTTTCGAGTTCGGAACTGACCAGCGAAGAGCGTTTCAAACCGACTTGCACGGTCGGATGGCCGCTGGTTTCCAGCCAGTCCACCAATCGCGCGATTTGCGTGGAGCGTCCCGAACCGTCCGCGCCTTCGACAACAATCAATTTGCCCGCGAGTTGCTCGATTTTGACGCCGGGAATTCCGTGCCCGTAGAATCTACGATTGTCCTTTTTCATGCGGCGGCCAAATCCTCCTCGTGTTCTTTCGCCTTGTTTTCCGGCAGGATGGACGGTGGCAACGGCAGCGGACTGCGCCGCCGGAATTTTCGCAGGTCAATTTTATCGCCCACGATTTTGCGGACGAGAATCTGTTGTTTCTCAACGTTTTGATTCGCGTCCATGACGACAAATTTGAATTCATCGCTCATGGCGACGTATTGATCCAAAATGCGTCCCTGAAAAATGCGGAAACTTTCGTAAGGGTCGGTCGAAAGCCGCAAATCCATGCCCGCCTCGAAAAATTTCAATTTTGGTCGGCCTTCCAAAATGCGGTTCAGCGAAACTTCCAAATCCGTTTTGAAGAAAAACGTGAGGTCCGGCAGCGCAGCGAAATTGTAAATGCCGCGCACCCATTCGGGCGGGCAGCCGCGAACCGTGTCACGCGCAAACGCGGTGAAAACGTAGCGGTCGCACAACACAACGTAACCAGCGCGCAAGAGCGGCAACAAATGGCGTTCATAGCGGTCGGCGAAATCCGTCGCGTGAATCAGGCTGAACGTCGTCGGCGTGAGCAATTCGCGTTTTTTACCCTTGCTCGTGGCGGATTTGACGAGTTCGGACGAATTCCATTCGCTGAAATAGACCTTGATGCCCTCGGCTTCGAGCCAGCGTTTGAGCAGATAGATCTGCGTGGACTTGCCCGAACCGTCGAGACCTTCAACGGCGATGAGGCGTCCGGGGAAATTCAATTCCGCGAAAGTTTTCATAATCACGCCCGTGGCGTTTGTTGATTCTAACGAAGTATCCATCGGCGACAAGCGCAACTTGATAGCAGAAATTTCCCGCGCGATTGTTAAATTCGCGTGACAAAAGCGGCTTGTGGACAAGTTTGTGAAAAAAATCACAAATTTTCTTGCCCGCCGAAACGTCGCCGGTTACGTTCGTTTTGCGTCCGTTTGAGGAATTAAGGTTTATGCCCACGCAAAGCGAAATCAGCTACGATTCAAAGATTGAAGGCGACGTTGTCGTCACGACGGTTGACGCCGCTTTGAATTGGTTTCGCGCCAATTCCGTCTGGCCGATGCCGATGGGTCTGGCCTGTTGCGCCATCGAATTGATGGCCGTCGGCGCGAGCCGCTTCGATATTTCCCGTTTTGGCTCGGAAGTGATGCGTTTTTCCCCGCGCCAGTCCGATTGCATGATTGTCGCCGGCACGGTCACTTACAAAATGGCCGCCGTCGTCAGAAGAATTTGGGATCAAATGCCCGAACCGAAATGGTGCATCGCGATGGGCGCGTGCGCCTCGACCGGCGGGATGTATCGCAGTTACGCGGTGTTGCAGGGCGTGGATAATATCATCCCCGTGGATGTTTACGTGAGCGGCTGTCCGCCGCGTCCCGAAGCCGTTTTGGACGCGCTGATGAAATTGCAAAATAAAATCAAGAAACAGCCGGTCTTGCAGGATTTGACCGCGTTGCATTTGAAAGAAGTGGTCGCATAATTTTTAATGAAAAGCGGAGACACGAATTTCACCAATTTTCACGAATTGTTTTGGTGAATTTTAATTTGTGTCAATTCGTGTAATTCGTGTCTTTTTGAAATTGTGAATTCTTTGGAACAAGCGAAGAAATTGAAGGAAAAGTTCGGCGATTTGATTTCCGAACCGGTGGAATTTCGCGGTGAAGTTTCCGTGAACATTTCCGACGCGCAACAAATCGTCGCCGTCTGCGAATTTGCGAAAAAAACGCTCGGCTTCGATTATCTCGTGGACGTTTCCAGCCTCGACCATTACGGCGACGACCCGCGCTGGACGGTCGTTTATGAATTGCGCAGTCTGCAAAACGCCAATGAAATCCGGCTCAAAACCGATGTCAGCGAAGAAAAATCCGAATTGCCCAGCGTCGTCGGCATTTGGAAAACCGCCAATTGGCACGAGCGCGAAATTTACGACATGATGGGCATCCGTTTCAACGGCCATCCCGATTTGCGCCGGATTTTGATGTGGGAAGGTTATCCGTATTTTCCGTTGCGGAAAGATTTTCCGCTCGCGGGCAAGCCGACGGATTTGCCGAACGTCGCGTTCACCAAACCCGCGCCGCTCGAAGGCGGGCCGTTCGTGACAATTGCCGGCGGAAAATCTGCCACTGTGCGCGAACCGCGCATTAGAAATCCGGAGGATTAACTTATGGCAACGCGCGCTGAATTTTTAGAACTGATTTGGAGTGAAAAAATCAACGGCTACATGACTGGTCTTTGGATTGATAATATTATCAAATGGTCTGAAAAAAATCCGAATGCGCCATTCGCGGATTTGGCTCCAATTTTGAGACGATTGCTATCACTTGGAGCAAGTAAAGATGATTTGAGCATGATTGCGCGATTTGCAGCATACGAAGCCTCGTTTGGTCTCTTGTATATGCTCGATGATCCGGGAGTGGATGGTGATAATAATAAAATGATGCACGAATCTTTATTGTCGGCAGACCCAAGTGGCAAAGAAGGTCGTCCCGGTTCTTGGCCGGTAAAAAAATAATTTTAATGGCCACCGTTCAAGACATCCAAATTCCTGATTCCGCCGCGCGCACCGCGCAGGCGGTTGACGAACTTCAGGAAATGGAAGGCGAGAAGATGGTGCTCAACATGGGGCCGTCGCATCCGGCCACGCACGGCGTTCTGCGCATTTTGCTCGAATTGGACGGCGAAGTCATCACCAAGGCCGACCCGGACGTGGGTTATCTGCATCGCGGCGACGAAAAAATCGCCGAGAACATGACCTACACGCAGTTCATTCCTTACACCGACCGCTTGGATTACCTTGCGCCGCTGGCCAACAACGTCGCCTACGCGCTCGCGGTGGAAAAAGCGCTCGGCATCGAAAAAGAATTGCCGCCGCGCTGCCAATACATCCGCGTCATGTGCGTGGAATTGGCGCGCATTTCCTCGCATTTGCTCGGACTCGGCGCGTTTGCGATGGATGTCGGCGCGGTCACGGTTTTCCTTTTGGTTTTCACCGAGCGCGAAAAAATTTACAATTTAGCGGAATCCATTTCCGGCGCGCGGTTCACGACCAGTTACACGCGCATCGGCGGCGTGATGCGCGATACGCCGCCGAATTGGTGCGCGGACGTGAAAAAATTCATCGAAGAATTCATTCCCGCGCTCAACGAAGTCGAGACGCTGCTCACGCGCAATCGCATCTGGGTGGACCGCCTGCGCGACCTCGGCGTCATCTCGAAGGAAATGGCGATTGATTACGGTTTGAGCGGCCCGAATTTGCGCGGCAGCGGCATCGAATGGGATTTGCGCAAAAATCAGCCGTATCTTTGCTACAAAGATTTGCAGTTCGACATTCCCGTTGGCTCGGTCGGTGATTGCTACGACCGTTATCTCGTGCGCATGGAGGAAATGCGCCAGAGCGTCCGCATTTTGGAGCAATGCCTGCAAAAAATTCCCGGCGGCTGGCACAACGAATCCGGCGAGCCGGTCAACGTGCCGGACGGCAAAGTCGTTTTGCCCGAAAAACAAAAAGTTCTCACAAAGATGGAGGAATTGATTCATCAATTCATGCTCGTGACCGAAGGCGTGAATGTGCCGCCGGGCGAAACGTATTTCGGTCACGAAAATCCGAAGGGCGAACTCGGCTTTTACATTCACAGCAAAGGCGGCGGCGTGCCGTATCGCTTGAAAATCCGTTCGCCGAGCTTCATCAACTTGAGCGTCTTGGGCGAAGTCATGCCCGGCACGATGATTAGCGACGTGCCCGTCGTGCTCGGCTCGATTGATTTCGTGATGGGAGAAGCCGACCGATGAACGCCACGCACACAGAACCGATTCCGAATCCGCTGCAACATCAGCGCGATTTCGCCGTCACGCCCGCGCTCGAAGCGGAAGTGGACGAATTGCTCACGCATTATCCGGTCAAACGCGCGGCGTCGTTGATGGTGTTGCACGCGATTCAGGAAAAATTCGGCTGGATTTCGCAGGAAGCGGTCGAGTGGACGGCGAAGAAACTGGAATTACAGCCCATTAACATTTACGAAATCGTCACGTTTTATCCGATGCTGCGGCAGCAGCCGATGGGCAAATATCAGATCAAAGTTTGCCGCACGTTGAGTTGCGCGCTCGGCGGCGCGTATGAATTGCGCGAACATTTTTGCAAAAAATTTGGTTTGGACGCGCACGCGCACGGTCCGCAAACGACGAAAGACGGAAAGTTCACGGTCGAATTTGTCGAATGTCTCGCCAGTTGCGGCACGCCACCGGTGATGATGTGCAACGACGATTTTTACGAAAACGTTTCGCACAAAAAAGCCGACGAAATTGTTGCAAATTGTAAATGAAAATTAGCCACAGAGCCACAGAGGCGCAGAGAGGAAATAAAAATTTATTTTCTGCTTTTTCTCGGTGTCTCTGTGTCTCGGTGGCAAAAATAAAATTGAAAAGTTGGCTGCCCGACATGGATTTGAACCATGACAAACAGATTCAGAGTCTGCTGTGCTACCGTTACACCATCGGGCAGGATGGGCAGATTAGGCTAGAGAATTTTATTTGAGAGTCAAGTTGCTGATATGGCGCAGGAATACAAATTGATTTTGAAGCACACCGATGAACCCAGTTACACGCGGGACATCGAATGCTATTTGCGTCACGGCGGCTATGAGTCGCTCAAAAAAGCGCTCGCGATGCCGACAAAAGATTTACCTGACGGCAAAAAATTGTCGCCGCAAGAACAAATCCGCGAAGACGTGAAAATTTCCGGTTTGCGCGGTCGCGGCGGCGCGGGATTTTCCTGCGGCCTCAAATGGAGTTTCGTTGACCGCAAAAGCGGCAAGCCGATTTACCTGATTTGCAACGCCGACGAATCCGAGCCGGGCACGTTCAAAGACCGGCAAATCATGTATAAAGACCCGCACCAGTTGATCGAAGGCATGGCCATCTCGTGCTTCGCCAACGATGTGCATCTCGCCTACATTTACATCCGTGGTGAAATGGTGGACGGCGCAAAAATTCTCAACGCCGCGCTGAAAGAAGCGCGCGCGAAAAATTTTCTCGGCAAAAATATTTTGGGCAGCGGCTACGATTTGGAGATTCACGTTCATCGTGGTGCGGGCGCATACATCTGCGGCGAGGAAACCGGCCTCATTGAATCGCTTGAAGGCAAACGTCCGTATCCGCGCATCAAGCCGCCGTATTTTCCGGCGGTGCTCGGTTTGTGGATGTGCCCGACCATCGTCAACAACGTCGAGACGCTTTGCAACGTGAAGCACATCGTCGCGATGGGCGCGGCGGAATTCGCGAAACTCGGCACGCCGAACAACACCGGCACGCGCATCGTCAGCTTGAGCGGTCACGTCAAAAAGCCCGGCTATTACGAAATCGAAGTCGGCAAGGCGACGATTGGCGAATTGATTAACGACCCGAAATTCGGCGGCGGTTTGCGCGACGGACGGAAATTGAAAGCCGTGATTCCCGGCGGCTCATCGGCAAAAGTTTTCAAAGCGGGCGAAAAATTCAAGCTCAAGAAAAAGGACGTCGAGGGCAAGGAAGTTTTGGTCGAGACCGATATGTTGGATTTGCCTTACGATTTCGATTCGCTGGCCGCCGCCGGTTCAATGAGCGGTTCGAGCGCGATCATCGTGATGGACGATTCGACCGACATCGTCGAGGCGCTCGCGAACATCTCCGAATTTTACGCGCACGAAAGCTGCGGCCAATGCACGCCGTGCCGCGAAGGTTCGCTTTGGATGAGCAAAGCGCTGCATCGCCTGACGCACGGCGAAGGCCGCGCGAGCGACGCGGATTATCTTGTGAAAATCGCCGACAACATTCCCGGCGGACGCACGATTTGCGCGTTCGGCGAAGCGTGTTCGTGGCCGGTGCAAAGTTTCGTCGCGAAATTCAAAGACGAATTTGTCGCCAAAGGCAAAGCCGACGAAGAACGGCGCGCGAAAGAAATGATCACGCCGATTGAATCCAAAAAATTGGCCGAAACGCATCATTAAAAATGTCAGCAACAACGACAACTGAAATCAAGCCCGCGCCTCCGATTGAAAAAATCAAGGTGAAGGTGGACGGTCGCGAAATCGAAGTGCCGAAGACGATGCCCGACCCGATTTCTGGCAAACCGATTCCGACCACGATGATTCAGGCGTGCGAACTGGCGAAGACCGATGTGCCGCATTATTGCTATCATCCGAAATTGCCGGTCGTCGGCAATTGCCGCATGTGTCTCGTGGAATATGGCACGCCTGCGCTCGGCCCCGACCGCAAACCAATTTTGAATCCTGACGGCACGCCGAAAATCGCGAAGTCGCCGCGTCCGGCCATCGCGTGCGCGACGCCGATTTCGCCGGGAATGGAAATTTACACGAATACGCCCGGCGTGAAACAGATGCGCGAAGGCGTTCTGGAATTTCTGCTCATCAATCATCCGCTGGATTGTCCGATTTGCGATCAGGCCGGCGAATGCAAGTTGCAGGAATACTCGGTGGATTACGGCCAAAGCGCGAGCCGCTTCGTCGAACCGAAAGTTCACAAGCCCAAGGCCGTTGACCTCGGCCCGCGCATCGTGCTCGACGACGAGCGCTGCATTCTCTGCACGCGCTGCATCCGGTTCACGCGCGACATCGCGGGCGACGACGCGCTCGGCATCGTCAATCGCGGCAGTTACAACACGCTCACGGCGTATCCGGGAAAAGTTTTCGACAACAATTACACGCTCAACACCGTGGACATTTGTCCGGTTGGAGCGCTCACGTCGAAAGATTTTCGTTTCAAAATGCGCGTCTGGTTTTTGAAGGAAACCAAGAGCGTTTGCACGAGCTGCGCGACAGGCTGCAACGTCATCGTCGGCTCGCGCGAGGAAAAAGTTTATCGCTACGAACCGCGCCAGAACGACGCCGTCAATTCCTGCTGGATGTGCGACGCCGGCCGTTTGAATTACAAATGGATCGGGCGCGAAGACCGTTTGCGCGACGTTCTGGTGCGTGGACAAAAATCCACGTGGACGGCGGCGCTCAATGAAATCGGCGACAAATTGAAAAAAGCGCCGCAAGGCTCGGTTGTAATTGTCGCTTCAGCACGTCAAACGAACGAAGAACTTTGGCTGCTTTCAAAATTGAAAGCGAAGCTCGGCGCAATTTCAGATTCGATTCCACGCATCGGCGAAGGCGACAAGTTGCTCGTCAGCGCGGACAAAAATCCGAATAGCAACGGAGCGAAACTTACAGGAATTTCAGATTCCGAGTTGGGCAAGAATTTGGAATCCATTGCCGACGGAATTTCGAGCGGCAAAATCAAAACTTTAATTATCTTTGGTGAAGATGTGACGAAACACGGCATCGGCGCGGATTTGCTCGGCAAATTGGAAACATTGATTGTCAGTGACATTTTGCCAAACGCGACGACGCGCGCGGCGCATTATCTTTTGCCCGGCTGCGCGCACGCGGAAAAACGCGGCACGTTCACGAACAGCAAAGGCCGCGTCCAGAAATTCATGAAAGCGGTCGAACCGCCCGGCGACGCGCGCGCCGAATGGGAATTTTTGCACGATTTGGTTTTCAACGTCACGGGACAAAACGGATTTTTGACGATTGAAGGTTTGTTCAACGAAATGGCGAAGGATGTTCCCGCGTTCAACGGTTTGACGTGGGCGCAACTCGGCGACACCGGCGTGACGGTGAAAATTTGAATCGAAAATGAAGACAAGATTAACAAGATTAACCGGATTAAAAATTTCAGGAATGAATCCTGAAAATCCTGTTAATCCTGTCTCTAAATAAAAATGGACTGGAACTTTATCATTTTTAGCATCGTGAAAATCGTGCTCGTGCTGGGCGCGTTGCACACGCTGGCGGGCTATGCGGTTTTGCTCGAGCGAAAAGTTTCGGCGTGGATTCAAGACCGCGTCGGGCCGAATCGCGTCGCGCCGCCGTTCATGAAATACGTTCCGATTCTTGGCCCGATTTTAACGCGCTGGGGCATTTTTCAACCCGCCGCCGACGGTTTGAAATTCATGCTCAAGGAAGATTTCATGCCGGCGGGCGTCCGCAAGGTGTATTTCTGGCTTGCACCGGCGGTCGCGGTGATTCCTTCGATTCTCGTCATCGCGGTGATTCCGTTCGGTTCGCAATTCGGCCATCAAAAAATGGTCATCGCGGATTTGAACGTAGGAATTCTTTACACGTTCGGCATCGTTTCGCTCGGCGTTTATGGAATTGTTCTCGCGGGTTACGCGGCAAATTCAAAGTATCCGTTTCTCGGCGGCATCCGTTCGAGCGCGCAGATGATTTCGTATGAAATTTCGATGGGCATGAGCGTGATTCCAGTTTTTCTCATCGCGGGCAATCTGAATTTGAGCCAAATCATTTCGTGGCAGACGCAACACGGCTGGCTCGTCATTTACGCGCCGCTGTCGTTCATCATTTTCCTCGTGGCGAGTTTTGCGGAAACGAACCGCACGCCGTTCGATTTGCCGGAAGCGGAAACGGAACTCGTCGGCGGCTATCACACCGAATACAGCTCGATGAAATTCGCGCTGTTTTTTCTCGCGGAATATTCCAACATGGTCGCCGCGGCGGGCATGATGACGACACTGTTTTTCGGCGGCTGGACGCTGCCGTTCTGGGGATTGGATCAACCAGCGCAAAACATTTTCATCGGCATCGTGCATGTTTTGATTTTCCTCGCGAAAATTTCCGCGCTGATGACGCTATTCATCTGGGTGCGCTGGATGTTTCCGCGTTTTCGTTACGATCAATTGATGGACCTGGGCTGGCGGCGGTTCGTGCCGCTCGCGCTGGTGAACATTTTGATCACGGCCGTCTGGCTGTGGATGAGGAGTTGATATGGCGCTCGTTGTAAATCGCAAACCATTGACGTTTTGGGAACGACTTTATCTGCCGGCAATCATCGGCGGACTCAAGGTCACGCTCAAGCACGCCTACGGCTCGCTGTTCAAGGGCAAGGTCGTGACGATGCAATATCCCGAACAAAAATGGACGCTGCCGCCGGATTATCGCGGCGCGCCGTATCTCGTGAAGGATCAGGACGGCAACACCAAATGCGTCTCGTGCCAACTTTGCGAATTTGTCTGTCCGCCCAAGGCGATTAAAATTATTCCACCCGGCCCGACGGGACAAATTGCCGACCGCACTAACGCGGAAAAAATGCCGCAGGAATTTGAAATTAATTTTCTGCGTTGTATTTACTGCGGGTTTTGTCAGGAAGTCTGCCCCGAAGAGGCGATTTTCCTGCAAAAAGATTATTCGCTCACCGGCTTGAGCCGCGACGAAATGATTTACAATAAAGAGAAACTCCTTGCGCTCGGCGGCGTCAGCCCCGGCATCCAGAAATGGAAACAAAAACTGGAAGAAGCGAAGGAACAGGAAAGTTTTCCAGTCAAAGTTTAACCCGAAATGGAACTCACGGACATTTTATTTTATGTCTTCGCGACGCTCACGCTGTTGTGCGGCGTGCTCGTCATCGCGAACCCGTTCAGCCGCAATCCCGTCACCAGCGCGATGTTTCTCGTGCTCACCATCATCTCGATGGCCGGATTGTTCGTGCTATTGCACGCGTTCTTCCTCGCAGCGGTGCAAATCCTCGTTTACGCCGGCGCGGTCATCGTCCTCTTTTTGTTCGTCATCATGTTGCTCGACCTGAAGGAAGAGCAGCGGCGCAAAATCAAAATCTATGGCATCATCGCCGGATTGATTTCCGTCGGCGCAATCCTCGGAATTTTCCTGAAAAATCTGCGCGCGACAAATTTGAACGCGCAGCCGTCGCCAACCGTGGAAGGCGACACTGCCGCGCTCGGAAAATTGCTGTTCACGAATTACGTGTTGCCGTTTGAAATCGTCTCGGTGCTGCTGCTCGTGGCGATGGTCGGCGTGATTTTGTTGAGCAAGAAAAAATTGGATTAGCCACAGAGACACCGAGGCACAGAGAAATGAACATTTACAAATCAAACAGTCGCGCAAGGAACAAATTCAATTTTGTCTCTGTGTCTCTGCGCCTCTGTGGCAGAAATTAAAATATGCACGTTGGACTCGAACATTATTTGACCGTCAGCTTCCTGCTGTTCGCGCTGGGACTGCTCGGTGTCATCATGCGGCGCAATCTGCTCGTGATTTACATGTCACTGGAGCTGATGCTCAATGCGGCGAACCTCGCGCTCGTTGCGTTCTCGCGCTTCAACGACAAATTGGATGGCCAGGTGCTGGTATTTTTCATCATCACCGTAGCGGCGGCGGAAGTCTCGGTCGGCCTCGCGCTCATCGTCGCGCTCTATCGCCGCCGCCAATCCGCGCACGTCGAAGACTTGACCTCGATGAAACTTTGATATGTTGACAGAATTAACAAAATTAACCGAATTGAAATCTTCAGAAATGAATTCTGAAAATTCTGTTAATTCTGTCTAAAAATCGGATGAAATACGAAATTTTGCCTTGGCTCATTTTGTTCCTGCCGCTGTTGTCAGTAGCGGTGATAACGCTTTTTACGCTTCGCAGCAAAACGACGAGCAGTCTGATTTCCATCGGCGCGGTGGTCGCCGGTTTTGTTCTTTCAATCATTTTTATCGGTGCGAACGGTTTTCATCCGGCGGTCATGGAAATTTCAAAAAACTGGCTCACCATCGGCGACCTGCAAATTGACTTCGGCCTCAAGCTCGACGCGTTGAGCCTGATGATGTTGCTCATCGTCACCGGCGTCGGCGGCGCGATTCACATTTATTCCTACGGCTATATGCGCGACGACGAAGGTTTCTCGCGCTTCTTTGCTGAATTGAGCCTGTTCACCTTTTCGATGCTCGGCATCGTGCTCGCGAACAATTTCATCGAGATGTTCATTTTCTGGGAACTCGTCGGCGTGTCCAGCTACCTGCTCATCGGTTTCTGGTTTGAAAAACCCAGCGCCGGCGACGCCGCGAAAAAAGCATTCATCGTCAATCGCCTCGGCGACTTCGGATTTCTGCTCGGCATTTTGATGATCTGGGGAATTCTCGGTTCGCTGAATTTTGGTGAATTGCAAAACGGGATGGCTTCCAATGCTACCGCGCTCGGAACGATGGCCACCATCGCCGGACTTTTAATTTTCTGCGGCGCGGTCGGCAAATCTGCGCAATTCCCGCTGCACGTTTGGTTGCCGGACGCGATGGAAGGCCCGACGCCCGTCTCCGCTTTGATTCACGCCGCGACGATGGTTGCCGCCGGCGTCTACATGCTTTGCCGGATTTTATTTTTGCTCAACGCCGACGCGCTGCACGTCATCGCTTACATCGGCGGATTCACGTCGTTGCTCGCCGCGCTCATCGCCGTCCAGCAAAACGACATCAAACGCATCATTGCCTACTCGACGCTTTCGCAACTCGGTTACATGGTCATGGCCGTCGGCTTGAACGGCCCGACGCCCGCGATGTTCCATCTCACCACACACGCATTTTTCAAAGCGCTGCTGTTCTTGAGCGCCGGTTCGGTCATCATCGGGATGCACCACGAGCAGGACATCTGGCACATGGGCAATTTGCGCAAAAAAATGCCCATCACGTTCTGGACGTTTCTCATCGGCGCGCTGGCGTTGAGCGGCATTCCACCGTTCGCCGGTTTTTATTCAAAAGATTCGATTCTCGCGCAGGCGTTGGAACAAAAGAGCTATTTGCTTTTCACTGTCGCCGTTTTTGTTGCCGGACTGACCGCGTTTTACACGTTCCGTTTGTTCTTCGTCGTTTTCTCCGGCAAGGAAAAATCCGAACACGCCTCGCACGCGCACGAATCGCCGCTGGTGATGACGCTGCCGCTCGTGGCGCTGGCAATTTTCGCCGCCGTTGGCGGTTTCATTGGCATCACCAACAACTACGGTTCGCAATTCGCTGCCGACCACGAAACGCTTTCTTTCGCGCAACAATTGATTGAGCCGCTGCACGCGCCGATTGCGATGTTCATCGGCATCGCTGTTGCGCTCGCTGGTATTTATCTGGCCTTTTCACTTTACAAAAATGCCACTTCGGACCCGTTGCCCGCCAAGCTCGGCGTGCTGGCAACGTGGATGAAAAATAAATTTTATTTCGACGAACTTTACGAAGCCACATTTGTTCGCGCGCACGATTTCATCGCGGCGGTTTGCGACTGGATTGACCGCTGGCTTGTCGAAGGTTTTTGCATCGGTCTCGTTCGCGGCGGCACGGATTTGACCGGACGCGCCTTGCGCCTCGTGCAAACCGGAAATTTGCAGACCTACGCCTTTCTATTCGTGCTCGGCGTGGCGCTGGTGCTGTATTTTGTTTTGAAATAAATGGAATCAACGACAAGCAATTTGAAAAAGCTTCCAAGAAATTGGAGCGAATTTTTATTGTCCAAGCCAGAAACTGGAATGGATTATCAAATTATTGCGGTCACGCTCAAAGACGGGAGAAAAATTGAAGATATAGCCATTATTGGTCACAGCATAATTGGGGAAGTTCGCGGTTGCGATGATGTTCCATTTGACCCAAATGAAATTTCTTCAATTGAAGTGACACACAACAAATGGAAATTCAAAAGATAAATTAGATGTCCATTTTAACTTACATCGCAGGCTGGCCGATTGTTGCGGCGCTGTTTTTGATTTTCGTGCCGCGCAATTATCGCGTCATCATTCGCGGCATTGCCGTGCTGGCGACGCTCATTTCCGCCGTGCTCGCCGTCGTCATGTTTTGCCAGTTCGTGCCGGGATTCAACGGCTATCAATTCACCGAACGCCACGTCTGGGTCGAATCGCTCGGCATTAGCTATCACGTCGGCGTGGACGGCTTGAACGTCGGCCTGATTTTGATGGGCGCAATCGTCGCGTTTGCCGCGACGTTGTGCTCGTGGGAAATCCAAACGCGCGAAAAGGAATTTTACATTCTGCTGCTCGTGATGAGCGGCGGCATCCTCGGCGCGTTCGCGTCGCTCGATTTGTTTTTCTTTTATTTTCTGCACGAACTTGCGCTCGTGCCGACGTTCATCATGATTGGCGTTTGGGGACGCGGCGAACGCAAAAATTACGCGACGTTCCAAATCACGATTTACTTGAGCATCGGCGCGCTCATTGCACTCATCGGCTTGATTGCGCTTTATCTGCAAAGCGGCGCGAACACGTTCGACATTCCGACGTTGATTGAACACGCCAAGGCAAATCCGCTCTCGACAAACGCGCAAAATTTCATTTTCCCGCTGCTGCTGTTCGGATTCGGAATTTTAGTTTCGCTCTGGCCGTTTCATTCGTGGGCGCCGCTCGGTTACGGTTCCGCGCCGTCGCCAACCGCGATGATTCACGCCGGCGTTTTGAAAAAGTTCGGACTTTACGGTTTGATTCGCATTGCGCTGCCGTTGCTGCCGGAAGCCGCGCACAGTTGGATGAATTTTCTCGCGTGGCTTTGCCTCGGCAACATTTTGTATGTCGGCTGGGTCGCGATGCGCCAGCGCGATTTGAATCTGCTCATCGGCAATTCCAGCGTCGCGCACATGGGCTTCATTTTCCTTGGCATCGCGAGTTTGAATCTTATCGGCGTGACCGGCGCGGTGTTCGTGATGGTCGCGCATGGATTTCTCGCGGCGCTGACGTTCGGTTTGAGCGGCTACATTTATCAAAAGACCGGCACGCTGCAAATGAGTGAACTCGGCGGACTTTGCCGTCCGCTGCATTTCATCGGCACGGCGTTGCTCATGGCGGCGATGGCCGGCTGTGGTCTGCCCGGTTTCGCCAATTTCGTCGGCGAAGTCGCCGTTTTCTTCGGCTCGTGGAAAGTGTTCCCGACGGTCACCGTGCTGGCGGTTTGGGGCGGCCTCGTCATCGGCGGCATTTACATGACGCGCGCGGTGCGAAAAATTTTGCAGGGCCCGTTGCCGGAAAAATACGCCAATCTTCCCGACGCCGGACTTTGGCGAAAATTGCCTTATGCGCTTCTGTTGGCAAGCCTATTTGCATTTGGTTGTTTTCCAAAATTGCTGACGAATCAAATCACGCCGGATGCGCAAAAAATTGTTCAGGGTTTTCAGTTTTCAGTTTCAAGTTTTCAGCCTCTGCCGAAGGCGGTTCAACTGAAAACTGAAAACTTGAAACTTCAAACGGCTTCCATCGGCAATTCGCAATCGGCAATCGAAAATCAATGAACGCTTCCTTGATGACACTTGAAATTTTGGTGTTGGCGCTCGGCACGGTGATGCTGCTCGCGGATTTCTGGTTTCCCGCTGGACGCAAAAAGTATCTCGCGTATTTCGGCGCGGCGGCGCTTGGCGTGTTGCTGCTGGCCACGTTCATTGATGGCGGCATCGGCAATGTTTTTGGCAGCGCGTTCAACGGCGCGTTCGTCGAAGACGGGCTGGCGCTGTTTTTCAAACGCTTTTTTCTGCTGGCGGCCATTCTTGTTCTATTTTTGACCGCGGAATTTTCAGATAAAATTTCCGGTGGTATTGCCGAGTTTTATTCGCTCGTCGTTTTTGCGCTTTCAGGAATGTTGTTCGCCGCGTCGTCGAACGACTTTGCGATGTTGTTCGTTTCCATCGAACTCATCACCATCACGTTTTACGTCCTCGTCAGTTTTCAGCGCAGCAAGCTGCTTTCGCTTGAAGCGGGTGTGAAGTATTTGATTATCGGCGCGCTGTCGTCGGCGTTCATGGTGTTCGGCATCGCACTGATTTACGGGACGACCGGCAAAATCAATTTCACGGAACTCGCTGCCGTCGTGCCGCAATTTCTCGACAACAAAATTTTTCTCATCGGCGTTTTATTTTTGTTAGCCGGGCTGGGATTCAAAATCTCTGCCGTGCCGTTTCAAATCTGGACGCCGGATGTTTATCAGGGCGCGCCGACGCCGACGACCACGTTTCTCGCCATCGGCTCGAAGGCCGCCGGATTTGTTTTGTTGCTGCGCGTTTTATTCGCCGCGATTCCCGACGTGACCAAACATTGGGCGGGATTTTTGATGGTGATTTCCGGCCTCACGATTCTTTACGGAAATCTCTGCGCGCTGCCGCAGCGCAATCTAAAACGTTTGCTCGGTTATTCGAGCATTTCACACGCAGGTTACTTGTTGCTTGGCATCGCGGCGTTAAGTGCAAGCGGGGAGTCGGCGGTGATGTATTATCTCGCGGGTTATCTGTTCACGATTGTCGCGGCGTTCACGGTCATCGCGCTGGTGATGCGCCATTTGGACAACGAAGACATTTCGGGATTGGCCGGATTGAGTCAGCGTTCGCCAATTCTTGCGTCAACCTTGACGCTGGCAATGGTTTCGCTGGCAGGCGTGCCGCCGCTGGCCGGATTCTTTGGAAAATTTTTGCTGTTGAAAGCCGTGGTGCAATCAGCGCAAGTCACCGGCAATCATGATTATTACTGGCTCGTTTTTGTCGCCCTGGCCGGTGTGGTCATTTCGTTTTATTATTATTTCGGCGTGATTCGCGCGATTTATTGGAGCAAAGCGCCAAGTGATTTGTCGCCGATTCAACTTTCCGGGCCGGCGAAATTTTTCATTGCCGTTTGTATCGCGGGAATGTTCTGGCTCGGCATTTTCCCGAACACGGTGGTCAATCTTGCCAACGACGCGGCCAGGGCTTTGGGCAATTGATTAAACCGTCCGCATCTGCACCGCGTCCACGATTTCCGTGCCGACCGAAATCGCGCCGATGATGACCACCGTCGCGCCCGGTTTGAAGTGGCCTTTCTCCGTAAGATTTTTCAGCGCGGTTTCGACGGTGTTTTGTGGATCAATAAAATCAAATTTCATGACAAACGCCGTGACGCCCCAGCACAAGGCCATTTCATTCGCGGTCTTCTCGGTTTCGCACACTGCATAAACGGGAGAATAACGCGGGCGCATCCAACTGGCATATTGCGCCATGCTGCCGTGACGCGTGAAAACCAGAATCGCCGCCGCCTTCAATTCATTGGCCATCACAACAGCGCTCTTCACCAGCTTTTCGCGCGCCGTCGTCAATTCCGCTGCGTCGTGAAATCCCGCGCTGCCACTGCGTTCAATTCTGGTTGCGATGCGGTCAAAAACCTCGATGCACTTGAGCGGATATTTGCCGACGGTCGTTTCACCGCTCAACATAATCGCGTCGGCTTCCTCGAAAACGGCGTTGGAAACGTCCGTGACTTCCGCGCGCGTGGGCATCGGCGATTCAATCATGCTTTCAAGCATGTGCGTCGCGACGATGACCGGACGGCCAACACGCAAACACGTTTTAACAATTCGACGCTGCACGATGGGCAATTCTTCATAAGGAATTTCAATCCCCAAATCGCCGCGCGCGACCATGATGCCGTCGGCTTCCTGCACGATGGCGTCAAGATTTTTAATCGCTTCCTGATCTTCAATCTTGGCGATAACCAGCGGACGTGGTTTGCCTTCTTCAAACAATTCCTTCAACTGCAACAAATCGCGCGCCTCACGCACAAACGAAAGCGCGATGAAATCCACTTCCAATTCAAGGCCGAGTTTCACGTCCTTGATGTCTTTAGATGTCAACGCGGGCAACGAAACTTTCACGCCGGGCAGATTGATGTGACGCCGACTGCCGAGTTTGCCCTCCGTGAGAACTTCGCATTCCACTTTGTTGCCGTTTTTGGCCAGCACTTTCATTTCAATCGTGCCGTTGTCAATCAACACCACGTCGCCGACACTGATGTCGTTGACAAAATTTTCGTAATTCACATCCACCGAATGTTCTTCGAGGTCGCGCTCGCCGCGCACGGTCAGCGTGAATTTCTGCCCCGGCTGCAAATCCAACGGCACGCCGATGTCGCCGGTGCGGATGGCCGGACCCTGTGTGTCCATCATGATGCCGATGAATTTTTTGCGCGTGATGGCTGCGGAACGAATATCCGCAACCACGCGGCGCACCCAATCGTGCGGCGCGTGCGACATGTTGAGGCGGAAAATGTTGACGCCCGCGTCAATGAG
Source organism: Verrucomicrobiia bacterium (assembly GCA_035545995.1). Classification (GTDB taxonomy): domain Bacteria; phylum Verrucomicrobiota; class Verrucomicrobiia; order Limisphaerales; family UBA11358; genus UBA11358. Next base: position 35,595 of record DASZXH010000086.1, read on the forward strand.
CTTGCCGATCATCTCAGCGGAATCGGTGGCGGGTCCGAGCGTGGAAATGATTTTTGTCCGACGAACAGTTCCTTGTCGCATGGAGAAAACATACTCTTGCGCCGCGCGAAGAAAAGTTTTTAATGACTGTGAACCTGATTAAACCGCATGAACCGCCGGAACAAAAATGCCGCGTTCACATTGATTGAATTGCTGACGGTCATCGCCATCGTTGGAATTTTGGCGGCGCTTTTGTTGGTGGCGGTTTCTCATGCCAAAGCCAAAGCGCAGAAAATTCAATGCGTTGGCAATTTGCATCAAATCGGAGTTGGTTTGCAAAATTTTCTGGCGAACAATCACGGCTACCCCATTGCCATCGCCAAAGCTCATCCGAACAGTGATTATCCAGGTAATTGGATTCGCCAAATCAAAGTCGGCGGGATTGGCACTTTACAACTGGCGACCAATTTTTATGAAACAAGCATCTGGCGTTGCCCGTCGGCAGCTTGGAAAACATCCTTTCTCGCACAAAAGCCTCCGCCCAAAACGCTTTATTATGGTTACAATCGTTTTGGCGTGGATGAAACTACAAACCGACTGAACTCTTTCGGGTTCAACGGCCATTACGATACGAATTCCGAAATCTACACAGCGGTTGGTGAATCAGAAGTTGCTGTTCCGGCGGATACGATGATTATTGCGGATAGTTTTGATGCCAGCGGCGGCTTGGAACGACGTGATCCAGGTTGGTTTGACAACTATGGAAACACGGCCACCCGCCACCAAGACAAAGCCAATGTGATCTTTTGCGACAGCCACGTTGAATCACCGACGTTGAAATTTCTGTTTGAAGACACAAGCGATGAAGCGTTGAGTCGCTGGAATCGCGACCATTTGCCGCACCGTGAAAAATTGTCGCCTTGAAATTTTCGAGTTCCTTTGTGCGGCAATGGAAATCAGACTTGCCAGAGCGGAAAATTAAATCCATATTGCCGAAAGAAATTTATGGCAGACGTTGCAAATAAATATCCCGAAAATGTCGCGGGCAAATACTACGTGGACAACCAGTGCATTGACTGCGATTTGTGCCGCGAAACCGCGCCGGACAATTTCAAGCGCAACGACGACGGCGGCTATTCCTTCGTCTATAAACAGCCGTCCTCGCCTGAAGAAGAAACGCGTTGCAAAGAAGCCAAGGAGGGCTGCCCGGTCGAAGCCATCGGGGACAACGGTGCCTAATTTTCTCCGCTCACAGGCAATTTTCATTTCATCCCTTTGCGACTTCATGGTTAAATAAAACCATGTTTTCACACGTCGTCATCTTCTGGACGGATTCCACCAAACCCGACGCGGTCGCCGAAGTCATCGCCGGTGCGAATCAATTTCTTAAAACCATTCCCAGCATCACGCATTTTCACGTCGGCAAAATGTCCGGTAGCCATCGTCCCGTCGTTGACCAAAGCTATCAAGTGGCGCTGAACATCATTTTCACCAGCAAACAGGCGCAGGACGATTATCAAATCCATCCGCAGCATCTCGAATTTGTCGAGAAATGCGTGAAGCCGTTTGTCAAAAAAGTTTTGGTCTACGATTTTGAATGAAAATTTGTCCACAGATTTCGTTGATGAACGCAGATTTTTCTTTCTGCGAAAATCTGCGTCATCTGCGGATTAAGCTCTTGGGTGAAATTTCCGGTGAATGTCCCGCAGGCGATTGCCCGTGACGTGCGTGTAAATTTCCGTCGTGCCGATGTTCGCGTGGCCGAGCAATTCCTGAATCACGCGCAAATCCGCGCCGTGCTCCAGCAAATGCGTCGCAAAACTGTGCCGCAACATGTGCGGCGTGATGTTGCGTTCGATTCCGGCGCGGTGAACGCGATTTTTGATTCGCAACCAAAGTGTGACCGACGCAAATGGCGTGCCGCGTTTCGTCAAAAAAACATTCGCCGGCGATTTCGGCGTCACCAATTTTGGCCGCGCATGTTCGATGAAATGATTCAACGCTTCCACCGCTTTTTTGCCGACCGGCACGACGCGCTCTTTGTTTCCCTTGCCGATGACGTTGATAAACCCGGCGTCCAAATGGAGTTGTTCTAGCCGCAGATTTTTCAATTCGCTCAGGCGCAAACCGGAAGCGTAGGCTAATTCCAAAATCGCCTGATCACACAAACTTTCCGGCGTCACCGGTTCTTCCAGCTTCAATAATTTTTCAATTTCATCGTTCGATAATGCCTTCGGCAATCGTTTCCAGCGGCGCGGCAAAGACAAATTTTCCGCGACATTCACTGGCAAAATTTTTTCGTTTTCGGCAAATTTGTAAAACGCCCGCAATGCGGCAATTTCCAGATAAACGCTCTCGCCGCTCAACCGGCGCGATGAATTTTCTTTCGACGAATTTGCGCGTGTGGACGGCCTTCCCGGCACAGCTTTGCGCGTCCGTTCGCTCTGCAAAAACGACATGAGATGTTTCAATTCGACGGATTCCCAATCCATCAGGTTTTGTTTTGCCGCCCACGCGATAAACCTGCCGAGCAATGCGGCGTAAGTGCGTGCCGTGTTGTCCGATTGCCCGCGTTCGTGCCGCAGGAATTGCAGAAAATCTTCGACGAGTGAATTCACAGTTTTTTGCCGGTGAGCCGCTCATAAGCTTCCAGATATTTTGCGGAAGTTTTGGCGACGACATCTTCCGGCAATTTCGGGCCGGGCGGCGTTTTGTTCCAGTCGAGCGTTTCCAAATAATCGCGGACGAATTGTTTGTCGAAACTCGGCTGGCTTTTGCCGGGCGCGTATTGGTCGGCGGGCCAGAAGCGCGAGGAATCGGGCGTCAATACTTCATCAATCAAAATCAATTTGCCCTCGAACAAGCCGAATTCAAATTTGGTGTCGGCGATGATGATGCCGCGCTGGCGAGCATAATCGCGTCCGGCTTTGTAAATTTTCAGGCTCAAGTCGCGCGCTTGTGCGGCGAGTTCCGCGCCGACGATTTTTTGCGCCTGCTCAAATGAAATGTTTTCGTCGTGGCCTTGCTCAGCCTTGGTGGACGGCGTGAAAATCGGTTCGGGCAATTCGGCGGATTCGGTCAGGCCGGCGAGCAACTTGATGCCACAGACGGTCTGCGATTTTTTATATTCCTTCCAGCCGCTGCCGGAAAGGTAGCCGCGCACGATGCACTCGATGGCGAGCGGCTTGGCCTTTTTCACAATCATCGAGCGGCGCGCCAATTTGTCTGCGAACGGCGACAAATTTGCCGGCAACGGGTCGTCGGCTTTCGCAAGCAGATGATTCGGTACGAGCGCAGAAAATTTGTCGAACCAGAAATGCGAAATTTGCGTGAGGACTTCGCCTTTGCGCGGAATGCCGTTGGGCATGATGACGTCAAACGCGGAAATGCGGTCGGTGGCGACGAGCAAGAAAGCGTCGCCGAGGTCAAACACTTCGCGGACTTTACCTGAGCGGGTTTTTTTGATGCCGGGCAGGTCGAGTTGAAGAATGGGTTCGCTGGTTAAATTTGACATGCGCGAAGTATGAAGTTCCGCGCCGCGAATTCAAGCGCAAGTGGAATCGTTTTGAACTACGAAATTTGGCGTTGTCGCAGAATTCCTTTTACTGTTTCCGGCGAACGCCGCGTAGCCTGCGAAACGAGTTGAATAAATTTTTCGTCGTCCACATCGCGCGGAATGGCGTGGCACAATTTCTCAGCGCCGGGGAAATTCCAGAGATTTGGAAAATCGCGGCACTGCTGCGGTTTCACGGATTGCACTGCGCAATTTTCGTCTTCGAGAAAAATGCACTCGCCGTTCGGCTTGTCCAGCAACGCCAAACCGCGCCGGTCAGCCGCCAGTCGCGTGAATTGCTGGATGAAATCAAATCCGCTCAAATATTTGAACGCCGCGAGCCGCATGATTTCGTCGCCCGTCAAACGCACCTGCCCCGGCCAACGACAGCAAGCCGTGCAGCGTTGACATTCAAGAAAGATTGGCATGATTCAATTTGCAGTTGCCATTCGCGCGGTCAGAAAATTTTTCAATTCTTCCGCCGCTTTGCCGCCGAAGCCGGGGACTTCGGAAATTTGTTCTAGCGTCGCCAGTTGCAATCGGCGGACGGAGCCGAATTTTTTCAGCAAGGCTTGCTTGCGTCGGTCGCCGATGCCGGGGAATTCGTCCAGCACACTTTCGGAAATTTTCTTGAGCCGCAACTGCGCATTGTAGGAATTCGCCACGCGATGCGATTCGTCGCGGATGCGCTGCAATAATTTTACTGCCTGATGATTCAAACCAAGCCGCAATGGTTCGGATTTTTCCGGCAGATAAATTTCCTCAAATTCCTTCGCCAAACCGATGACGGGAATTTTTTCAAGGCCGAGTTTTTTCAATTCGGCGATGGCCATGCCTAATTGTCCTTTGCCGCCATCAATCAAAATCAAATCCGGCAAACTTGAGATTTGCCATTCGGAATTTTTAACAGGAATTTTTTTGCGAAATTTCCGGCTCGTTTCATCAACCACTTTTTGTAATTCATCAGGAACGGCGTGGCCGTCGTCGTCATTTTTTGTTTTTTGCGCCGCGCCGATTTTGCCTTCGTTGAGCAATCGCGTGTAACGCCGCCGCACGACTTCGGCGATGCTGGCGAAATCGTCCTGTCCGGCGACGGTTTTGATTTTGAAGCGGCGGTAATTCGCGCGGTCGGGACGGCCATTTTTGAAGCTGACGAGCGACGCGACTTTGAACGTGCCGCTGATGTTGGAAATGTCAAAGCCTTCGATGCGCGACGGCGGCGTGGACAAATTTAGAATTTTGCCGAGTTCGACCAAATCGTTTTCGGGATGGATGGAAAGCGGCAGCGTGTAGGGAATGCGCTCAAATTTTTCCGTGCGTTTCCACGTGTCCTGCAAATCACGAATCAAATCGCGCAACATCGCGGCGCGCTCGAAATCGCGCGCCGCCGCCGCCTTGCGCATTTCCACTTCCAATTCGCTTTGCATCTCGCGGCTGCGGCCTTCGAGAAAATCGCACGCGGCGCGGACTTGCTCCAAATACTGTTCGCGCGTGACATTGCCGACGCACGGCGCGGTGCAGTATTTCAAATGCGCGTAAAGGCAATGTTTGTAATCGGCTTCCGTGGGCGTGAACACGCGGCAGCCGCGCAAATTGAATTGTCGGCGCGCAAGCGTGAGCGTGTTGCGCAACGCGCCCGCGTTCGCGAACGGGCCGAAGTAGCGCGCGCCGTCGTCTTTTTTGAAGCGCGCAAACGTGAAATTCGGAATCGGGTCGTTCAAATTCACTTTCAGCATCAGAAACCGTTTGTCGTCGCGGAAACTGATGTTGAAGCGCGGTTTGAATTCCTTGATGAGTTTGCTTTCGAGCAGATAGGATTCGGCGTCGCTGCGGACGACGTGAAAATCGAAATCGGCAATCGCCTCGACGAGCGCGTTAAATTTCAAATCCCAGCCCAGGCGGCGCGACGGATGAAAATACTGGCTGACGCGCTTGCGCAAATCGCGCGCCTTGCCGACGTAAATGACCGAGCCGAAACGGTCTTTGTGCAGATACACGCCCGGTTTGTGCGGGACGCTGTTCAATTTTTTGCGGATGTGTTCGGAAACCGGCACGAGAGAATTTCAACGCAAAGGCGCGAAGACGCAAAGGAATTTTAGACGCGAATTTCACGAATTAAAAAACCATTCGTGAAAATTAGTGTAATTCGCGTCAAAGTTTTTTCCTCATGTGCCGGTGGACAAAAAAATAGTAAAGTCCGCCGAGCACAATCGCTGCGCCGCCGAGCCACAAGGCGATTTCCCGCAAATCGCCCTTCAACAATTTTTCGTCCTGCCCGGCCTTGACGCCGACGTAACACAGTACGCTGCACCAAATCGTCGCGCCGAGCATTGTGAAAATGGAAAATTTCAGGTAATCCATCCGCGCGACGCCTGCTGGAATGCCGACCAACTGCCGCGTGCCGGGCAGCAGTCGCGCCACAAAAACGCCCGCCGCGCCGTAATGCGACATCCAGTTCTCGCTTTTTTGGATTTTTTCCGGCGGCAACAAAATGTAGCGGCCATATTTCATCAGCAGCGGACGACCGGCGGTTCGCGCGAGCCAATAAACCATCGTCGCGCCGAGCCACGAGCCGAATGCGCCGGCGATGACCAATCCGATTTCCGCCGGCCAGCCGGTGAATTGCGAATTGAACAATTTAATTCCGTCCGACCATGCGAGCGACGCGGCGGGCGGAATGATGGCCTCGCTGGGAATCGGCAGGACGGAACTTTCCATCGTCATCAGCAGCACGATGGCTGGAAGGCCGGTGGATTTGAGCGCGGTGATATACCACGCGAGCAGCGGTTGAAGAATTTTTTTGAACATCGCGCGTTAGTTCGATTGGGAAGAAATTTTTTTGTAATAGGCTTGAACTTCTTCTTCCGTCGCCGGCTGCGGCCAGACCCAATCCAGAGCGTTTGGATATTGCCAGAAGAAATTTGAACTCTCGACGTTTTTTTCAGGCGCCGGATTGCCACCGTCGTCCATGCCGTTTTCACCGATGGAATAGAGCAAAAATGTTCCATCGGCATTCAATTTATATCGCAACGGTTTTCCATCAACCGGGTCAAGTGGAACAGCGGAGAGGAATTCCGGCACGAGTGAATCCAAATCCTTTGGATAATTGCCGTGTTTGAGTTGATGGCGTTTGAGCGCAATAGCAGCGATAGCCGTTTGTCTTGCCACTTCAACTTGCATGACTTTCCGCGTTACATTGCCCAATGTAACGATGGATTCAGACAACATAGAGTGAAAATCTGTTTCGCCGGAAAAAAGCGTTGCAAATTCGTCATCAAGTTTGGATATTCCCAGTCGCTCCAACTCGGAATTTTGGTATTGGAGCGCAGTTTGATAGAAACCGTTTGTCTCGGCGGATTTGGCGGCGTTTGCCAGAACATCGTAGCCCTTTAGATAACGCAGTTCATCGGGATACGACCACCAATATCGCCAAAGGAAAATTACGGTTTTCAATTTCGCGTTTTTCCAAAGCGAATCTTCTTCATCGTCATTCCCGAAGAATGTCTTAACTCGCTTTTTCAAATCGAAATAGTGTTGTAATTCAGAATTAGAATTCCGCCATTTTGCAACCATCGTCAATGCACCTTCGCGCTCCAACGGTAGAGCGCGTTCCAATGCTTGAATAAATTCCAATTGCAACCAGCTTTTTTGCAATTCAGCCAACGATTCATCTGTCAAATTGGTTGACTGCAAAAGTTCCCATGTGTCTGCTGCGGCGATTTGCGCAATTGCAATACGCACGAGTTGGGAAATAACCGTCCGCTCGTCGCCTGTACCATTTACCAGCGCAAGGATTGTCCGCACATTTTTTGCCGCTGAAATGGCATCGCCGACATGCAAATCATAAATCGCGTCTGCGGACAATTTTTGCGCGGACTTTTTCTCAAAAATCAAATTCGTGATGGTCATTTCAAAACGTTGCGTGTATTGCAAATTAAAATCAAAAGCCGCGTTGTTCGTGATTTGGTTCAGCAATTTGAAAGCCTCGCGGTTTCGCGCCAATGCCTCTTGTAGTTGAGTCCACGAATTTGTCGAATCTTCATCACGTATTTCCGATTGCGCCCAAGAAACAATAGCCTTTCCGGGAGTAATTCCGTGCATCGCCGTCGGCCAATTTGTAGTCAAAACATCATCATTTGTGGTAAAAAGTGCTACCGCCTTCCAAAATAATAGCGCGCTGTTTTTCTCCGGCGACACAGACGGCGGAATCACTTGAGCCAATTCCATCGGCTCGCCTTTGGCTTTGAGTTCGGCCACATAATTCGCGACAGCAAAGCGCAGTTGATAATGGTGAACGACAGAAATGAGAATCGCCAAAACGAACACGATTCCAGCAGCAATCAAAATTTTCCTGCTAAGGCTCATTTGTTTTCGGATTTTAGACAGAATTAACAGGATTAACAAAATTGAAAAGCGCCGGATTTAATTCTGAAAATTCGGTTAATTCTGTCCAAAAAATTTTCACGCCTTCAAAAAATAATTTCGCTGTTTTTCGGTAACAGGCATTTCGAGTTTTTCCATCACGGCGAGCATGTCTTCCCAGACTTTGCGCTTCTCGCTCATCGCCTGATTGCGCAGCAGATACGCCGGATGATACGTCGGCATGAGCGGTGTGCCACGATACGTCTGCCAGTGGCCGCGCAATTTCGTGATGCCGATGGTTTTGCCGAGCAAGCCTTCAACGGCGGTTGCGCCGAGCGCGACGAGAACTTTCGGGCGAATCAAATCAATCTGCTCGTGCAGATACGGAATGCACGTCGCCATTTCGTCCGGCGTCGGTTTGCGATTGCCCGCGCTTTGGCCGGGCGTGTCGGGACGGCATTTCAAAATGTTGCCGATATAAACGTCGCCGCGTTGCAAGCCAGTCGCCTGGATGATTTTCGTGAGCAATTGTCCGGCGCGCCCGACGAACGGTTCGCCTCGTTCATCTTCGTCCGCGCCCGGCGCTTCGCCGACGAACATTAGTTGCGCGTCAATGTTGCCGACACCGAACACGACGTTTTTGCGCGACGCTGCGAGGTGCGGACATTTCACGCAGGCCAGCGCGCGTTCGCGCAGCGCGTTGAAGGCGGCAATTTTTTCCTTCGGGTCAAGTGGCGGTTTGTCGGCGGGAACAGTTTCGCCGGGCAATGCGAGGGAAAGTTCTGACGCAATTGGCGTTGGAGTTGAAACCGGCGTGATGATTTTTTTTGCGGGCATGGCAACTGGATTTTCAATTTTGACGGCTGGCGATGGAATTGATTTTGCCGGTTGCGACAACGCGCGCAATGTTTCCGCCGAGACGGCGACGTGCTTCACGCCGCGCGCTTTCAAATCTTCAAGATGTTGAATCGTCGCGTCGAGCAATTGGTTGTAAATCTCGGACATGAACGCATCGTAACGGTTGCGCGGCGAGGCAACAAAAATTATTTATCCACATTTTGGCGCGACGACTTCTGCGGTTTCCGCACTGCTAAGATTTTTGGTTTTCGCCAAATTCAGCAATGGCCCGGTCATAAAAGTAGTCGCCAAAGCCATCAGCACGAGCATTGAGAAAATGCGCGGCGATAAAATTCCCAAATCGTAGCCGATGTTCAGTGCGATGAGTTCCACGAGACCGCGGGTGTTCATCAATGCGCCGAGCGCGAAGGCGTCGCGACAGTTGACGCCGGCCAGCCGCGCGGCGAGAAATGTGCCGCCCAATTTTCCCAGCGTCGCGAGCGCGATGATGCCGAGACAAATCAGCCAGCCTGCGCCGACGTTCAGCGCGCCAATGTTGGTGCGCAAACCGTTAAAAGCAAAAAACAGCGGCAATAAAAACACGCCCGCGAAATTTTCCAATCGCACGACGAGACGTTCGTGAAATTCTTTTTGTTTCGGCATCACCACGCCCGCGAGAAACGCGCCGAACAGCGCGTGAATGCCGATGACTTCCGTCGTCAACGCTGACGCCGTCAGCAAAACCAGCGCAGGCGCAATGCTGTCGAATCTTGCGCCGGAGTTGGCTTCGTTGCGCGTCAACAGCGGGCGCACGAACAACAGCATCACCGCCACGAAAATGACGACGAGCGCGAGATTGAAAGTTGTCGCCGCGAGATTCGTCGCTTTGGCGATGGCGACGACAAACGCAAGGATTGCCCACGCCGCTGCATCGCCGACGGCGGCGCAAGTGATGGCCGTCACGCCCAGCGGCGTTTGCGTCAAATTACGTTCCTTCAAAATGCGCGCCAGCACTGGAAACGCCGTGATGCTCATCGCAATCCCCATGAACAAGACGAACGCTGGAAACGTCGCACCCGGCGCGGCATAATTTTCAAATAACAAAAACGCCGCGCCCGTTCCCAACGCAAACGGCAAAACGATTCCCGCGCTGCTGACGCCCGCCGCCATCCGCAGCCGTTGTCGCACCTGCGTCAAATCCAGTTCCAATCCGACCACGAACATGAACAGGCACACGCCGATTTGACTGAACAATTGCAACGTGCCGAGCGAGTCTTGCGGAAATAAAATTTTTGACACGCCGGGCCACATCCAGCCGAGCAACGAAGGTCCCAACAAAATGCCCGCCGCGATTTCGCCGATCACCGACGGCTGGCCAAAACGTTTGAACACCGCGCCCAGTGCGCGCGTTGCCAGAATGATGGCGATGAATTGGAGCAACAATCTCGCCAGCGGCGTTTGAAAATTGGCAAGCAAAACATCCATTGCTTCATCGTAGTGACCGCGCGGTAAAAGCCAAAAGGATTTATTCGCAAAGCGAGCGGCAATTTTTTACGGGCATGGAATTTCTAATTTTGACAATTTTTTGTGACAATGCAATCCGAAGCTTGCGACGCGCGAAAACGCGGCTAACGTGTGGGCATGAATCTTGAAGACCATTTGGGCGACATCATCCGCAAGGCGCGGAAGATGTCCAACGTCTCCACCACTGTCGCCGCGAGCGCGGCGGGAATCTCTGACGCCGAACTTTCCGCGCTGGAAGAATCCGGTCGGCTCGTGAAGAAAATCAACTTCAATGCGCTTGCGCCGTTGATCAGTTTGAACGCCGTCAAATTGGAATCCATCGCCAACCATTGGTTGCCCACGCCGAAAAATTTGAGCACGTGGCGTCAACTGCGCATGTTCACGACACAGGGCGATGAGTTCACGGTGAATTGTTATTTGATTTGGGACGAAGCCACGCGCGACGCGGCGTTGTTTGACACCGGCCTCGACGCAAAGCCGATTCTGGATTGCGTCGCCGAAAATCATTTGACGCTGCGGCATATTTTCATCACGCACTCACATTGGGATCATGTCGAAGCGTTGCCGAAAATCCGCGCGGCTTTTCCCGAAGCGCAATTACACAGCGGTTCCGCAAAAGCGCCGGCAAATCAGTGCAACAAAGCGGGCGAAATCATTTCCGTCGGCGATTTGGGCGTGACACATCGCGAAACGCCTGGCCACGCGGAAGACGGCGTGACTTACATCGTCAACCATTGGCCGGAGAACGCGCCGCAAGCGGCAATTGTGGGCGACACGATTTTTGCCGGCTCAATCGGCAACGGCAACGGCCAGTGGGATTTGGCCGGACAGAAAATCCGCGAACAGATTTTGTCGCTGCCGCTGGAAACGTTGATTTGTCCCGGACACGGCCCGTTGACGACCGTGGTGGAGGAAAAAGCGTACAATCCGTTCTTTTGATTTAGAGCCGTTTGCGGAATTGAGTTTTGAAGCAAGTCACAAATTTTAGTGACTTGTTTGCCGTCCGTTGGCGGTGTTGAATGGAACAATGAAATCCCCGATTCCATTTCTGGCCGGTATTTTTGTCGCCGGTTTCTGTTTTCAAGGCGCGCACGCGCAAACGAATGATTTTCGTCACTGGTGGCAGGAACAACCTTACGGCCGGCCATTTCATAGTTCATCAACAAATCAACTTCCGCGAATTCATGTTCAAGGAAATAAATTTGTTGATCCAGACGGCAAAACAATTTTGTTTCGCGGCGTTTCCATTTCCGATCCCGATAAAATCGAACACCAAGGCTACTGGAACAAACATCATTTCGAAGAATTAAAGGAAATGGGCGTTGCGCTCGTGCGCATTCCGGTTCATCCGGCGGCGTGGCGCGAACGCACGCCGCGCGAATATCTCAAATTGCTCGACCAGGCGGTGAACTGGTGTGCCGAACTCGGCATTTACGTGGATATTGACTGGCACAGCATCGGCAATCTGAAAATGGAATTGTTCCAGGACCCGATGTATGACACGACGCAGAAAGAGACATTTCAATTCTGGCGCACCATCGCGCAACATTTTCGCGGCAACAGCACCGTCGCGTTTTACGAATTGTTCAACGAACCGACGCTGTATCGCGGGCAACTTGGCAGCATGTCGTGGAGCGATTGGAAAAAATTGAACGAAGAAATGATTGGTGTGATTCGCGCATTTGACACCAACACCATTCCGCTCGTGGCCGGACTGGATTGGGCTTACGATCTCACGCCGTTGAACATCGAACCCATCAACGTGGAAGGCATCGGTTACGTGACGCATCCCTACGCGAACAAACGCTCGCAGCCGTGGCCGCCGAAATGGGAGGAGGATTTCGGTTTCGCCGCCGCCAAATATCCGATGATTGCGACGGAAATCGGATTTTCCGTGCCGAAAGGAACAACGCTCAAGGACGACGATTACGGGCCGCAGATTATCAACTATCTCGAAAGCAAAGGCATCAGTTGGACGGCGTGGTGCTTCGACCCCGAATGGGGACCGACATTGTTGCAATCGTGGAATTACGACCTCACCGGCGCGGGCGAATTCTTCAAACAGGCCATGCAGACAAATACGCCACCGGCCGCAACTCATTGACGCAATTAGAAGTTCGACAACCAAAGTTGAATTGAATTTGCAAATTGACCGGCTTTCTTCGCATTGCTAGTTTTCTAGCCCGTTTCCAAACGGTTTTATGCGACACACCATTTCAGTTTTGGTTGAGAACAAATTCGGCGTGCTCACGCGCGTCGCGGGACTTTTCAGCGGACGCGGCTACAACATTGATACGCTCAACGTCGGCCCGACGCACGACCCCGAACTTTCGCGCATGACCATCGTCACGCACGGCGACGAGGCGACGCTAGAGCAAATCGTCAAGCAACTCAACAAATTGCCGGACGTCATCAAAGTGCAGGATTTTCGCGACGGCACGGAATACGTTGACCGCGAACTCGTGCTGGTGAAAGTCGCGGTGGATTCCAAGTCGCGCGCCGAAGTGATGCAAATCACGGACATTTTC
>DASZXH010000087.1:0-18384 GCA_035545995.1 Verrucomicrobiia bacterium
GCGGATTTCATGTGTTCCGCGAAATTTTGTTTGCACTGGGTTTCCTGTTGGTGGTGTTGCTCTTGAGCGAGCCGTTTCTCGCGCAAGAAAACCAGAAAGAGACGTTTTCATTTCGGCTGCATTTGCCCACGACGGGCAGCGTGGTCACAACGGGATTTCTCAATGCGCATCCAACGCTTATGAATAACCTGATCCTATTGACATTGTTGTTGTTCTTCGTGCTGCAGGGATTGATTTACATCGCCTGCCTAGTGAAATTGGCGGAAATCCGTCGGCAAAACATCCCGCCCCGCATGAAGCTAAAACTGCTCGAAAACGAAGACCATTTGTTCGACGCCGGATTGTATCTGGGATTCGTCGGCACCATCGTCTCGTTGATTCTCGTCTCGATGGGCGTGATCAAATTCAGCCTGATGGCCGCTTATTCGTCCACGTCGTTCGGCATCGTTTTCGTCTGCGTCTTCAAAATCTTCAATCTGCGACCCGCGCGCCGCAGATTGTTGCTGGAAGCCGAAGCTCTGGAATCCTCGCAACCGGCCTTGGCGACGCAATCATGAATCGCAGCATCCTCATCGTCATTTGCGACTTTCTGTTGTTGAGTCTGCTGACGTTTTCGACCGACCTCACCAAGATGGCCGGTGACAACGAAGGCGCGCAGCCGACCGCCAAAGTGGAAATGTCCACCAATCAGATTGACAGCGGCAAGGACCTTGCGGACGTCATGAAACTGGCGCTCACCGAGGAGCAGAAGAATCGCGCCCAGTTGCAGGCGGAACTCGCGAAAGCCCGCGATGCCGCGCGACAGCAGCAGACGCAATTGAACCAGAGCGCGACGCAAAATCAGCAATTGCAACAACAGCAGGCGAATCTGCAACAGCAACTGGCCGCCGCTTTGGTCAGCGCCAAAAATTTGAACCAGCAATTGCAAAACAGTTCCGCCGAAGCCTCGTTGACCAAACAGCAACTCGCGGAAAAAGAGGCGGAAGCGCAAAAACAGGCGCAATTGGCAAACTCGTTGCAACAACAACTCGCGCAATTCGCCAAAAGCAATCAAGTCGCGCAAACGGAAAAACAACAATTGGCGAATCAACTGCAACTGGCCGAGGCGGAAAAACGCGCTGCCGGCGAGAAATTTGCCCTGATGCAACAGCAATATCAGGCCGAACACGCCGAAAATTTGAAGCTGGCTGAAGGGTTCAATTCGCTCTCCACCAATGTTCAACAAATCCAGGCCAGCCAGCCGCTGGCTCCAAATGCTATTTTCAGCGACTTCATCGCCAATCAAGTTCAGGCCAATTTCAACGCGGCACGCACGGGCTTTCTCGGCATGGATGCGAGCAAAAGTAAATCGTCCCAAATTCCGCTGGCGACGGATGGAAAGAACATTTACGCGTTGTGTCATGTGCAGGACACGCCGCTGACATTGTGGGACCCAGGCACGGATTGGGACGGTCTCACCGGAACGCTGCGGCACGGCTCGGCGCAAGTGCCGATTCATTCCTTGTCGTTTGACCAGCAGGACCCGCGCGTGGTGTTTATGCCGCTTACACAGGCAGAGGCAATGCAATTGGGCGGCAAGGTCTATAAGATTTCCTCCGACCCTTACAAGTTTCAAGACGCGGTTCTGGTCGGCGCGCAACAAGGTTATTATGGCGAATGCAGTTTTCAGGTGGATTTGGAGACGCCGAATTACGTGAAGTTAGACCGCAGTTTGCTCAAAGGATTGTTCGGAAAATTCAATCCGTCCAGCGGCGATCTTGTTTTCAGCCGTTCCGGCGAATTACTGGGCGTGATGGTGAACGGCACGTATTGCCTCGTGTTGAAAAGTTTCAACGCCGCCGCCACTTTCCAATTCAACCAAAACGTGACCAGCCAGCATACCGGCGACACATTGGCCCGGCTTTACGGCAACGTGTTTAACATGCCGCTGAAATTACAGTAGTGTTCAATGCAATTTGAATCCGCCTTGAAAAATCACTTCGGTGGCGGTCACGATTAAAAAAACAAAGCTGACCAGCGCGTTCAGCCGGAAAAATGCGAGATTGATCCAGTTCAAACTTCGGCGTCGCGCAATCCAATGTTCCAACACAAGGCAGCCGACGATGATGAACCAGCCGATGAGATAGGCGAAACGAAACCGGCAGAGAATTCCAAACGCAAACAACGATCCGCACATGACCATGTGCGCGAGAAATGCAGTGGCCAGCGCGTTTTTTTGCCCCCACGCCACGACGAGCGAATGCAATCCATGCGATTTGTCGAATTCATAATCTTGCAGCGCGTAAATGATGTCGAAGCCGACGAGCCACAAAATGACGGCGAACGCGAGCAAAACCATTTGCAAAATTTCGAGCGAAGAAACATTTGCGCCGCGCACCGCCAACCACGCGCCAATCGGCGCAAGCGAGAGAGAAATTCCGAGAAAAACGTGCGTGTAATCCGTGAACCGTTTCGTCAGTGAATAAAAACAAATCACGACGAGCGCGACGGGCGAAAGATAAAAGCAAAGCGGATTTAAGAAATAACTTGCGGCAATCAAACCCGCGCCGGAAATCGCGCAGAGTAAAATGGCGCTGAACAAACTGATTTGTCCCGTCGGCAAATGGCGATTTGCCGTGCGCGGATTGAGCGCGTCGAATTTACGGTCAACGATTCGGTTGAACGCCATCGCGCAAGTGCGCGCGCAAACCATCGCCGCCAAAATCAGGCCAAATGTTTTCCAGCCCGGCCAGCCACGATTGTCGCGCGCGGCCACAAGCATCGCCGCCAGCGCAAACGGCAATGCGAAAACCGTGTGCGAAAATCGCACGAAACTTCCCCATTTTTGAATTACAGAAATCATTTTTAGATTAGCCACAGAGGCGCAGAGACACAGAAAAATTCTTTTTTGAAAAACTCTGTGACTCTGTGTCTCTGTGGCAAAAATTCACTCTTGTTCCTCTGCCCAACGCGGCGCGAGATTGTTTTTGATTCCCAAGTGGTCGAGAACGCGCGCGACGACGGTGTCGGCGATTTCAGCCACCGTTTTTGCGCCGGAATAAAAACTCGGATTGGCCGGCAAAATGGTTGCGCCCGTGAGCAGCAGCAGTTCCATGTTTTTGACGTGAACCAAACTCAACGGTGTTTCGCGTGGAACGAGAATCAATTTGCGTTTTTCCTTCAACGTCACGTCGGCGGCGCGGAGCAAAACGTCTTCGCTGTAACCGTGCGCGATGCGTCCCATCGTGCCCATCGTGCAGGGAATCACGACCATTGCGTCGGGCGGATTCGAGCCGCTGGCGAAGGGCGCGTTCATGCTTTTCAAATTGTGCGTCTGCGCGCCGTCGGGGAGTTTGAGTCCGTCCGGCAATTCGGTGGCGATGACTTGATGCGCGTAGTTGCTGAACACGACGTGGATTTCGTGTTCGCGCGGCGACAGATTGTCCAGCAGCCGTTGCGCGTAAATCGCGCCGGTCGCGCCGGTGATGGCCACAAGAATTTTCAACGGGCAAATCGTAAATTGTAAATTGTGAATCGTAAATGCGGAAACAGCTTGAGTCCGTTTTTTCAATTCGCAAAACTGGCGTGTGTTCAAGAATGTAGGAATCATTTTTGTCGCGGCGCTTTTTCTGGCCGGTTGCGCCAGCGCGCCCAACGTGCCGAACGAAGTCGTCGAGCCGATGCACGCGGCCAATGGCGTTTCTTCCTTGAATTGGTCGAGCGGAAAAGCTCCCGTATTTGAAGCCAATCAACCATCGGAATTGTCGCCGCAAAATCCGTCGCCGGTCGTTCCCGTCAAACCGGCGAATCCGCCGGTGACAACCTGGACTTCGCTTGCAAGTTGGGCGGCGGAACATAAAGTCGGCAAACCGCATTGGATTTCCAACTCGCCCATCGTGACCTACGCCGTCGGCTCGGCCAACGGCGTGATGATTTTGGGTATTGGCAGCCGCGACGCGACATGGAACGGCGTCGGCATCAGCCTCGGTTTTGCGCCGCAAATCATTGACGGCGAAATTTATCTGCACGGCCTTGATTTGCAAAAAAATCTGGAACCGCTTTTGTGCGCGCCGCCGCTCACGTTCAACACAAACCGGATTATCGTGATTGATCCGGGACACGGCGGCAGCAACATCGGCACGCACAGCGTTTTGGACGGGCGATTTGAAAAGGAATTCACGTTCGACTGGGCCAAACGGCTCAAGCCCTTGCTTGAAACGAACGGCTGGAAAGTTTTTCTGACCCGCGACAGCGACATGTATGTGACCAATGCCAGCCGCGTCACGTTCACCACGGCGCATCACGCGGATTTGTTCATCAGCCTGCATTTCAATTCCGCCGCGCCCGACACCAAACAGGCCGGGCTCGAAACGTATTGGTTCACGCCCACGGGAATGCCCTCGACGCTCACGCGCGGCTATTCCGACCCGTGGGCGGAAAGATTGTCGAGCGACGATTTCGACGGACAAAATCTCCAACTGGCGATGAAAATGCAAACGGCATTACTGCACGCCGTCGGCATGGAAGACCGCGGCGTGCGCCACGTGCGCTACATCGAAGTGCTGCGCAACCAAAAATGCCCGGCGATTCTGATTGAAGGCGGCTATTTGTCGAATCCACATGAGGCAAAATTGATTGAAAGCGCCGACTACCGCCAGAAACTGGCTGAAGCTGTTGCGAACGCGCTGCGTTGACAGCGAAGATGGAAAATGGATGATGGAGGATAGAAATTATGCCACTAATCAGAAGTTTCCGCGAATTGAACGTTTACAAAGCCGCTCGCAGTGAAACGCAGAAAATTTTTGAGCGAAGCCGAAATTTTCCCGTTGAAGAACGCTATTCGTTGACCGACCAAATCCGCCGGTCGTCGCGGGCGGTAAAAGCCATGATTGCCGAAGCGTGGGCGCGCCGTCGCTATCGTGCTGTGTTCATCAATAAAATTGACGAGGCGCTCGGCGAAGCGACAGAAACACAATCGTGGCTCGATGATTGTTTGGATTGCGGTTACATTTCAACGATTGAATTCAAGCAAATGGACACCGCGTGGCAAAGCATCGGCGCGATGCTCAATAAAATGATTGTTCGCGCGGATGATTTTTGCGGCACACGCGAAAACTAAAATGCCATCCTCAATCTTCCATCCTCCATCCTCGCCAATTTTGGTTACTGGCGGCGCGGGATTTATCGGCTCGCATTTGGTTGAGCGATTGCTGGATGATGGTAAAAGCGTTGTCATTATTGACGATTTTTCGACCGGCAGTTTGGAGAATTTGCGAGCCTTCAAAAAAAATCCGCGATTAAAAATTGTCCGGTCGAAAATTTCCCGATGCAAAGAATTGCCCAAGCTCGCCGCGAACGCGGAATTTATTTTTCATCTCGCTTCAACTGTCGGCGTGGAACTTGTCGTCAAATCCGCGCTGCGCGTTTTGGAATCCAGTTTTCACGAGACGGAAATTCTGCTGCGCGCCGCCGTGAAAAATGCCACGCCGGTTTTGCTAACTTCGACTTCCGAAGTCTATGGCAAAAGCGCGAAGGCGGAATTTTCCGAGGACGACGATTTGCTTATCGGTCCGCCGACGCAATCGCGCTGGAGCTACGCGAGCGCGAAACTCACGGACGAATTTCTCGCGCTGGCCTGTGCGCGCGAAAAAAAACTGCCCGTCATCATCGCGCGATTGTTCAACACCGTCGGGCCGCGCCAGACCGGACGCTACGGCATGGTGCTGCCGCGTTTCATCGCCGCCGCCAAGAAAAATGAACCGCTCGAAGTTTTCGGCGATGGCCAGCAGACGCGCTGTTTTGGATTTGTGCATGACGTGGTGGAATCGCTTGTGCGCTTGCAAGATTGCCCAAAAGCGCGCGGCGAGATTTTCAACATCGGCGGCACTGAAGAAATCTCCATTTTGGATTTGGCGAAACTCGTTGTGAAAACGCTGAATTCAAAATCAAAAATTGAATTGATTCCTTACGAGAAGGCGTATGCGCCGGGCTTTGACGACATGCGTCGCCGCAAACCGCGTGTGGAAAAACTGGAACGCTTCGTGAAATTCAAACCTCAAACGTCATTGCGGGAAATGGTCCGATTGACGGCAAAGTGAAAAGCAAATGCGGAAAAAATTGCAGCCTATCTAGGTGTTAGGCAGCAAAATCTTCATCTCTTTTTGAGCTTGGTTCCGGGCAATAATCCGAAGATGCCCAATAGAAAGCCCAAGAATCCGACAAACCATGCCAAGCAGATACCCGGAATTCCGAGTGCGAAGCCGATCAGAGCCGGATGCAAACCAGCGATAAAGCCGAAAATAGCAGCAAAGCCAAACATAAAGGCGAATGCCCATATTACACAGAAGACAATTTTGGCTATCATATTATCAAGCTGCCTAACAGTAATTAGGCCACGCTATCTCGTTTCATGGTTTTGACTGTAATTTGCATTTAAGTTACTGTCCAACACAATTTTGAATCCAAATTTTTATCAAACCTGTGCTGGCAGAGGCGGCAAATGAAGCGTTAAATTTTAACACCTTCCGTCGCCAGCAATTTCCGTTTCCAATCCAATCCGCCGGAGAAACCGCCGAGTTTTTTGTTCGCGGCCAGAACGCGATGGCACGGAACCAAAACCGGAATCGGATTCGCGCCGCACGCGCCGCCGACAGCACGAACGGCTTTTGGATTTTTAATTGCCGTTGCAATTTCGCCATAGCTTTTCGTTTTGCCGGGAGAAAGTTTCAGCATTTGCCGCCAGACGGATTTTTGGAATTCGGTTTTGCTGGTCCAATCCAGCGGCGGCAATTTTTTCGCGTCGCGTCCAGCGAGAACTTTTTTCAAAGCGTCAGTCGTGAGCCGATGCCAAGCACGAAATTTGGTAGGGACGCGCTGCGGCGCGTTCCGGCTGACCGGCAGGTCAGCCCTACCATTTTTTGGAAAATTAAGTTCGGCAAGTCCCTTTTCGGAATAGTGCGCGAGGAATTGTCCGTCGGCTGTGGAAACCGGCAGTTCAACGAAATTATTTTTCATACAATTCAACATTTAACATTTCAGCGACCGTGAAGATAAACCCACAGTGTGCCGAGCAAAAGCAGGAACAAAGCGCCGGCAAAAAAAATGAAGCGGTTGCGCGCGACACGTTTTTCGTAGCGCAACGGACGCAATCCCTGCACGCCGCCGGCGGCAAGATAATTCACGAGGCGCGGATTACTGGTTGTCGGGCGGCGGAAATGATTGCGGACGCGATTGAGCAGCGCGGGCAAATCGTATTTGCGCACGCCGAGTTCGTTGAATTGGTCGGGCGATGTCGTTTCAACTTTTGCCTGAACGGATTTGGGTTTAATTTCTTCAAATACCGGCTCGTGAATGACTGGCGCGGGTGGTGGTTCAGGTTTGCGCGCGACGGTTGCGCCGTGCGGAATGGCGGTGGAACGCAACTTCGGTTTCGCGGCTGGATTTTGTAATTGCGAATCGAGTTTTTTGATTTCAGATTCAAGCGCGGCGATTTGCTCGTTCAAAGCGCGGGCGCGTTCGGAAATCGGATCGGCTTTTTTGTCCTTTTTCTTCGCGGTCGCCATAATGGATTCAACTCAATGGCGCAATAAAACAGCAATAAACACGCCAAGCGCGCCTAAAGCGACGAGCACTAGCGGCCACGTCATCGCGAGTCCCATTTTGCACAATTGGCCAAAACTTAAATCGGCGAGCGGCGAAACGGTGGGCGCGGGCGCGTTTTCGGTTTCTTTCTTTTCGAGCGCTTCGCCGGAGAGCGCGGGGATTTTCAGGCGTGCGGCGTTCCATTCCATGCGCGCGTTTTCGATGGTGGTGAGCGCGCGGGTTAATTCGATGCTGAAATTTTCCTTTGTCCACGTCTGGTCGTGGATGGCCTGAATCTTGTCAAGCGCGCCGCGAAAATCGGTGATGGTCTTGACCATTTGTTCGGCGTCGCGGCGGGCGTTGAATTCGGCTTCTTCGAGCAGGCCGAGTCCGCGCGTGAGGTTGTGGACGATTTCCTGACGGCCGGTTTGAAATTCGGTCTGGCGGCGGCGCAATTCTTCGAGCGTGGCACGCTCGCGTTCGAGGTCGTCCTGCGCGCGTTTGAGTTCGGCGAGTTTCTGTTGCGCTTCGACGACTTTGCGATCCACTTCCTCGCGCGTGGGCGCGCGCAGCGGATCGCTGGCGGAAGTCGTCGTGGGCAACTTGTGCGCCTGAAAATCAGTGTCTATGAATTCGGTTGCATCGTAATCAGAAGCCATGAGGCGACTGTAACGCTGTTACAATTACGTGTAAAGTGGTGTTTGCGCTTGTCACGAACCGGCGGGAGGCATAAAGTTCATCCGTCAGACAGCGAATTTTTTTGACATGATTGAGTTGATTCAGTTTCCGTGGAGTCCGTTCTGCCTTGTGCAGCGGCGCATTTTGGAGTTTTCCGGCGTTCCCTTCAAAATCATCAACATCCCCAACCAAGACCGCACGCTCGTCTGGAAATTAACCCGCCAGCGTTATTACGGCGTGCCCATCATCAAGGACGGGCGGAACGTGATTTTTGAAGTCAGCGAGGATTCGCAGGTCGTCGCCAAATATCTCGACGGGAAATTGGGACTCGGCCTGTTTCCACTCGAATGGCGCGGCGTGCAATCCGTGCTCTGGAAATTCATCGAAAATGAAATCGAAGGCGCGACGTTCCGGCTTAACGACATTTACTGGCGGGAAAATGTTCCGGCGCGCGAACAGCTTCAATTTCTCCGGTTCAAAGAAAGAAAATTCGGTCGCGGCTGCATTGACCAATGGCGCAAGGAGCAAAAATTGTGGCTGAAAAAACTGGAGGAACGCCTGATTCCGTTTGAAATCATTTTGTCGCACCAGCCGTTTTTGCTGGATGCGTGTCCGCGTTTTGTAGATTTCGATTTGTTCGGGATGCTGGAAAATTTTCTGTATTCCGGCCATTACAAATTGCCGGCGCACCACAAAGAAGTGCGAAAATGGCACGCGCGAATGACGAAAATAAAAGTCAAAAATTTCGACCACAAATGAATACAGGCTTTCGGCGCGAATTGCGCGAATCTAATTCGTGAAATTCGTGTCCAAATTATGTTGTGAAAAATTACATCATTGATACCAACGTTTTGCTGCACGACCCGAACTCGCTTTTGAGTTTCGCTGAAAACAGCGTGCTTGTTCCCATCGAAGTCATCGAAGAAATGGACCGTTTCAAGCGCGAATCCACCGAACTCGGCCAGAACGCGCGGCAGGTTTCGCGGATGCTCGACAGTTTTCGCGGCGAAGGCAGTTTGAGCGAAGGCGTGAAATTGCCCAACGGCGGCCAGCTCAAGATTGCCTTTTACAAAAACGGCCACGCGACGAACGGCGACGGCGGCTTGAATTCGCACACGGTGGACAATCGCATCTTGTCGTTCGCCGCCAGCATCCAAAAAGCCCAGCCGAAAAATCCGACGATTCTCGTTTCCAAAGACATCAATCTGCGCATCAAGGCCGACGCGCTCGGTCTCGCGGCAGAAGATTACGAGACCGACCGCGTATTCATCACCGATCTTTACACCGGCATGAGAGAGATGTCCGTGCCGACGGAAAAAATCACCGAGTTCCGCGCCAAAGGCGAATTGCATCTGGACGACGGCAAAAAATATTCGCCAAACGAATACTGCACGCTCACCGATGAAACGAACACCAAGAAAGCCGCGCTGACCAAGGTGGACGCCAGCGGCACGAAATTGGTTCCCATCATTGACTCGCGCGACGGCGTCTGGGGCATCAAGCCACGCAATCGCGAGCAACATTTCGCGCTCGACGCGCTGCTCGACGACCGCATCAAACTTGTCACGCTCATGGGCAAGGCCGGCACGGGAAAAACCTTGTTGGCGATGGCCGCCGGATTGAAGCGCGTCGTCAACGACCGCGAATTTCGCCGGCTCGTCGTCGCGCGCCCGACGATTTCAATGGGCAAGGAACTGGGATTTCTGCCCGGCTCGCTTGAGGAAAAACTCGCGCCGTGGATGCAGCCGATTCATGACGCGCTCGAAATGTTGAGCGACTTGAACATGGGACACGACCACCGGCGCAGCGGCGATTTGATGCGCAACGGCAGCATCGTCGTCGAGGCATTGAGCTACATTCGCGGACGCAGCATCGCCAATCAATTTATGATTATTGACGAGGCGCAAAACCTGACGCCGCTCGAAGCCAAGACCATCGTCACGCGCGTCGGCCACGGCACGAAGATTGTGTTCACCGGCGACCCTTATCAAATTGACAATCCTTACGTGGATTCGTCGTCGAACGGATTCAATTATCTCGTCAGCCGTTTTCGCGATCAGGCCATCGCCGCGCACGTGGAATTGCAGAAAGGCGAACGCTCCGAACTTGCCGAACTTGCGGCGAACATTTTGTAATCCGCGCAAAAAACCTGTGCGGATAATCCTGACACGCGGGAACAAAAAACCGGTTCGCGCCTCCTAATTTTATCCGTCCGGCGGAAGCGATTTTACCAGTTGACAAAATGTCGCCATCGCTGGAATTTGTTAGTGCTGGTTAGACGCTCGGCGCGTCATCAGCGGGTTATCATGATTTCAAACGAACGACCATCGCCTTATGGACGGCGACCCTACGGTCAGCCGCGGCCGCCATCCAACGAGGACACGCTCAAGTCCGAGAAGATCGAGATTGAGCGCAAGACGTTTATTTTCACGCTCAAGGAAAATCCGCGCGGACGTTTTCTCCGCATCACCGAAGACGTCGGCGGTCGCCGCGACAACGTCATCATTCCCGCCACCGGTTTGGAAGATTTCAAAAGGCTGCTCGATGAAATGGTGAAAGCGTCGGCGGAAATTCCAGAAAAATCACAATAATTTCTGCGGCTGCTAATTATTTCTTTTTCGCTTTCACCGATTTTTTCTTCGGCTTCACTTTTGCCGCGTCGCCCCAAAGATTCTCCAAATCATAACGCTCGCGCGCGTCCGCACGCATGACGTGGACAATCACGTCAAAAAAATCCAGCACCACCCACGCGCCTTGCACCGAACCGTCCACACGATTTGGCCACAAATCATATTCGTCGCGTAGCTTGCTGGTGATTTCATCCACAATCGCGCGTAAATGCGGCTCGCTCGTGCCGGATGCGATGACAAAATAATCCGTCACCGAGGAAATGTCGCGCACGTCGAGGATGACCACATTTTCCGCCTTGCGGTTTTCCGCCAAGTCGCGGCACAGCGACGCCAGTTTTTTTGAATTCATTTTCCGCCGATATTTAGCCACAGATTGAACACGGATAAAACACGGATTTTGAAAATCTTTTTCCCGTGCTTTATCCGTGGCTGAAATTAAACGTAAAGATTCGCCGCGCGAATCGCTTCGGCCACAAATGGCGGGACGAGATTTTTAATCGGCAAACCGGCTTTCACGCGTGCGCGGATTTGCGACGAGGAAATTTCCACCGGAAATCCTTTCAAAATTTTTCCGCGAAATGGCTTGGGAAATTCGGCAACGGTTTCACCCGGTCGCGGCACGGCGGTAAATTCCGCGAGCCGCGCCAATTCATCCGCCTCGCGCCACTCGTTCAATTTGGCGATGTTGTCCGCACCGATGAGGTAAAACAATTTCGCGTTCGGAAATTTTTTGGCGTAATCGCGCAGCGTGTCAATCGTGTAAGAGATTCCGCCGCGCTGGATTTCCTGTTCGTCAATTTCGTAATTGGTTTTCCCGGCGAGCGCGAGCCGGAGCAGTTGCAGGCGGATTTCCGCCGGCGCGATTTCATTTTCGGTTTTGAACGGCGATTGCGCGGCGGGAACAAAAAATAATCTGTCCAAGCCGAGTTCTTCCGTCGCCGCCTGCGCGACGAGCAGATGGCCAAGATGAACCGGATTGAACGAGCCGCCGTAGATGCCGATGTTCATTTTAATACAAGTCTATTTCTTTTTTTAACCACGGATGGACACGGATAAACACGGATTCAACGCCGAGACGCAAAGGACGCGGAGTTTCACGGAGATAAATCAAAACCTTCGCGTTTCTCTGCGCTCTCCGCGTCTCTGCGTTGAAATAATTCCTATCCGTATTCATCCGTGGTTTTATATTTTTAAGCGGGTTCGATGTAATCCAAATCTTTGCCGTGCGTTTCGTCGAGTCCGCGCAATGCCCAGAGCGCGATGACAAAGCAAATCGCGCCGACTATCGCCGCGCTGGGAATGATGCCGGTTTGCGGTTTGAGATAATTGAACGCCAGCGCAATCGGCACCAGCGAGCCGCGGATAAAATTCGGCACAGTCGTAGCGACGGTCGCGCGGATGTTCGTGCCGAATTGTTCCGCCGCGATGGTCACGAACACCGTCCAGTAGCCCATGCCAAAACCGAGCAGCAAAATGATGAGATAAAATGTGCTGTCCGCGCAGCCGCGTGCGAGCAGATACGCCGCGAGACACAGCGCGGAAAACAGCAGGAAACCGAGAACGACTTTTTTGCGCGAGCGCATTTGCTGGCTCAAATAACCGCTGGCAAAGCCGCCGAAGGTGATGCCGAGATAGGCGAACGCGACGGCGTGCGCGGCGTTGACCGCACCTTTGACATTCAGCGCCTTGGCAAATTCCGGCGAGAAGGTGACGAGGATGCCGATGACAAACCACGTCGGCAAACCGATAAGGATGCAGCAAAGATATTTTCGGAAGCGTTTGGCGTTCGTGAACAGCGCGAGAAAATTTCCGCGCGAAATGGACGCGTCGGATTTTTTCAAATTTTTGAACATGCCTGATTCGGCCACGCTCATCCGCAAAATCAAAAGCAGCAGGCCGAGTCCGCCGCCGATGAAATAGGCGTTGCGCCAATGCACGAGATCGGCGACGAGTCCGCCGATGACTGCGCCGAACACGCCGACGGTGGCGACAATCATCGTGCCGTAGCCGCGCAATTCTTTGGGCAGGACTTCCGTGACGAGCGTGATGCCGCCGCCGAGTTCGCCGGCCAAGCCGAATCCGGCGATGAACCGCCACGCGGCGTAGGCTTCGAGCGAATGGACAAAGCCGTTGGCGATGTTGGCGACGGAATAGAGCAAAATGGAACTGAACAGCAACGCGATGCGCCCCAGCCGGTCGCCGAGAATTCCGAAAACGATGCCGCCGACGAGCATTCCGATCATTTGCAGGTTCAGCAGAAAAATGCCGTGGCTGACCAAATCGTCGCCGGAAAATCCCAAATCCTTCAGGCTTGCCGTGCGCACGATGCTGAACAGAATCAGATCGTAAATATCCACGAAATAACCGAGCGCGCCGACGATGACGGCGGGCGCGAAAATCTGGCGCAAAGCGGATTCATTTGTTTTCATGGATTGCATTCGCGGTTGAAATCGTAAATCGTAATTTGCCAATCGTAAATGACTATGACGCGCCATTGCCATAATTGCGGCGAGCCGTGGACGCTTTCGGGCAATCCCGGTCGCGGTGAGGTCTGCATGAAATGCCGTGCGGATTTGCGCGTGTGTTTGAATTGCCAGAGTTACGACCGCAGCGTGGCGCAACAATGCCGAGAGCGCCGCGCAGAGCCGGTTTTGGAAAAAGCCGCCGGCAATTTCTGCGAATACTTTGAATTCATTCGGCGCGAATGGAAACCGAAAACGGAAGCCAATTCCCGCGAAGCCGCCGCACGTGAACAATTGAAAAAATTGTTCGGAGATTGAAATTTTACGCGTTAGCATCAGCGCATGAAAATCAGCGGATTCACTTTTCTACGCAACGGGCAAAAGCTCGGCTATCCCTTTGTTGAATCCATCCGCTCCGTTTTGCCGCTCGTGGATGAATTTATCGTCGCGCTCGGCCCGTGCGACGACGACACGGAAAAAATGCTGCGCGAAATCGGCGACGCCAAAATCCGCGTCATTCCGACGCAATGGAACGAGCGGATCAAAAATGATTACAGCATCAAGGGCTTCGTCTATGGCCAGCAAAAATCCATCGCGCTGTTCAACTGCACCGGCGACTGGGCGTTTTATCTCGAAGGTGACGAAGTCGTTCACGAAAACGACCTGCCGAAAATCCGAGCGGCGATGGAAAGACGTTTGGGCGATGAACGCGTCGAGGCGCTGGCGTTTGACTACCTGCATTTTTACGGCAATCCCAACACCATCGCATGGTCGCCCGCCTGGTATCGCAGCGAAGTGCGCGTCATCCGCAACACGATTCCGGCCTGGGCGCCGAAAGGCTTATTCTTCACGGTGCTGGAAACACAAAAGCAGGCGCGTTATCCACGGGCGGCGCACACCGGCGCAACGATTTATCATTACGGCTGGGTGCGCAACGAGACGCAGATGGATTTGAAAGTTTCTGCCACGCACAAATTCTGGGACAACAAACCTTTGCCCGTGACGGATTATTCGCGGGTTGATTCACAAGTGTTGAAACTTTTTTCCGGCACGCATCCGAAGATCATGTCCGGTTGGCTGCCGAAAGCGGAAGGAATTTTTCAAGCCGATCCCGGTTACAAGTTGAACCGCCGCGAGAAAAAACACCGGTTCATGCTGAAGCTGGAAAAATGGTTCGGTTTCCGCTTCAACAAAAAACATTACAAGCTAGTTCGCTGAAAGCTGCGGAACACGCTTCGATGACCGCATGGGTTTGAATTTCAGACACGGTTTTTTCCGCGGGAGGCAGCATGGCCCAGTCCGCCCGTTGAAAGGGATGCGAACTGCCCGGCAGATTGCAGCGCATCAGCATCATCGTGCGCCGCCCCATCGCCGTGGCCAGATGCAGCAGCCCGGTGTCGCCACCGACAATCAACGTCGAGAAATTCATCAGCCCGGCGGAAGCGGCCAGGGAGGTTCCGGCGGCGACGCAGAAATTGGCGGAGCGGGCAGGCTCAAGCGCGCGGCTTTCGGAAGGGCCGCCGCCGAAAATGATCTGCACGCCTTGCGACTGGTAATGCCGGGCCAGCGCCAGATAATTTTCCAGCGGCCAGTCTTTGTGCGGTGAACTGGTGAACGGCTGGAGGAACAATGTCGGTTTGCCAAGCTCCAGATTGTTTGCCACGAAAAACTGCCGGGCTTCGGCGGCGGCTTCCGCCGGGAGGTTATATTGGTTGTGGATTTTTCTGACGCACAGGCCGCAGTGCCGGAGCAGGGCAAGATTCTGTTCCACCGGATGGGTGGCGCGCTGGCGCGGCAGGCTTTGCGTGTAGGCCCAGCCGCGCGCCGGGCGATGCGTCTGCCCCCAGCGTTCCGGCGCACCGCTCCACCAGGCGAGCATTTCGGTTTCACCGTATCCTTGAAAATCAATGGCGCAGGAGAACCGGCACTGGCGCAGCCGGCGCAAAAGGCGGAAGGTTTTTTCACAAATCAGCGCCGGATTTTTTGAACGGAAAACCGCCCGGTCAAACGGGATGATTTCATCCACCTGTGGAAAGCCGCGGACCACTTCCGCGTATTCCTTGGAAACCAGAAAGTGAATCCGGGCATCCGGGAAATTATCGCGGACGACTTGGGCGGCGGGCAGGGTGAACAGGATGTCGCCGATGGATTTCAGGCGGATGATCAGGATGTTTTCGCGCGCCGCCATGCGTTTTAAGCGGAAGATTGTTTTTTCCCGGCTGATTGCACTTCACGAAGTTTGGCGTAACGCAGGAAAGTTTCAAGCGCAACCATGCGCGCGATGGCATAGCCCTGCCAACCGTCGAGAAAACCGAGCCGCAAAAAATAACCGCGCGTGAACCGCCAGAACGGACGGAGCCACAACGTCAACGCGCCGGTGCTTTTGCCGCGCGCCAAATTTTGCCGCGCGAAAATATCGCTGTAATTCATGGCTTTGCGGACATGATGATTCAGATTTTCCATGCTGTAATGCCGCAAATCATTTTTCAATCCGTCGGTTTGCCCGTTCACGATCAGCGTGTCGTGCGGGTCAATGCCGCCCCAATACGCCTGCCCACGCCGCCACAGGCGGATTTTGCGGTCGGGATACCAATCGCCATGCCGGATCCAGCGACCACAATAAAAAGAGCAACGCGGAAAACTGAAGGCGACGAACGGTCTCAATTTCTCCGGTGCGGAAAATAATTTTTGGATTTCATCGCGCAACTCCGGCGAAATTTCTTCGTCCGCGTCCAATCCCAGAATCCATTCTTGCGTGGCTTTTTGCACGGCGGAATTTTTTTGCGCGACGTGACCTTTCCACGGTTCGCGGAAAATTTTTGCGCTGAATGATTCAGCAATTTTATCCGTGCCATCGGCCACGTCGTCATTGAGAACGACAATGATTTCGCTCGTCCAATCCGCGACACTTTCCAGCGCGCAACGGATGCGCGGCGATTCGTTGCCGGCAATCAGACAAACGGAAATGGGCAGGCGTTGAGCGGTCACGGCGAAATTAAGCCGGAGTTTGAGGAAATGAACAAGCGCGCTTTCATTTCCCGGCCATTAAAATTGCGCTTGTTGTTTCTTTGCTTAAAATTATTTGGAGCCATGACGGTTCAATCATCACAACCTTTGATTACAGTCGCCATTTGCACGCGCAATCGCGCGACCTTGCTCGCAAAAACCATGCGAAGTGTTTTATCGCAATTGACGGATGACGTGGAGGTTTTGATTGTGGACAACGATTCAACCGATAACACGCCAGAGTTGATTCGGCAGTTCGCCGCGTCCTGTCCGCAGTTGAAAACATGCAAAGAAACCCGCATTGGCGGGACGGTCGCCAGGAATACTGCGATTTCAAAGGCAAATGGACGGTTCGTGCTGTTTATGGACGACGACTCGGTGCCTGACGCGGGCTGGCTCGAAGCGTATCGGCGTTTTTTCATGTCGGCGTCTTCACGAATCGCCGTGGTTGCCGGCGCGCATTTTCCTGAATACGAATTTCCGCCGCCTCGCTGGATGAAGCCAAAGAAGAACAGATTGGATTTCGGGCCGTCGCCATTTTGTCTGGCTTATGGCAGCAGCCCGGCGGAATGTAATTGCGCGTATTTGCGTTCAGCGGTTGTCGAAGCCGGATTGTTTGACGAACGTTTGGGGCATACGGAAAACCGGCAGGGCTTTGGCGAAGGCGCGGACTTGAACCTCCGCCTGCAAAATGCCGGTTACGAAATCTGGTGGTTGCCGGGCGCGGTTGTCCGGGATTTTTTTCCCGCCAGCCGCATGAATCTGAAATATATTTTGCGGAGCGCGTTTAATTACGGTCGGTCGGGCGCGATCCGGCATTTGAAAAGCCGGCCAGACTTGTTTTCCAATTTTGTTTTCCGATGCACACGTTTGTTGATATTTCCTTTTCAATGCGGAATCAATTTGCTGGGAGCAATGTTTCTGTGGCCATTCAAGCATGGCCAATTAGCCGTCAGATTTCTCGAACGCGCCGTGCAGGTAACAGGCATTGCCTATGAAGTGTTATGGTTTCGAGCAGGAGCAGAAGGTGTTCGTCCGAAAACATCATGACCATTTCAATGTTGCACGACTTCCTCGACGCGCATGTTGGCGCATAAAATTCCGATAGCCGGTTTGACCTTTGAATCGCGTTGACAAATTTTCAAAACGGACCCGGTCAAGACCGAAGCAACGCCGGCAGTTTTGCATAAGCTGATTGCGCGGACTGGATTTGCCGTTCGGCAGCGGCAAGTAATTTTGGTTTTAATTCCCCGGCTTGCGCCCACAATTCATCAATCGCCGTGCCAAGTTTTTTCAGAAATTCCGCATCGTCCGCCTGCAACACGATACAGCCGCAACCGAATTGTTCGGCCAAACCTTGAAATTTGTCACGGTAATACGCTGATTGAATAATTGCCACCACCGGGATGCCTTGTGCCAGCGCAAAAACGCCGGCATGATAACTGCCGGTGACCACAACGCGGCAATCGGACACCCGACGGATGACCTTGAGCGGCGTGTCAAGTTCTTCACCTGTATTTTTGGCGTCCAGCAGAAGCTGCAAAGTTTGGAGGTCAGACGCGCCGCCATCGCGCAAAATGGGAATTCCCGTCAGAACGCATTGATATTGACGGGCTTTTTCGACCAGCAAATTCCGGAAATGTTCCGGAATTTTTTCATCCAATTCAGCGTAACGCGCAATTCTTAAATTGATGCCAATCTGGTTGCCGCCTACCGCGCGTTTTTCGCCATAGGCCAGTTCCACCGCGTCGTCGCCGGTGACAAAAATTTTTGTTTCCGGCACACGCGCTTGTTTTAGCAAGTCCAGACCCGCTCCATTTTCGCGAATCAGAATAGCGTCCACGCACGGGACGGTGCGAACAAATCGTTCCAACAATTCTTGGTCTTGAATGGGACCCAACCCTTGCCCCAGCATGGCGGTCGGAATGCCGCATCGGATTGCCACGCCGAGCATATCCAGCCATCTTCCGGCATTGATTTTGAAGGCGTCGGTAATGAGACCGCAACCGCTTGCCACCACCAAATCGGCATTCAGCAGCGCCTCAACG
>DASZXH010000088.1:0-17352 GCA_035545995.1 Verrucomicrobiia bacterium
TCTCGGCGGTGGCAGCGGCAATGCCGCCACGACACTGCTCGCGCTCAACGAATTGTTTGACAATCCAATTTCGCTGGAAAAACTCAGTGAAATCGCGTCTTCGCTTGGCTCGGACATCAATTTCTTTTTGCAGAACAAACCCGCGCTGGCCGTCGGACGCGGCGAAAAAGTTCAGTCGCTGGAAAATTTTCCCGCACTCACTGGAAAATGCTTTCTCCTGATTCACCCCGGCTTTGGTATCTCAACGGCCTGGGCTTATCAAAATCTCGCGCGCTTTCCCGAAGCGTTGAACGGTCAAAAAGGCCGCGCGAAAAATTTGATCGCAAGCTTACAAAGCCGCGATTCGAACGCCGCCGCCCAAGAATTTTTTAATTCCTTGGAATTTCCCGCGCTCGACAAATTTCCGGTGCTCAAACTGTATCAGAAATTCCTGGTGGAAAACGGCGCGCTCGTTTCGCTCATGTCCGGCAGCGGTTCAACGACGTTTGCGATTTGTGAAAATGTTTCTTTCGCCGAAACCCTCGCCGAACGGTTCAAATCGCAGTTCGGTTCAAATAATTGGATCGCCGTCGTTCCGATTTGAACAGAAGGCAACGATCTATAAACGCGATTCGGAATACCGGCAAAATAGCAAGAGCTTTGTAAAACATGATGAATTCACCATCGTGCGTCATATTTTGGTCTTTCGACAATCAGGCTGCAATATTCAAATCTGCTTGCCGACGGGCTTGGTTCCCGGAAAGTTATTTTGTATCAAACTGAACTTGCGCCTTTTTAACTTGTTCCCAGTTTGTCGAAACCCAGATGAAAAGTCCTTCCATCGGTCGCAGCAAACTTTTGCCTAGATTCGTCAACTCATATTCGACCCGAGGTGGAACTTCGGGGAATACTTCTCTCGTGATTAGTCCATCACGTTCCAAATTTCTCAGGGTTAGCGTAAGCATTCTTTGTGAGATTCCAGGGATCGTTTTCTCAAGCTCAGAAAAACGAGCGCGCCCCTTGTGAACTCTGGCAAGTGAAAGGATTATAAAAATACTCCACTTGTCGCCAATTTTTGTCAGCAGTTCACGCACGGCCAACGGGTCTTTGTGCCCACAGACGTATGCGGGGTCGGCGGCTTTCGTTTTTTCCTTCGTTTTCATCACTTACCTCAATGTTCGTTGCTGAGTTTAATGTGCCTTCTTGTAAAGAACCAGCATTGTTTTATATTGTAGCACTACATACGTAAGTATAAAATAAAAAGTAATTATTAAAACGCTTGATAGACATAAAAAACAACAGGAGACACAAATATGAATACCATCACTACCAAAGACGGAACCCAAATATACTTCAAAGACTGGGGCAGAGGGCAGCCTGTGGTCTTCAGTCACGGCTGGCCATTAAGCTCGGACGCATTTGAAGACCAGATGTTATTTTTGGCCTCCAACGGTTATCGCTGCATCGCCCATGACCGCCGTGGACATGGCCGCTCCAGCCAGCCGTGGCATGGCAACGACATGGACACGTACGCCGACGACCTCGCCGAATTGGTAAAGGCACTCGATTTGAAGGACGCCGTCCAGGTGGGCCATTCTACCGGCGGCGGTGAAGTGGCGCGTTACATCGCCCGTCACGGCACCAAGCGCGTGGCCAAGGCTGTGCTGATCGGCGCTGTTCCTCCACTCATGTTGAAGACTACGGCAAATCCCGGAGGCTTGCCCATTGATGTCTTTGATGGCATCCGCTCGAATGTGCTGGCCGACCGCTCTCAATTCTTCAAAGACCTGAGCACGCCCTTCTACGGTTACAACCGCCCCGGTGCAAAAGTGTCCGAAGGTGTGTGCAATTCTTTCTGGTTGCAGGGGATGATGGCGGGAATGCCCGCAAGTTACTTCTGCGTCAAAGCGTTCTCGGAAACTGACCAAACCGAGGATTTGAAGAAGATTGATGTTCCCACCTTGATTATTCATGGGGATGATGACCAGATCGTGCCGATTTCCGATTCAGCTTTGCTTTCGGCCAAGCTCGTCAAGAACTCAACCTTGAAGGTTTACAAAGGGGCACCGCATGGTCTTTGCACCACGGAAAAGGACCAGGTCAACAAGGACCTTTTGGCGTTTCTCAAGGCATAGACATTTAAACCTAGGAATTGATTAAAGGACAACTTGACATGGCAAAATCAAAATACGCGGAGTTTCAAGCGCTGAAACCCTACACTGATCTTATGAGAAAAGGGCTTGGCGATCTCGCAGAGGGTGATCATTTCTTCGACACGATAGCAAAAGACGCTCTTTTTGAATTCCTTTACGAGTTTCCCGGTTGGCCTCGCATCATACGCGGTCGAGCCAATTTGATGGATGCCTATTCGGGATATGGCGACAACATCAAGCTCCGCAGTGCAGACCAGTTAGTCGCCCATGTCAGCGGGGACAACAAGGTGGTGATTTTGGAATACGAAGTTCATGGCAAAGCCTTGGCCACAGGCAAGGCTTACGACAACAGGTTTGTCTCCATTATCACGCTTAAAAATCGAAAAATTGTCCGCTGGAGGGATTACATGGACTCCCTTGCTGCGTGGACGGCTTTGTCTGGCGACTAATTTTAATCGCAAACCCAACTTAAAATAGCAGGAATTTAATTTATGAAGAAAATATTAATTGTAGAGGTTAGCCCAAGAGGAGAATCATCCGCCAGCCGCGAAGTGACCAAAATTCTGTTGGAACGGCTTGACGCTGCATTTCCAGCAGCCAAGTTCATACATCGGGACCTCGCCAAGGATAAACTGCCGCATCTGGACGACAACACGCTGAAAGCCATCGCCTCAAAGATTCCGGCCGAGATTGAGGCCCACAAACAATTCGTAACTCAGTCTGACATGTTGACCGCCGAATTTCTGGATTCGGACCTCGTGGTGATCGCAACCCCCATGTGGAATTTTGGCATCCCATCGTTGCTCAAAGCATGGATTGATTTGATCGTCCGTCCGGGAAAAACATTTAATTATACCGAAGCTGGCGCGACTGGCCTCGCCAAAGGCAAGAAGGCCATTTTGGTGCTGGCCTCCGGCGGCGTGTTTAGTGAAGGGCCGTGGAAATCATGGGATTTTGTTGAACCATACCTGCGCCAAATCTTAAAATTTGTGGGGATTGAAGATGTGCAAACCATCCGCATAGAAGGGTTAAATATCCCAGCGCTGGCTGAAACCGCAGTGCTCAATGCCGAAAAAACTTTGGATAAACTTGCTTTTAAAGGATGACAAAATTCTGCTAACATAGCCAGACAATGTTTCGAGAAACTCCTTATTTACGCAGATTTTGCCAACTTGATTACAAAAGGCAATGAAGATTCAAATTTAAAATCTTTGTTTCCTTCGTTGCCTTCTGTTCAAAAGGAAATTTGTAGCAGTGACGAGGCTCAGATGTTTGGCCAGAGTCCTCTCACGTCGGCTGCTACAAAGTTTTGGTTCCCCTTCTGTAAAAATCCAAATTTGCCACTTTTCATTCCCGCTTGCCGCCAAGCCGGAATTTTCTAACCTAACCGGCGTGCGCACGCGCCATTTCATCCGGATAATTTTATTTCTGTTGCCGGTCGTGGCGTCGGCACAAATTGACCCGATGAAGCGCGATTTGATCCAATTCGGCTATAATCAAGCGATTGAAGGTCACGCGCCGTTCGCGGGTTACGCTTTTTATTATCACAATCAGCCGGATTTTATCCGCACCAATCTCACACTGCGTCTCGCGGTCGCACCGACTTATCTGGATTCTGAATTTGGATTTAGCGGCGCATTGGGGCCGCAAACGGATTTGGGCATCGGGCTGGCCGGCGGCGGGTTCGCGGATAATTACAATGAAATCCGCGGCGGCACATTTCTGCCGGACGAGTCGTTCGACGGCAGCGGTTTTGAAATCTCCGCGAGCGCTTATCATTTATTCAATCCCGGCGACCGGATCCCCCTGAATTTCATAGGCCGCCTAACCGCGCATTATTCTTTTTACAGTGACAATGACGACACGGCATCTAATTTTCAACTGCCCAACAATCACGGGGATTTCAGTTTACGAACCGGATTGCGCTGGGGCGGCGTTCAACCGACGTTGTTTCCGCCATTGGCAATGGAATTGTCCATTTGGTATGAAGGCCATTTGCGAAGCAATCCGGGGCAATACGGTTTTGACGGTGACCGCAATCTGAATTCGCAGTCGCATCTGTTTTGGGGAGAAGCGGCGCTGGCCTACACGCTGCCCAAAAGCCAGCAAAGTTTTTATGTCCGCCTGACCGCCGGCACCAGTATTGATGCCGACCGGTTTAGCGCTTATCGGCTCGGTGGATTTTTGCCGCTGATTTCAGAATTCCCCTTGTCACTGCCCGGTTATTTTTACAACGAAATCAGCGCCCGGCAGTTTGCGTTGTTAAATGCCAATTATCTTCTGCCGTTGGACAAGGAAAAGCGTTGGAGTCTTGACGCGAACGCCAGCACGGCGATCGTGGATTATCTGCCCGGCGAAAGCCAGCCCGGCAACTGGCTCAACAGCGTCGGCGGCGGCATCCTGTATCATTCGCCGTCGGACCAACTCAAAGTTGCGCTCACCTACGCTTATGGCATTGACGCAATCCGTTCGCACGGGCGCGGCGCCAACAGCATCGGCCTCCTGTTGCAATGGGACCTCGGACGTTTTCATAGCAAGGACTTCAATCCCACGCAACCTTCGTTCTGGCGCGGCGGATGGCAGCGCTTCTTCAATCACTGAAACGGCTTGCATAAAACGACGGCAACTGCTTCATTATCCAACCAGACGCGGATATGGTGGAATTGGCAGACACGCTACTTTGAGGTGGTAGTGCCGCAAGGCGTACAGGTTCAAGTCCTGTTATCCGCACCACTCCTGCGGCAATGGCAACTCTACCGGCAAAATTCCCTGATATTTTCCAATTTGTCGCGCCATTTCCTACTGCAATTGTATCCGGAAAAATCTCTGCGCGGTTGCGGCGCTATTGGTAACATTGATCAATCCGCCATCGCCCAGAATTGAACCGCCCAACGGCGTCCAGTTGGCGTCACTTAAATTGTCTTTGTATTCAATCTGATAATTTTGTCCGGCGACCGTCTGCCAGCTCAAAATCATTTGGTTGTTAATCGCGTTGACCGCGCCCAATTGTGGCTGCGGCCAAACCGTCACGGTGAAACTGCGCGTGGCGCTGGCGGGCGGCGTGCCGTTGTCGGTAACGGTGACGCTGATGGTATTGGTCGCAGGCGCAACGGTCGGCGTCCAACTGAATTGGCCGCCGGCAGTAATCGTTGCTCCGCCGGGAGCGCCTGCGCCCAAACTGAACGTCAAAGTTTGTGGCGGCAAATCCACATCCGTGGCACTGGCGGTGAATATCAACGTCTGGCCCAAAGTCAGAACCGCATTGCTGATTGCGGCCAGCACCGGCGCGGTGTTGTAAATGTTATTTGTCCCCGGCGTCGGCACCACCATGAAAACGATATTGGCCGCGTTTGTGTTGCCGTCGGGGTAACGCCCTTGCGAAACGTCGCTGGTTTGCGCGCCGAATGTCACCGTGTCAATCGCCGTTCCGTCGGGCGCGAACAGGCCGATGGCCTCGCCACTTTTGCTCAAGGCAAATTCCGCGTGCAAATCTGGCAGGCTCAATGAATTGCGGTTGGTGTCGTTGTCCGCCCAGACCAGCAGAAAACTATGCGGTTGAATGACGTAATGACCGTTGGCCGGAATCGGCGACTCAAATTTACTGGTCAATTTATCGGTCAGGAAATAGCCGCCCAAATCCACGGCATTGGTGGCGGGGTTGTAAAGTTCAAACCAGTCGTCATAACCACCGCCCACCGGATTGGTCAATGTGTGCGTGTTGTCGGCCATCCATTCGTTGATGACGACATTTGGCTGAGGTGTATTTCCATTTACGGTGTTGGTCACCGTGAAATTGCCGGTGTCACCGGGAATCGCGTTGCCGTGTGAATCCACGCCGACGATGCTCAATTGATTTGTGCCAAAAGGCACTGGAACGGAAGCGGTCCAAGAGGTCACTGTCGTCCATGTGAGCGGGTAGCTCACGCCATTGAACAAAATGGTCTGCGCGTCCACCGGCGCGACGCCGCTGATTTGCGCGACGCCATTGTTGACGACCGGCGGATTGACCGTGAAACCGGTGGCATTTTCAACCGCAAGCTGCGACGCGATGCTGCTGCGCGCCTGCGTGAGCCAGCCTTTGATGTTGGTATTCGGGTCTTCCACGCCGGTGATGCCATTTTCATTGAAGACCTGATATTTGGTGTCCAGCAACGGCCCGCTGTTGGCGACGTTCAACGGCCCGTTCACGAGTTCGCCCAATGCGCGCCAATACATGCGGCGGAAAACCGGCGTATTGTAAATGTCGGCCATCCAAGGATCAGAGCCATCCGTTGTGAACAGATTTTGTCCCGGGCTCCACGAGCTGCTGTTGCCGAATACGATGTTGAAATCGAACATCATGAGCGAATACTTGGTTCCCTGCGTGCCGACATAGCCATAAAGATTCTGCCCATTCTGCGCGCCGAAGGAATCCCAATTGCCGGCGGCGTGATTGGCGGCGAACACGCGCATCCAGTTTTCCATGTTCGCGACACTCTCCATATTGGTGACATAATTAGAAGAGCCATAAGTGTTGGCCGCGTCCACCAGCGCGAACACATTGGTGAAATTGTTGGCGGAATCCGGCGTGCGATTGACCAGATAATTGTAGCGGTAACGCGCGGTCTTTTTAACGCCGCCGGTCGTGGTGTAATTGTTCAGCGTGCACCAGGATTGATTGTCAAAACCCATGGACTCGCCGCTCAGAGATGGCGCAAATTCAAACCACGGCTGCATCTTGTAGAGAAAACCGTCCGAGTCGCCCGGAAAATGTTCCTTCACCATGTCCGCATCGGGACATTGCGTGTCTTCCATCAAATCGCCACGCCGGTTGCCGTTGACATAAACGACCACATAACGGCGATTCAACCACGGCACGCCGAGCGCGCGCAAAAAGGTGTTCGCCAGTTGCTCGCGTTGCAGGCTGGCGTCGTCGCCCGCGCCGTTGCCGGGCTGGTGAATCTTGTTGAACGACGTCGCGCCCAAAAATTTGTCGTCGTCATTGAACATCCATTTGTAATGGCAAAGACTGCCGTAGGGCGTGGTAAAACTCTGGTGATAAGGACTGCCGGCGAAACGTGCCTGCGCGTTATACATCACGCGATTGCCAACCACGATGGTGCAATCATTGCCTTCATTACTGATGTTGCCGAGATTTGCCCAGCGGGTCGCGTTCGTTTGCGTAATCCACAAATGATAAACGCCAAAACTGCCACCGGGATTTCCGTCGCCGAACATGACAATACATTCACGAATCGGCTCATTGTCACCCGAACGCACTGCGGGAAAACGCGTCGTGGCGTTCAAGCCATCCGTCGCCGAAATATAAAATGCGGCGATTTGATTCGCGGCCTGACCGGGAATGGTCGCGCTGTAAATGCCGTCGCCGGCAATCGCATCGCCACCCGTGCCGTCGTCTTTCATCGTCACTGCCGTGTAACTGGTTGAAGGATCGAGCCGGTAATACAACGTCAAATTCTGCAATCCATTTGGTGTGTGCACGTTGGCCGTCACCACGACCGGCTGGTTTGCCGCCGGCAAACTCGGCGTGTGTGTCACGTTGTAAATGGCCGGACCTGCGTCAACAACAGCCTGACTATTGGGCTGTCCTGGCGAACCCAGATTGGAAGGAACCGGCAACGCCCCCGATGCTTCCAGCCAATTGCCGTTCAAACGCAGCAACGCTTCCGGCCAGCCGTGCAACCAGCGCGCTTTGAATCGCAGCGTCACGGTTTGCCCGGATTGCAAACTGGTGTTGTTCAGGGAAACCTGACAGGAATTGTCGCCCGTCCAGATGTTGTCGCTGCTGCGAATGTGCAATGAATGACTGCTGCCGTTGTAGCCGGTGTTTTCCAGACTGGAACGGCTCATGCAACCTTGAAATGACCAATTGCCGGCTCCACTTTCAAAATCAGGATTGGAAACATAATTCACGCTGTTGTAATCCACCTCGACATTGTCCACGAGACATTCGCCGACATCTAAAAGACCGATTTGTGCGTGGGCAATGGAAGATTCGTAATTCGCGCCATTGTCAAGCACGCCGGTCGTTTCGATGTTTGTCCAAACGGATTTGGACGTTTCATCGCTGTCCGCCCAATTCGCCGCCAGCCGATTATTGCTGTTCGGGTCAATCAATTCCAAACTGCTGCCGCCGGCGTGCGACCATTCGCCCCAACGCCCACCCGTGCCATAAGTCAAATCATTCACCGTGACATTGATGTTTGTTCCATTGTGAACCACCGGCATCGTCAGGGCGATATATTCGCCATTGTGCGACAATTTGCCGCTGTAATTGCCCACCGTATTGCCGGCATTCAAATTGGGATATTTTGAGAACAGATTTGTTTCGTTGCGCGCAATGACCAAGTAGCCGCCAGAGACAAGCGTCGTGCCGTTGGGAATCGTGAACGTGACGCCGCCAGCCAATTGCCAGCCGCTCATGTCAATCGTGTTCGTGCTGCGGTTGTAAAGTTCGATGTATTGATCGTCGTCGTTGCCGCTGATGGGGTCATACATCAATTCGTTGAAGACAACATCGCTCAACAAAATCGGCGCGTTGCCGGCGCCGGGCGTCTTGGCACTCAAGCGATAAAAATCATTCGCGCCGTCCGGCCAGCGTCCGGTGGCAACGCCATTTTGCTGCGGACCGAAATTGACGGCGTCGAGAATGCGGCTGTGATCCGGGTTGATGAAATAAATGGTTTCACCCGACGCATTCAATCCAAAGCCCATGTCGTTCTCGGTGTAATAAACAAATCCGCCCGGTGACATGATTGTGCCGTTGGGAATGACAAATTTATTCGTGCTGGCATTGTCCGTGAGGATGCAGCCGGAAATGTCCACGCTGTTCGTGCTGTGATTGTAAAGTTCAACGTAATCCACATCCGGCGGATCGGTGTGCGCAAGAAATTCGTTGATGACAACATTGCGCAGCGGGCTGGGACGAAACGCATCCATTTGTCCCGGCGAACCGCCGACCACGTCGCTGATGCTCCACGCGCGCGGGTCGCCTTCACCGTAAGTCGGATTGGCCAAAATGATGGAATGCCCTTCACCGTCCGCACCAACCGGCCACGGAGACGTCGCCGAATACGGCACGGTCAACAGCACCGCGCCCTGTTCGTCGAGCAGTTGCAACGTTTCCGATTTTTTCAAACTGCCGGAATACGGTCCCATCACATTGCTGATGCCATAAACGCTTTCGATGTCCGCTGGCGCGGGGGCGACAACGAGATAACCGCCACCGGGAATGGTTGTGTTTGGCGGGAACGTGTAGCTCATGTCCGCGCAGGTGATTTGATAGCCGCTGATGTCCTGAAACCACGGATTGGAATTGTAGAGTTCGATGAACTCCAAATTTTTGCCGTCCGTGCGCGACGCCGGTTTATACATGATTTCCGAAAAGACAATCGGCGTTGTGCGGCTGCTCGGCCCGATGGCTTCATGCGGAGCGACAGCCGTTCCGATCACCGCGCCGGTCACGTTCGTGATGATGTCGCGGAATTGCGCGGTCGTCACATTCGTGCCGTGGCTGCTCACGGAAAATCCGAGATACACCTGATTGGACATCGCAATCGTCGCGCTGCCCAGTTGCGTCCAAGTCTGGCCGTCGTAACCGGCAAAACCGCTGAACGTATTGCCGCTGCGTTTCAATCGCAGCCACGTGTTCGGATAATTCGGCGGAAAATTTCCAGCCGTATTTGCCGTGCTGCCCGCCGGGTCGCGCCAGGAGAAAAACGAGCCGTTCATCGTCGGCGTCGTCAAACTGGCGGCGTAACGGGAATTGGTGGCCAGACTTTCGCGCGCCATCCAGCCGGCTTTGGCGAAAATATCCGACAAATCCAAACCTGACACGCGCGTGGCCACGTCGAAGTCGCCGGAAACGAGTTGATAGGAAAATCCGCCCTGATCGCTCGCGCCGCCGGTGTCGCTGCCTGAAGCTGCCAAATTAAGACCGTTGCCCACGCCAGCGACGGTTGAAAGCACTGGCGGATTCCCGATATTCTGCAATGTGTAAGGCAGAGCTTGAAATGTAACCGTCGTATTGGGCGCAATCGTGTTCGGCAAATTCATCTGGTCACGCACGCCGTTGATGACGATGGAATAATTCACGCCGTAAGTCATCGGCGCGGTCGTCAAAGTCACCGTCTGGCCATCGGCGCTCAAGGAGGCGCTGATGACTTGGAGGCCGTTGGTGAAAACATAATTGGCGATGTTCGTCGCGCTGGCGGGTTCGACCGGCTTGGAATATGAAATCTGCACGTTGGTCGTGCCGTTGTTCAAGGCTTGCAAAACCGCGAAAATGTCGGGCGTGGTTGGAACAAGCATGAGGAAATTCACATTCACTTCCGGTTGGCCGCCAACTTGCGAACCACCCAATTGCAATGTGTTTTGCGAACCATCAAATCGCACTTTAATCGGGTTGCCGTCGTTATCTTCCAGCAACGCCCATTCCCACGTGTTCCAACCGCCGCTGTAAGGAATAAAAAATGTGCCAATCGGATTGACCGTTTGGCTGGCGGTCGCATAACCGTTCACCAATTGAGACAGCGTTGCTTCGGTATTTGTGCTCCCTTCGGCAAAACGTCCCCAGACATAATAAGTTCCCGCCGGATAATGGCGCGTGTAATTGACCCATGAACCGCCGCCAAAAAAGCCGATGTTGTAATCCGTTTTCCCCGATGCGTATTGCGGCCTTTGCCCATCGCCGGCAACAGTGGTTGAAGGACATGAACCGGCTGTATCGGCGCGATAAAGAAATGGATTCGCGTTCAAATCAAATTGATGATTGTCCACATTGGACAACGAAGGCAGGCCGGCGTAAGCGTTCGTTTGCGGATTGTCGAAAAACAATCCGCCAATGCCGTTGCTGGTGTAATCGTAATCTTCCGCTTCCCACTGATAATACGTGGATTGAAAATCGTTGAAATTGACCGTCGTTGTCGCCACGTTTCCATTTAATGCCGTCACTTTAATCATGACAGTGTGACTGGAATCCGGCGACACCGGGCAACTGATATTCCAACTCGTCAACGAGCCGCTGAAAATCAGATTGGACACATTCGTTCCGTCCAACATCACCACGATGCTGTTGGTTGTGATGCCGGCGGCGGAACTGGCGGTGAAACTGAACGTGTTCGTGTATTGGAAAAAGCTGGAGCCATCAGGAAAAATGTTGGAAATGACCGGCAACGAAACATCCGCCGGCATCAACAAATAAAAGTTCGCATTGTAATTGCCATTGTCCGTCGTCACGCGCAGCGTCTTGACTCCGCCGCCGGTGAACTGAACCAGATTGCCGTTCGTATCACGCAACGGAACCCAAGTGTAAGTCTGCCAATTGCCTGTGCCGGGAACAGAAAAAGTTCCCAAATTCGTTGTTGTTTGAGCGCTGGTTTTTTGTCCGCTCGTGACGAGTGACATGCTGGCGCTATCCGCCGTCACGCCGCCGGAATTGATATCAGCGGCGCGCATATAGATGTTGTAGGCGCCGGACGGAAATGTTCTGGTATAATTTCCCCAATTACCGCTGCCGCCATTATTCCAGCCGACGTCATAGTCTTGCGCGCCGGAGGTGTATGCCAGCCGCGGCTTGTCGCCGGCATTTTCGGTGTTCAAGCCGCTTGGGCGATAAGCGCTGCCGCCACCACTGAAATTGTTGTTGTGCGTGTCAATCCCTTCAGTGGCGTTGAGATTTTTGTAGGCGTTGGTTTGTGGATTGTCGTGATACTGTCCGCCGGAATAATCAAAATCTTCTGCTTCAAAGGTGTAAGCGGGTTTGATGGTGTCAAAATTCACCGTGGTTGTGGTTGTGTTTTCATTGGCGTCGGTCGCCTGAATAATGGCGGTATAGACAATGTTGCTCGTCAACGGCGCGCTGACATTCCGGCTGGTCGTCGTGCCAGCAACCGTCAATCCACTGGCCGAATCCAAAGTTGTAGAAAAAGTCTCGCCCGACAAAGTCGTGCCGTTGAGCTGCACCGTAATGCTGCTGGCCGCGATGCCGGCGGAAGAAGCAGCCGTAAAAGTCAATGTGTTGGACGGCTGAAATTGAATCGAACCATCCGGGCTGATGTTGCTGATGGACGGCGTGGCTTGCGCCCGCGCTGATGGCGCGCCGGTCAACAGAACACCGGCCATAGCCAGCCCGAAAATGGTGGAATAAAATTTATGGATACAACTCTTAGTTTTCATTTGATTGGATTCCGCCGCAAAACCAGTGCTCCCGCCCCGTTATCGCGCAAATCTGTGAAACATTAGAGGCAGGTTCTGACATTTTGAGACAAAGTTGGTAGAAATAAAGACAAGGAACTTCTGTGTTTTGCTTAAGCTTTTCTCATACAATACACTACGAGGGATTTTTCTCAAGCCTAGCCGCAAAACACCGGCCATTGCCATCCCCAAAAATGGGGAGTGCGCTATGGTTTCGGACGCCCGCTTGAGGTCGGCAACCATAAAACCGGCTGCGTAATGGCGATGTTTCGGCGCACTT
Source organism: Verrucomicrobiia bacterium (assembly GCA_035545995.1). Classification (GTDB taxonomy): domain Bacteria; phylum Verrucomicrobiota; class Verrucomicrobiia; order Limisphaerales; family UBA11358; genus UBA11358. The sequence continues at coordinate 12,607 of DASZXH010000088.1, forward strand.
CGTCATTTGCCGGGTCGGCGGGCAGTTTGTGCCAAAGATTCAGATATTTTGGTTCGTCCAATGCAAGTCCGGCGAAAAGTAAACTTGGTTCACGCGCCGGCCAGCCGTCCCACGCCTGCACATCCGGTTTGCGTGACCACTTTGATTTGTCAGCCAGAAACGGATACAAAAATTCCATCGCCTTGCGAATGCCGCGACCGTCGGGCAATTCAAATTTCCATAAATCATCATTCGTCGTCGAAAGCACCTGACAAAGCGCCACCATATTGTCCAATTGGAAAATGGAATAGCCGTAAGGTTTTGTGCGCGCCAGTTCGCGCGGGAAACTGCCGTCCAGCGCCATTTGATTTGGGACAAAAACCTCTTTGAAACGGCGACGGCACTCGGCGAGATTCGTTTCATCGCCGGTGAATTGAGCGAAGACGGCGATTTGCAGCTAATAGGCGACGGCGTGATTGTTGGCCGCGTTCGCTTCCGCGTTGCCGTTTTTGCTGGTGGTCAGCCACTGAATATAATCGGCAAACCATTTTTTCAATCCGCTCAGAACATCCGGCGGAAAAGCGGGCGACGACTCCATCGCTTCAACGGCCTTGGGAATCTCGATGAGGTGTAGCGAATCAATGATGCCCCAACTACGCCCTGATGAAACACCGGGAACAGCCTGTGCGTATTTCAGATTGGGATTCATGCGCGTTTGCGGGTCGAGAAAAAACACGCGCAACAATTCAACGGATTTCTTCACGTAACGGTCATCGCCGGTGATTTTGTAGGCCGCGCCAAGCGCGGCAACCGCGTCGCGCAATTGCCGCAGACACTCGCGGTGTCGGTTGAAATTGTTCGGATTTGTCCGGCCATCCTGCTCTTTGTAAGGCAAACCGTTGGTCGTGTTCGGATTTGGCCACCAGTAATCGCCGTTGGAATAAAAATCATTTGGTCCGCCTTCACTGTATTTCGCCCGGAATTTTGTAATCGTGACCGGCGTCAGCGAAAGCGCGTTGCTCGCGGCGGTCAAAATGCGTTCGCGATCAATTTGGCCGACATCCGGTGGCAACATGGACTGCGCGGCGAATGCGTTGGAAAAAATCAAAACGGCGCACGCGCACGGAATTGCTGTCAAAAAATTTTTCATTGGGCGGCTGACTGCAAATTAAACACGGTTGCGGCGTCCGGCCATAGAACAAATGTTCAGTGGTGATTCAACACGCGGACGGCGACGATGGAGGAAATGACTCGCAATCAAGGTTGACGACTTTTCGCCCGGCAAAATGGTGCGCGGTGCAGGGTTCGAACCTGCGACCCCTTGCGTGTGAAGCAAGTGCTCTACCGCTGAGCTAACCGCGCGCGCGTCAATCAGGAAGCCATGAATCCGGCGAAAATTCAATCTTAAAACGCCCGCTCAAAACTGGTCTTCCTTTTCCTTGAACAACACATTGAACGTCGTCAGCGAGCCGTAACATTTCGTGATGTATTGCTGCATCTCGACTTTCTCGGCGTCCGACAATTTTTCGTGCGCGTTGATCTTCTGCTCCAGCACGCTCAGATTGTTCCGCACCATCACGATTTTGTGGAAGAAAACTTCGAGCGGCACTTCTTTCGTCTGCAACGTCGGGTCGCCCGGATGCAAAACCAATTTGCCGTTGTGCCAGCGCACGCCGAGCTTTTCCGCAACCGAATCCGGTTTTTCCAGACCCAATTTTTCAATCGCTGCCGTGAGCGTTTGCTCGACGAATTGTTTCAGCGGCACGTCAAGGCCGCTGGCGGAGATTTGCGGCTCGGCATTTTCCAATCCGCTCGCTTCCGGCGCGACCGCGCGTTTGTTGCCGTCATCGAACAAGATTTCCGCGACCGATTCCGAAATCGTTTTGACCGTGCCGGAACCATATTGCGGATGCCGCACCTTCATGCCGAAGCGAAGCGATTCAATTTTCATGCGGAAAATTTAACCACGGATGGACACGGATGAACACGGATAAAATCAGACACGGATTTCACGAATTAGCACGGACAATTTTTAATTAGTGAAAATCCGTGCAGTCCGTGTCAAAAAATCGGGGCGACAAATTTGTCGAAACGGAATAAATTTCACGAAGTAAATGTCCGTCAAATTTGCCAATTCATTTGAATTCGAGCAAACACTTTGGTCGCAAGGTGTCACGCGCGTCGCGGGCGTGGACGAAGCGGGGCGTGGGCCTTTAGCTGGGCCAGTCGTCGCGGCGGCGGCGGTTTTGCCGTCGCGCTGGGCGCAATCCGGTTTGCCCGCCGAACTTTCCGGTTTGAACGATTCCAAACAGTTGACCGAAACGCAGCGCGAAAAGTTTTTTGAATTCATCACGACGTGCAGCGAAATCGAATTTGCCATCGCTGCCGTGGACGCGGGCGTGATTGACGAAATCAACATTTTGCAGGCGACGCATCGCGCGATGAATGATGCGCTGACAAAATTGAATCCACTCCCGCCGCACGCGCTGGTGGATGGTCGTCCGGTGAAAACGTTGCGTGTGCCGCAGACGGCGATTGTGAAAGGCGACGCGCGAAGTTTTTCCATCGCCGCCGCCAGCGTGCTCGCCAAAGTGACGCGCGACCGGCTGATGCACAAATTTGATTCGCAGTTTCCCGAATATGGATTTGCCGGGCACAAAGGTTACGGCACGGCGAAACATTTGGCGGCGATTGAGAAATTCGGCGCGTGTCCGATTCATCGCAAGACTTTTGCGCCGTTGAAACCTAAAGAGACAAATTTGTTTTAGCCACAGAATCACCGAGGCACCGAGAAGAAATTTCTTCTACGTCTCTGTGCCTCTGTGGCCAATAAATCTCTGGCTAAATGAAATTGCTCGAAAAACTGAAAGCGAAAATTGTCGGCAAGACGAAGCCGGAACATTTACGGCGCGGAGAATTGGGCGAGCGCGCGGCGAAAAAGTTTCTGCAAAAATCCGGCCTCAAATTTCTGGCGGCAAATTTCCGTTCCGCGCGTGGCGAGGTGGATTTGATTTTTCGCGATGACGATTGTCTTTGTTTTGTCGAAGTCAAAACGCGGTCGTCGGAGGAATGGACGCGCCCGGCGGCGGTGGTGAATGCGGAACGCCGTCGCCGCCTTTCGCAATGCGCGCTGGATTATTTGAAGCTGCTGAAAAATCCGCCGGTGAAAATCCGTTTCGACATTGTGGAGGTTTTGCTGAATGACGGCGAGGTGCGGGAAATCCGGCATTTGCCGAACACATTTGCGATGAGCAAGCCGTATCGTTACGGCTAAATGATGGCAATAATTTTCTTGCGCCATTTTTCAAACGGGACGAACTTGGCTTCAATCAGCTATGAGCCGGACTTTCGACATCATATTGGGAACGGCAGTGCTTGTATTTTTGATTGCCGCCATCGCCGTCGGCTTTTTCCTTATCCTCAAGCGAAGTTACGACCCGGCAAAAATGTTTTTCAAAATCGCCTTCACCGTTCCCTTCGCAATTTATTGCATTAAGTTTGGGGTGGCGCTCGGATGGCTGGGTCCGTTTGTCATTGTTTTCATGGGAGTTGTTTTGTCGGTGATGTGGACGCCGCACATCAGCGAATTATTGTTCAAGCCGATAACCAGTTTGTATGACGGCGGCGATGAGCCGCCGGAGCCGAAACCGTTTTATTCCGTCGCGCTGGCAAAACGAAAGCGCGGCCAATTTCTGGAAGCCGCGATGGAAACGCGCAAACAGCTTGACCGTTTTCCGAACGATTACGAAGGCGTGCTGCTGTTGGCGGCGATCCAAGCCGAGGACTTGAAGGATTTGACGGCGGCGGAAAATACGTTGAACATTTTTTGCAACGCGGAAGGTTCACCGCCGTTGCAGATTTGCGCCGCGTTGACGCAATTGGCGGACTGGCATTTGAAGCTGGCACAGGACACCGATTCGGCGCAGATTTTTTTGGAACGCATCATCGCGCTTTATCCGAACACGATTCAAGCTGCGCAAGCCGCCGAGCGCATCGCGCATTTGGGCGGCACGAAAGCAACAATGGAATTGGCGCGCGAACGGCAGCCGGCGGTTGTGCCGGGAGGAATCCAGAGCGCCGGATTGCGCGACACGATTCGGGAACTGGTTCCCGAAGAAGCCGATCCGAAAAAATCCGCCGCCGATTATGTCAATCATCTGGCGCAACACCCGGATGATGCTGAAGCCCGCGAGAAGCTCGCGCTCATTTACGCCAATCATTTTCAGCGGCTGGATTTGGCGGCGTTGGAATTGAATCAACTGATTGAACAGCCGGAGCAACCGGCCAAGCGCGTGGCGCACTGGTTGAATCTGCTGGCGGATTTGCAGGTTCGCGTTGGAGTGGACCACGAATTGATTCGTCAAACGCTGGAACGCATCATCGAGAAATTTCCCGATTATGCGGTCGCGGAAATGGCGCGCTTGCGCATCAATCGTTTGAAGCTGGAAATCAAAGGGCAAAAAGAAACGCCGGGCACGAAAAAGCTTGGCGACTACGAACAAAATATCGGGCTGAAAGGAGACCGATACTTTTCACCGCGCCAATTGTAGCGCGATTTCCTTGTCCAATTCAGCGGCGGTATCCTTGTCGCCTGCGCCGTAGCGCCCGCGCACCTGCACGGTGACAGCGGTCACCGGCGCTTGCGGGTCAACGGCTTCAACGCGAACCCAAACCTGACCTTGATTCAATTTGCCGGTCAACGAACGAACGGCGTTGGTGCTGTCGTGCGGAATAAATTCGGTGGTGACCACGCCGTTGTTGTTCACG
>DASZXH010000089.1:0-37461 GCA_035545995.1 Verrucomicrobiia bacterium
CAAAATTCGTATTTGCCTTTTTCCAAAAACTAGGCAACATTATCAAACTTTTGGCGGGGCGTAGCGTAGCCTGGCTAGCGCGCTTGTTTCGGGTACAAGAGGTCGTGAGTTCGAATCTCACCGCCCCGACCACTGAAACAATCTGTCAAAGGGTTGTAAAAGTCGTAAAAAAATGTCGTAAAAGATGTAAAAGGAGTCGTGATGAAACCCATTCTCTTCTCTTTGGCCCTGTTTATCCTCGCGTTGGACGCTTCGGCAATGGATCGCTGGACGGCGCTTTCCATGATTGAAAGTGGAGACAATGATTATGCCGTTGGCGCTGCTGGTGAAGTTTCGCGTTACCAAATCAAACCGGAATTCTGGCATGGCGGCGACCCGAGCGACGCCAGCACGGCGCTCGCTACGGCGCGGCAAATCATGCGCGCGCGCGTTCAGGCTTTTCAACGGATTCATGGCCGTGCTCCGAATGATTACGAATTTTACATTCTCTGGAACGCGCCCGGTCAGGTGGATCGTCCGCGCGCGGTAGTCGGCGAACGCGCCCGCCGGTTTGAAAACTTGATTAAAGTGTCGGATTCCCGCCAGTATGCCGCGCTGTGGACGCCCAGCCGACAAAATTAAATTCAATTCGCTCGCGCGAAAATTTTTTATCACCTCGATTAATCGTCGAATTGCGCTCAGTCCTTGAGCCGTTGGAATTGACGCAACTTTTTGCGCAACCGCAACCGCTGGAAGTGGAACTTGGCTGCGGCGACGCATCGTTTCTTGTCGAATACGCCGCGCAAAATCTCGAAAGAAATTTTATCGGCGTCGAGCGATTGCTGGGCCGGATTCAAAAATTGGAACGCAAAAGCAACCGCATCGGCTTGAAAAATTTGCGCGGCGTTCGGATTGAATCGTCTTATTTTTTGCGATTTCTTCTGTCGCCGCATTCCGTTTCCGCGCTCCACATTTATTTTCCCGACCCGTGGCCGAAAAAACGACACCGCAAAAACCGGCTCATCAACGAACAATTTCCAAGGTTGGCTGCTGACGCTCTTTCGGCGAATGGCGTGGTTTATTTACGAACGGACGACGCCGATTATTTTCAACAAATGATTGAAGTGTTTTCGGCGGCGAAAGATTTTGAGAAAACCGAAACGCCGCTGGAATTGGCAAAAATAACGACGGACTTCGAACGTGATTTTAATTCAAAAGGAATTCCAACATTACGCGCGGCTTATCGAAAGAAAAATTAAATATCAATCACGTCGTCATCCTTTTTCTTGGGTGGTGGCGGTGGACGGCGGTGAATGGTGATTCGTGTATTGCCTGTGCCGGTCAAAATGTTCAAGGCAATGGACACAATGCTGATGATTAGCGCGCCGAGAAACGCGAAGCCGAAACCATCCACTTGAAAATTGGGTTTCAAAAAGAAGCTCACCAACGCAAGGAGCAGCGCGTTGATGACGAGCGTGAACAGACCCAGCGTGAAAATCAGCAACGGCAGCGCGAGCAACATCAGGATTGGCCGGACAAACGCATTGAGGATTCCCAGCAACAGCGACGCCAGCACCAAATCAAGATTGGTTTCGCAATGAATATGGCCGCGCAAAATCAACACCGCCAGCGCGACCGCCAGCGTGTTGATGAGCCAGCTTTGCAAAAATCGCAGCAATTGTCGTGTTCTCGGTTGCATGATTCCGCCGAAATAATCGGATTCTTCAAAATGCGTCATGTAAAGCGGAAAAACAAGGCGCGTTTTTTGTTGAACTTTTGAAAACGTCCGTTTCAATCTCCTTTTATGAAAATCCATTTCCTGTTGTTCGCGCTTTGCGGATTTGTTTTGTCCATGCGCGCCGAAAGTCCGATTGCGCCCGGCGCAAAATTGCAAAAACTTGCCGGCGATTTTGCGTTCACCGAAGGACCGACGTGCGACAAAAATGGAAATCTATTTTTCGTTGACCAGCCCAACAATCGCATCATGGAATGGAGCGCGGACGGAAAATTATCCACGTTCATGCAGCCTTCACAATATGCGAACGGCATGATGTTCGACGCCAACGGCAATTTGATTGCCTGCGCCGACGAACATAATCAGCTTTGGTCAATCGCGCCGGACAAAACCGTGACAATTCTCGTCACCAATTACGACGGCAAATATCTCAACGGCCCGAACGACGTTTGGATTGCGCCCAACGGCGGCATTTACCTCACCGACCCGTTTTACCGCCGCAAATGGTGGGATCACACGATGATGGCGCTGACAAACGAAGAAGTTTTTTATCTTTCGCCCGACCACCAAAATTTGATACGTGTGACCGACGATTTGAAAAAACCGAACGGCATCACCGGCACACCGGACGGAAAAAATCTTTACGTTTCCGACATTCGCGCCGGACAGACGTGGCATTACGACATTCAGCCCGACGGCGCACTTACGAATAAAACCTTGTTCTGCAATCTCGGCTCGGACGGCATGACGATTGACGACGAGGGCAATCTATATTTGACCGGCAACGGCGTGACCATTTTCGACAAAACCGGCAAACAGATTGACCACATTGACGTGAACGAAAAATGGTCGAGCAACGTTTGTTTCGGCGGCGCAGACCACAAAACCCTGTTCATCACCGCGAGCACGGGACTTTACTCGATTCAAATGCGCGTCAAAGGCGCGAACGTGGCGAAATAATTTTTATTTCCTTCAAAGGAATTGCTGCTGCCATTGGTCTGATTCAATAAAATGGCGCGCATGGCCCCGCCGGATGACGAATTTAACTGGATTCAGCACAGCCTCGCCGGCGACCCGGAGGCTTTCGCCGCGCTCGTCAAACAACATCAAAAAATGGTGCTCGCAATTGCATTTCGGATGACCGGCTCGCTCGCCGACGCCGAGGATTTGGCGCAGGAAACGTTTCTGCGCGCATTCCGGCAACTGAATTCGTTTCGCGGTGAATCCAAATTTTCCACGTGGCTGTGCCAGATTGCGATGAATTTAAGTTTGAACTGGCGCGCGCGGGAAAACCGGCGCGGCGAAATTCATTCCCAATGGGCGGAGAATGCAATGTCGGAAAATGATTCGCGCGACCAATTTCCCGATGAACTTTCGCGCCGCGTTCAAAACGCTTTGAATCAACTTCAGGCCAAACAACGCGCGGCAATCGTTTTGACGGTTTATGAAGATCGCAGTCACGCCGAAACCGCGAAAATGTTGAATTGCACCGAAGCCACGATTTCCTGGCGCGTGTTCGCCGCGCGCCAAAAATTAAAACGCCTGTTGAAAAGAATTTCCCATGAATAAATCCGAACTCGATTCGATTTTGAAAAAGGCGCAAATGCCGCAGCCGCCGGAGGAATTTTGGAATGAATTTCCGCAACAAATCGCGCGGCAACTGAATCGTGGCAGCGACGCCCGCGTTGCAAAGCGTGTTGGCGACGCGGCGTCGCCGCTACGAAATTGGTTTCCGCGATTGGCGTGGGGTTTTGCGACGGCGATTTGCATTTTAATTGCTTTTGCCATCGGCCATTGGCGTGGACAAATGGAAACAAAAACGGTTGCGTCCGTTGCGTCGAGTGACATTTTGAAAAATGCAAAATTTGTCCGCGAAACGCTGGCCATGTTTCCAAATCAAGTTCGCGCGATTGTCAAAGACGAACACGGCTTGAATTTGGTTTTGTCCGAAAAGGAAAATGTGCCGTCGTCGCCGCCGCTTTACGTCCGCATTTGTGACGGAAAAAATTGCTCGTCATTTGTGACGTTCAGCGGGCAGGAAATTCAAATTGCCGGACAGAAATTGACCGTGCTTTCCGACGCGCACGGCGGAATTATTTTGGCGGGAGACAAATTGGTTTGGTCCAGCGACGAGCAAACATTGGCGAAAAATCATTTGAAGATTGAGGCAAAAAATCTTGGTTCAATTGTCATGTGACATGAAAAAATTTTGTTCATTGTTCACGATTTTGTTTTTGGCAGCGAAATTGTTTGCGCAAACCAATGAGCCGGTCAAATTGGCGTTGATTTCCGAGACAGACGGAGCATCCGCTGCGAGTGACCTTCTAACCGCGCAACTTTCAAGTGATTCCGAGATTCACCTTCTGGAGCGCGACCAGATTGATCGAATATATGGCGAGCAGGGCTTGTCCGCCGCGAACAAGGATTATTTGAAAATGGGACGGCTTCTTGGCGCGGACGGATTGCTTTTGATGCAAAAAATCAATGAAGGAACGAATTATTTTTTGAACGTCCGGTTAATTGCGGTAAAGCCCGGCGTCGTTTTGACCGCTGAAAAATACGTGTGGCCATCAGATTTGACCGAATGGTCGGCGGCTTTTGAAAAACATCTTGATTCATTTCTTCCCAAATTGACGGTGCTGGTCAAAGACGCGATTCCGATTTCAATCGTCGATCTTCGTTCCGCCGTCCAATCGGATGAAGCTTCTGAAACGGAAACGCAATTGAAACTTTTGACCATCCAGCGATTTAGTCAGGAACGGCAGTTGTTTGTTTTGGAACGACAGAAAATGCAGTCGCTGTCGGAAGAAAAAGAATTAAACGTGGATGATTTGGCGTTTTGGAATGGAAGTTATCTGCTGGAAGGCGTCGTGGATCAAAACGGCTATTCCAAAGACATAATCACGATCAACGCGCGGTTGACTCCGCCGAAAGGCGGTGCGGCGGTGACAATAGCAGTCAGCGGCAGCCGGACAAATTTGGCGGAAGTCATCAATCAATTGGCGGCAAAAATAATCAAAGCATTGAAAATAAATTCGACGGTCAAGGAATGGAACGCCGCTGACGAAGCGGCACAGTATTTTGACGAAGCCAAATGGGCATTAAAATGGAAAGTTTATTCGGAAGCGCAGGCGGCGGCAAATTCGGCATGGGCTTTAGGGAAAAGAGATTTAGAATGCGCGATTGTGCGGGTGGAAGCTTATTCGTCCGAAGTATTATCAGCGCCACAGGAATACAAAACTTCTGAAGATACTTTCCCGCCGGTTGGCGGATATGACCAAAATGGCAAACCACTTGGTCCGCCCATAAGCAATTCCAAATTGGAATCCGACATTCTGCAACAACGGAAGGAGCACCCTTTCGGGCTTACCTATCAAATCAAGGAAAATAACGGTGCGAAGACAATTGATTATATTTTTGCCGATAGTCCGCCGGATATTAAAAACATTAACCTCGCCCAACATGCGCTTGAGCTGTATTACCAATTCAGCCGCACATTGCCCGATGGCCAGCTGAAAATAGACTCACAGCAAAAAAATTCAGAATGGTATGACCTTGGGGTTGAAACTTTGGTCGCCGCGTCGTGGACGCTGCAAAATTTCAATCTGACGCCGCCAGAATTCCAAAAACCGATCATAGAAAAATTGGCGGAATTACGAGCAACGGCACGTTCAGTTGCAAAGTTAATTTCCGAATCTCCTTCGGTGCATGACAGTTACTTTGTCGGCGACCGGGTCGTTACGCATGATGAACTTGCCAATACCATCGGTGAAGATGGCGGGAGAAATCCAAACATTTTTAGTTGTGAAGCCAGATGGGGATGTTTCTGGCAAGAGACGCCGGAAGATTGCATTGCTCTTTATCGTGAATTGATGAGCAGTCCGGCTTTTGGTTACATCCATTCAAAGTTTTGGTTTCCCTACAAGTATGATGCTCATCGTTTGCCGACTGCCCGGCTGGTTACATGGAACGACGAAGATCGAAAGCGGCTGCCTGTAGTTTGGAATAATTTCGTTCAAGAACTTGACACTTCTACAAATCTGCTGATGCGGATGGAAGGAAAAGCCATTGCTTTGGCAGATAGCCAAAATGATTCGGAACTGGAGACGGCGTTCAACGGATTGTTCGACATAATATTTGCCAACCGCGATGTTCTTGTCGCCAATAATGTTGAACTGCTTTATTTGGATTGGGGAACTGGAGATTTGATAAGCGAAAAATGCTCATCGGGAATTAGTAGTCCGACAAAGGAAAAATTGGAGCATCAATTCAATGCGGAATACCATCCAAAACTCGAAGCAATGGACCAAGAATATGAGAGCAAAACCGCTCCCGCCGCGCAATTTGCCTCTCAATTTGACGAGCAGATAAAATATCTCAAGGCAGACAAGCCGTATGACTTTATGGAATTCGCCGGGATATTTGGTTCTCGTGATTATACAAAGTCTCAAGCGCTGACAATTTTACCGCTGATCACTTCCTATAAATCGAACCTTGTCGCTCAAGCGAAGGGATTGACGGGCGTTGAAAGCGCCGTCACCCAAGTTGGTTTTCTTGAAAACGACGTGAACCGTGTCTTGAATCTGCCAGCGCCCAAACCACAGCCATTGGCGCAAAACCAACCACCGAAACCGGCAGCAACTGCAAAAGTTGTTGCTTCTCCGACTTCGACTAATGTGCCTGAAGCGGTCACAAATATAATCGTAGTGAAAAAATTTTTAGCGATTCCGTGGGAAGAAACGCTTGTTCACCTTGATGGCGCAGAGCGCATAGAAAGTTCGAGCGCCACCATCACGGCGCATCATTGGTTTGAAGGAAAACTGTTGTTGGATTTTCAATATGGCGCTCTTGTGACAGTGCGCGATGATCATGGTCAATTGATGGACTCGCGAACAGACGCGGGAACGGCGATTGCCATTTTTGATCCCACCATCGAACATTGGAAAGTCATTGCCTGTCCCAAATCGGATGAAGTATCACACATCATATCGCAAAATAAATTTTATCATCGCACCGTTCTTTTCCATGGCGCTGCATTTACTTGCGATGATAAAAAAATCGAGAAATACGATTTCGCCAGAGAAGGATGGGAGACGTTAAAAATCTCGGATGAGAATAATCATGAATTGTTCATCGTCAACGACCGTTTATACGCCGCGAATCAAAATATCATTTTTGAAATTGTTGACGATGGAAACGCCACCCAGATTCTCGCCAGCACACGAAGGCACCCGGCCGTTTCGATTTTGGATAATTTGGAAAACCTGGGCGCGCCAACGCTTTTTCAGGGACCAAACCACACACTCCGCGCGGGCATTCAGGACAAAATCTACACTTGGAATCAAAACGACTGGCAGGAAGATTTTTCACTGCCGACGTCGCTGCCCGCGGAAATGTTCACTGATGGAGTTTTATTTCGCACTTCTGGAAATTTTTCGGATTTAAGGGCAGAAAACACTTCGGTTGATAAATGGAACATTCCACACGGATTGAATTTGTCCGGCCTTGCCGCTGCCCTTCGAGCGCCGGACTTATATCTTTTGGCCGACCATTCCGAAGTGAAGGAAATTGCGAACGACCAACATTTGCTCGTCAAAACTCAAGCCGTCGCAAAAAACGGATACCATGCTGAATTATTTTGCCTTTCTCAAAACTTACGGACGCCGCAAAAATTATTTTTGAAATTTGAAAATCCAGACGGTTATCCGCCGACGACCGGAATGAAACCCGATTTTTATCAGTCGTTCCAGATATTGCCGACGGCGTGGATGCTTTTTAGCAGCAACTGTCTTCTCTTTGGCAAAGAGATTCCCACGAAACTTCCACCCGGAATCGAGAACGATGGCATCGGTTACAAGATGGGAATTTGGCTGCTTCCCGTTTCTGAATTTGATGCAGACTTGACTGCCCGGAAACAATCTCTGCTTTCCAAGCAAACGCAACAAACGACGGACTTCCTCGCCAAATACGATTTGAATCACGACGGAATCATTGACCCGGAAGAAAAAGAACAGGCCTTGACGAATTCCAATTTCATTGAATCCGAATTGGATTTGATTGACGCAAATCAGAATGGCTTTCTCGATGCGGAAGAACTGTCCTATTTTGACGCGAACACAAATAAGATTTTGGACGCAAACGAGGAAATCGGAATACAAACCGCCCAACATTTGCTGGCGGTGAAACTTCTGAAACAGTTTGACGCAAATGGTGACGGTGTTCTCGACCATTCCGAATTTAACCGATTGCAGCAGTCCATTCCGTATGCCCATTCGCCGGGCATGATTGTCTCCATGTTTCCCGATAAAAATCACAATGGACAACTTGACCTGGAAGAACTTGAATCGTTCCTAAAGCAACGGACCCAAATGGAACTTATGACACGCAGAATGCCGGGGATGCTTCCATTCACTCCGTCAATCGCCAATAGAAACGGACAATCATTCAAAGCGGCGTTGGAATTTTATTGGCAACATGCCGAAAATCCGACTGACAGATTGCGAATGGCCGCGCCGTCGCCCGCGATACAATGAAAAAGTTTTTCGTGATTTTGATTTTGCTGCGTTTGGTTGCGCCGGTTGTTTTTGGCGGGCAACTGAAAATGGTTGACGCGGGAAAAGTGCAAAGTGTTTTTTTTGGTGAAAACAAAAAAATTCCACTCGTTTTTCAAAATTCCGGCGACAAAATTTTTAACGGAGAAATTCGCGTGAGAGTTTTTCAAACCAGTTCGGCGACGGCGGCTTTGTCCGGTGAATTTGACTGGAAAAAACTGGAAGTGTTGCCACAACAAACGATTCTCGAATCCACACGACTGGATTTTCCCGCCGTGAAAGCGGAGACGAAGTTTCTCGTGCAATGGCTGGAAAATTCAAATGTTCTTGGCGTGACGGAAGTTTGGGTTTATCCGACCAATTTGCTTTTGGAGTTGCAGTCATTGGCCGGCGACAAAGCCATCGGCATTTTGGACCCGCAAAATGAACTCAAACCATTGCTGAAAAATTTACGAATTGATTTTGATGATTTGGGAGAAGTCGGTGTGACCAATTTTTCCGGCAGACTGGCGATTGTCGGCGCGTTTCAATCAAAATCGCAAGTGCCGGATGATTTGCCGGAGCAAATTAAAATGTTGGCGAAAAAAAATACGGCGGTTGTTTGGATTCAGCCGCTAGGAAAATCTGACAAGCTTAAACCGTCGTTTTATTCCGTGCCGGAAAAGCAAATTGCCATTGTCGTCGTCCAGCCGGATTTGGTTTCCGATTTGGCGGAAAATCCGCAATCGCAATTAAATTTGATTTATTTTTGCAAGCAAGCATTGAATCCACAGCCGCCGGCGTTGCCAAATTTTTCGCCATAAAAAATCAAAGGATTTGTAAAAGCAATTTGTCGAACAAAGAAAACATAAAAATGAGATTATGAAAATACACCTCCACGTTATTCTGGCCGGAATGTTGCTGACTGAACTGATTGATGCCGCGCCAATATCTCCCCTGACTGTGGCGGGCTATGATTTCACCGGCAATGCAGACGCTAAAAATTATGGCGAGAGTGTTACCGCTCTTGTTACGGCTGACCTGACTGCTGCCACCAATCTCGTAATGCTCGAACGGGCAGAATTGAATAAGGCATTAAGTGAACAGGCATTTGGAGTTTCCGGCATGGTGAGTTCGGATGCAGCGGCGAAAATTGGCCAAATTACCGGTGCAAAGGTGCTGGTGGCCGGACAAGTCATTAAAGTAGAAGCGAATCATCTGATTATCATCGCCAATATCATCGGAACGGAGACCGGAAGATTATTTGCCTCAAAAGTCGAGGGAGACCCCGCCAATCTATCGGAATTGACATCCAATTTAAGCCAAAAAATCGCACAGACTATTTCTGCCCAAACCACAAATCTTGTTGCGGTGGCGGAAGAATCGCACGAAGAACGATTGCAACGAATTATTCAAGGCATCAAAGGCAAGAAGCGCCCCGCAGTATCTGTTAATATTGTCTGGCCGAATCGGAACGGGCATAGCGCCTCGGCCGAAGGCGAATTTGGAATCATATTGTTGAAAGCGGGATTTACCGTTGTGGACGCCAATTCCGATCAAAAACCTGACATTGAAATCACCGGCGTTGACGACGCGGGCATGGGTCCTCGCCGCGGTGAATTATTTTCAGCCCGGGTTGTTATCGAATTGAAATTACAGGAACGTCGAACAGGTGATATAATCGCCTTTGATCGTCAGGAAAGCACCTCCACTAGCACGACTAGAGCAAGTGCCGATAGGTCGGCTCAAGTGAACGCGGTGGATGCGCTAGCAGAAAGGGTTCTTCCGCTGCTTGCACAATAATTATGAAACAAACATTTGCTTCAACTTTATTTTTGCTCATTGCGACGACGGTTATTTTCGCACAGACGCAAAAGCCAATCACTGTGGGCATCCTGAAACTTGAATGCCATTTCATCATGCTGGGCAAGGACGCGACTTCGCTGCTGACGGCGGATTTGTCCGCCGACCCGCGTTTCAATTTCGTGGATCGTGGACAATTGCAAAAAGTTTTGGATGAGGAAGCGTTGGGCGCGTCGGGAATCGTCACGCCGGATTCGGCGGCGAAAATCGGCCAGTTGACCGGTGCAAAAGTTCTGGTGGGCGGGCGCGTTTTGAAGGACAGCAAAAATAACATCACCATTTTGGCCGACATCATCGGCACAGAAAATGGCCGGATGTTTTCCGAAACGGAAAATGGGTCGCGAACGAATTTGGAGGCGATGACTTCGGAACTGGCCAAAAAAATCGCGCAGACCATCGCCGACCAATCCACAAATTTTTTGGCGAGCGCGACGACCGAGCGTGAAGAACACGTTTCGCAAATCATTGCAAAAATAAAAGGCAAGCAGCGTCCGGCGGTCTTGATTAAAATTGACGAGCAACTTCCCGGCGGCGCGGGAACGTTTCAAACAACGGAAACGGAATTGGGCGTGTTGCTGCAAAAAGCCGGCTTCACCGTCGTGGACGAAAAATCGGACGCGAAACCGGACGTGATTATTTCCGGCGAAGCGATTGCGGCGACGACGGCGAAAAATGGCAGTTTCTTTTTGTCGCACGCGACGCTGGAAATCAAGGCGCAGGAGCGGACGACCGGAAAAATTATTTCGTTTGACCGGCAGGAAAATGTCGCCGCCGACATCGGCGAGCAAATGGCAGCGCGAAAAGCGCTGGAAAATGCGACGGACGAAATGGCGGAACGACTTTTGCCGCTACTGGCGCAATAAAGGAAATTTTCACAGCCAAATCAAAATTCCAAAATTATGAAAACGATTTCCAAATTGATTTCGACATTCACGCTGATTTTGTTCGCAGCCATTCCAATCGCGCGCGCCGATGACACGAACGTTTTGACGGTCGCGGTTTTTGATTTTGAATCGCAGGGCGAGGCGCGTGATTTGGGCAAACAGATTGCCACGCTCGTCAGTGCGAATTTGTCCGCCGAGCCGAACATTGTCACGGTCGAGCGCGCGGAATTGGAAAAGGCGCTCGGCGAACAGGAGCTTGGTTTGTCCGGCACGGTGACGCCGGACAGCGCGGCGAAGGTCGGCAGCCTGACCGGCGCGAAAGTGCTCGTGACGGGGCGCGTGTTCGACGCGAACGACCAGCGCATTGTCGTCGCCAAAGTCATCGGCACGGAGACCAGCCGTGTTTACGGTGAAATGGTGAGCGGCCCGACGGCGGGTTCGATGACCGATTTATCTTCGGCGCTGGCAAAGAAAATTGCCGCCGTGATTTCCGGTAAAGGCGAAACGCTCGCGGCGAAAATGGAATCGCGCGACGACCGGATTACGAAAATCAAAAAGGAATTGAGCGGCAAAAAACTTCCGGCAGTTTCCGTGAAAATTTCCGAACAACATTTTGGCCAGCCGGTGATTGACCCGGCGGCGCAGACGGAACTGTCGCTGATTTTACAGCAATGCGGATTCACGGTCGTGGACGAACTTTCGACGAACAAACCAGACGTGGAAGTCACCGGCGAGGCGTTCAGCGAATTTGGATTGCAAAAAGGCAATTTGAAAAGCTGTCGCGCACGGATTGAAATCAAGGCGCGCGACGCGGCGAGCGGGAAAATTCTGGCGGTTGACCGGCAGACGAGCGTGGCCGTTGACCTCGCCGAGCACATCGCGGCGAAAACGGCGTTGCAAAATGGCGCGGATGAATTGTCAGAACGACTTTTGCCAAAACTGACGTTGCAAAATCATTAAAACACGAAAATAATCCATCAACACTAAATCAAATCCATGAAAAAATTGTTCACACTTATATTGCTGGCGTTCGTCTTCAATTGTTTTTCGCCGATAGCGGAAGCGGCTGATGCGCCGAAAATCGTTGTCGTCAAGGCGCACAAAAAACATCATCGTCATCACCGACATTGGCATCATCGCCACCATCGCCATCACAGGAAAGTGATCATCATCAAACACGCATAAATGACCGGAATTTTATGCAATTCAGACAATTCATCCTGTTTTCAATTTTTTGTGGAGTGGCAGTCACCGTTTTTGCCGACGACCAATCTCAAACGGTCAAACTTTCTGAAACGCCCGCTGCGGTTCAAAAAACCGTTCAAGCACAAATCAACGGCGGACAATTGGGTGAAATTGACGCAGAAACGAACGGCGAAGAAATTGTTTATGACGTGGAGTTGACCGGAACGAACGATGAGGAGCGGGATTTCAGCGTGGCCGATGATGGAACGTTGTTGAGCGTCGAAATTCCGTTCGCCGAAACCCCGGCGCCGGTTCAAAAAGCCATCCAAACGCTGATAAAGCAGGGCGAATTGGAAAGCATTGACAAGAATTTGGACGATTCAGAAATCGCTTACGACATCGAATTGGCGGCAAAAGATGGTCGTGAAAAAGATTTTACCATTGCCGACGATGGAACGCTTTTGAGCGAGGAAGTTTCGTTGACTGAAACGCCGGACGTCGTGCAAAAAACCATCGCGTCGCAATTGAACGGCGGCAAGGTTGAAAACATTGGCAAAAATTTTGACGACGATGGAATCAATTATGACGTCGAAATCACGACGAAAGATAATTCGGAAAAAAGTTTTACCGTCGCTGAAAACGGCAAGTTGTCCAGCGTGCAAGTGACGCTCGAAGAAATACCGCGTCCGGTGCAAAAAACAATCAGAAATCAAATCGGCGACGACAAGGTTCTTGAGATTGACAGGTCATTCGTTCAGAAAAACGGTGTTTTTCCTTACGAAATTCAAGGGCGAAAGAACGGCAAGCCATTTGATTTCAGCGTCGGTCCACGCGGCAGATTTTTGGGAATGGACGAATGAACGGATTCGATTATTTGACCGTAAATTCAATTTCCAGAACGCAGAATCACATTTGTCGCGAACAAAACCATCATCGCCACGCCGATGGCAAATTTGCCGACGACGCCCAAAATCAAACCCAGTGTCGCGCCCAAACCCGCGCGCGCCGCTGCCTTGAATTCGCGGTCGCCCAACATTTCAAACAACATCGCGCCGAGAAACGGGCCGAGAATGATTCCCGGCAACGCAAAGAAAATTCCGACGATGCCACCAATCACCGCGCCCACCGCGCCGCGCCACGTCGAACCAAATTTTTTTGCGCCCAACACGCTCGCCAAAAAATCAAACACCAGCGAAGCGATGGTCAGCGCGATGAGAACAATCAAAACCAAATTACTGACGCCCGCCGCGCCGAAATAAAGCCGATGCCCGATGGCCGCGACCAAAATCAGCGGCGTCCCCGGTAACCCCGGCACGATGCTTCCAATCAATCCCGCCAGCATCACCAGCAACACGAGACTCAACCCGACAATTTGTTCCGTCGTCATGCCGCAAGTTTAGCACAGAAATCCAAAAGCAAAGACCTTGATTCGGTTTGGATTTGGTTCTACAAAGATGTCGCGCCGACGGCGCTGGAAATTTTTGCTGAACGAGAACAATGTTTTGTTGGTCAATTAAACAATCTGACTAATGAAAGTCCACTCGGCAAAAATTCTTGGGATGATGCTATTTTTCGCCGGACTCGTGCTGTGTGGTGCTGGGCTTTGGATTCTGTTAAGTTCCGCACAATATCGCGCGGCTGCCAAAGTTGCTCTCGGCTATGTTTCTCCTGATGAAAAAAGTCGCCCAGGTATTATCGGTGATCCCTACTACGATCCATTTTTTATTGTCAATGCTGATACCGAGATTCGGACGAAGGTGCTCACCAATGTGATTGCTACGCTAAAATTGGACGCAAGTCAAACTGCTCGAATGTTATCTAGCCGAGTTGCGATAACACCCGAAACACCCGAAAGAAAAATTGGAACTGTTTGGATTATACAAGTAACAGATGAAAATCCTGATAAGGCGATGCAATTAGCCAATGCAATTGCCAAGAGTTATGCTGACTATGGCGTTGCATTGGAAAAACTCCAAACTGCGGCTGGACTTCAAACCTTGCAAAAAGAATATACAAATGAGGAAATTCAAATTTTAACTCTTCAAACTAATTTAGACGAGAAGCGCAAATTGGTTGAGCTACATAAATTAGTGGGAACGAAAATTGAAGCATTAAAAACCGATTTACAGTCTTCCCAATACTCAACAGTGCGAATCGTTAGTCTGGCCGTTATGCCCACAATGCCGAGTGGCCCAAATTGGTTTCTTGGCAAGGCATTACTTGTCACAGGATTTTTGTTTGTAGTAAGCGCGTTCTTTTGTTGGTGGCGTTCATTTTCTCGCCCGTTTTGATTTTCGATAGCTCATCGGCTTCGCTTCCACTTTTTCGCCGCTGACCATGCGTTTCAATTCCTTGATTTGGTCGCGGAGGAGGGCGGCTTTTTCAAATTGCAAATCTTCGGCGGCTTTCAGCATTTCGGTTTCCAGTTCGGAAATGGTTTCGGTCAGGTCCACGTCCATTTTGGCGTCACGCAAAACGCCGGCGGCTTCTTCGCGGTTGGATTCGTAGGTGGCCAAACTTTCTTCCACGGCGCGGCTCACGCTGCGCGGCGTGATGTTGTGTTCGCGGTTGTAGGCGATTTGTTTCTGGCGGCGGTATTCGGTGACGGCGAGAAATTTTTTGATGCTGTCAGTCATCACGTCGGCGTAGAGAATCACTTCGCCGTGCAGATGGCGCGCGGCGCGTCCGGCGGTCTGGATCAAACTGGTTTCGCTGCGGAGAAAACCTTCCTTGTCCGCGTCCAAAATGGCGACGAGCGAGACTTCCGGCAAATCAAGTCCTTCGCGCAGCAGATTGATGCCGACGAGCACGTCGAATTCGCCTTTGCGGAGCGCGCGCAAAATTTCCACGCGTTCGATGGCGTCAATTTCGCTGTGCAGATAACGGACGTTCACGCCGATATCGCGCAGATAATCGGTGAGTTCTTCTGCCGTGCGTTTGGTCAAGGTGGTGACGAGCGTGCGTTCTTTTTTATCGCTGCGTTTGCGGGTTTCTTCGAGCAAATCGTCAATTTGTCCTTTGAGCGGTTTAATCGTGATTTTCGGGTCAACGAGTCCGGTCGGACGAACGACGAGTTCAACTACATTTTTTTGCGACCATTCGATTTCCCGTTTCGCCGGAGTGGCGCTGACGTAAATCGTCTGATTTTGCGACGCTTGAAATTCCAAAAAATTCAGCGGGCGATTGTCCAGCGCGCTCGGCAGCCGAAATCCGTGGTCAACGAGAACGGTTTTGCGCGATTTGTCGCCTTCATACATCCCGCCGATTTGCGGGACGGTGACGTGCGATTCGTCAATCACGAGCAGATAATCGTCGGGGAAAAAATCGAACAGCGTGTTCGGGCGCGAGCCGGGCGGACGACCGGAAATATGCCGCGAATAATTTTCGATGCCGGAGCAAATGCCCATTTCTTCCATCATCTCCAAATCAAATTCCGTGCGCTGCTTGATGCGCTGGGCTTCGAGCAATTTGCCGTCGCGCTCAAATTCCGCGATGCGATTGCCGAGTTCTTCGCGGATGGTGAGAATGGCGCGGCGCATTTTGTCATTGGTCGTGACAAATTGTTTCGCGGGAAAAACGACGACGGCTTCGAGCGTTTCAATTTTTTCGCCGGTCAACGGTTCAAAACGCGTGAGGCGTTCGATTTCGTCGCCGAAAAATTCGACGCGCAATCCGTCTTCGCGTCCGGCGGGGCGAACTTCCACGGTGTCGCCGCGCACGCGAAAATGGCCGCGCTCGAACGCGATGTCGTTGCGGTCGTATTGCAGCGAAACGAGGCGCGATAAAAATTGTTCGCGCGAAATCGTGCTGCCGACGCGCAACGGCACAATCATTTCCTCGTAATCTTCCTTGCTGCCGATGCCGTAAATGCACGACACACTGGCGACGACAATCACGTCGCGCCGCGAAAAAAGCGAACTCATCGCGGACAGGCGCAGCCGCTCGATTTCTTCGTTCCGCGACGAATCTTTTTCGATGAACGTGTCGGTGCGCGGAATGTAGGCTTCCGGCTGATAATAATCGAAGTAGCTGACAAAATACTCGACGGCGTTGCGCGGGAAAAAACTTTTGAACTCGGCGTAAAGTTGCGCGGCGAGCGTTTTATTGTGCGAGATGACGAGCGTCGGTTTGTTGACGTTTTTGATGACGTTGGCGACGGTGAACGTTTTTCCCGAACCGGTGACGCCGAGCAGCACTTGATTTTTCGCGCCGGAAATAATTCCGTCGGTCAGCTTCGCAATGGCTTGCGGCTGATCACCGGCGGGTTCGTAGGACGCGACGAGGTCGAACATCAGAACATTTTAGACCGGATGCGAACGCAGTCAATGAATGCGAATTGAAACTTGCGAAAAAGTTGTCGCTCAATAAAAATCCGCTGAAGTTCGCCGCGCCGATTTGAATTATGATTCGTTCATTTGCTTTCACGACGCAGGGACGTTTGCACACCGAGAACATTGATTTGTTCCTGATGCCGACGCTGCTGGCGGACACGAATCTTTTTTTGTGGGTGGACTTCGAGAATCCGACGCCGGATGAAGTGCAATCCATTCTGGCGGGCGTGTTTCATTTCCACCCGCTGTCCATCGAGGATTGCGCCGCCGGCAATTCCTCGCCGAAAGTCGAGGAATACACGCCAAAGGAAGGCGATTTGTTCGCGCCTTATCTGTTCATCGTGATTCACGCGGTGGATTACAGTCGGCAGGACGGAAAATTCGCCACGAGCGAACTGGATTTTTTTCTCGGCAAAAATTTTCTGGTCACCTACCACCAAAAACCGTTGCGCGCCGTTTCGTTGATTGAAGAGCGGTGCATGAAGGGCGCGATGCAGATTGCGCGCGCGCCCGACCGCGTCGCGCATTCGCTGCTCGACTCGCTGGTGGACGGTTACAAGCCGGCGCTGGATGAATTGTCGCTGGAAATCGCCGACGTGGAGCAAAATGTCCTGCAACATTCGGGCAAGCAAACGCTCAATCATATTCTGCAATTGAAAAAGAAAGTGCTGAACCTGCGGCAAATCATCGCGCCGCAAAATGAAGTGTTGGCGCGGTTCGCGTCGGGCGAATTCAAGCTCATCCGCCCGCAAATCGTGCCGTATTTCCGCGACGTTTACGATTCCTTGCGCCGCATCAGCGAACTGGCGCAGGGCTATACCGATTCGCTGACGGGAATTTTGCAGGTTTATCTCAATATGTCATCGAACCAGACCGGCGAAGTCGTCAAATTGCTCACGCTCATCACGGTCATCACCACGCCGTTGATGATGATTGGCACGTGGTATGGCATGAATTTCCACGACATGCCGGAATTGAGTTGGAAGCACGGTTATGTTGTCGCCGGAAGCATTACCATCATTTCCACGTTACTCACCTATTGGTATTTCAAAAAGAAAAAATGGTTCTGAAACAAATGAAAACATTTATATCCACCACAATCCTGCTGTTGACGATCATTTCATCTCGCGCACAAATGCAAAATCCAATTCCACTCTGGCCCAACGGCGCGCCCGGTGCACTCGGCAATTCCACTAATGATATTCCGACCGTCACGCCGTATTTGTGCGACACAAATGCGACCGGCGCGGCAATGGTGATTTGTCCCGGCGGCGGTTACACATGGCTCGCGCCGCACGAAGGCAACGATTACGCGCTTTGGTTGAATCAACACGGTGTCACCGCTTTTGTTTTGAAATACCGGCTCGGCTCAAACGGCTATCATTATCCTGCCGAATTTCAGGATGTGACGCGCGCGATGCGCTGGGTGCGCACGCATGCGACGGATTACAAAATTGACCCGCATCGCATCGGTGTTATGGGTTCGTCGGCGGGCGGACATCTGGCGGCGACATTGCTGACACATTTTGATTCTGGCAATCCGAATGCCAGCGACCCGATTGAAAGAGAAAGTTCGCGACCGGATTTGGGAATTTTATGTTATCCGGTCATCACGATGGGCGAATTGACGCATCAAGGTTCAAAGGAAAATCTACTCGGCAAAAATCCATCGCCAGAACTGGTAAAACGGCTTTCCAACGAATTGCAAGTGACCGCAAATACACCGCCTTGTTTTCTGTGGACGACATTCGAGGATAAAACCGTGCCGATGGAAAATTCCATGATGTTCGCCGAAGCTTTGCGGAAAAATCATGTGCCGTTCGCTTTCCATGTTTATGAAAAGGGCCGGCACGGTTTGGGATTGGACGACAAACCGCCGTTCGCGCATCCGCATCCGTGGGCGGCGGATTGTTTGTTTTGGCTCAAACAACGGAATTTTGTGAATTGATTTTCAGCAGTAAACTACAAAAGCACCGCATTCGTCCACCATTTCAAAATCTCAAGGCCCTTTTAATGTTTGCGAACGTCTTGAATCCGGCAGCGTGAGGTGAAAAACGGAATTAAAAAATTCATTGGTGAAACGCTGGCCATGTTCGTCAATCAAATCCCAATGTAATTTGATGACACCGTTGGTCGTGTTGCTGGTGATGGTTTTGAGCAAAGCGCCGTTTGTGGTTTGCATTTCAGCGACGTAAGCGCCATTTGATTCAGGCAGGCGCGCTTGGAAATCCGCGCCGAGTTCGTAATCGAAATGCGCCGAGGTGAGGCTGAATTGACAAAGATTGCTGGTGGTGACGACAACGGCGGGACCTTTGAGAAAATATTCGCCGCCGCTTTCAGATGACAAACTTAATCCAACCTGAATGGCGTGTTTGCCCGGCGGGTCAAAAATCGTGTGCCAGACCAAGAGGCAATCATTATTGGTTGCGCGAATGCAATCCTGCATTTTGGCTCCACTGTCGGACATCGGTTCTTCAATGTCGGCATCTGCAAGCAACACCAAAGCGCCCAAATTAGTGATGGCATCATATTTAATCGGCACTTCAAAAGTTAAGTCTTCGGGTTCGTTGCCGGTAATAACTTGACGCGGTGTCAACAATTCGGCGAGCAAAGACTCATTTGTGCCGGAAATTTTTTCATTACCGAGGAGTTCAATCACACGCTTGCTTTCAAAGGTTTCCATGTTGGTGTCGGGAGTCCAATCCGTCGCCAGAATTTTTTCGACTCTGGACTGCCGCAATGGTGATTGTTCCCATTCTTCTTCCGATTCACGTTGTTGGCGGTTCATATTTTGCAATGCTTGTTCGCGCCGTTCTTTTCGCCGTAACGCCGCAACGTCTCCTGCCGAGACCGGTAGCGGCCACAAAATGTCCGAGCCAATCATCTTCGCGCCTCCCATCTCGATTTGCCATTCTTCAACATTTTTTGGCCGAGTTGGAAATTTTCCTCCATCATCTACGCAATTGAGGCCAACGGAATAAAGAATGAAATGGCCGTCCACCAAACGATAACGCAACGGCTGACCGTCCATGAAATCCGGCGGAATAACTTTCAGAAATTCCGGCGCAAGTTTCGCCAAAGTTTCGGGATACGAACCAAATTTGCCGCGATAGCGTTCGAGCGCGATGGCGGTGATAAGAATTCTGCGTGCAGCTTCCGTTTCGGCGGCGCGGCTCAGCAAACTGCCGCCTTGTCTTTGAAATCCCAGACTTAATTCGTGCAGGTTCATCATGGATTGAATCCGCGAATGGTTTTTAGATTGAAAGAAAATTCTGTTGGTCGCGCTGGGCATTCCGCGCATTTGTGCCCACGTCTGCGCTCGCGCGGCATTGCGAAGTTCAATCTCGCGGTCGCGATAAAAAATCAACAAATTGGTTTCGTCGTTGTAAGCGCCGCGTCGTGGATAATCCTCACGACTCCAGCGATAACGAAGATCGCTCCAAACGACGAGTGGATAGTGCAGCGCTTCGTTGAAAAATTCATTGAACGGCGGACGGGAATCTGAGATTTCACGCCTTTCTTGTTCGCACGCGGCTACGTAACTGGCACGCCTGAACGCGGCGGTTTCTGACAGATTTGTGAAAAAATTCACCGATTCCCATTCGGTTTGCAATTGCGCCAACTTGTCGTCCGGCCAATTGTTGGTTTGAAGCGCCTGCCACGTTTCGTCAAAAACGATTTTGGCGTCGCCGAAACGGACGAGATGGGAAATTTCCGCCGGTTCGGGATTCCACGCCGTGACCAATCGCGTCGCCGCCAGTAAATTAGTGAACACCGAATTTTTATCGCCGTCGTGAAGCGCCAGAATCATCCGGTCGCCAAACGCTTGAGTCAGATTTTTCAACAACGCCAGATGTGGCAACAACATTGCGTTGCCGGCCTTTGCTTTCAAATTGAAAGCGATTGGCCCGGACAAAATGGCGGCGCATGCGGCGTCCATTTCCGGCTGATTTGTATTAATAACTTCGCGAAATTCGTTCCAAGTCATTTCACCGTTGTCCGGCCACGATGGATTTGACCGTTTCAACGCGCCTTCCTTCCAAACGACAACAGCAGAATTCGTGACGACAATTTCCATGAGATTAGGATGGTCGTGGAAAGGTTCGGCAAAACGATTGGTGGAAACGGTTGATTTCAAAATCGTTTCGCGGGCACGCATTTCGGGCGGAGTGGAAAAATCAAAATCGGCGAGGTCGGTCTTGAATCCTTGACGGCGCAACAGCTCTCGCGTGGCGGCGACGGCGGCTTTTGCCCGATAATCAGGACGCGATGGAATGGCCGCGTAAATAAAACCGCCGACAACCAGAAGCAATACTGCCAGCCAAAATAAATTTGACGGACGGATTTTCATGATTTCTTCCGCGCTGTGTTTTTATCTTTGCGCCTTTTTCGGAAAATTGGCGAGCTTTTTTCGCTTTGCATTTTCAATGGGGAATTTTAGTTTCCAAAAAAAACATGAACGGAATCCATCGCTGTTTCTGCGGTTACAGATGTGCGGTTGCCTTGTTGCTTTCGGCCATTTCCGCGAAGGCCGACCCGATTGCAGTCGGCGATGAGAGAAATCCATTCGCAGTTGAAGTTTTTATTCCCATCGTTCTGGCTATTTTGATTGAGGCGGTTTGCATTCTGTTGCTGCTTCGCCGCTCGCGAAAGCCGCGTTTGTTCATTCTTTGGCTCATGGCGATGCACGCGTTGACATATCCGTTGTTTCTTGGATTGCTCTGGCTGCTCTACGGTTTGCATCCGGTGTTGGCCGTGGCAATCGGTGAAGGAGCCATCGTGTTGATTGAGGGCGGCTTGATTTATTTGATTTGCCGTTTTCTACCTTCCCCAAAAACGTTGTTGCCAACGCCGACGATTTCCCGAAGTTTATTTGCCTCTCTGATTGGGAACATTTGTTCGGCGGTGGCTTTTCCGTTTTTGACAATGTTGTTCGCTTCGCTTCGTCTTCTATACGGAATTTAGATTAGCATAGCTAAACTTCGCCTTTCCATTTGTCTGAATAATTTCTACACTATTCCGAAATGAAAGGCATCATTCTCGCTGGTGGCGCGGGGTCGCGGTTGTATCCGCTGACGCTGGTGGCGAGCAAACAACTCCAGCCGGTTTATGACAAACCGATGGTGTATTATCCACTGACGACGCTCATCGAAGGCGGCATCCGCGAACTGTGCCTGATTTCCACGCCGCACGATTTGCCGCGCTTCCGACAACTGCTCGGCGACGGCTCGCGTTTCGGCGTGAAATTCGATTATCGTGAGCAGGCCAAGCCGGAAGGCATCGCCCAGGCGTTTCTCATCGCGGAAAGTTTCATCGGCAACGACGCGGTGACGTTGATTCTGGGCGACAACATTTTTTACGGCGGCGACGTTTTTACGCGCGCGTTCGCGGAATTCAAATCCGGCGCGACGATTTTTGGCTATCACGTTCACGACCCCGAACGTTACGGTGTCGTGGAATTTGACGCGAGCGGCAAGGCGGTTTCCATCGAGGAAAAACCGAAGCAACCGAAAAGCAATTACGCTGTCCCAGGACTTTACATTTTTGACAATCATGTCGTGGAAATCACAAAAAATCTGAAACCGTCCGCGCGCGGCGAATTGGAAATCACGGCGGTGAACGTCGAGTATTTGCGGCGCGGCGCGTTGCGCGTGCATCGCTTGCCGCGCGGATTTGCGTGGCTGGACGCCGGCACGAGCAGTAGTTTGCACGAGGCCAGCGCGTATGTGCAGACGATTGAAAAACGCGCCGGTATCAAGATCGGTTGTCCTGAAGAAGCCGCGTTCCGCAGCGGCCTTTTATCGCTCGCGCAACTGGAAGAACAGATCGCGAAAATGCCCAACTGTGAATATCGTGCGTATCTCGAAACAGAAGTCGTCGCGGAAGCTAAACGTTTGAAAACCCATTTATGATTTTACTTCTCGGCGCATCCGGTTACATCGGCGAAGCGTTCGCAGCAGAATTGCGACAACGCAAAATGGATTTCATTCCGCTTTCACGAAAACAAGTGGATTACACACGCTTCGATTTGTTGTTGGAATTTTTGCGCGTGAAGAAGCCGAAATTTGTCATCAACGCCGCTGGTTACACCGGCAAGCCGAACGTGGATGCGTGTGAATTGGATAAAGCTGGCACACTTCTCGGCAACGCGCTCTTGCCGCAAACCATCGCCCATGCCTGCGCTGCTTTTGGAATTCCATGGGGACACATTTCGAGCGGTTGCATTTTTTCCGGCGCAAAAGTAGTTGAAAACGGGAAAGTTCGCGCCGAAAAAGACATGACCAAACCGGAGTTGCGCGCGCTCGCTGAAAAATCACCGGAGAAAATTCTCGGTTACACAGAAACGGACGCGCCGAATTTTTCCTTCCGCGATTTGCCGTGCAGTTTTTACAGCGGCAGCAAGGCGCTCGGCGAGGAAGCGATTGCTGGAATCGGCCAAAGTTACATCTGGCGGTTAAGGATTCCGTTCGATGAATTCGATAATTCGCGCAATTATTTGAGCAAGGTGCAGCGCTACGCGAAAGTTTATGACAATGTAAATTCCATTTCGCATCGCACAGATTTTGTCCGCGCTTGTTTGGATTTGTGGGAAAAGCGCGTGCCATTCGGCATTTACAACGTGACGAATCCCGGCTTCATCACCACACGACATGTTGTGGAATTGATTGAAAAATTCCTGAAGTCGCCGCACAAATTTGAGTATTGGGCGAGCGACGAGGAATTTTACAAAATTGCCGCCAAAACGCCCCGTTCAAATTGTGTGATGGACGTTTCAAAACTTTTGTCGGCGGGTGTGAAAATTCGTCCGGTCGAAGAAGCTTTGGAAGACTCACTCAGAAATTGGAAACCGGAAAAACCTTAATTTGTAATCTCTAAAATGAACCTTCTCATCACCGGCGGTGCGGGATTTATCGGGTCGAATTTGATTCATCACGTCATTGACGACACGCGGATTGCCAAACTGGTCAATCTGGATTGCCTGACTTACGCGGGGCGGCTGGAGAATCTGGAAACCGTTTCGCGCCATCCAAAATACGTTTTTGAAAAAGTGGATTTACGCGATAAAGCGGCGACGTTGAAGGTTGTCGAGCAACACAAAATTTCCCACGTCATGCACCTTGCGGCGGAATCGCATGTGGACCGTTCCATCACCGGCCCCGGCGATTTCATTACAACAAACATCAACGGCACATTCAATTTGCTCGAAGCCTGTCGCGAATGTTGGTTGAGTCCAAAGTCCAAAGTCCAAAGTCCAAAGTTTCATCATGTTTCGACGGATGAAGTTTATGGCTCGCTCGGCGCGACGGGATTTTTCACCGAGACGACGCCTTACGCCCCGAACTCGCCGTATTCCGCGAGCAAGGCATCGTCGGATTTTCTCGTGCGCGCATATCATCACACTTACGGCTTGCCGACGGTCATCACGAATTGCTCGAACAACTATGGCCCGTTTCAATTTCCCGAAAAGCTGATTCCGGTCGTGATTCAAAGTGTGCTCGCGCGGAAGAATGTTCCGGTTTATGGCGACGGCATGAATGTGCGCGACTGGCTTTACGTGCGCGATCACGCGGAAGCATTGTGGACAGTTTTGCAAAAAGGAAAACTTGGCGAAACTTACAATATCGGCGGCCACAACGAATGGGCAAACCTTCGCATCGTGGAATTGATTTGTGACACAATTGATGAATTCGCGCCGCAATTTGGCGGCAATTCGCGCAAACTGATTACTTTTGTCAAAGACCGTCCCGGCCACGACCGCCGTTATGCGATTGACGCGACGAAGATTCAGCGCGAACTTGGGTGGACGCCCGCGCACAAATTCGAGCAAGGCATCCGCGAGACGATTCGCTGGTATCTTGATAATCAGTCGTGGGTCAAAGCGGTGACAGCGGAAAAATAACTGAACGGATTAACCGCCGCCGCTTTCAAAACGTCAATGAATGTAATGAACGCCGTGCGCGCAATCATTGTTTGCCTGTTGTTCGCGATTTGCCTTTCCGCAAACGCGGCGCAAACGAATTCAATCGTTTGGCACAAATCGGCGGATCGCGTGGACGCGGATGTTCGCGGTGAACCTCTTTGGCCGCTGCTCGAACAGATTGCGTCGCAAGCCGGCTGGAAAATCTACGTGGAGCCGGGCACGGAACGTGTTGCGTCGTCCAAATTCAAAAATCTTCCTTCCGGCGACGCCTTGCGGATGCTGCTCGGCGATTTGAATTTCGCGCTCGTACCGCAAACTAACGCTCCGGCGCTGCTTTATGTTTTCACGACCAAAATGCAAAATGCGACGCGGCTGGTGCGGATGGGAAAATACGCCAAACACGTTCCCAACGAATTGTTGCTGCGCGTCAAACCGGGCACGGATATGGACGCATTGGCTAAAATGCTCGGCGCGAAAATCACCGGGCGTCTGGACAAATACGGTATTTATCGCCTGCAATTCGCCGATGCCGACGCGACGGACAGCGCGCTGTCGCAATTGCAAAACGACAGTGACGTGTTGGACGCGGATTACAATTATTACTTCGACCCGCCGACATCGCCGCAAACGATTTCCTCCGCGCCAATCGGCCCGTTGTCGCTGCAACTCAATCCGCCGCAAAACTCCGGGAAAGTCATCGTCGGGCTGGTGGACACGTCGGTGCAATCGCTCGGCGACCAGTTGAATCAGTTTTTGTTGAAACAGATTTCCATCGCCGATGGCGCGTCGGACAGCGGCGACATCACGCACGGAACGGCGATGGCCTACACGCTGTTGGAGGCGATTGCGCAGGCTTCGGACGGGAAAAGTTCCGTGCAAATTCTTCCGGCGGACGTTTATGGCGGCAACGCGGCGACGACCAGTTGGGACGTGGCGCTGGGAATTCAAGCCGTGGTCAACGGCGGCGCGAACGTCGTGAATTTAAGCCTCGGCAGCGCCAACGACAGTTCCATTTTGGATTCCGTGATTCAGCAGGGAATTGCCGCCGGCATCACCTTTTTTGCGTCGGCGGGCAATACGCCGGTCAACACGCCGACATTTCCGGCGGCAATTCCGGGAGTGAACGACGTGACCGCCTTGAGCCATCCCGGACAAATCGCGTCGTATGCGAATTTCTGGGCGGGCGTGGACATGGCGTTGCCCGGCACGAGCATTGTTTATTTCGGCAGTCAGGCTTATGTCGTGCAAGGCACGTCGCCGGCCACGGCTTATGCGACGGGCGTTTTCGCGGGGACGATGAATAGCGCCGGTTCAAGCGCGTCGCAAATTATCTCCGCGATGCAACAGAAGTTCCCCGTGCCGGGAAAATGAAAATCAATGCGTTTTGCAGCCGGTTTGGGCGAAAGTGACGATGTAGGCGATCAAACCGATAATCAGCAGCCACGGTTTGCCGGCGACCAAAAGCAAAATCCCCGCGCCAAGAATCAACCCAATCAGCAGATAAGTCAGAATCGCCAGATAAAATTTCATCGCCGCCAAGTATAACGGAAGTGTTTTTTCGTGCAAGAATTTGAATTCATTGCTTCCCTTTGACAAGGGCTTCAACCACTGCCGGATCAGCCAGCGTCATCGTGTCGCCGATTTGGTCGGTTTGGTTTTCGGCAATTTTGCGCAAGATGCGACGCATAATTTTGCCAGAGCGCGTTTTGGGCAGACCGGGCGCGAATTGAATTTTATCCGGCACGGCAATCGCGCCGATTTCTTTGCGGACATGGTTCGCCAGTTCCTTTTTCAATTCCTCGCTTTCGGCAATACCGTCTTTCAAAGTGACAAACGCATAAAGCGCCTGACCCTTAATGTCGTGTGGCATGGGCGCGACGGCGGCTTCGGCGACTTTCGGATGGCTCACGAGCGCGCTTTCGACTTCCGCCGTGCCGATGCGATGGCCGGAGACGTTCACCACGTCGTCCACGCGACCGAGCAGCCAGTAATCGCCGTCCGCGTCCACGCGGCAGCCGTCGCCGGTGAAATACACATTTTTGAACGTGGTAAAATACGTATTCACAAATCGTTCATGGTCGCCCCACGTTGTCCGC
The DNA here is from genome assembly GCA_035545995.1 of Verrucomicrobiia bacterium. Taxonomy (GTDB): domain Bacteria; phylum Verrucomicrobiota; class Verrucomicrobiia; order Limisphaerales; family UBA11358; genus UBA11358. The sequence continues at coordinate 26,525 of DASZXH010000089.1, forward strand.
ATGATGCCCGGCCATGGTTTTTTGATGCAAAGTTTCCCGCCTTCGTTTGGCGAACATTCCGTGCCGTCGTCGCGCAAAACAACCGGCTCGACGCCGAAGAAAGGTTTATTCGCGCTGCCGGGTTTGAGCGTGTTCACGCCGGGCAAGGGAGTGATCAAATGACCGCCGGTTTCCGTTTGCCACCACGTATCGCAAACCGGACAACGGCCTTTGCCGATGACGTTGTAATACCACATCCACGCTTCGGGATTGATGGGTTCGCCGACCGTGCCCAAAACGCGCAACGAACTCAAATCGTGTTTCTCCGGCCATTCGTTTCCCAAACGAATCAGCGCACGAATCGCCGTCGGCGCGGTGTAAAATGAAGTGACGCCAAATTTTTCGACGATGCGCCAAAACCGTCCGGCGTCCGGCCATGTCGGAATGCCTTCAAACATCAGGCTCGTCGCGCCGTTGCAGAGCGGGCCATAAACAACGTAGCTGTGGCCGGTGACCCAACCGATGTCGGCGGTGCAGAAATAAATATCGTCGTCGTGGATGTCGAAAACGTATTTGTGCGTGAGCGCGTTCCAGAGCAAATAACCCGCCGTGCTGTGAACAACGCCTTTTGGTTTGCCGGTCGAGCCGCTCGTGTAAAGGATGAACAGAAAATCTTCCGCGTTCATTTTTTCCGGCGGACAATCGGCAGAAACATTTTTCATCAAATCGTGAAACCAAACGTCGCGGCCAGAAACAAAATTGCATGGCGTCTCATTGCGTTTCACGACGACAACTTTTTCAATACTCGGTGTTTTTTGCAGCGCGGTGTCGGCGATTTCTTTTAGCGGAATTGCTTTTCCGCCGCGCAAGGAAACATTTGCCGTGATTAAAATTTTGCATTGCGAATCGTTGATACGGTCGGAAAGCGAATCCGCGCTGAAGCCGCCGAACACAACGGAATGAATCGCGCCGATGCGCGCGCAGGCGAGCATGGCGACGGCGGCTTCGGGAATCATCGGCATGTAAATCGCCACGCGGTCGCCCTTTTTGACGCCGAGCGATTTCAGCACGTTGGCAAATTTGCAGACGTCCGCGTGCAATTCGCCGTAAGTGATTTTTTTGACTTCGTCCTCGTTGTCGCCCTGCCAGATGATGGCAATTTTGTCGCGAATTTTGGTTTTGAGGTGGCGGTCAAGGCAGTTGACCGTGATGTTCAACTGGCCGTCTTCAAAAAATGTGTGCTCAATTTTTTTCGCGACAGTGTCCCAAATAAATTTTCGCGCGACGGTTGGAAATTTGAACCACTCCAGAGTTTTTGCCTGTTCCAGCCAGAATTTTTCCGGCTCGCGGATCGAGCGTTGATACAGTTCGTCAAATGGTTCCGCATTAAGCAGCGCGCGTTTGACAACGTCCGGCGATGGCGGGAAAATACGGTTTTCGTGCAGGAGTGAATCGGTGGAAATGGCTTTGTTCGTCATGGCAATCACGTGATGAAGTATTTCCGCAGAATTGAAACGCGCTGTCAACTGTCCGTCAATACGCCGGCGAATTCATTTCATCACGGCGGATTGGCCGAGAGCCAGAATTGGATGTCCGGCGCCTGTGGATTTCGCGGGTCGAGTTTCAACACTTTCAGATATTCCTGCCGCGCGCGGTCCGGATCGTTCAATTGCTGCGCGTAGATGTTGCCGAGGGCAAGGTGAGCGCGGGCTTCGTCTGGATTGGCCGTGAGAATTTTTTTCAATTCATTCACGGCATCGGTCACGTAACCGGCAGCTTTGAGGGCGAGCGCGAAATTGAATCGCGCGTTGATGGAATCCGGCTGGATGGCGAGCGCTTTTTCGTAGGCCATGAGCGAGGATTGATAATTTTGCAGCCGATACGCGAGCACGCCGTAATTGTATTGCGCCTCGAACCAGCTTGGGTCGAGCGTCGCGGCCTGATGATAGGAATCCATGGCGCTGGGCCAACGCGAATCTATCTCCGCTTCCCGTGCCCGTGTGAAGGCGCGTTCGGCGGAGGCGCGGTCGCCCGGAGCCGGTTTGGCCGGTGATGAATACAAATAACGCGGGAACACCGGCGGGGCGGGCGGGAAAATTTTTACCGGCTTGGGCGCTGGTGTTGGCGTGACAGAACTGGAAGTTGCTGTTTGCGTTTCATTTTTGGAACCGGAACGGAACCAGTTCAATGGGTTGAGGTGATTCGGCGCGCCGGAATTTTTATCCACTGAACTTTTTGGTTCGGCTGAAGTTTCGGTGAAATCCGGTGTCGGGACGATTTGAGGCTGAGGTTGAACCTGCACGGTTTGATTTTGCGCCGGTCGGGTGGTTGAATCGGTGTTGCTGCGCGGACGCGTTGTGGTGGTCGTGGCGCGGCTTGTCGCTATTTGCGTTTTCGGCGGATTGGCAGGTGGCGTCGGTTCGGGTGTTGATGAATTGTCCGTCGCGTTGTTGATGGATTGTTCCAAACCATTGGCGATGGCGTTGACAGCATCCCAATTTGCCGGACGCGGAATCAGAGCGAGATAAGCACGATAATTCGCCAGTGCGGTTTTATTGTCGTGCAAGTATTGCTGGTTGACGGTCGCGAGATTCAAAATGGCCGGAGCGTAACCGGCGTCGGCGCGGATTGCCGCTGCAAAAAATTGTGCCGCATCTTGTATCTGACCGCGTTTGACGCGCGCCAGTCCCAAACCGTTGAAGGCTTCGGGATTATTTGTGCTGAAATGCAGCGCGGTGCTGAAACTTTTTTCCGCCGATAAAACATCGCCAGCTTGCAATTGCGCCGCGCCCAATTTCAGCCAGCCTTCCGGTGCGTTGCTGCGGCGCAGCGTGTAAGCGGTGAATTCGCTTTTCGCGTCGTCCAGTTTGTTTTGTTCCAGCCACAAACAACCGAGATTGTAATGCGCTTCCAACAAATCGCGGTCGAGTGTCAACGCACGTTGGTAGGCGATAACAGCGTCGGACGGCTGGCCGTTGTGTTGCAGCGCGACGCCGTAATAATTCCACGCCTGCGCGTTCGTGGCCAAAAGGGAAGTGGCAGTTTTCAATTCCGCGACCGCTGCCGCATAATCGCCGCGGTCCAGATATTTTTTGCCTTTCAACAAAGCGCGCGGCCCGGGCGGCGTGCAGCCGGCAATCAAAATGCAGGCGAATAGCGCGGAAAAAATGACTAAACCGCCGCGAATTCGATTTTTTTTGGCCAGCATCGGCGTTGGTGTTAGCATCCACGCCCTGAAGTGTCAAGAAACGCGCTGATTCAATTTATATTTTTGTCGCTGGCTTGGGCGAATCTGTCCACCCGCGCAGACGGTTTGTTTTCGCTCAATGCAACCAACGCCGCTTCCCGTGTCATCGTGGTTGAAAACCCCGGCGCTATATCTGATTTTGCGCCGGACGAAACCGTCGTGCAAACGATGATCAATCGCGGTATCACCAATCTGACCGGCAAATCATCGCTTGCCGCCGCGTGGCTCAGTCTCGTTTCCACCAATGACACAATTGGCATCAAAGTTTTTTCCGCCGCCGGTGAAATCAGCGGCACGCGACCGGCGGTCGTGGAAGCGGTCGTTCGCGGATTGCTCGGCGCGGGTCTGCCGACGAATCACATCATCATCTGGGACAAACACGCCGACGATTTGCATGCCGCCAGATTTTTCAAGCTGGGACAACAACTCGGCGTTCGCGTCGCCGGCGCATTGGAAACCGGTTACGACCCGACGAATTTTTACAATCCCGACATGGCTATCATCGGCCAACTGGTTTACGGCGATTTGGAATTCGGCAAAAAAGGCGAGGGCGTCGGGCGTAAATCGTTTGTGACCAAAATCGTCAGCCGCGAAATCACGAAAATCATCAGCATCGCGCCATTGCTCAATCAAAATCAAATCGGCACAAGCGGGCATCTTTACAGCCTCGCGCTCGGCAGCGTGGACAACACACTGCGTTTTGAGAACGACCCCGACCGTTTGGCCGTCGCCGTGCCAGAAATCTATGCGTTGCCTTTGCTCAGTGACCGCGTCGTGCTCAACATCACCGACGCGCTTATCGGCCAATACGAAGGCGGCTCGTATGGATTGCTGCAATACTCGTGCGTGTTGAATCAACTCTGGTTCAGCCACGACCCCGTCGCGCTCGACACCCTGGCCGTCAGGGAATTGACGCGCGAACGCCGCGCGCTCCAAGCGCCGGAATTCAAGCCATATCTTCAAATTTACACCAACGCTGTGCTGCTCCAACTTGGCGTCGGCGACCCGGCGAAGATTCGCGTGGAAAGGATTCATTGAAAATTATTGTTTAAGCGTTGGCGTTGCATGAAATACATTGCATGGTCTGGTTGACGAATTTTATTGCAAATTATCAGCAATGTTCTAGGATGGACATATCACCATCAGAAACGTCGTTATGAAAATTCTAAAACGATTTTTTGTTTCTCGAATCCTACTACTTTTCACAGGTTTTTTGTTGCCAGCCGTTTGCTCTTTTGGAGTTCCTGGTGATGAGCATTGGGATGCGCAGTTTGGCGCAATGGGCGTGACAAATACCATTTATGCAATAGCGGTGAACGGAGGGAAGCTATATGTTGGAGGAACCGGCCTGCCCACAACAAATACTACTTTAAGTTTCTGGGACGGCAATCAATGGTCAAACATTGGCACGTTTAACAATGGGGCCAGCCAAGCAATTATTTTCGATGCCGTTTATCAAGGGAATACGCTATATGTGGCTGGATATTTTTCTAACGTCAATGGAATAACTGCCAATGGTCTTGCCCGTTGGGATGGCAATACTTGGAGTGCTGTTGGTTTTAATGGTATTGGTGAGGGACTTACAATATCGGGCAGCGACCTTTACGTCGGTGGTATTTTTACAAACCTTGACGGCTCTGGTGTTGTGATGACAAATATCGGACGTTGGGATGGCAGCATATGGCACGCGCTGGGTGGCGGATTAGGCACATCAGCTAATGTCAATAGTTTCGTGAGAACTATTACCGTCAATGACGGTTTGGTTTATGCGGGCGGTTCCTTTACTAATTCAGGAGCGCAAGCAATCACGAATCTTGCAGTATGGAACGGTTCCACTTGGGCGGCTCTTGGTGGCGGTGTTAATGGAATCGTGTATGGTCTGGCTGTAAAGGATGGAAGCCTTTATGCTGCCGGCAGCTTCACACAGATTGGTTCCACAATGGCAAACAATATCGCGGAATGGGATGGACTGAACTGGTTTGCTTTGGATAGTGGCCTTAATGGAGCAGCTAGTGGTGTTGCTGTTTTTGACGACCAAGTTTGTGTGACTGGTGGATTCACAAGTGCTGGAGGTGTCTTCGCAACAAATTTTGCAATTTGGAACGGTTCGTCATGGTCTGCTGCCGGTAGCGGTTTGAGCGCCGCTGGTTCAAGAGTGATTTCCAACGGCACGAACATTTTTGTTGGTGGCAATTTTACAGTTGCGGGCAACATTTTTGTAAATGGCGTGGCTTCTTGGGATGGGAACAATTGGAGTGGATTTGGAACAACTGGGAAAATCAATGGTCTTTCATTGTCAGTTTTCGCCATCGCTGATGACGGCACAAATCTCTATGCGGGCGGATCTTTCAACTATGCGGGACAGACCAATGCCAACTATATTGCCAGATTTGATGGAACAAATTGGTATCCGCTTGGCGTTGGGATTGGGCCGGTTGCCAGTTCCACAGTTGTTAATGCCATTGCCGTAACTAATGGCAACGTTTATGTGGGCGGAGAATTTTCATCCGCTGACGGTGTGAGTGCGCAGAACATCGCGCGATGGGATGGAACGAACTGGTCTGCGCTCGGCAGCGGTCCGGGCGGCGTGGTTGCGTCCATCACAGTTCGCACTGATGGCGTTTATGCCGCTGGCGCGCCGTTCAATGGGTCAGTTTATGGTTCACCGTTTTTTTCTCGTTGGGACGGCACAAACTGGCAGACTGCCTACAACATAAATTCGGCGGACACTTTTTATGCGCTTTATCTTAACGATTCACATTTTGGCATGGATGCTGTTGCATTTCAAGACACTAATATTTTCATCGGCGGTCATTTCAACATTATATGGTATGATCAATCCAGTGAAACAAATTGCATGAATATCATGCGATTCGATGGCACTTACGCCCGAATCGTCGGTACAGGACTGAACAGCAATGTTGTCGCCATGGCCATTCTAGGAACGAATCTCTATGTTGCAGGCTTGTTCACCAACGCGGGCGGAATTGCCGCCAGCCACATTGCCAGATGGGACGGCAACAATTGGTGGCCAGTCGGTATCGGCGTCGTCGGCAGTGGAACAATTGATTCTTTAGCAGCACTTGGCACAAATCTTTACGCAGGTGGCACGTTCACCAATATCGGCGGTGTGCCAGCCGCCCGCATTGCGAAGTGGGACGGCAACTCGTGGTCAGCGTTGGGCGGCGGCACTTCGTCAACCGTTCTTGGCCTTTACTCATCTGGCGCCGATCTTTATGCAGGCGGTTCATTCAAGGTTGCTGGGAATAAATCATCCTATTTTCTTGGACATTGGAATGACCAGCTAAACTTTAATACACCGCAACTTATCAATCCGATTTGGTTGGCGAACAAACAATTTCAGATAAGACTTGTCGGAATCAGTGGGCTGACCAACATCATTCAAGCCACCACTGACTTTCACTCGTGGATTCCAATGGTGACAAACGCAGCGGGAATTTACGATTTTACCGACCCTTCAGCTTCGGATTATCCATATCGATTTTATCGAGCAACTTTGTCACCTTGAATACAACGGTATGAAATTTATTTCGCTTCAATTCGGTTGTTGCTTCAACTTGGCGTGAACGACTCGGCGAAAATTCACGTGAAGAAAGCGCCTTGATTTAGCCTGCTGCCGTCGCATTTTTCCGCGCGGTTTTGCTGCGTTCCAATGCTTCCTTTTGCCGGGTGAGACATTCCGGGCAAATGCCGTGCGTCGTCGGCGTGTCAAAACCTTGTTCCATGAAATCTTCCAGTTGAATCCAATTTCCCCTGTAATTGATGCGCCGGCACCATGAGCAGACCCGCAGGAAATGCTCCAATTCATGGATGCGTTTCAGCAAATGTCGTGTCGAACTGCTTACCAACAGCCAAATTGCCAAAAACAGGAGCATTTCCAGCGTCGTCCGGCGGTGCAGCACCACAAACGGATGATCGGAAAAAATCAGCGCCGGCAATTTGAGCAGTTCATCCAGATAACCAATGGTGATGACGCACAGAAAACCGAGGTTCTGGTATAAAAATATTTTTGACAAAGGCGAATTCTTTTTCATAAACAAAAAAAGGAAACAATTCGTGGGAAGCCCCAATCTTTCCGTCGTCCAAACGTTCCATTGCCGGACAATAAAATTGTTCGCATGAAATGTGCCACGGATTTTTTTGTCGGCGAGTTCGCGGGATTTTTTTCAAAGCGTGCAAAACGCGCTGAAAATTTTTCCTCCATTCCGTATTTCGCACGGCAAAAATTTCTCCAAAGTTTTTTTGAACGAAAACCAGTCCACGAATGGGACAGCGAAGGGGAAAATTCATTTCCGCTGAAATATCAACTCATCGTCCTTCGTCGTCACCTTGATTTTCTCGCCCGGTTTGAATTCGCCGTCGAGCAACTTCATCGAAAGCGGATTGAGCAACCGATCTTGCACCGCGCGTTTGAGCGGGCGCGCGCCGAATTGCGGGTCGTAACCTTCCTTCGCCAACAATTTTTTCGCCGAAGCATCCACGTCCAAAGTCAGATTTTGCTGCGCGAGACGTTTTTCCAATTTCGCGATTTGGATTTCGACAATTTTGGAAAGTTCCGCCTCGTCCAGACTTTGGAAAATAATCACGTCGTCCACGCGATTCAAAAATTCGGGGCGGAAATGGCGTTTCAATTCCGCCATCACTTTGTCTTCCATCGTCTGGCGCGACGCCTTGTCCGTTTTGCCGTCGAGGAAAAATTCCTGAATGATGGGCGAGCCGATGTTGCTCGTCATAATCACAATCGTATTTTTGAAATCCACCGTGCGGCCTTGACCGTCCGTCAAACGTCCGTCGTCCAACACTTGCAACAGGACGTTGAAAACGTCGGGATGCGCCTTTTCAATTTCGTCGAACAACACAACGGAATACGGACGCCGCCGCACCGCCTCGCTCAACTGCCCGCCTTCGTCATAGCCGACATAGCCGGGCGGCGCGCCGATAAGCCGTTGCACGGAAAATTTTTCCATGTATTCGCTCATGTCAATCCGCACCATCGCGTTTTCGTCGTCGAACAAAAATTCCGCCAGCGCGCGCGCCGTTTCCGTTTTGCCCACGCCGGTCGGACCGAGAAAAATGAACGAGCCAATCGGACGATTCGGGTCTTGCAATCCGCTCCGCGCGCGGCGAACGGCATCGGACACGGCTTTGATGGCGGCTTTTTGGCCGATGACGCGCTGCGCCAAACGCTCTTCCATTTTAACAAGTTTTTGCCGCTCGCCTTCGAGCATCCGTGAAACGGGAATGTGCGTCCACGACGCGACGACGCGGGCGATGTCTTCGTCCGTCACTTCCTGACGCAATAACGACGTGCGTGTTGCTTCGCTGGATTGTTTTTCAATCTTCGCCAATTTCTTTTCGAGGTCGGGAATTTTTCCGTATTGAACTTGCGCGGCCAGATTCAAATCGCCTTTCCGCTGTGCCTGCTCCAATTCAATTTTGGCTTGCTCAAGTTGCGATTGCACGACGCTGACGGCGTTCACCGCCGCTTTTTCATTTTGCCATTGTGCGGTCAACGCTTTGGATTTCTCTTTCAAATCCGCCAGTTCTTTGTCGAGCCGTTTCAAACGCTCTTTGCTCACGGAATCTTTTTCTTTCGCGAGCGAAGTCCGCTCAATTTCAAATTGCAAAATTTGTCGGTCGAGCTGGTCAAGCTCCGTTGGCTTGGAATCCAATTCCATTTTGATACGCGACGCCGCTTCGTCCACTAAATCAATCGCCTTGTCCGGCAAAAATCGGTCCGTGATGTAGCGATGCGAAAGTGTCGCGGCGGCGACGAGCGCGGAATCCTGAATCCGCACGCCGTGATGCACTTCGTAGCGTTCTTTCAATCCGCGCAAAATCGCAATCGTCGCTTCGACACTCGGCTCGGCCACTTGCACCGGCTGAAAACGGCGTTCGAGCGCGGGGTCTTTCTCGATATATTTGCGATATTCGTCCAGCGTCGTCGCGCCCACGCAGCGCAATTCACCGCGCGCGAGTTGCGGCTTCATGATATTCGCCGCGTCGTTCGAGCCTTCCGCCGCGCCCGCGCCGACGAGCGTGTGCAACTCGTCCACGAACAAAATGATTTTGCCTTCGCTCGCGACGATTTCCTTCAAAAACGCCTTGAGCCGGTCTTCAAATTCGCCGCGATACTTCGCGCCCGCAATCATCGCGCCCAAATCCATCGCGACGAGCTGCTTGTTTTTCAAACTTTCGGGAACGTCGCCGGAAACAATGCGCCGCGCCAAACCTTCGGCAATCGCCGTTTTGCCGACGCCCGGTTCGCCGATCAAAACCGGATTATTTTTCGTGCGGCGCGTCAACACTTGCATCACGCGGCGGATTTCCTCGTCGCGCCCGATGACCGGATCAATTTTTCCCTGCCGCGCCAGCGCGGTCAAATCGCGTCCATATTTTTCCAACGCTTGAAATTTGGCTTCGGGATTTTGGTCGGTCACGCGCTGGTTGCCGCGCAATTCGGCGAGCGTTTTCAAAACCGCGTCGCGCTTCAAACCGTGCTTCGCAAAAATCTTTTTCAACGCCGAACCGCCACTGTCCAGCAAACCCAAAAGCAAATGTTCCGTGCTGACGTATTCGTCCTTGAGTTTTTTGGCTTCCGATTCCGCCGCGTCGAGCGACTTCCGCAAATCAGAACCGACAAACGGTTCGCCGCCTTGAACTTTGTGGCGGCGCGCCAGTTCACTTTCCAAATCCGATTTCAGTTGCGCGACACGCACGCCGACGCGCTCCAGCAAATCGGGAATCAAACTTTCTTCCTGCTGGATCAACGCGAGCGCGAGATGCTCGCCGTCAATTTCCTGATGCGAATGTTCGCGCGCGAGGTTCTGTGCCGCTTGCAAGGCTTCCGATGATTTCTGCGTCAATTTTTCCGGTTGCATAACGATTTGATTTTAACGCAAAGCCGCGAAGCCGCAAAAGCGGGAAATTTAATGGCCGCCCGCTCCGCGGGCATTTGCGTTTGTGAAATAATTGTGCTAAAATCCTCCTGCATTTTCGCAAAATGTGTTTCAAAATCAAAGCGAGGGTTTTCAAATCAAAATGGATCATGGCGTTTTTAGCCATGAGCTTTTTCGTTTCGATTCGAGTCCGGGCTGTTACCAATGATTTTTACACCACTTTGGCGGGAACGTTGTTAAGCGTGCCGGCGCCGGGCGTGCTCACCAACGACGGCAAGGGAAGTTTGACGGCCATTCTGACCGCCGCGCCTGCGAACGGCACGGCGCTCTTGAACACAAATGGTTCCTTCACTTACACACCGGCCACCAATTTCAACGGCATGGACGGTTTCGCTTATGTCGTGACGAACGCCGTCAAAGGGACTTCCGCTGTGGCCGCCGCGGACATCATGGTGTCGTCGCCCGGCGAGGCGTTTTACGACAATTTTTGGAGGCCGGCGAACAACGGCCCGATTTTTCCCTACACGCAGGTGTCCGACAAAAAATTTGTGCAGGGCACTTGGGGCATCAGCAACGGTTTGATGAACGGGTCGAGTCCGACCGACACTTACGGTTATCTGTATTACGAAAATTCAAAATGGTCGGACTACTCGGTTCAGGCGCAGGTGCAATTTTCTTCCATCTCGGCGGCCAGCGCGGGGATTTTCGGGCGGCTGAATCCGACGAACGGCGCGCATTATGCCGTTTGGATTTATCCCGAAGATTCCACCGAACAATACTCGCCGGAAAAT
>DASZXH010000090.1:0-11295 GCA_035545995.1 Verrucomicrobiia bacterium
CGTCAGGGGCATCGCTGCGTAGCCATGTGCGGAAGAGATAAGCGCTGAAAGCATCTAAGTGCCAAGCTCCTCCCAAGATAATGTTTCCCGGAGCGCAAGCTCCCTAAAGACCACGGGCAGACCACCCGTTTGATAGGCCAGGAATGCAAGCGCCGCGAGGCGTTCAGTTGACTGGTACTAATCGGTCGTGCGGCTTGATTGCTTTTTCCAATTTTGGAAATGCAATTTCAACTCGCGAATTGTGGAAAAGCTCCACGATTTCTTCCTGTGTGTAGTTTTCAGAGAAACGCTGAATCCGCTTCGGAGACGATCTTTTAATAATTTCGCGCGTCAAAACCGTGCGCAAGCATTTTGGTGGCAATACCGCAGTGGTCCGACCCGTTCCCATCCCGAACACGGCCGTCAAACACTGCATGGCCGATGGTAGTGGTTGTATAGCTTCCGCGAGAGTAGGTAGCCGCCAGTCTTTCAAATAAAACCGGAGAAAATCATTTCTCCGGTTTTTTTCTTTTATACTTGCGATTACATTCCGTTGCTTGCCACCACCAAAATTTAGAGCTTCTATCAGTGGCGAATTTTTATTTGCAAGATTGGAAATGGTGCATAAAGTTTTAAGGTCACATAAATTGGAGCGGTATGTGACTTGATATGCGACGCGCAGAAATCAATAAATTCAGATCAAACGAGCTATGAAACATAGACAAATAATCCGGGCGAGCAAATGGATACAATTAAGCGTTTGCGTTGTGACATTGCTGGCCGGCCATGTCAGCGCCCAGACAGAAGTGCCGCCACTGACGACGATTGATAATGGCCCTCGACTTCCGGGCAAATTTGTTTGGGCCGACCTTGTCACCGACGATGCGGCAACCGTGCAAAAATTTTATTCGCAATTGTTCGGCTGGACGTTTCGCGACGTGGGTGATTATACGATTGGTTTCAACGACGAACGCCCGTTGTGTGGCATATTTCAGCGGCAAAAACCTGCCGACAAACCGGAAGCCAAGCCGCACTGGGTCGGTTTCATTTCTGTCACCAGTATCAATCGAGCTCAACGCGAAGTGACCGAATCCGGCGGCAAAATTTTAGCGGCACCAAAGAAAATCCCGAAACGCGGTGAACAAGCGCTCTGCGCCGATCCCGAAGGCGCGGTATTTGGCATCATCAAATCCAGTTCTGGCGACCCACAAGATTTCATGGCCGACACGGGTGATTGGATTTGGATGCAACTGTTGAGCCATGATGCAAAAAAAGCCTCAGAATTTTATCAAAAAATCGCTCAGTACGACATATTTGAAAACACAGCCAGTAACCGCTTAAGCGATTACATTTTGGTGAGTAATGGTTTCGCGCGAGCGACTGTGCGGACAATTCCGGGTGATGCACAACAGGTTCGACCCAAATGGTTGCCATTTGTGCGTGTTGAAGATATTGGCAAGTCGGTTGCGCTCGCAAAACAACTCGGTGGAAAGATTTTGTTCGAGCCTAAACCTGAAATTTTCAACGGCAAATTGGCAGTCATTGCCGATCCAACCGGCGCAGCGATCGGCTTGCTTGAGTGGAGCGACGAGTTAGTAAAGGAGGTGCAGCCATGAAAAAGTTCACCTTGTTTTTAATGCTAGCTGCGATCCCGCTTATCTTCGGCAGCTGTGGAACCGGAAGTGTTGGCGTCAGTGCCCAATATGGCACAGGTTTTTACGATCCGTGGTATTACGGCGATGCTTATTATCCGCCGGTCGTTGTCGTTCCTCCTCCGCCTCCCGGCAGACCCGGACCGCCGCCACATCCAAATCATCCAGATCATCCGAATGTTCGGCCTCCAGCACCACCGCCACCACGACCGATGCCGTCAATTCCATCCGCGCCGCGTCCCCGGATGCACCGTTGATCTATTTCAAATCCCAAACGCAACTATCGCTTAAACTCTTTCCGCTGCTTGTGGCCTTGGCTTCGATGTGATTTTCACCCTGTTTCAATCCGACCTTTTTCCAGATGAAAACGCAATTGCTGCTGTGTGTGTTTTTGCCTTGCGAAACGCCGTTGAGCAATAATTCCACTTCCCTGGCATTTGAATAAATTTTTACATCTGTTACTGCGTTGGTTCGTTCCGTGAACCGGCGGCTGGCGATGTAAAGCACGGGTTCGTCCGACCAATTCGCCTTGTAAAAATAAAAGGCATCCTTTTTGATTTTGCGGTCGTAAGTTACCAAACCTTTGTCGTTGCGACCGGGGACAGCGCCTTCGTGCCGAGTGCTGACGGCAAAATCAAACATGTTCCAGAGGAAAGTGCCCCAGACAAATGGTCGCGTCTTCATCGCCGCCCACGCGGCTTCGTGGACTTCGTTTTGCCATTCTTCAGGATGCCATTGGCCGGTCGGTTCCGGTGGTTTTGGATTTTGTTCGTGCTGCTCCACGTTCGCGCCCGCGCCATACTCGCTCACGCAAAATCCGCCGGAACGACTGGTGTAACGGTATTTGTCCAGCAATTTTCCGAAATCATCCTTCGTTCCCCAACCGGAATACCATCCCGGATAAATGTTCCAGCCAAGCAGGTCAGGAATCTTATTCATCTGCGGATATTTATCGGTGCAAGTCGCGCCAATAGTCGGGCGTGTCGGATCTTCGCTGTGCGCAACATTGTTCATGTCCCGCAACTCGCGATGCGGATCGGGCGTGCTCCGCAGCCCGATTTCATTGAACAAACTCCACGTGAAAATCGAAGGATGATTGATGTTTTGCCGGATAAGGTCGAGCAACTGATTTCGTGAAACCTCTTCAAACTGTTCCGATGGATTGATTTCGTTGACTTGCGGGATTTCCGCCCAGACCAAAATGCCGGCTTTATCGCACAAACTATAAAAGTAATCGCTATGCTCATAATGCGCGCAACGCACGACATTCACGCCGAGTTCCTTGATGAGCGCGACGTCTTCGTCCATGTCCGCCTCGGAAATCGCCCAGCCTTTGTTGAAACGGTCTTGATGCCGATCCACACCATGCAACGGATACGATTTGCCGTTCAGGAAAAATCCTTTGTCCGGGTCAACGCGATAAAAGCGCAAACCCAAAGGCTGTTCGACCGAATCCACCACTTCATTGGTCGTGCGCAATTCAACGACCGCTTTGTAAAGATACGGGTCTTGGCGGCCATTCCACAGACGCGGTCTCGCCAGCGTGATTTGCAATTGATAAGGCACGCTGGTATCAGGCGCGAGGACAATTGTTTGTTTGTTGCTCGTGACAAGAAATCCGTTCGCGTCGAGCACGCTCGCGACCAGCATCAATTCTTTTTTCTGTTTCGAGCCGTTGGAGATTTCCGCCGTCACATCCAGCGCCGCTTGTTTCTTGCTGACGCTTGTCTGCAACCACGCGACGCCCGGCGACGCGTGATCCGTCAGCGTGAAATTTTCCTCGCCGGTGACGATCAAATGCACCGGACGGTAAATGCCGCCGTAAACGGAAAAATCGCCGCTCAACGGCGCGATGTCCGGCTGCCACGCATTGTTCACGCGCACCGCCAGCAGATTCGTGCCGGTCGTGGACAAATTGGTTGTGATTTCAAAACAAAACGCGCCGAACCCACCGAGATGTTCGCCGACAAATTTTCCGTTGAGAAAAACGTCGGCCACCAGACTCGCCGCTTCAAATCGCAAAAAATAACGTTTGCCCGACTCCGGCGCGCCGATGTCCAACGCGCGCCGATACCAACTTGGTCCGCGATAAAAATCTTTTCCCTGTTGCGCGTTTTCCCAACCCCAGTTGTGCGGAATCGAAACTGTTTCCCAATCACTATCAATGAAATCCGTTTTTTCCGCGCCGGGAATCTCGCCCGATTTGAATTTCCAATCCAAATTCAGCAGCGTTTCTTCGCGGGCCAAAAGATTGAAGGAAATAACAAATGCGAGAAATAAAATCGAAATGCGGCGCATGAGCGCATTGTGCCGGAAATCAAACCGGCGGCAAGCGCAACGTCGAGTCCAGCGGCGGGACTTCCGGCAATTCCTTTGCCGAATTCGCGCCGCCGAGTTTTTGCAGTTTTTCGCCCGAAGGCCGGACGCGCGATTCGTAACTGCCCACCGCCTGATTGAACGCCTTGTTCGCCGATTCCAAACCGCCGCGGATATTTTCCAGATACTTCGCAAACGTGACGACGCGCTCAAACAATTCCTGCGCCGCCTCCGCGATTTTTTGCGCGTTCTCCGTTTGCGCGTGCTGTTGCCAACTCACGCTGACTGAACGCAACAACGCAATCAGTGAAGCCGGTGTCGCGAGCAGAATTCTGCGTTCCGCCGCCCAAACAATTAAATCATGGTCGCCTTCCAGCGCCGCGCTGAACAACGATTCCGCCGGCACAAATAAAACGACGTAATCCAATGCGTTCGGAAATTGGCGCGGGTAATCGCGTTCGGCGAGCGATTTGATGGTCGTTTTCAGTTTCGCCGCGTGTGCCGCCAGCGACTCCGCGCGTTTCGTTGCATCCGCCGATTCCAGCGCATTCAAAAAATCGAAATCAGGAACTTTAGCGTCCACGATGATGAACCGCTCGCCGGGCAAACGCACAATCAAATCGGGACGATTGTCGCCGCTCTGAATTTGCTCGGTGAAGTCGCAATGCGTGCTCATGCCCGCTGCCTCGACCACGCGCCGCAGCGTTTCCTCGCCCCATTTGCCGCGCGCCTGATTTGATTTCAGGACGGAACGAAATTTTTCAGTCTCGCTCGCCAGCGTTTGGCTTGATTGCGAGAGCAATTCCAATTGTTTTTTGACTTCGCCGAACGCGGACGATTGCGTCGCTTCACTTTGCTGCAAACGCTTTTGATAATCTTCAAGTTGCTGTTTGAGCGGCTCGACCAAAACTTTGATGGACTCCTGCCGTTGTGCCAAATCGCCTTTCGCGGCTTCCTGAAATTTGCCGAACGACTGTTCCGCCAATCGCAAAAATTCCGGCGCGGACTGTTTCAACGCATCCGCGCTCAATGCCTTGAACGTTTCGCGCAAATCGGCCAGCGTGCGTTCCTGCAACGATTTTTGTTCAGCCAATAATTTTTCCGCCGCACTGGATTTCGCTTCTGCCGTTGCGCGAGCGTTGCTGGCTTCCGAGATTTGTCCGCGCAATTTTTCCAGTTCGGATTGCCGCTGCGCAATTTGCTGGCGCAATTCATTTTCCAGGCTTGAGTCGGATTTTTTGCCGCCCCATTTCAACCAGCCGCAGAAAATGCCGAACAAGCTGCCGGCCAGCAGCGCGATTAAAAGTTGAATTCCGAGCGGCATTTTTTAGACGTAAAGATTTTGCCACAGAGACACAGAGACACGGAGAAAATTATTCAACTCTGCGAGTCTGTGTCTCTGTGGCAAAAAATTTCTGCAAATCAAAAATGTGCGACGACTTCAATCTCCACGTTCGCGCTTTTGGGTAGCGCGGCGACTTGAATCGTCGAACGCGCGGGAAAATTGTCAGTGAAATACTTCGCGTAAATTTCGTTCATGCCCGCGAAGTCCGCGAGATTGGTCAAAAACACCGTGGACTTTACGACGTTGGCAAAAGTCAATTTTTGGTCGTCCAAAATCGCTTTGACGTTTTGCAACACACGCTCGGTTTGCGCTTTGATGTCACCGGTAATCAAATTGCCGTTTTTGGGGTCAATCGGGATTTGTCCGGCGCAAAAGAGCAGGTCGCCGATGCGTACGGCATGATTGTAAGGGCCGACGGCGGCGGGTGAATTTGCGGGTTTGATGATTTGTTTTATTGCCATAGTTCAAAACCAATTGAACTGAAAATTTTGAGGCAACGAAAGGGAAAATGTTTTAGCCACAGGTGGGCACGGATTTACACAGATGGGAATGATCAGAAATCCAAACACTTTGCAGCTCGACATCCATTTTGAACCGTTCAACACTTCGGTCATCCAATCTTAATCAAGCATTGTCATGAAAAGTGGACTTCTTCTCACAGGTTTGCTCGTGCTTGCGGCGGCGGGCGGCGGTTATTGGTTTGGGCAACAACACGCGGCGCAATCTTCCGCGCAAACGACTGCATCATTAACAACAACGACCAATAAATCATCCGCATCATTGCCGCCTGTTCACGCCACATCTACTGCGAGCAAAAATTCCAAGGGTGACAAGCTTTCGATTGCGGAGATCGAAGCCAAATTGCTCGAGTGGAGCAAAAATCCTCAATGGGGATACGGATTTCAGGGACAAAAAGATTTCATGAACATGATAGCGAACATTGGTGCGGCGGACGTGCCGCAATTGTTGGCGTTCGTGGATAAAAATCTGCCGCGCAATTCGCGTTGGAGTGTGCGTTATCAATTGCTGGGAAATTGGGCGGCGGCAGATGCGAGTGCCGCAATGGATTACGCGAATTCGTTAAGCAATTATCAGGAACGTAATCAGGCCGTCAGTATTGTGGCCGGCGCGTGGGCGGCCAAAGACCCGCAAGCCGCCGCGGATTGGGTGAGACAACTTCCGCGCGGGCAATTGCGCGATCAGGCTTTGAATTCCGTTGTGAATGCGATGGCGGCGAAAGACCCGCAGGCGGCATTGGATTTGGAAAAGGAATTGAGCAGTTCCAGTTCGCGCCGATTTGGATTCGGGTTTTCGTATCAGATTTTTTCGCAATGGGCGAGCAAAGACCCACAGACCGCCGCCGCCAAAGCCGCTGAATTGACTTCCGTGCAGGAACGGTCGCAGGCGTATCAAGCCATCGCATCCGCATGGGCGGCGAGCAATCCGCAGGCGGCAATGGATTGGGCGAACACATTGACGAATGGCAATGACAAACGCAACGCCGTCAATTCCATTTTGTCCACGTGGGCGCAGAGCGATGTGTCGGGCGCGATGGATTACGTGAAGCAGATGCCGGACGGCCAGCCCAAGCAGCAGGCGTTGAGCAGCATCAGCCAGCAATGGGCGCAGCAAGACCCACAGGCGGCGATGGATTTTGTGAATTCACTTCCGGCGGGCAAAAACAAAACCGATTTGATGGGCAGCATCATCAACGGCTGGATTAACAGCGACCCGGACGCGGCGATTAAATTTGTGCAGGACATGCCGACGGGCGCGGAGCGCAATAAAATTTTGCAGAATGTCATCGGCCAAATCGCGTGGCAGGACCCGCAATCGGCGGTGAAACTCGCGGCGTTGATGCCGCCGGGCAATCAACAGATGTGGGTCGCCAGTCAGCTGGCCAACAGCCTGTCGCAAACCGACCCGCAGGCGGCGATGGATTGGATCAAATCGCTGCCGGAAGGCAACGCCAAGAACAACGCGTTGCAAAGCGCGGGCTGGCAATTGGCGCAGAATGACCCCAAAGCCGCAGCGGATTTTGCGGATTCGTTGCCACCGGGTCAGGCGCGCGACCAGTTCATCAGCAGCGTTGCAGGTCAATGGGTGCAATCGGATGTGACCGCCGCGTTGGCGTGGGCGCAAAATCTTCCCGACGGTCAGGCCAAACAAAATGCCATGAGCACCGTGAGCATGAATTGGGCGCAGCAAGACCCGCAGGCGGCGTTGCAATTCGCGCAGACGATGCCATCAGGCAGCCAGCAGAACAGTTTCATGCAGAACGCCGCGCAGCAATGGGCGCAAAACGACCCCGCCGCTGCGCAGGCGATGATGCAAAATCTGCCGGACGGCGACGCGAAGAATTCCTTTTTGCAAGGCATGGTTTCCGGCATGGCGCAAAATGATCCGCAGGCGGCGGCCAAATACGTCGCGAATCTTCCCGCTGGCGCCGCGCAAAATCAGGCGGCCATGTCCGTCGTTAGCCAGTGGACGCAATCCGACCCGCAGGCGGCGGCGGATTGGGTGTCCGGTTTCAGTGGCGATTCGCGGCAGCAGGCGTTCAGTTCCGTTATCCAGCAATGGTCGCAAAATGACCCGACCGCCGCCGGACAATGGCTGGCTTCGTTGCCGGACGACAGCGCCAAGCAAAGCGCCGTGCAAAGTTACGTGAACAATCTTTCGTGGCAATATCCCGACCTCGCCGCGCCGTTTGCGGAAACCTTGACCGACCCGAATCAGCGCGACAACGCCATCCAAAATATCGCGCGCAACTGGCTGCGCACCGACCCGACCGATGCGACCAAATGGCTGGAAGGCACAACGTTGCCGGATAATCAGAAGCAGATGTTATTGAACAGCGTCAAAAAATAAATCGCTGAAAGAGTGTTTGTTTTCAGATTGCGAAGAAAATCACGCGTCGAAAAATGCAGTTATTGTAGTCTGTCTGTGTTTATGGATAATGGCTATTTTTCCAATCCGCGTTGTCTAACTGTTCGTCAAATTTATCTCTCGGAAAAAAACTGTCGCGGCCATATGCTTTCGCCGACATATAAGTTCTCCAATCTCCTTCTGTGATCTTTGTCGGCGGATTATTCCAAGGTCTTGCGGCAGTGTTCTGTGGATCGGATGTCCCGCATCCATTCAGCAGAATCAAGCAAGCGATCACTACTGCGAAACGTCCGGTCTTGTAGGCCAAGTCTTGCATACAAAATAGCCAGTTATTCGACCAAACGCGGGTTTGGACCAGTTGGCTTCATGTTTTGAATTTAACTGGGGTTTGAATCAAATCAAGTTGAAGTTGTTGGAGCAGTATCGGGAGGTGATGCGGTTCAAAGGTGTTTCGACAAAATCGGTTTCAACGCATTTACCGTTTTCTTCGGCCAGAATTTTTTGTCGGTCATAACCGCATTTTTCAGCGCGAAGTGACACGGCCAATTTGGTTTAGATGGAATCTTTGGAATGGCGGCAGCGACAATTTTTTTTGCGGTTTCGGCGTTGCGTTGCAAATTTCCCAAAACCATTTCGAGCGTGACATGCTCCTCTTCTTTCCAACAATCGTAATCGGTCGCCATCGCCAGCGTCGCGTAGGCGATTTCCGCTTCACGCGCACATTTGGCTTCGCCGAGATTGGTCATGCCAATCACATCGTAACCGGCGCGATGATTCGTCAGCGATTCGGCGCGCGTGCTGAATGCTGGGCCTTCCATGCAAACATAAGTGCCGCCGTCGTGAACAGAGTGATGAGTGGCGAGTGAAGGGTGACGAGCGGCTTGTAAGATGATTTGCCGCAATTCTTCGCAAACCGGTTGCGCGAAGGAAACGTGCGCGACAATTCCACTGCCGAAAAAAGTGTGATTGGCGGATTGTTTGGTGCGGTCGAGAAACTGGTCAATGACGACAACATCGCGCGGTTTATATTTTTCCTGAAGCGAACCGACGGCGCTGACGCTGATAATCCATTGCACGCCGAGTTTTTTCATCGCCCAGATGTTCGCGCGATGATTCAACTCGCTCGGCAAAATTTTGTGTCCGCGCGCGTGACGGGCGAGAAAGACGACGTCACGTCCGGCAAATTTGCCGGTGAGAAAAGCGTCAGACGGATTGCCGAAGGGCGTTTTGACTTTCACCCATTTTTGCTGTGTGAGACCTTCGATGTTGTAGAGGCCGGTGCCGCCGATGATGCCAATGCGATGTTTCTCCATGCGTCAGTTATAGCATCGGTGCGCAAAAATGTCGCCAACGATTTTCCTTTCTGGTGTTCGCAAAAAGAATTGTTATCATGTTGGCATGGAACTATTTCATCGCATTTTGAAAACGGCTGTCGAAGGCGGCGCCTCGGACGTTCATTTGAAAATCGCAACGCCCGTGATTTTCCGCATCAATCGCGAACTGATTGCTGTCGAATCGCCTTATCCGACCGTGGAATGGATGAACAAAATCGTCGAGGGCATCACACCGGCGCACTTGAAAAAGCGGCTGGAAGAAGAACGCGAAATTGATTTTTCCTATTACATTCCTGAAATCGGGCGCTTCCGCACTAATCTTTTTCAGCAGCGCGGTCAGTGGTGTCTGGCGATGCGTTACGTTAAAACCAACGTGCCGAGTTTCGAGGAATTGGGATTGCTGCCGCAGATAAAAAAGATTGCGGAATCGCCGCGCGGCATCGTGCTGGTCGCCGGTTCGACCGGTTCGGGAAAATCCACAACGCTCGCCGCGATGCTGGAACATCTCAACGGGAATTTTAAAAAACACATTGTCACGCTTGAAGACCCGATTGAATTTGTGTTTGAAGACAATCAATCCGTAATTGAGCAGCGCGAAGTAGGACTCGACACCTTGTCGTTTCATCACGCGCTCAAGCACGTTTTGCGTCAAGACCCGGATATCATCATGGTTGGTGAAATGCGCGACGACATCAGTTTTTCGGCGGCGATGAGCGCGGCGGACACCGGGCATTTAGTTCTATCCACGTTGCACACAAACACGGCGGCGCAATCCATCAACCGCATTTTGGATTTCTTCAAAGCCGAGGAGCGCGAACAAATCCGCCGCCAAATCGCCGGCACGTTGCGCGGCGTGATTTGTCAGCGCATGGTCGGGACGGTGGACAACAAACTGACTCCCGCGCTGGAGATTCTGCTCAACACGCCGCTGGTCAAGAAGATGCTCGAAGAAAACCGGCTCGACAAATTGCCGGCGGCGATTGAAACCAGCACGGATGACGGCATGATCAGTTTCAATCAATCGCTGTTCAATCTGGTCAAGGCCGGCAAGGTCACGGAAAAAGAGGCGCTCTCAAAAGCCAGCAATCCGCAGGCGCTGGAAATGAATTTCAAAGGCATTTTCCTCGACGAAGGCCGCCGCATCATCAGTTAAGCAAATCCGGGAAACCTTTTGCCGAAATGGTGATTGACATAAGAACGACCGGAGTTATCGTTTATTGCGATGTGGGTTTCCAAGAAATCAGATTACGCGTTGCGCGCCTTGTTCACGCTGGTGGAACATTTTGGTGGCGCGCCGATTCCCATTCGTGAGCTGGCCCGGCGCAACGATGTGCCGAAGCGTTTTCTGGAGCAGATCATGCTCGATTTGAAGGCGCAAAATTGGGTGACCAGCGTGGCGGGAATCCGCGGTGGTTATGTGCTGGCCAAGAAGCCGGAGAAAATCACGATGGGGGAAGTTGTCCGTCATTTCGACGGAATTTTGGCTCCCATCAATTGTGTTTCCGTGAATGCCTACGAACGCTGCTCGCAGGAACCGGTCTGCAAATTCCGGCGGGTTTTTCTGGACGCACGAAATTACGTCGCCAATCTGATGGACAAGGCGACGCTAGCTGAAGTCGTCAAAGGAGCGCCGGTGACACAACGTGAGATTTCTTCTGGATTTACCGGCGGGGAAGGCATTTAGAAAAAATTTCAAAAAAGCGGTTGACAGGGGATTTAATTTGTGGAAAATAACGACAAAACAAGTCGTTATTAGAAATTGATGAGCACAACGCAAAACCAT
>DASZXH010000091.1:0-47101 GCA_035545995.1 Verrucomicrobiia bacterium
CCTGTTTCCAAACGTAGATGAGTTCCGCCTGATTAGAAGCGGCCCCCACGACAACAGAAAAGAATCCGTTTATCATGCTGACAAATGTGCTTGGTCGTGAGGAACCGAAATCGCCCAAGTTGCGGCTTGTCCGCCTGCCCAATACTACTACCCGCCGCCCCGGAAAATGCAATGCTTTTTTGCGGAAAAATCAAAGGTTTTTAACCAATCCGGCCAACGTCTTGCGCATGAACGGATTCCTCAAATGCCGGCTCACGGAAATGTCTCCGGTCAATCGCGGCAAAAGAAAAATCCGTTTCGCATCAAAAAATTCCGCGAGCAGTTTGGCATTTGTTTTGGACGAAATATCCGGCTGTTTCGGCGACATCAAAACCACTTGCGCTTGAGATTGAAGTCGTTGTGGCAATGCTTCCAGCGTCAGCAAAATCTGATTCACCGTTCCAATTCGATTTTGCGCTACGATGATTGGCCGCGCGCGCAAGGCGGAAATCAAATCGCGCGAATTGAAATGTTCTCCCAGCGGACTCAACAAACCGCCTGCGCCTTCAATCAAAACGACCTCGAATCGTTTTTGCATCGCGCGAATGTGCGCGAGCATTTGCGGCAATTTGATTTGCTTCTTTTCCTGCCGCGCCGCGAGCGACGGCGCGATTGCCGTGCGAAAATGCCACGGATTGATTTCGTCCAGCGACAACGCACCGCTCATCGCTGCAAAAATTTTTCGCGCGTCGTCACGTCCGCCGGAACAAATCGGTTTGAGCGCCGCCGCGTTGCCGTTGCGTTCACGCAAAAACCGCGCAAGCAAAACCGTCAAAACCGTTTTGCCGACGCCGGTGGACGTGCCGGTGATGAAAATGGCGCGCTGCATTTGCGAATATAAAAGCGGAATCGTTCGCGGTATGCCACTAAAACCATTGACGAAATGAATCAGATTCAGCTATTTTGCGCGGCTCGTTTAACAAAGAATTATTGTGAATATCTCCATTGAAAATTTGGCGCCGTGCAAAAAATTGCTGCGCGTGGACGTGGACGCAAAAACCGTGGACGAAACGTTCGACGCGGTCACAAAAGATTTCCAGAAACAAGCCGCGTTGCCGGGATTTCGTCCGGGCAAAGCGCCGCGCGATTTGGTCGTCAAAAAATATGAGGCCGACATTAAAGACGAAGCCAAACGCAAGTTGATCGGCGACAATTATCGCAAGGCGCTCGAAGAGAAAAAACTCAACGTCATCGGCTATCCTGACATTGAGGAAATCCAATTCGGTCGCGGGCAAAATCTGCAATTCGCGGCGACGATTGAGACCGCGCCGGAATTTGAATTGCCGCCATACAAAGGATTGCCGGCCCAGCGCGAAATCAAATCCGTGACGGACGCGGACATCGAACGCGCTTTGAAAATGCTCGCGCAACAGCACGTGAAATTTGAAACGGTCGCGCGGGAATTGAAGATGGGTGACGTCGCGGTCGTAAATTACACCGGCATGTGCGACGGCAAACCCATCACGGAAACTGCGCCGACGGCGCGTGGTTTGACGGAGAAGAAAAATTTCTGGCTGGACATCGAACCGAACGCGTTCATCGCCGGATTTGCCGAACAAATGGTCGGCGCGAAGGCGGGCGACAAGCGCACGGTCAACGTGGATTTTCCGGCGGATTTCGTCACGAAGGAATTGCAGGGCAAAAAAGGCGTTTTTGAAGTGGAAATTTTGGAAGTGAAGGAGCGCATTTTGCCGGCGATTGACGATGCGTTTGCCAAAAAATATGACGCGGAAGATCTGGAGAAATTGCGCGAAGGCGTCCGCCGCGATTTGGAGAATGAATTGAAGTATTCGCAAACCAAAGCGGTGCGCGCGCAAATCGTGAGCGGGCTGCTGGGGCGCGTGAATTTTGATTTGCCGGAAACGGCGGTCGCGCAGACGACGCGCAATGTGGTTTATGACATCGTGCGCGAAAATTCACAGCGCGGCGTGCCGCGTGAATTGATTGAAAAGCAGAAGGACGAAATTTATTCGGTGGCAGCCAGCAGCGCGAAGGAGCGGGTGAAATTGGCATTTTTGGTGCAACGCATCGCCGAGCAGGAAAAAATCGCCGTGTCGCAGGAGGAAGTCTTGCAGCGCGCGAATGCGATGGCAGCAGCGTATCAGATTCCACTCGAAAAATTCATCAAAGATTTACAGCAGCGCAACGGCGTAAACGAACTTTACGACCAGATTGCGCATGAAAAAGTGTTCGCCTTTCTCGAGCAAAATGCCCAGATTGAAGAAGTTCCAGCGAAAACAGCTTGAGCCGATCCGCGCACAATGCGGTTCAAATAACTAAACGGTTACCTCGGCGCGTTTTTGAACGTCTGGCATTGGACGAAATATGGCGGAAGCCACGAATTGAACGATACATGAAATTTTTTGCCGTTGTCCCGATATTTTTTCTGGCGGGTTTCACCGCCGGCGCGCAAACCAACCTGGCTGCCACCGCGTCGCGCTCAATGTCCTTGACCGATTGCATCCAAGAGGCGTTGCAGCACAATCTGGACGTACAAATTGAGCGTTATGATCCGCAAATTTCGCTCTACAATTTGAACGCGGCTTACGGCGGTTACGATCCGACATTCAATTTTTCCGGTGAGCATGACCATAATGTGCAGCCGGGGCAAATTCAGGAAAATGGACTGGTGCTTCCGTCCACGACGACGGACGGCGCTTCCTTCAATTCCAGTCTGGGCGGTTCGACGCCGTGGGGATTGCAATATACTTTGAGCGGCAACGTTGCCGACCGCACATTCACTACACCGGGGGCGGGTTCCGTGGAAAATTCTGGTGGTTCCATCGGCGTCAATCTGACGCAGCCGCTGTTGAAAAATTTTTGGATTGATAACACGCGGCTGAACATCCGCGTGGCGAAAAACCGTTTGAAATTTTCCGAACAGGGATTGCGCCAGCAAATCATCACCAGCGCCACGGCGGTGATGAACGCCTATTACGAATTGGTTTACGCGTTTGAAAACGTGAAGGTGCAACAGGAAGCGCTGCAACTGGCGCAGACGCAATTGGATCAAGACAGGCAGCGCGTCCAAATCGGCACGCTGGCGCAATTGGACGTGCAGCAGGACGAAGCGCAAGTCGCGTCGAGCAAGGCGAATTTGATCACGGCGCAAAGCACGTTGAACACCGACCAGAACACGTTGAAAAATCTGCTCACCGACGATTACGTGAAATGGCACGACGTGGACGTTCAACCTTCGGAAACGCTCACCGCGCCATTGCAGTTGTTCGATTTGCAGGACAGTTGGAGCAAAGGCATGACGGAACGTCCCGATTTATTGCAGGCGCGATTGAACGTGGAACAGGCCGGCATTCAATTGAAGTATTACCGCAACCAGCTTTTTCCCGAACTCGATTTGATTGGCACTTACGGCTTCAACGGCGCGTCGAAGGAATACAGCGGCGTGTTCGGCGAATTTGCCGACCGCAACAGCCCGTTTTACAGTTACGGCGCGCAATTGTCCGTCCCGCTGGCCAGCGTCAATACGCGCAATCAATACAAGTCCACCAAAGCGACGATGCAACAAGTCGCGTTGCAACTCAAACAGCTTGAGCAAAATGTCATGGTGGAGATTGACAATGCGGTGAAAACAGCGCAATCCGCTTATCAAAGCGTGGACGCGACGCGGCAGGCGCGCATTTACGCCGAGGCCGCGCTCGACGCCGAGCAGAAAAAATACGCCGTCGGCAAAAGCACGACGTTCACCGTGTTGCAACTCCAAAATTCATTGACCACGGCGCGCTCAAATGAAATCCGCGCGCTGGCTGATTACAACGAAGCGCTCGCCAATCTCGCCGCGCAGGAAGGCAGCACGCTCGAACGCAACGGAATTGATGTCAGTGTGACCAAGTGACGTTCACCAGAAATTCCACGCGCCGTGCCAGACCACCCAAACGCCGAGCAGAAAATTTGTGATGGCGTGCGCTGTCATCGCGTCGCCGAGACGATTCTTCCGCAGCACCAGCCATTGATACGCCGCGCCGCATAAAATTCCCGCCAGCCATTGATAGTGGGAAAATCCAAAAATTCCCGCCGTCACAAAAAATGGCAGCGGCAGAAATTTATTCAACGGCACGGACAAAAAATTTTGACTGGCGAGATAGCGATACAAAAACGAGCGGTAAAAAACTTCTTCGAGCGGCGGGACGATGAACGTTGAGCCTAAAATTCGCGTCACGATGAAAAGCCATGCCAGCGCAGAATGTTCGCCGAACAGCAAATTCGGATTCCAAGCCATGCCCGGTTTGGAAAATTTTGGGTAATACGTGTCAAGCCCGACCCAAATCGCAAAAATCAAAACGCCAATCGCAATCGCTTCCCACGAAATTGCCCAACGCATTTCGGAAACGAACGGGCGCATTTCCCAAATCAGCCACGCGCCGACAATCGTTTTGGCGAAATAAAACCAATATGCGGAAGCCGCACCGAATCTGCCCTGAAAGGCGGTGAGCAAAACGAAAAGAATGAACGGCGCGGCGCGTGGGATGAGCGGCGAACGGCTGAAAATGTTTTGCAACAGACGCATTTAAGATTTATTTGACCGATTTCAGAACCGGCGCGGCGCAGTTCATGTGTGGATGTCTCCTTCCAATTCGCGGATGGCGCGTCCGACCATTTTATTCGTGATGCGTTGGGATTTTTCGACGAAGCCGGCGAGCAACGCCTTGTCGCAAATCGCGTTGACGAGCCGCGGCACGCCGCCGCTGTAAAAATAAATCCGCCAGAGCGCCGGTGTCGTGAACGTCGGCGCGCCATTTGCGCCGGCCAGTTCGAGGCGATGCCGGATGTATTGGTTCATTTCGGCGCGTGTGAGCGGCGCGAGATGATAACGCACGGTGACGCGCTGGCGCAATTGCCGCAGGCGCGGACTGTTGAGTTTGTCGCGCAATTCCGGCTGGCCGAGCAAAACGATTTGCAACAGCTTGCGATTGTCCGTTTCGATGTTGGAAAGCAGCCGCACCTGCTCCAGCAATTCCTCGGAAAGATTTTGCGCCTCGTCAATGATGAGCACCGTTTCAAGTCCGCGCTCGGTCTGGCTCAACAAAAATTCATTGAACACCGCAATCGTTTCCAGCCGGTCAAATCCGTTGACCGGCAAATGAAATTCCATCGCAATTGCTTTGACCAATTCATCCGCGTTCAACGCCGGATTCAAAATCAGCGCGGTGGAATAATGCGCGTCCAATTGTTCCAGCACCGCGCGACACAAGGTCGTTTTGCCTGCGCCGACCTCGCCGGTGAGCTGCACAAAGCCCTTGCGCTCGCGGATGCCGTAAAGCAGATGATTCAACGCCTCGCGATGTTTCGCGCTGGGAAACAGAAAACGCGGGTTCGGCGTGATGTCGAACGGCGGGCGTTGCAAATCATAAAATTCAAGATACACACTCGGCTTTTAGCAAAAAACGCGCCCGCCGCAAACAAAACCTTTTGGCAGAATATGGGCTAATCGGACAAAATTCGTTGCGCCGCTTTCACCAACGCCGCCGCTTCGACTTGCGTGCCAATAGTAATTCTTAAAAATTGGTTTATCTCCGGCGCGCTGAACCAGCGCACGAGAATTTTTTCGTCACGCAATTTTTGCAACCAATCTTTCGCCGGAAATTTCGGCGGCTGAACCAAAATGAAATTCGTCTGGCTCGGCAAAACGCGGAAACCAAATTTCGTCAATTCGCGCGAAAGCCATTCGCGCGTGGCGATGATTTTTTTGAAATTCGCGCGATAGTATTTCAAATCGTCCAGCGTCGCTTCCGCCGCGATTTGACCGAGACCGTTCACGTTGTAACTGTCACGGATTTTATCCAGCGCCGCGATGAGTTCCGCATGGCCGACAAAATAACCGACACGCTGAAAGCACAGCGAATACGCTTTGGAAAACGTCCGCGCAACCAAAACGTGCGGAAATTTTAACGCCAGTTCCATCGCATTTTCTTCCGCGAAATCAACGTAGGCTTCGTCCAAAACCACGACACTTTTTTGCGCACGACAAATTTTTTCCAAATCCGCCGTTTTGTAACCGCGTCCGCTCGGCGCATTCGGCGTGGTGATAAAAGTCAATGCCGCGTTGAAATCCCATTTCCTACCGCGCTTCAAATCCACCACGCCCGGCAACGAAAAATCCGAATTCAAATTCACCGCATTTTTCACCGCGCCATGAATGTCCGCCAAAACCGGATACAGCGAATAACTTGGCATGAAAAATTGCACAACATTAGAAGGTAGGACAGGCATCTTGCCTGTCTCTAACTTATTTGTTTTAGATAGAGACAGGCTAGAAGCCTGTCCTACTTTGGGTTCAACGAACCCACGTACTGCCAACGCCAGCACTTCATCCGAACCGTTGCCGACGATGATATTTTCCGGTTTACATTGGTGCAATTTCGCCAATTTCTCGCGCAACTTTTCCGCCGCCGGATTTGGATACAGCCGCAGCCGTCCGTCCACCGCGTTTTTCACCGCGCGCAAAACTTTCGGCGACGGCGGGAACGGATTTTCGTTCGTGTTCAGTTTGACCAGCCCTTTGATTTTCGGCTGCTCGCCCGGCACATAAGCGTGCAACTCGCGCACCAGCGGGCGGATCAATGGGTTAAAAACAGCCATAAAAAATGAATTTAATAAATTTTGATTCCGCGTTCCATGAGTTTAGCTTTGGCTTCAATCATGGGTGCGTCGCCAGACGGATAA
Organism: Verrucomicrobiia bacterium; assembly: GCA_035545995.1. GTDB lineage: Bacteria > Verrucomicrobiota > Verrucomicrobiia > Limisphaerales > UBA11358 > UBA11358. The sequence goes on from DASZXH010000091.1 coordinate 6,721, forward strand.
AAGCCTGTCATTTCTGAAATCTTCTTCCACTCCACTATGGCATCCTGAATTTTGCCGTTACGTTCAAGTGCGTCAGCAAGCATGAGACGAGCATCTGCTTCTCCATAATGTGGTTTTAGTTCTAATCCAGAGCGAAAATATTTGATTGCTTCATTCAAACGACCAGCCTTGACAAAACATACGCCCAGCGAAATCAACGGACGCGAGTCATGTTTGTCTAGTTGAACCGCCTTTTGGAACATTGCGATGGCATTCTCTAATTTCCCGCGCTGTTCTAAAGCTGAACCAAGCCAATGAAATCCCTCCATCCAATCTGGAGCTTGTTCAGTTACTGATTGGAACGCCTTGATTGCGCCGTCTAAATCAGGTGGGCTTGCAAAAAAGAGAGTTTGCCCTTGTTTCAAAAGGCCACTTATTTGAGCATTTTTGGTTTTGTCCATTCGTTCAGATTTATTTGCGAATCTCCGCACTTTTTCCATGCGCATCCAAACCCTCTAATTCGGCGAATTTTTGGACGGATTTCAGCGCTTTTTTGAGCGCGGCGGAATTGTATTCGACGACGCTCGTGCGGCGTTGGAATTGGTCAACGGTCAGGCCGGCGAAACTCGCGCCCGCGCCGTCGGTCGGCAAAACATGGCTGGGGCCGGCGACGTAATCGCCCAAAACGGTCGGCGAAAAATGGCCGAGAAAAATCGCGCCCGCCGTCAAAATCCGGTCGGAAATTTTGCGCGGCTGGCGTGTCATCACTTCACAATGTTCCGGCGCGAGTTGATTCGTCAGCGCAATCGCGTCGTCGAGCGTTTTCACGAAAATCAGCCAACCGTTATTGTTCAATGCGCGCTGGATGAATTCGCGCCGCGCGAGTTTGGGCAGTTGTTTAGCAATTTCTTTTTCGACGGCTTTCAAAATTTTTGCGGAAGTGGTCACGAGCCACGTGCGTTCGTGACCGGAGCCGTGTTCGGCTTGCGCGAGCAAATCGGCGGCGATGAATTTTGGATTCGCCATGTCGTCGGCGAGAATCAAAACGTCGCTCGGTCCGGCGAGCAGATCAATCGCCACGCGCCCGACGAGCAGGCGTTTGGCCATGCTGACGTAGGCGTTGCCGGGGCCGAAAATTTTCTGCACGCGGCGGATGGTTTTGGTTCCGTAAGCGAGCGCGGCAATCGCCTGCGCGCCGCCGACGCGATAAATTTCCGTCGCGCCCGCCGCGCGCGCGGCGAACAAAATCGCGGGATTGATTGCGCCATCTTTGCCGCCGGGCGTGGTGACGACGATTTCTTTGCATCTGGCAACTTTCGCCAGCGTGATGGTCATCAACGCCGTGGAGACGAGTGGCGCGGTGCCGCCCGGAATGTAAATGCCGACGCGCGTGAACGGGTCGAATTTTTCGCCGACGCTCGCGCCGTGCGAATTTTTCGCCTGCCAATTTTTGCGCAACGATTTTTTGGCGAAGAACGCGACATTTTTTTCCGCCTCGGCGACGGCGGCGCGCAAGGATTCGTCGGCGGTGAGCGAGGTGTTGAACAATTCTGCCTGCGTGACGGCGAGTTGGTCGGCGGACAATTTTGCGCCGTCGAATTTTTCCGTGAGTTCCAAAATGGCGTCATCGCCGCGCACAAAAACGTCGTGCAAAATGGCTTTGGTGCGCGATTCAATTTCCGCGTCGAACAAGCTGGCGTCGGCGGAAAGTTCACGAAGTTTGATGGCAAAATCAGCGTCGCTGTGCCGGATTGTTTTCATCGGCGCAGGCTAGAGGATGAAGAATTGAAAGTCAAAACTGCGCGCCTAACGCCGCTGATGTTTTTGCCGCCAAATCAGCGTGATTGTGGAAACCCCGAGCAGCGCGATGGTTGACGGTTCAGGCACAACGCTGGTAATCCACGGCAGGGCTGGCAAAATGGAATCGAAGCCGCTGATGTCGCCGTAGGAAGAATTGGCATTGCCATCGGTGGCGGCGACAAAGGAAGTCACGCCAGCCAGATAATACTGCGAGCCGTCGCTGAAGAAAACGCCGCCGCCGCTGTCGCCGGGCGCCACACAGCCTTCCAAAGGCAACGCGCCGTTCGCCGGACTTTCAAACGTTGCGCCAAAAACATAGGTCGTGTTGCCAAAATCCGAATTGTTGACGTCCACAACGGCTTGAACTCCGCGCTTTTGACCGTCGAGAGGAGTTTTATAGCCGGTCAATCCCGTGCCGGTAAGACCGTAGCCGACAAATGTCGCCGTTTGACCCAAAGGCGTTGAACCATTGTAAAGCATCGCCGGCGGAATCGCTGTGAGCGATGAACTTAAATGCACCAGGGCAAAATCACTTCCAGCCGATGGATTGCCGTTCCAATTCGGGTCGGTGATGATTTGCGTTGCGGAGTAACTCGTTCCGTCCAGCGTGAACGTTCCCGAACTCGCGTTCAGAATCAAATGCGCGGCGGTCAACACCCAATCCGGCGCGATTAAAATGCCGCAACCGCTCAAATTGGCGGTGAACGTTCCCACGCTATCAAATGCCGGTTCATTTCCGAACGCGACATAATCGCTATCAGGCGTGTCGTCCCGGATGGTCGCGCCGAAAACGGCAAATGGAAGAACCATCAACGCGATAATTCCAGCCGATGTCCATGATTTGAATTGAGCCGGTAGCACGGCAAAATTTTCTCACCGCAATTTTTTTCGTCAAGAACCAATAGATTTTCAGCTTTCGTTTTGGCGCGAGTATTTGGATATTCAGTTCGTGCGCAATCCAATCATTGTCGCTTTGGACGTTCCGGTTGCGGATGCCGCGCTGAAGCTCGTTGAGCAACTCGCGCCGGTCGTCGGTGGATTCAAGGTCGGCAGCGAATTGTTCACGAGCGCCGGGCCGGACATCGTGAAAAAAATTCGTGAGCGTGGCGCGCTGGTGTTTCTCGACCTGAAATTTCACGATATTCCCAACACCGTCGCCAAAGCCGTTGCCGCCACCGTCCGGCTCGACGTGCAAATGCTCACCGTTCACGCCAGCGGTGGACGCGAAATGTTGCAAGCCGCCGAACAATCGGCGCAGGAAACTTCATGGAAACAAGGCCGCACGCCGCCGCTCGTCCTCGCCGTGACGGTGCTGACGAGTTTGGACGCCGCCGCGTTGAGCGAAATCGGCATGGATGTGAAAGTGGATTATCAAGTTCGCCGATTGGCCAATGTCGCGACCAAAGCTGGATTGCGCGGACTCGTTTGCTCACCGCTGGAAATTTCCGCGCTGCGAAAAATTTTGCCCGCACAGGTTCAATTGGTCACGCCCGGCATCCGCACCGGCGCGGAAAAAGCCGACGACCAGAAACGCACGCTGACTCCGCGCGAAGCCATTCAAGCTGGCGCAAACTGGCTCGTCATTGGTCGCCCGATTTGCGCGGCGGAAAATCCGCGCGCGGCGGCGGAAGAAATTTTGGAATCTCTGAATTAAAATCATGAACACAAAACAAGTCACCCTCGTCGTCACTTTTCAGGCGCGACCGGGCAAGGAAGCAGAACTGCGCAAAACATTGCTCGGCCTGATTCCGCCCACGCGAAAGGAAGAAGGCTGCATCAATTACGATTTGCATGTCGCGCCGGATGATCCATCGAAATTTCTTTTCTACGAAAATTGGACGACTGAAGCGCACCTCAACAAACATGGCGAAACGCCACACGTCCAAAATCTGTTGAAACGAATGGACGAACTGTGTGTCGAACCGTTGAAACTGAATTTCTGGGAAAAAATCGGGTGAACAATTTTATTTCGCCGTGATGATTTCTGAAATCAGCGGCGGAATTTTTCCTGGCCTCGCGGAAATTTCAAATGCCGATTCAATCCGCACGGCGGCGATTTTCATATCTTTGCCATTTGCAGCATGAATTCGTGCGAGCGCGGAATTTTTTCCGACACGCTCGCCGGGCTTGGCGATTTGGTCAACGCCAACGTCGTAATTGATTTTTGAATCCTTCGTCAAACGTCCGCCGCCGAGATCGCGAATCACTTCGCCGATGATTCGCGCGTCGCATTTGGCGACAAATCCCGCGCGCGGCGATTTTAATTCAAGAACGACGGGCACGGTGGAATCCAGCGAAAGTTTTTGGTTGAACGCTTTCAAATCCGCGCCTTGGGCGACGAGCATTTCATCAAATTTTTTGCGCGGCGCACCGGAGTTCAAACAATCTTCTGCCAGCTTGCGCGCGGCGGCGAGGGATTTTGATTTCTTGGTTTGAATCAGTAAATGCGCGGCGCACGCGAGAACCAATCCGCGCAAATCATTTGGCTCTTTGTTTTCAAGGCATTCGACGCTTTCTTTGACTTCCAGCCAGTTGCCAGCGGCACGGCCGAGCGGGGTGTTCATATCCGTTAAAATCGCGCGCGTATTCACGCCGCAATCATTGCCAAGCGTGACCATCGCCTTTGCTAATTTGCGTGCGTTGGATTTGGTTTGCATGAACGCGGCGCTGCCGAATTTTACGTCGAGAATCAGTGCGTCCAGATTTTCGGCAAGTTTTTTGGAAAGAATGGACGCGACAATCAGCGGAATGCTTGGCACGGTTCCACTCGCGTCGCGGAGCGCGTAAATTTTTTTGTCGGCGGGAACCATTTTGTCCGTCTGGCCGCAAATGACGCAGCCGATTTTTTGGACTTGTTCGACAATTTGCGCGGTGGGCAACAGCGTTTTGAAACCGGGAATGGAATCAAGTTTATCCAAAGTGCCGCCGGTGATACCGAGGCCGCGACCGGAAATCATCGGCACGCGAAAACCGAGGCACGCGAGCAGTGGCGCGAGCGGGAGCGAAGCTTTGTCGCCGATGCCACCAGTGGAATGTTTGTCCACGAGCGGACGCGAATCTTTCGGGAATTTGAGAACGTCACCGGAATCGCGCATCGCCAGAGTCAACGCGGTGGTTTCTTCCGAGTTCAGCCCACGAAAATAAATGGCCATGAGCATCGTGGCCATTTGGTAATCGGGAATTTTTCCGCTAGTGAAATCGTGGATGAAATTTTGAATTTCGTCGTGCGCGAGAGTTTTGCCTTCGCGTTTCGCTTCGATGAGCGATAAAAAATTCACAATTCAAACCACTGGAATTGGTTGACGCCACGCCTTGATTAATTCTTCGGCAAAAACATTTTGGGGCAATCCTCTTTTATGCAATCCAAAATAAATTTTTCCTCCAACGAACAAATACACACCGACTCTGCCATTTTTAATTTTATCAATTGCCTGCCATTTAATTTTAGATTCTGAAATAGCTGACTGTATCATCAGTGCTTCACTATCCCATGAAATCATTCGAGTCGCGCCACCTTTTTGCTGCATTGCCCGTGCATCTTTTCTAATGCGTTTTTTGCTTTCAATAATTGATGCCCATCCGCATCCAAAACCAAGACAAAAACCTGTCACCCTCAGAACTCCTTTGAAATTTGGCGAATAATCACTACTTCTTGCAAAGAGAAAAGCAAAAATCATTCCCAAGAAAATTGGAACAAACCATTGCCTTAAGTTTGAATTTTGGGAACTTATTTTTAACTGTTCAATGGCAAGTTCTTCTGCCATTTCGGGTGACAACTGATATTCAATTTTTTCTTCCAAATTCATCCGGCAAATTTCTTTGCCGCAATGCTCGCGTTGTGGCCGCCGAAACCGAAGGAATTGTTGATGACGGCATTCACTTTCATTTCGCGCGCGGCGTTGGGCACGTAATCCAAATCACATTCGGGGTCGGGCGTTTGATAATTGATGGTCGGCGGCACGATGCCATTTTTAATGGCCAATGCACAAATGCTCATTTCTACCGCGCCCGCCGCGCCGAGCATGTGACCGGTCGCGCCTTTGGTGGAGCTGACGGCGATTTTTTTGGCGCGTTCGCCGAAAACGGATTTGATGGCCTGTGTTTCGCAGACGTCGCCTTGCGGCGTGGACGTGCCGTGGGCGTTGATGTAGGAAATGTCTTCGAGATTCAGGCCGCCGGTTTTCAACGTCATTTTCATACACCGCGCCGCGCCTTCGCCTTCGGGCGACGGAGAGGTCAAATGGTAAGCGTCGGCGGTGTTGCCGTAACCGACAATCTCGCAATAAATTTTCGCGCCACGCTTTTTGGCGTGTTCCAGTTCTTCCAGCACGAGAACGCCCGCGCCTTCGCCCATGACGAAGCCGTCGCGGTCTTTGTCAAACGGACGAGAAGCGGTTTTTGGGTCGTTGTTGCGCGTGCTCATGGCGCGCATGGCGCAAAATCCGCCGATGCCGACGGGCATGATGGCCGCTTCCGCGCCGCCCGCGAACATGATATACGCGTCGCCCATCTTGATGGCGCGCCACGCTTCGCCAATGGCGTGATTGGCAGTGGCGCAGGCGGAACAGGTGGCGAAATTCGGCCCGCGCAAATTGAAGAACATGGACAACAATCCCGATGCCATGTTGCTGATAAGCATGGGAATCATGAACGGCGAGAGCCGTCCCGGCCCGCGTTTGATGAGAATGTCGTGTTGCTCCGCAGTGGTGTGCAATCCGCCGATGCCTGAACCGATAATAACACCGATTTCGTCGCGATTTTCCTTGTCCAGTTCGAGGCCGGAATCCAGCAACGCCTGCCAGCCGGCGTAAATGCCGAATTGCGAATAACGGTCGGCGCGCCGGACTTCTTTGGCCGATGGAAACGCGGGTGTCGGGTCAAAATTCCTGACTTCAGCGGCGATTTGCGTGTCGAACGCCGTCGCGTCAAATTCGGCGATTTTATCCACGCCGCATTGTCCGGCGAGCAGGTTGTTCCAGAAAGTTTCCAGTTGATGGCCGATGGGCGTGACGACACCGAGGCCGGTGATGACCACGCGGCGTTCTGATGGATTACTGGGCATAAATCAAAAGGGGCAGCTTGAGCTAGTTCAGCCAAACTGCCCCGAAGCGCTGAAAGTTGCAACTATTTTTGGTGTTCTTCGATGTATTTCATCACGTCGCCGACAGTCAGAAGCTTTTCCGCCTGTTCATCCGGCACTTCGATGCCGAATTCTTCTTCCAGCGCCATGATCAATTCCACCGTGTCGAGCGAATCTGCGCCCAAATCCTCAATGAATTTGGCTTCCGGCGTCACTTGATCCGGTTTTACGCCCAGTTGTTCGACGATGATGTCCCTTACGCGAGTATCAATAGGTTTATCAGCCATAATTTGTCCTGCTTTCTATGCCATGAACCAGCGTATCGTCAAGTCTTGAATCCAAGTTTTTTATTCACATCCGCTCGAATCATTGTCAAAGCACAAGCTTAAAATGAATTGAATGACGCCGTCCACTGGACGAAATTTCACATCACCATCCCGCCGTCCACGGTCAAAACCTGACCCGTGACGTAGCCTGCGCCCGGACTCGCCAGAAACAACGCCGCGCTCGCGATGTCATCCGCCGCGCCGAACTTGCCCAGCGGAATCGCGCGCAAAATGTTTTCTTTCAAATCCGCCTTCAACTCCGACGTCATGTCCGTCTCGATGAAACCCGGCGCAATCGCGTTCACCGTCACGCCGCGCCCCGCCAATTCGCGCGCGCACGATTGCGTGAACCCGATCAAACCCGCCTTGCTCGCCGCGTAATTCGCCTGCCCCGGATTGCCAATCAAACCGATGACCGACGAAATGTTGATGATGCGTCCCGTGCGTTGCTTCGCGAACGACCGGAAAAACGCCCGCGTGAAATGAAACGCGCCCTTCAGATTCGTGTTTAACACCGTGTCCCAATCCGCGTCGCTCATCCGCATTAACAAACCGTCGCGTGTCACACCCGCATTGTTCACGAGAATGTCTACCTTGCTGCAATCGGCCAAAATTTTGTCGGCAGCGGCATTGACCGCATTTCCGTTCGCAACATCCACCGCGAACGCCCATGCCTTGCGTCCCAGCGCGCGAATTTCTGCCGCAACTTTCTCCGAATTTTCCTGCGTGCGCGAAACGACGACGACATCCGCGCCTTCGCCCGCAAATTTCAAAGCAATCGCGCGCCCGATTCCGCGACCCGCGCCGGTGACAACGGCAATTTGATTAGACAATAAACTCATAAATTATTTCCAGCCACAGATTGAACACGGATTAAACACAGATTCAAGGAAACAAATTTGGGAGACACTGGAAGCAAGGCTCAACTCTTTTCTCAAAACTGTGCCGCGTGATAAATAAAGTAAGCGTGATTCTCTTCTGAAAATACGTTTTCGCGAACTAAAGATCGAATACCGGAATGAGTAATTTCGGCAATCTTGATTCCATTCAACACACAAGTCCAAGAATGCCCAATTCCGGCAACTGATGGAAGGTAACCAGAAGAAATCTCGCGCGTGAAGACTTCTGGATTAACGAACGAATAAACTTCGACCGTTTTCTCGTGAGGTGCGTCGCAATCATCGCCCGCGCAAACCGAGTGACGAGTCAAAACAACCCGAATTTTTGGCCGGTTTTTTAGTATTTGGAATTCTGCTTTCACAAATTTTTTGCCGTCGCCTCCAAACTCGCCGTATCCGCGACGTTCAGCATTTGCGCGGATTTATCAATCCGTTTCATAAAGCCGCTCAACGCCGTGCCGGGGCCGAGTTCGATGAAACGCGTGAAGCCTTGCGCCAACAAATTTCGCATCGAATTTTCCCACAACACCGACGCGCAAACTTGCTCCACCAATTTTGCCGAAATGTCCGCGCCGTGCGCCTGCGCCGTCACGTTGGAAATCACCGGAACATTTGGCGACAAAATTTTGATTTGCGCCAATTCCGACGCGAGCTTCGGCTGCGCGCTCGCCATCAGCGGCGAATGATACGCGCCCGCGACGGTCAACGGAATCGCGCGTTTTGCGCCTTTCGCTTTGGCCAATTCGACGGCTTTCACAATTTTGTCCGTTTCACCGGAAATCACCAACTGTCCGGGACAATTCAAATTTGCAAGAACAACTCCGGCTTCCGCGCAAACTTCACGCGTCGGCGTTTCGTCCAAACCGATAATCGCCGCCATGCCGCCGCGCGTCACGTCACACGCTTCCTGCATGAATTTTCCGCGCTGCCGCACCACGCGCAAACCGTCCTCAAAACTTATCGCGCCCGCCGCCGTCAACGCCGTAAATTCGCCGAGCGAAAGTCCAGCCGTCGCGTCGAATTTCAGATTCGGAACTTTTTCTTTGAGCAGTTCAAAGCAAATCCAACTGACGAGAAAAATTCCCGGCTGCGCGTTTTCCGTTTTCGTCAATTTCTCTTCCGGCCCTTCAAAACAAATTTCCGCCAAATCGTAGCCGAGCGCGGCGTTCGCGCGGTCAAACCAATTGCGTGCGGACGGAAATTTTTCCGCCAAATCTTTTCCCATGCCGACGGCCTGTGCGCCTTGTCCGGCGAAAAGTAATGCGGTTTTGCTCATTGATTCCGCATACTAAACACGAACCGCCCGCAAAAATAAAGCCGCGATTTCATTTAGAAATTTTACCGGCTCGATTAAATTGCGCGCGTGACCGTTCTCGAAGCCATTCAGAAAAGTGCGGAATTTCTCGGCAAAAAAAACGTCGAGTCGCCGCGCCTGCAAACGGAATTGCTGCTCGCGCATCTGCTCAAAATGCCGCGCATGAATCTGTATCTGAATTTCGAGCGTGTGCTGACGGTGTCCGAAGCCGATGTCTTGCGTGAATTGGTCAAACGACGCGGCCAGCGCGAACCGCTTCAGCATATCGTCGGCTCGATTTCGTTTTGCGGATTTGAAATTGCTGTCAATCGTCAAGCACTCGTGCCGCGACCAGAAACCGAATTACTCGCCGAACTCGGCTGGCAATTTCTTCAAGCCACACCAAAGCAAAGTGAAGGCGAACTAACCGCTTTAGATTTCGGAACTGGAACGGGCTGCGTCGCCATCGCACTCACCGCAAAATGTCCAAATGCAAAAATCACGGCGATTGACATTTCGCCGGACGCGCTGGCATTGACAAAACAGAACGCGGTTGCAAATAAAGTTTCCGAACGAATTGAATTTTTACGGAGTGATGGATTTGAAGCGTTAAAAGTAGGACAGGCTTCCAGCCTGTCTCAAAGTGAAAAGAAAAAATCAGAGACAGGCTGGAAGCCTGTCCTACTTTTCGATTTAATCATCAGCAATCCGCCTTACATTCTAACGGCGGAAATCGAAACGCTTCAGCCGGAAGTGAAAAATTTTGACCCGCGCTCGGCATTGGACGGCGGCGCGGACGGCTTGGATTTTTACCGGATGTTCGCAACGAAGGCCAAGCCGTTTTTGAAGTCGAACGGAAAAATCATGCTGGAATTTGGCGACGGGCAGGCCAAAGCGATTCGCCAGATTTTTGAAAATGAAAAGTGGATTGTTGAAGCAATTAAATCCGATTACTCTCAACGCGAACGGATTTTAATTGCGAAAAAATGAGACAGGATTAACAGAATTAACAGAATTAACCGGATTCAAAATTTAATCCTGTAAATCTTGTTAATTCTGTCTAAAAATCATGGAAAGTTTTCTCATCAAAGGCGGCGTGCCGTTGCACGGCGAAGTCGAAATCAGCGGCAGCAAAAATGCCGCGCTGCCCATCATGGCGGCGACGCTGCTCACGGACGAGCCGTGCGTCATTCACGGCGTGCCGGATTTGAGCGACACGCGGTTCATGGCACAAATTCTGCAATCGCTCGGCGCGGAAGTGAAATTTCAAAATGGCACGGTCTCCGTTCGCGCGAAGAAAATTTCCGGTTACGCGGATTACGAACTCGTTCGCAAAATGCGCGGCTCGATTTGCATCGCAGGTCCGTTGCTCGCTCGGTTGCGCAAAGCGCGAATTTCATTGCCCGGCGGTTGCATCATCGGCGCGCGGCCAATCAATCTGCATTTGAAAGGATTTGAATCACTCGGCGCGAAAATTGAAATTGAAGGCGGTTACGTCAATGCTTCGACGAAAAAATTGCGCGGCGCGACGACATTTCTCGGCGGACGTGCCGGCTCGACGGTTTTGGGAACGGCCAACGTGATGATGGCCGCGACGCTGGCCGACGGCGTGACGGTGATTGAAAGCGCCGCGTGCGAACCGGAAGTCGTGGACTTGGCGAATTTTCTGAACGCGATGGGCGCAAACATTTCCGGCGCGGGCAGTCCGACAATTACGATTTCCGGCGTGGAAAAATTGCACGGCGCGGAACATCAAATCATTCCCGACCGGATTGAGACGGCGACGTTCATCATTGCCGCCGCCGCGACGGATGGCGAGGTGACGATTAAAAATTGTCGCGCCGACCATTTGCGCGCGGTGCTGGACAAATTGAACGAAGCCGGAGTTTCGGTTCAGCAGCGCAGTGGAAATCTGATCGTGCGGCGCGGAAAAAATTTGCGCGCGGCGGACGTGACGACGCTGCCGTATTCCGGTTTCCCGACGGACGCGCAGGCGCAGATGATGTCGCTGCTCGCGCTCGCGCCGGGCATCAGCATCATCACCGAGCGGATTTTCGAATCACGCTTCATGCACGTGAGCGAACTGGCACGGCTCGGCGCGGACATTGAAATTGAAGGGCCGAGCGCGATTGTGAAAGGCGGCAAGCCATTGAGCGGCGCGCCGGTGATGGCAAGCGATTTGCGCGCGAGCGCAGCGCTGGTCATCGCGGGACTCGCAGCCAAAAGCGCAACACAGGTGAATCGTATTTATCATTTGGATCGCGGCTACGAAAAAATGGATTTGAAGCTGCGAAAACTCGGCGCGCGGATTCAACGGGTGGAAGAATCGTAGGAACGCGGATGGTTTTCATCGAACAATTTTCATTTTCCGATACGGTGACCATCCGCGCTCCGGTTAATCCCCACAAATCAGTGATGAGTGACAGGTGACGAGTAACGTGCGAAAAACACGCTCATCACTTTTCACTCATCACCCGTCACTTTAATCATTCGCGTTTTCATGCGGCGACGAGTTCGCGACTGTTTTCGTAAATGCGCGCTTGTCGCGCGGCTTGACGCACGGCGACGGCGGTTTTTTCCTCGAACAACGTCGGAAACACGAGCAGCGGCACGGCGGTGTTCCAAGCGATTGCCGCGGCTTCGTTGGCGGCGCGGCGCACGGGAATAACTAATTCCGGCGTCGCATCGTTCAATTGTTCGGCGAGCAATTCGGTTTTGAGCCGTTCAAATTCGCTTTCCTGCGCGGCGCGAAATGGCGTCGGCGGATGCGGTCGCACTTCAAAGCGCGTTTCCGGTCCGAATTCCGTCGGCACTCTGGTTCTATTTCTATTCATTTTCTTTCCTTTCATTTGCGTGGTTAAGTCGGTCAAACGAAAAACCCGCGATTGGCTGGCAATCGCGGGTTCTTAAAAATTGTTTCCTTGAATCAAGATTTCATTCCCACGACGCCGAAACGGGAGCAATTGCGCTGCCAAATGGATTTAGCTCCATCCGGTTGCGCGTGCATCAGCATTTTGACAAACGTAGTTTTCACTTTCGAACGGCTTCAAGAAACACCAATCGGGCGGGTTTGTCAAAAAGATTTTGCGCGGCGTAAATTGCGTTTTTCGCGGTTGGTATGTAGATTGACGCATCATGAGCGATAAACCTTTGCGCATGGTCACATGCACTTCTTGCGAGACCCGGGTCTTTATTCCGGGCGACCTCGCGCCGTTGGCGACGGTGCCCTGCTCCAAATGTGGACATCCCATCATGATGCCGATGCAGTTACGGCAATTTGAGCTGCGGAGTTTCGTCGCTTCGGGCGGCAACGGCACGGTGTATCGCGGCTGGGACACGACGCTGGAACGACTGGTGGCGGTGAAGTTGATGAAGAAGGAATTGCTTCAGGATTCGCAGGCGTCGGAAAGTTTTTATCGCGAGGCGCGGGCGTGCGCGCAACTCAATCATACGAACATCATCCACATTTACACGTTCGACGAATGGGAAGGGTTGCGTTACCTCGTCATGGAATTGGCCGATCACGGCAGCCTTGACACGCGCATCGAAAAGTTGCAGCGCGTGTCCGAATTGGACGTGCTGGACATCGGCATCAAAATCGCCTCCGCGCTCGACCTCGCGCTCAAGCACAATCTGATTCATCGCGACATCAAGCCGGGCAACATTTTGTTCGATGCGGATCATGAGCCGAAATTGGTGGATTTTGGTCTTGCGCGCAAAGCCGACGCCGAGCAGGAGTATTCCACCATCACTGAAGGCACGCCGTATTACGTCGCGCCGGAAAAAATCAAACGCGAACCGGAGACTTTTTTGTCCGACATGTATAGTTTGGGCGGGACGCTTTATCACGCGTTGACCGGCCACGTGCCGTTTGACGCGCCGACGGTTGAGGAATTGGTCGCGGCGCAGGTGCAAACGCCGTTGACGCCGCCGAATCAGGTTTTACCGGAAATCACGCAGCCGACGAGCGATGCGTTGATGAAGGCCATGGCGAAAAATCCCGCCGACCGTTTCCTGAGCTACGACGAGTTTATCATGGTCTTGACGGCCGCGCGCAGTCAATTGTTGGTGAAACAATCACAAACGCCCGCGCCCAAACCCAAAAGTTTAAGCAGTTGGTGGCGGCGTTGACGAAATGCTGCCGCTGCCGGCTTTTCACCACGAACCTTCCGTCAGCAATCCGGTTATATTTTGCGCCAAATCATCCGCCAGCAATGGCGCCGCCTGCCGTTCCGCATCGGCCAAATCGGTTCCGACATGCACCAGCGTGAAACCGGTGATGTTTTTATCGAGCAAAATTTTGCCGGTATCACGTTCGCGGGCGGTGACGTGGGCAGTGATGTTGACGCGATAATTTTCCGCCGTGGTCACGTCGCTGTTGAGATAGCTGATGCCCCGGCGGTCATATTTAGTAATGACACCTGTGACGACGATGTCGCCATCGCCGTGCGTGGCCAGATGATAAGTGCCGTCCGTCTGCAATTGCTGGCGTAAAGCCTGTGTCACGGCGTCGCCCAAACGCGGTTGCAAGGTCTGGTTATTGAACGGCAGGACTTCGATGGATTTGTCGCCGGCGGTTTCACCGTTGACCGGGCCAAGATGATAAGCGGCGCAACCGGCGAGCCAAACGGCCAGCGCGCTCATTCCGAAAATTTTCAGCAGACGCATTTCAACTGGCGGGTGACGATTGCAATTGCGACTTGAGCGCTTCGAGCCGCTGGCGGGCCGGTGCGGCATAACGCGAATTGGGATCAAGTTGCAGCACTTCGTTGTAATAAACAATTGCGCCATTGCGCCGCTGTTCCGCGTTCAAGGTTTTGTTCTTCTCGTAAAATTGCGCAATCTCAAAATTGCCGCGCACTTGCTCAATCTTGAGCGTGGCAATGGCGCGTTGCGCGACGGACACGCGTTTGTCATCGGGATAAAACGTGATGAAGTCAGTGAAAGCTGCGATGGCCTGCGCCGCCGTGCCCTGATCATATTCCGCTGTCGCCGCCTGTTTCGCGTAACAAACTCCTTCGCGGTAAAGCGCGTCCGCCGCGATAATGGTTTGATTGCGATAACGGTCGGCGGCGGTTTCGTACGCTTTCACCGCATCTTCATAATTTCCCTGCTTTTCGCGCGCGGCACCAATGCGCAATTGCGCGTGCGGCGCGACATCGCTGTAAGGCCCACTTTTGACAATCTTGCCGAACATTTCCGCCGTCTTGTCCATCGAAGGGAAAAATGGAATATAAGTCCACAGCTTGAACCATTGCCCGTCGAGAAAACGATTGGCAATCGCATATTGCCGCCACAACACGTCTTCGTAATGCGAACTGTGCGGATATTTGTCAATGATGGCTTGATACGCGTTGAATGCCGGTTCGTCGCGTTCCGCCGCTTCGAGACAGCGCCCGATGAGATATTGTGCGTCCGGCGCGTAATCCGACAATGGCCAGACCCGGATGACGCGATTGGCCGCATGCAGCGCCGTGTTATAGTCCTGATTATTGAACGCCGCCTGCGCCACGTCCAATTGATCCTTCGCGCGGTCGCGTTTCCATTTCACGTTTTCGCCGTAAGGCTCGTAATACCAGCCCTCGCCCGGCATGTAAATCAACGGCGCGGGCGAGCGGAAAGGAAGCATCGCTGCTAATGCGACCAGCAGAAACCAAAATGCCAAACGGCGTCTCATGCAAAAAACGGTAACGAGGCAATCGCAGTGAGTCAACCTCGATAAACTACAATCAGACCATAATCCGTCAGCGTCTTTTGCGTGCCGACATCGAAGTAAGTGTAGGAAATGGGATAAGTCCCAATGATGTTCGTTTCGCTCACCTCATTCAAAAATTTCGTGACCACTTCATCGAAATTGTCGTGGCCGGACTCAATGCAACTCGCGCGACGGATGGTGTGAACGCGAATTTTTTTATCCGCACCCTTGGCCACCGCTTCCAGCGGCACCGCGGCTTTTTTGATGAGGCTTTCCGCCGGTTTGTCGCGCACTGGCACTTTGAGGTGCATTTGCACTTTCGCGGCGGCGGACGAAGCAATGGCGCTGCCGCCTTGACCGGGCGCAATCGATTCCGCTGTCGCGGCTGATTTTTTGGATTCTTGTGGAATAGTAATGGTTTCGCCGCAAGACGGGCACTCGATTTCCGAGCCGGCGCCGGCGCTGTCCACGGCCAATTCCTGTCCACATTCAGGGCAATCGAAGATGATGTCCATAAGCTAAACTGGTTTGATGCCGCGACACTAAACCTGTTTGGGCGGACGAACCAGAAAAAATTACAACTAATTTCCAGTTGTCGGCGTGAAGCAAATTGCGCTATTCCATTCCCGTGAAATCGCTCACCGAACATCTCTGGTTTGAAGTCCCCGGACGCCGCGGCTTTGTGAACATCACCGACACGATTGAAAAACTGGTCGCCAAAAGCGGCGTGCAAGACGGCCTTTGTCTCATAAATGCGATGCACATAACAGCATCAGTTTTCATCAACGACAACGAAAGCGGCCTGCTCCACGATTATGAAGTCTGGCTCGAAAAACTCGCGCCGCACGAGCCGACGCGAAATTATCGCCACAACCTCACTGGCGAAGACAATGCCGACGCGCATTTGAAACGGCAAATCATGGGACGCGAAGTCGTCGTTGCCATCACCAAAGGCAAATTGGATTTCGGCCCGTGGGAACAAATTTTTTACGGCGAATTCGATGGCAACCGCCGCAAGCGCGTGTTGGTGAAAATTATCGGGGAATAAATTTCACTCCCATTCAATCGTGCCCGGCGGTTTGCTGGTGATGTCGAAGACGCAGCGATTCACACCTTTCACTTCGTTGATGATGCGGCTCGCCAATTTTTCCAGCAAGTCATACGGCAATTTTACCCAGTCCGCCGTCATGCCGTCCTGCGATTCCACGGCGCGGATGGCAATCGTGTAATCGTAAGTGCGTTCGTCGCCCATCACGCCGACGCTGCGCACGGGCAGCAACACGGCGAAGCTCTGCCAAATTTTGTAATACAATCCACTCGCTTTCATTTCTTCGACGACAATCGTGTCCGCGTTCCGCAAAATCTCGCAGCGCGACGGCGTGACTTCGCCCAAAATTCGCACGGCCAATCCAGGTCCGGGGAACGGCTGGCGAAAAACAATTTCTTTCGGCAAACCGAGTTCCAAACCAAGCTGGCGCACTTCGTCCTTGAACAGATTTTTCAACGGTTCGACGAGTTGAAATTTCATCTTCTTCGGCAGACCGCCGACGTTGTGATGCGATTTGATGAGTGCGGCAGGATTGCCCGCAATCGGCACGGATTCGATAACGTCAGGATACAGTGTTCCCTGCGCGAGAAATTTCGCCTTTCCTGCGCGTTTGGTCGCGGCGTCAAAAACTTCGATAAACGTTTTGCCGATGATTTTACGCTTCTTCTCGGGGTCGGTAATTTTTTTCAACCGGCTCAAAAACAATTTTGTCGCGTCCTCGTATCGCAATTTAATTTTGAAATTGCGCCCGAAAACTTCCTGCACGACTTCAGCTTCGCGCGCACGGAGCAATCCGTTGTTGACGAAAATGCAAGTGAGTTGGTCGCCAATCGCCTTGTGCAGCAACGCCGCCGCGACGCTCGAATCCACGCCGCCGCTCAAACCGAGGATGACGTGTTCCTTGCCGACTTGCACGCGGATTTCCTCGACAGCCTGCTCGATGTAATTCCGCATCGTCCAATTTTTGCTGCAACCGCATACGCCGTGAACGAAATTTGCGATGATTTCCTTGCCGCGCGGTGTGTGGGCAACTTCAGGATGAAATTGCAGGCCGAAAAATTTCTTTGTGCGATTTTCAATCGCCGCGTAGCTGGAATTTTCCGTCGTCGCCACAACTTTGAAATCCGTCGGCAATTTCGTGAGCTTGTCGCCGTGCGAATTCCAGACCTGAAGTTGATTCGGCAATTGAGCGAACAGCGCGCAACTGTTGTCGGTCACAGTCAAAGTGCCTTTGCCGTATTCGCGTTTTTGGCCTTTCTCGACTTTGCCGCCGAGAAATTGCGCGAGCAGTTGCACGCCATAACAAATTCCCAAAACGGGAATGCCGAGCGAAAAAATATGTTTATCCGGCAACGGTGCATTTTTCGCGTAAACCGACGACGGTCCGCCGGATAAAATGATTCCGCACGGATTTAATTTTGCCAATTCTTTCGCGGGCACATCGTAGCGTAAAATTTGCGAATAGACATTGCATTCGCGAATCCGCCGCGCGATAACCTGCGTATATTGCGACCCGAAATCGAGGATGATGATTTGTTCCTGCACTGCCAAAGTTTTGCTTGCGCAAAAAAATTTTGCGAGAAAAAACAAAGCCGGGCGATGCGCGGCCCGTTGATATTTGCAAAATTACGGTGCGACCGAATTGGTTCTCACCACCCGGACGGTATATGTGCTCGTGTCATATACCAATTTGCAGCCCGGAGGCAGGTCGGGTATTTTGGCGAGGTAAGCGGGAATCATTTCCTGCAAATCCTTCGGGTAATGACCTTCCGACGCGTTGAACATCTGGATGTCTTGATTGATGTAGGAAACGTCAATCGTCTTTTCCGCGTATTGTTGCGCCTGCACCACCGCGCCCAGATAATTCACCGGCGCAGTGACGACGTTGGAAACAGCATTCGCCGCCGTGCCGGGTTTGGAACTATCGCCGCAGCCGGTGAGAAACAACCCGGCGACTGCTGGAATCAAAAAATAAGTTTTCATAACGGCAATTTAGCTTGCGCCCGCAAAATTCCAAGAGCCAATCGCTTCTTGTCATCTGACGCAACAAATGAACAACGGCTGCAATTTTAGAAAAATGCAGCGCACGCTTTTCCTCGCCAACGCAACGGAATGGTTATTGTGCCGGCGCGTTGGTGGACGGCGTCGCGGGCGCGGCTGGCGCTTCTTCCTTTTTGCAGCCGGTCAACACGATGGCGCAAACGAACCCGAACAACGCGGCCAATGTGAGCAATTTTTTCATAGGCCTCAACTACGCCAGAATTTTTGGCCGACGCAAGCGTAAATTTCAAATTTTTTTGCCGGCCATCGCCGCGCTCAAAAAATGCAAAACGAATTCCCGCGCCTGTCGAATCAAATCCAAATCTTCCGCCAGATTGCCAAAACGGAACTTCGGCAAACCGCTTTGCTCGCGTCCAAGCAATTCGCCTGGCCCACGCAATCTCAAATCCGTCTCGGCGATTTTGAAGCCGTCGTTCGTCTCTTCCAAAATTTTCAAGCGCGATTGCGCTTCGGGATTTTTCGCGTCAGAAATGAGAATGCAAAAACTTTCATGCGCGCCGCGACCAATGCGCCCGCGCAATTGATGCAACTGCGCCAGCCCGAACATTTCCGAATTTTCAATCAACATGATGGTCGCGTTTGGCACATCCACACCGACTTCAATCAGCGACGTGGCGACAAGCGCTTGAATTTTGTTCGCGCGAAAGTCTGCCATGACATTTTCCTTTTCCGCGCTTTTTAATTTTCCGTGCAAAAGTCCAATGCGAAACGGCGCGAAAATTTTCTGCAAATTTTCAAATTCAGCCGTGACCGCCTTCAACTCTTTCACACCAGAATCTTCCACGCGCGGATAAACAACATAAGCCTGCCGTCCGGCGGCAATTTTCTCGCGCATGAATTCAAAAACTTTCGGCAATTTGTCCGTCGCGCGGACGAATGTTTTGATTTTGCCGCGTCCACCGGGCATTTCCTCAATCGTCGAAACGTCCAAATCGCCGTAAAGCGTGAGTCCGAGCGTGCGCGGAATCGGCGTCGCCGTCATCACCAGCAAATGTGGATAATTTCCCTTGCGAACCAATTGCTCGCGTTGCGTCACGCCGAATTTGTGCTGTTCGTCAATGATGACGAGGCCGAGATTTTCAACTGTAAAATTTGATTCAATCAACGCGTGTGTCCCGATAAACAAACTTTGGACTTTGGGCTTTGGACTTTGGACTGATTTTCGACTTCCCGTTTGGAATTCCACTTTGACGCCGAGCGGCTCAAACCATTTTTGAAAATTCTGAAAGTGTTGCTCGGCTAAAATTTCCGTTGGCGCCATGAGCGCGACGTTGAAACCGCTTTCCAATGCCATCAACGCGCTGCACGCGGCGACGACGGTTTTGCCCGAACCCACGTCGCCTTGCAGCAATCGCCGCATGGGATGTTTGCCGCTCATGTCGTGACGGATTTCGCGCAACACTTTCGTTTGCGATTCCGTCAATTTGAAACCGAGTCGCGCCAAAAACGGTTTCATCAAACGATTGTCGCCGCCGCAGGGCAATGCTTTCACGTTGGTTTCAAATTTCTTCCGGCGCGACTGGACTTGGGTTTGTAAATCAATGAATTCGTCCAGAGCCAGTCTTTTTCGCGCGATTTCCACATCCGTCAATTCTTCGGGAAAATGAATCATGCGAATCGCGTTGGCGCGCGCCGGAAACAATTTCAAATCCGGCGAAATTTTCGGCTCGGCGATTTCATTTTCAAATTTTTCCAGCGTGCGCCAAATCACGCCGCGCAGCCAGCGTTGCGGCAAGCCTTCCGTGAGCGGATAAACCGGCGCGATGCGATTGATGTGGATGAAACCTTCCTCGCCGCCTTCGATGACTTCGGTTTCGGGATGGTCAATGGTTTTCGGCTTTGTCTCAACCAATTTTCCGAAAACGAAAACGTCGTCGCCCATCGCAAAATATTTTTCCATGAACGGCAGATTCCACCAGCGGCAATGCAATCGCGCCGAGCTATCGTCCAAAATGATTTCAAAAACTGATTTGCGTCCGCCGCGAAATCGTTTGAGGCCGAGCGCGACAATTTTTCCGCGCGCCGTTGCCGGTTCGTCTTTGGTCAGTTCGGAAATTTTTTTGAAATGCCGGCGGTCTTCGTAACGCTTGGGCCGGTGCAACAGCAAATCTTCAATCGTGAAAATGCCGAGCCGAGCCAGTTGCGCCGCGCGTTCCGCGCCGACGCCCCAAAGCGAAGTCACGGGATTTTTGAGCGGCGCGATTTGATTTTCCGGCGGCGACATTCGTCGCACGATACAAATCAGTCACCGCAGCTTCAACGGGAAAGAAATCAGGCGTGTTTTGGAATTTTCCGATTTTGTGGAATCATCAGCCAGGCAGCTAGAACAATTAACATAATCGGCCAAAGACTGTTTTCAAAAAGGTATGAAGAAAATATTATTTTCCCAAGCCCCGGTGGTAAATGAGCGCCCATTGTTTCTGAATAGTGTTGCATTTCCGCCATTTGCAAGACGAAGTGCAAGAAATTTACAGCCACCACCAGAATCGTTGCCACAATTACAAAGTGCAATCGGGAGAAAAATAGAAAATTCCAAGCGCGTTTTATCGTGAAATTTTTAATCGTCCAGCCTCGCAATACAAAAACAGCAAAGAATATGAATAACGAAACATTCAAAAACGGCCTTAAAAAATTGAGAAGCTGAAAAGTATGATTTTCATGTGGCGTGAATAAGGCCGTTATGGAGCTACAAAATCCTCCCCATAAGTTTAATGCTAGAAGTGCAATAATCATCCAGAACAATCGTTCTCGCCAAACCTTGGCTGGATTTTCTTTCACAAATTCTTCGGCCAATTTTTGCGGCTGGCCAACGCGATGACGCGCGAGCCAAAACGATTCTTCGTCGTTCAACCCGCGTTGACGCAATTCAGAAATGGTGTCACGCAAATGTATTTCCAATTCGCGCCGGTCGTCGGACGCGAGATTGGGCTGCGCGGCGAGTTCGTTCCGCCAGTTTTCGATGGCGGCGTTCAAATCGTAGCGGGTTTGATTTTCCATAATTTGCAGAGGGTGTTGTGGACTTTCAGCCATTGTTCGCGCTCGGCGGCGAGTCCTTTTTTGCCTTTGGCGCTCAAGAAATAGTATTTCCGCTCGCGCCCGACTTCAGAATTTTTCCATTCGGATTCAATCAAACCGTCGCGCTCCAGCCGGTGCAAAACGGGATACAACATGCCGTCGCTCCATTCGATGTGGCCACCGCTCAATTCGCGGACTTTCTGGATGATTTCATACCCATAGCTTTCGCCGCCCGCCAAAATGGAAAGCAGTAACGGCTTGGACGACGCGGCGACCAAATCTTTCGTAAGCATGGCGGCTTTATACATTGAACTATTAGATATGTCAACAGAAAAATTGACGTCCCGTAAAAATTGGAGCTATTTTGCAGGCGTGCCAGAGAACACAGCCAAATCGCCGTTGTTTTTGCTGCTGCGCGTCAACGCGCTGCATAGTTGGCGGCGGCTGCTCGCGGTGCGCGATCAATCGCGACTGCTCACAGGCATCATCGGACTGTTCATCATCGGCTATCTCGCGCTATCGTTTGAATTGTTTTATCACGGGATGCGATTCATCGCAAAATTTCCCGGCCTCGGCGCGGTGCTCACGGAACGGTTGATTTATGTGTTGTTCGCCTTTTTGTTCGGATTGTTGTTGTTGAGCAATCTCGTCATCAGCTACACCAATCTGTTTCGCAATCGGGAAACGGCGTTTCTGCTCACGCTGCCGGTTTCCACGCAGACGATTTTCCAGTGGAAATTCATTGAATCCACGCTGCTCGCGTCCTGGGCGTTTCTATTTTTAATCGCGCCGTTGCTGGCGGCGTTTGGACTCGTGCGGGGCGTGCCGTGGCATTTCTACCTGATTACCATTGTTCTGCTTGCATTATTCATCATATTGCCCGGCGTGATTGGCGCGGGCTTGGCGATTGCCATCGGAAGATTTTTGGACCGCCGCAGTTTTCAAGTGGCCATTGTCGGCCTCGCCGCTGCGTTGCTGGCGTTCGCCGCGTTTTGGTGGAAGACGCAGGCGGTGGACAATGATTTGCTTGACCGGCGCACATTGGAAGCGCTCGATCAATTGCTCGCGCGCACACGTTTCACGCTGTTTCCATTTTTGCCAAGCTACTGGCTTTCGGCGTCCGTGTTGCAATGGGCGGAAGGCATTTTGCGCGGCTCGGTTTTTTTTGCGCTGGTGTTGTTGAGCAACACGCTTTTCTTCGGCAGTTTCGCGTTCACGAAATTCGGCGATGTGTTTTACGACACGGCGTCGGCGGTGCAAAGTCGCGCTGGCCGGAATTTCAAGGCGAAATCATCGCTCGCGGCAACAAAACAAATTCCCATCGGCGCACTCGAAAAAATTTTCCAAAAATTCATCTGGTTCAATCGCGACACCCGCGCGCTCGCCGTGAAAGATTTGCGGATGTTCTGGCGCGACACGACACAATGGGGGCAATCCGTTTTATTTTTCGGCTTGCTCGGCGCTTACATCATCAACCTGCGGAATTTCACACACGAACTCACCAGCCCGTTTTGGGTCAATCTCGTCGCGTTTCTGAATCTTTTCGCCTGCTCGCTGAATCTGGCGACGCTCACGACGCGATTCGTGTTCCCGCAATTTTCATTGGAAGGCCAGCGCCTCTGGATTGTCGGCATGTCGCCGATGGGCCTGACGCGCGTCGTTCTGGCCAAATACTGGCTCGCTAGTTTCGTTTCGCTGCTGGCCACCTTGAGCCTGATCACGCTCTCGTGCTGGCTCTTGAAAATGACGTGGGACCGCATCGCGTTTTTTGGCGCGGTCGTTACAGTGATGACATTCACGCTCAACAGCCTCGCTGTCGGCCTCGGCGTTTTATATCCCAACTTCAAGGAAGCGAACCCGAGCAAAATCGTCAGCGGCTTCGGCGGCACGCTGTGCCTCGTGTTGAGTTCGGTCTACATCATCGCGTCCATGCTGTTGCTCGTGTTGGGCGGCGGCGGGTTGCATTCACACATTGGCTGGGCTGCCGCCAGCATCGTGGCATTTTTGCTGTTATCGGTGATTGTTGGCTGGCTGCCGATGAAATGGGGGTTGCAACATCTGAAGAATTTCGAGGCGTAGCCGCTTTGAAAATTTCACTTGACCCTCGTGCGCTTATTGTATTACTTTACTAATACAATAATTCAAACATGTGTGATTCACCCCCTCTTAAAAGACTGGAAGATTGAATTTCATTCCGGCATTCCAGCTTACAGACAAATCGCCAACCGGCTGGCGGCGGCGATGGCCGATGGCACGCTGAAGCACGGCGACCGCCTGCCCACCATCCGCGAATTGCACGAGCGGCTGGGCGTCAATCCCAACACCGTCGCCAAAGCCTACCGCGAATTGACGCACAAAGGCCTGCTTGACGGCCAGCGCGGTTTCGGTTCGTTTGTCAAATTGGATGACGCCGTCAGCGCATTGCCCGCCACGAAGAAAAAAGCGAAACTCAAGGAACTTTACCAGCGAATGCTCGCTGAAGCCCGCAGTCATGGTTTGAACGAAGCCCAAATCCTCACCTTCATCAAACAAAGGAAAACCGTATGAACAAAATCAAACGCAGCGGCAAATTGTTAAAGGCAGCGTTCGCCGTCCTTTTCCGCGAAAAAAAACTCCTGTTGTTCCCGTTTGTCGCGTTCACTCTGGTGATGATAGTCGCGCTTTTTTTCATCGCGCCTATCGTGCTTTATCCGACGGGACATTCTATTTTTTCAACCGAGCATTGGAACGCGCTCGGTCAAATGGCAAGCCATTGGTTCAATCTGGAATCCATGCACGACCAACACGAGCATCCGGCGATAGGAATGGGGAACAGTGGCTCCCAAGTCCTTGCCGGACATCCATGGACGGCGGCGGCTTTTGCCGTCATGTATTTTGTTTCGATGTTTCTTGCGACGTTCTCCAACGTGGCTTTTTACCACGAAATCATGCGGGCGCTGAACGGCAATTCTGTTTCCATCCGTCGCGGCTATCGGTTTGCGTGTGAACGCTGGCGCGCGGTGCTGCTGTGGTCGCTGTTTGCGGGACTGGTGGGCTATCTCATTCAGATGATTCAGGAACGCGTGGGATTTTTCGGGCGGCTTGTCACCGGCTTGATCGGCTTCGTCTGGAGTGTGGCGTGTATCTTCATCATTCCGACACTTGTGCGCGATACGGAAACTTCCAACCCGCTTAAACTGCTGCGCAATTCAGTCGGCACACTCCGCAACACTTGGGGCGAACTGGTTATTGGTTTCGTGGGATTGGAACTCGCATTCAGCGCGATATTCATGTTCGCTTTGTTGATCGCGGTGGTTGTGCCGGGGTTGTTCGCCTTTTATTTGGGCTTTCATTTCAACTGGCCGGTTTTTTGGATTGTCATGGCCGGAGTCGGAGCAATGTTTCTCATCGCCCTTCCACTTTCCTGGATTAGCAGCATCGTGAACCCCATTTATCGCTGTGCGCTCTACATCTATGCCACCGAAGGCGTCATCCCCGAACCGTTTGACAAGGAACTGCTCGACTCCGCTTGGAAAGTGAAATGACGGTGCTTATCGCGCTGCTAACATTTCCAGCGCGATAAATAATTTTTCAGCCGAAGCAAAATGTTTTTGCGTTTTAGCGGAAACCAAATTGAAACCTTTGCCATAAGCCGGGCCGTTGGCCACACACGCATCGGTTGAAGATTCACCAATCTGTTTTTGCGCCGCGCGAATGGCGTCCGCACGCTTGCCGTCCGCCCCAAATTTCCAGCCGACGATTTTCGTCTTTGGAAACCAGCCGCGCAATTCGGCGATGATTTTTGGCGTCGGCAACAGTTCCACCAACAAATTTCCCGCGCGAGTCGAAATTTTTTTGGATGATTTAAGCGCGACAAATTCATCAGGTTTTTTTTCAACGAAAATTTGTCCGAACGCAAAATCACTCACCGCCGCTCCGTGAAAAATCGCGTCCACTTTCTTGCTGGAAAATGATTTTAATTTCGCCCGTAAATCCGAAGTCGTGGAAAAGGTTTTCACCGATTGCGCGCGACGCTCACCTTTGTAAGTTGCCATTTCGCCGATGAGCAGCGTGACGTTGTGGCCGCGCGCAGCAAGAAAATTGGCAAGTTCCGTGCCGAGTTTGCCGGTGGAAAAATTGGTCAACCGGCGCACATCGTCCAGCAGCTCATAAGTTGGCCCGGCGGTGACGATGCAATTCATGCCCTGAATTAACCACAAAGACACAAAGGTACAAAGAAAAACCAAACTTGGTGTCTTGCGGCTTGATGGTTAAAATGAAATTCGCACATGAGGAAAATTGTCGGCATAGATTTGGGCACTACAAATTCACTCGTCGCCACGGTGGATTCGGGCATTCCGTTTGTCATCGCAGATGCCAACGGAAATCGGCTCACGCCGTCGGTCGTCCATTTTCCGGCAAATGAAAATCCAATTGTCGGCTACGAAGCAAATCGTGTCCGCATTTTAAAACCGGCGGAAACAATTTATTCCGTCAAACGATTCATTGGTCGGCGCGGTTCGGAAATTTCTGATGAAGAAAAAACCGTGACATATCCACTGAACTGCGACAACGGCGTGGTAACAATTCCCCTTCACGGCAAAAATTTTTCGCCCGAAGAAATTTCCGCCGAAGTTTTGAAAAAACTGAAACGCGACGCGGAAAATTATTTCGGCGAATCTGTCACGCGCGCGGTCATCACTGTGCCCGCATATTTCAACGACGCGCAGCGCGCCGCGACGAAACGCGCGGGCGAACTGGCTGGATTCACCGTCGAACGGATTTTGAACGAGCCGACTGCTGCCGCGCTGGCTTACGGTTTGGACAAGCTCAAGGAAAAATCGAAAATCGCCGTTTATGATTTGGGCGGCGGCACGTTTGACCTTTCGATTTTGGAATTGAGCGCTGGCGTTTTTCAAGTGCTTGCCACGAACGGCAACACGCGTCTCGGCGGCGATGATTTGGACGGGCGCATCATCGAATTTCTTGTCGAAAAAATTAAAGCAGCAACAAAAATTGATTTCTCACCGCAAATTATTTCTCGAATTCGCGAAGTCGCCGAAGCTGCAAAAATAAAATTGTCATCAGAAACCGAAACCGAAATTGCGCTGCCATTTTTAACGCCGGATTTTTCGTTCAGTTACAAACTCACCCGCGCGGAATTGGAAAATCTGACGCGCGACATCATTGCCAAAACCAAACCGCATTGTTTGCGCGCGCTGGCGGACGCGAAGTTGGCAGCGAAGAATTTGGATCAAATTATTTTGGTCGGCGGGCAAACGCGGATGCCGCTGGTGCGAAAATTTGTCGCGGAACTTTTCGGCTGCGCGGAATTTGAAGAGACGCGCGGCGATTTGCGGCTCGGAAAAGATTTTCATAAAACGAGCGGGCCACAACTCAACACCTCGCAAAATCCTGATGAAGCGGTTGCGCTCGGCGCGGCGATTCAGGCGGCGATTTTGTCCGGCGAATTCAAAAACGTCTTGTTGCTGGACGTGACGCCGCTGTCGCTCGGCATCGAAACGTTCGGCGGTTTGATGAATGTCATCATTCCGCGCAATTCGACGATTCCCGTCAAAGCCGGTGAACTGTTCACGACGGCGATGGATTTTCAGCGCGATATGTTGATTCACGTTTTGCAGGGCGAACGCGAACGCGCGAAAGACAACTGGAGTCTCGGCAAATTCACGATTGATTTTGAATCAGCGCCGCGCGGCGTTCCGCGCGTCGGCGTGCAATTTGAAATTGATGCGAATGGAATTTTGCATGTGCTCGCGCGCGACACAAAAACCGGCAAAGAAAAAATCGTGGAAATGAAATCGGCGGTGGACGTGGATGATTCCGCCGTGCAAAAAATGGTCGAAGAATCGGTTGAACACGCGTTCGATGATCTGGCGGCAAGACATTGGATTGAAGCAAAATTGAAAGCGAACGAAACGTTGGCGGCAACGAAGAGTGCGCTTTCAACTTGCGCAAACGAAATCGAAAACGATTACCGTGAAAAAATTGAAGCCGCCGTTCGCGATGTTGAAAAAATTCTGGCGGTGGAGAATCCTGAAGCCAGCACTGGCAATTTGAAAAGTTTGCAATCCGCCGTTGCTGCTTTGGATGAAATCACGAAACCACTCGCGGATTTGCTGATGGACAAGGCGATGGAAGCGATGCTCAAAAAGCGCGGGTTGATTCAATGATGCAACAGCCAGGTCAGAAGTGGCGCGATGGCGAGCGCGGGTAAATAATTTGCCAGTTGGACTTTACGCACTTCAAAGATCACGACGGAAATGGCAAGTGCGACAAATCCGGCGGTAGTGCTGACTGAACCGGTCAAATGATGCGCATCAAGAAACGGACGGGCATAAATCTGGCAGGCGAGCGCGATGGCATTCAAAAAGGCGAAAACCGGAATCGCCGAAAGCGCGGCGGGCCAGCGAAACATTTTTACGAAACTGGTCGTGGCCAAACCGTCCATCACGGCTTTGATGGCAAGCAGATAAAAATAATTAGATAAACCGTCCACAATCGCGCCAAGAATTCCCAGCGGCGCGGCGCAAAATAAAATCGTGCAGGCGTTGAGGCCGGTGATGACGTTTTGCGCCGAATGTTTTTGCGCTTCGGCGATTGAATTTCCAGCGATACGGCCAAGGCGATTGGAAATTTTCTGCAACCCCAAAAGTTTGCCGATCAGATTGCCTAGAATCATCGCCAGCAACGCAAGAAAAATTTGTTTTGCGCAGGCCAGAAACGTTCCGCTGATATTTTGATAAATCAGAAATAAACCGCAAAAAATGGTGGCTAGGCCGAGCGTGTTCCGGAAAAAAAGTTGGACACGCGGCGAAATCGGGTTGCGCCACGTCAGGCCGAACAGTCCGCCGAACAGGATACCGGCGGCGTTGAGAAATGCGCCGATGGCAATGGGCACGCGCGAATTGTGCCGCGTCGCGCGCGCGAAGAAAAGTTTTCCTTTTACCGGCGATGCGCTCTAAATTTTCACCGTGTCCGGCACCGAAACAAAAAAAGATTCCCGCAGTCCATGGTTTTGGATTCCGACGCTTTACGTCGCGGAAGGATTGCCTTATGCGCTGGTGACTTCCGTGTCCATCGTGCTTTACAAAAATCTTGGCGCAACAAATGCACAAATCACTTTTTGGGTAAGCTTGCTTGGTTGGCCGTGGATTTTGAAACCACTGTGGAGTCCGGCGGTGGACATTTTGAAAACGCGGCGGCAATGGATTTGGCTGACGCAATTTTTCGCCGGTGCTGTTCTCGCGGCAATCGCGCTGACGATTCCCGCACCGCATTTTTTTCAATGGACGCTTGCCCTTTTTGCGTTGCTGGCTTTCAATTCCGCAACGCACGACATCGCGGCGGACGGTTTTTACATTATCGCGCTGCCCGAACGCGAGCAGGCTCTGTTCAGCGGTGTCCGAAATTCATTTTATCGCGTCGCGAACATTGTCGCGCAAGGGCAGCTCGTCATTTTTGCCGGTGAACTGCAAAAACGCTGCGGCAGCTTCACGACGGCGTGGGCAAGCGCTTTTGCCTTGATGGCGGGGATTATTTTTGCGCTGGGAATTTATCATCGTCTGATTTTGCCGCGACCGGAAAATGACATTGCACGGCCGGAAAATTCCGCAAAAAAATTTATTTCGGATTTTTCGGAAACATTCATTTCATTTTTTCGCAAATCCAAAATTATCACGCTGCTGGCGTTCATTTTGCTTTACCGTTTTGGCGAAGCGCAATTACTGGGCGTGGCGAAATTATTTCTACTCGAATCGCGCGACAAGGGTGGACTTGGCTTGACGGATGATCAATACGGCTGGATTTATGGAACTTTTGGCGTGGTGGCGCTGCTGGGCGGCGGATTGCTCGGCGGATTTTTTGTTTCACGCCACGGTTTGAAATTCTGGCTCTGGCCGATGCTGCTGGCGATTCATCTGCCGGACGCGGTGTTCATCTGGCTCGCCGGCGCGCAGCCGCAAAATCTTTTTGCCATCGGCGCGGGCGTGGCGGTCGAGCAATTCGGCTACGGTTTCGGTTTCACGGCGTTCATGCTCTACCTGATTTACATTGCGCGCGGCGAGCACGCCACGGCGCATTACGCGATTTGCACCGGCTTCATGGCGTTGGGATTGAACTTGCCGATGGCGTGGAGTGGAAAATTGCAGGAGCACATCGGCTATCAACATTTTTTCATTTGGGTGATTCTGGCAACCATTCCCAGTTTCATTGTCGCGATGAAAATCCCGTTGGACGCTGAATTCGGCAAAAGAAATTAGCAACCAAACGGGAATACAACTGTTAAATTCTTCAATAAAAGATTGCTTTGAACGCCTTGCTCTTTCCAGAATCCAAGTTCACATGAAATTGATCCGTTTGAACCGGTTTGGCTGCGCGATGATTTTGCTGGCTGTGTTGCTGGAATTTACCGCCCAGGCGCAGCAATCCTTCCTTTTTACAAACAGCGCGCCGACGCTCCTGCCGCGCCGCACGAGCATCATTTTCATTCAATGCGATGGTCTGGGTTATGGTGATTTAAGTTGTTACGGCCAGACCAAATTTCAAACGCCGAATCTCGACAAGCTTGCCGCCGAAGGAATCATGTTCAGGAATTATTCCGTCGCCGACGCCAGTTCACGTTCGCAGGCCGCGCTCATGCTTGGAAAAAATCCGGCGCATCTGCGTCAACGCGCCGACGTGGATATTGCGCTGGCCGCCGATGAAATCACCGTCGCGCAACTCCTGAAAAATTCCGGTTACCACACCGGCATGATCGGCGAATGGAATTTGGGCGATGACAATTCCGCCGGCGCGCCGTGGAAGAAAGGTTTTGACGAATTTGCCGGCTATCTGGATTACGACGGCCTGCCGCATTTTTATACTGATTACATTTTCCGTTATGCGCCGCGCGCCATCTTTGACTCGACGAACATGCAGTTCAACACTTACATCGGCAGGGAAGAATTACACGCGAACGTCAACGGCAAAAAAAGCAGCTATATCCCCGACGTGTTGACAAGAGCGGCGGTGAATTTCATAAAAATCAACCACCCCGACGAATTCAATCATTACCGCCCGTTTTTCCTGCTGTTGAATTATGAGGTTCCCGGTGGAAAAATCGAAATCCCGACCGACGCTCCTTACTCCGGGGAATCCTGGCCGCAACCGGAAAAAAACAAGGCGGCGTTGATTTCCCAGATTGATGATTACGTCGGCCAACTGCGCGAGCAATTGGGAAATCTGGGCATGTCCAACAATGTCGTGATTTTCTTTTCCAGCGCGAGTGTTCCGCAAAAAACCGCCGAAACCGATCCGGCATTTTTTCACAGCAACGTGGCCACCAACGATTTTCGCGTGCCGTTGATTGTCCACTGGCCGGGCAGCGTTCCCGCCGGACTGGTCAGCGGCTTGAAATCGTCGCCGTCCGATTTTTTGCCGACGGCGGCGGAAATCGCTTTGCTGAAAAAGCCGGAGGACATTGACGGCAAATCGCTTTTGCCCGCCATGACCGGGCAGGCCGCGAAATAAATGGGATTATGTTGTTGACGCAAGTTTCCTTCTCCCCGCCCAACAGGGAGACGATCAGGATGAGGGGCTTGTCATTTCTTTCATAAAATCAAGGCTCCTCACCCCGACCCTCTCCTCGTTTAGCGAGGAGCGAGTCGGAATACAAAGTTCCATCTACAGGCAATCTTCATTCTGTTTTTCGCAAAATGGTTGGTGGCGTTCCGGTGTTTATGCGAACGGGAACATTCGTATGATTCTGAATGAAATTCTGGTAATCAGGTTCAGGGGCAATATCCACCGGCGGGCTTTGTCGCCAAAAATTTGTTCCTGATAGTGACATTCCCACGACCTGCTTGTGCTGCATATCAATATCAAATTGGACGGTGTAACTTTTAAGGCGTTCTTCACGAGTTCTGGCTTCTGGGCTTTCCCAGACAATCCTACAATAAGGAATGTGGCCAATTTTTTTACTATCAGGCGGAACCTCTATACTCGTTGGCTGCTCATTGACATGAAACATTTCAGGCTGGTAACCAAGTTTTGAAAAAGAATCTCTGGCAAATTCAATCGCTGAATTTGTAGTCATGTTATCTTTTCCAGCGAACCGCTCCACATTGTCAAAATTCTGTATGGCAAACCAGTCGTCAGGCGAACGGAACCCATTTACATAGCCAAACGAAAATGCAAACCAGTAGTGGTTTGTCAGCCACAAACCACCGCCCACGTTATTCGTGTAAGGGCTGGCATTAAATTTCCCGACTTGTTCACTGGTTATGGGTAGTGCAATCGGCAAGTCGAGTTTCTTCGCACAATCGGAAATATGCGGTAGAACTGCCACTAATACAGCGTTTGAATAGGCTGCTGTTATTTGAAAGAATGGCATAAGGTTAATTGTTATATCCACCAACGGTTAAATCCCAGTATCCAAAAACCTTCATGTCTTCCTCTCCAAAACTGCCATGCGTATCAGCATAATGGCTTGCATTTTTAATGGCCTGTTTAATTCCATTTCCGTAGAGTATCATTTCAAGTTGAATGTGGCTGATAAAATTCACATGGTCGTAATTGATATAGGCTCCATTAAGAATTCCGATATACTTGTCTTTAGGCCACCCCACATAAGCAGAGAAGCGTAAAGACGCATCCACATAATCACCACCTAGAACATTTTCTTTGTGCAAAATGCCAAATGATTCGGGCATCGCTCCTAACGCTGTGCTGCAAGCGTCAATGAAAACAAAGCGGAAAGCATGGCGATTAGTTTGGCCTGCCGGAATTGTATGCAGCCTGTTTGCAATTTCTGTTGAACTGATAAAACGATTCGTATTTGCAGTATTGTAACCTATTCCTGCTTGTCCGCCATGCCCGAAATAAACCAAATTTCGAGTTGTTGAATTGAAAATTGCATTTCTAAAGGCAGACCAGTTCGCATCTCCTGTTGGGTCACCCGAATCAAATGCAAGCGCATAAGGGCTGCCGTCACTACTTGGGGAAGGTGAAACACCGCCAATAGACCCCGCCACCTCAACGAATCCGTTTAATTCCTGATATAGCGTATCGGAATCAGAAGCATTATCCCAAGCGTGTTGCGTAGCCATTGCCCATGCGCCTTCAGCAGTCCACGGGTCAGTTTGTTTGTAGGTTTTAGGTGTGGGTGGGTCAATATATTCGGTGGCAATTTCAAACGAAAACACCGGATTGTTTGTCAGAGGCGTTCCGCTGTAATCATAATAAAATGAAATATCGCCGTCGTATGTATGGCCGTAAAAATAGCCAAGGTAAGTATTGTTACTATCATAAACGGAAACAACCCAGTCTGTGTTTGTATGGGCTGACGTGGCTCTGAAAAGAAATGTATTACCAGTTTCACCGAATGCAGGCATCCAGTTTTCAAATGAAATCTCATTGGATACCGTGACGGAAATTGCCGGAGATTCGGCTTCCCACAATCCACCGTTTGTATCATCCCATCTCGCACTCGCTGAAATCATGTGAACACCATTTGTCAAAAGAGTTGTATCCAACGTTGTCGAAAGCGGATTGATATTTGGCGTAACTTGAAGCGAATTACCAATGGGTGTTTCATTTTCGGTTATGCTAATAGTCGAAACCGTTCCGCCGTCGTTTGCGAGTTCTATGGGGAGATTTACGACACCTGAAAGCACTGCTCCATTAGTGAGGCCAACCAGATGTGCACCGTCACGCACAACACGATAAAAGCCGGTGTATTGGTTGGTATCGCCGCTCCCTGTATCCATCGGCTGAATTCCGCCAGACTGTGTATTAGCCATGAGCGAAGGTTTTACAACATATCCGCTACCACTTACGGATTCTCCAGTTTGAGAGTCAAAAACGGTGAAGCCGGACAAATCAAATCCAATGGGGTAGAGAATTAACGGAACCGCACTGCCCGAGCCGTCTGCGGGCATCACCATAATTTCGGAAGTGGGCGAAGTTTCGCCGGTTGATTCAAGTGAAGATGGCGTAATGTCTCCGCTGCCGCTTGAGAATTCGGAAACCAACGGATATTGAACGCTATTTGAATGGACGTAATACGTTATGTTTGTGTCAGAGGCGGCGGGATAATAGTCTTCCAAAGTTGCCCACGATGATTCTGGCGTTAAAGTGGGCCGGTATTGGATGATATACGTTTCGGTGTTTGTGCTAGGCCACGACAAAATTACATTTGTGGATTGCACGGCGATTTTGAGTCCTTCGATTGCGGAGGCGTATTGAATACCAAGAACCAAGCAGCAGGCGAAGACACAGCCCGTTGCCGTTCTGCCAAAGATTTTGGGTATTGTTTTCATCAGGTTTCCTATTGTTTGTTAGAATTGTTCAACCTGTGTTGACCCCGAAAAAATACTTCAGTCAGCACTGACAACGACAATGGCAGAAATCAAAAAGACTGCAAGAAAAATTTAAGCTATCAGGCTTACCTAAAGATTGCCTACCACGTCACGCAATTTGATGCCGAGAGCCTTCGTGATTTTCAGAAGGGTTTCTATTGTAACCGCACGGTCAGCCCTTTCCACTTGACTGATATAAACGGAGTGAAGATTGGCTTTTTCCGCCAATTTTTCCTGCGTCATCCCGCGTTCCTTGCGGAATCTGCGGATGTTCTCGCCGATTTTCTTGTGAGCCTTGACAGTGGACACAGCGAGTAACGGAAGCAGGTTTTGAATCCAAAAACCATAAGCGAATAGCTTATTAAGCTATAGGGCTTAATTTGTTCTTGTGTTTTTAGATGGAAAAGTTCACAACAAGCCCCGCCGATCTGTCAGACGTCGAGGCTTGCCGGAACGGGTCGGAACCTGTTGCCATCCTGACGTGCGAAAAAATCTATGAAAACAGTGAGAACATTACTTGGAATCCTAACCATGACGGCGGCATTTTGTGTCGGCGTTAGAATTCAGGCGCAGACCAACGAGCCACCTACCATTGTCAAATTACGAGCCAACGCGGAAAAGGGGGGATGTCCAAGCCCAATATGAATTAGAGGGGGGAAATTTTGCGTCTTTTCGCCGTTCTTATGCCAAAGGCGTCATTCAAAAAATAAAAATCATTTCGCGCCCGCCGGAAGCGGCGCGTTCAAATCGCGCTCCTGCCGTTCACGATGGACGGCCACGCTCATCCACAAAATCGTCATGGCGATGAACAGCAACACGCCCGCCAGCACGAACCACGGCCATTTGTAACGCCGGCGATTTTCATTTCCCTCGTCCATCACCGTTGAAGATAACGAAATGTCCGGCGGGTCACAATCCGTGAAAACTCGACCGGCGGAAAATTTTCGCTAGATTATCCGGCGCATTGATGCACGACAAAGAATCTCCAGAGAATCTGCCGGATGAACCGATGGCCAAATCCCAACCGCCCGCCGACCATCCCTACGCGGTGCTGCGAAACGTGGATTTTCTTCGCTATCTCATTGGGCGTTTTGTCGCCTCGCTCGGCCAGCAAATGTTTGTCGTGGCGATTGATTGGGAACTGTATCAGCGCACCCATTCCGCGCTGCCGCTAGCATTTGTCGGCTTGTCGCTCATGGTGCCGATGATTCTCTGCACGATTCCCGCCGGCCATTTCGCCGACGTTTTCAATCGTAAGAAAATCATTTTGATCACCACGCTTATACTGGCGGCAGCGAGCGTGGCCTTGACGTTGATTTCCCTTTTTCACGCGCCGGTCTATTGGATTTACATCTGCTTGGTCGTATTGGGCGCGGCACGGACTTTTCTCTGGCCGGCCAGCGCGGCATTTGTGACCAGTCTGGTCCCGCGGGAACAATTCGCCCGCGCGGTCACTTTCAACAGCGGGGCGTTTCAATTCTCCTCCGTGCTGGGGCCGGTTGCGTTCGGTTTTGTTATCGCGCTGACGCCGCACGCGGAAGAGCACGCCACCGCGTGGTCAATCTACGCGCTGAATTTTTTGGCTTCCATCCTTTGTTTCCTGCTCGTCCTGCCGATCAAACACGTTCACAAAGAACGGCCCGCCGAACCGGTTTCCGCGCGCAGCCTCGTTGAAGGATTCAACTTTGTCTATCACAACAAAATCATCCTCGGTGTCATCACGCTGGATTTGTTCGCCGTGCTGCTCGGCGGCACGGTGACGATCCTGCCGATTTATGCGAAAGACATCTTTCACGGCGGCCCGGGCGCGCTGGGCTGGCTGCGCAACGCGATGGCCATCGGCGCGGTGATTTGCGCGTTCGTCCTCGCGCATCGTCCGCCGTTGCAGAAAGCGGGGAAAACAATGTTGTGGTGCGTCGCGATTTTTGGAATTACAACGATTCTGTTCGGCATCGCCAATCAGAATTGTTTCGGCGGTTTGATTTCCACTTCATTTTGGTTCTGGTTCGCGTTCATGATGATGGCGCTGGCGGGCGCGGTGGACAATATCAGCGTCGTGGTGCGGCAGACGCTGGTGCAGATTTTGACGCCGGATGAAAAGCGCGGGCGTGTCTCCGCCGTCAACAGCTTGTTCATCGGCACGTCAAATGAACTCGGCGGATTCCGCTCGGGAATTGTCGCTTATTTGTTCACCGAACCGTCAATCCTCGGCAACGCGGCGGCGACGGGCGCGATTGTGTCCACCGTGAGCGGCGGCATCGGGACGATTCTCGTGGTGCTGGCGGTGGCGTGGATTTGGCCGGAGATTCGGAAGTTCGGGAAACTGGCGTGAGATTTGGTCAGCGAAGGGCGCAAAGAAAAAAGCAGTCATTGCTAGAAGATAAGCTTCGTCAATTCAACCCACAAGTTCTGTGGACAAACTAATTTCAGTGGAATAAGGTTCAAAATATGAATCGGAATAGGCTGCAAAACAAGCTGTCCATTATCTGTTAGCCAACAATGAAGCACTCCCTCCAAGAGCGAATTCGGCTTCATAAGGAACTGCTCGCGTCCAATGATGATGTTCATCTTTTCAGGCACGGGGGCTGTCATGTGTTTGCGTTGGCATTGCACGAGCGATTCAATTACCCGCTGCGGGTTATTCCAGGGCACGATAACAACGGAATAGCTCATATTTACTGTAAGTTCGCCGGGACTCCAGCTTTTGCTGTAGATGTTTTAGGTTTCACACTGGAGGACGATCTCGTATGGAAATGTTTCGCTAGTCCCGGTGCCACTCGCTGCATTAGCCGCGTTGAGCTCGTCGGCCTCTTTGAACCTCTAAGCTTGGAGAGAATGTGCGGGGAGGATTGGTTTGTCCAGCCAGCGCGAGAACGAGCGGAACGTCGGATTGAAAGATATATGGAGATTTTCTCAGGGCAACGAAAGGTCCAAATTATCGAAGAGGCGAAGAGAAGGAATGCCTAACATCTGAGCCAAATGGATCGGCAATCTGTGCCTTGTGACAGATTCACAGTTGATTTTATTGCTTCGTGACTGTAAAACAATTTGTGTTATGAAAAAAACAATCCGTCAGGTTCCAACTGTCGTAATTGCTGGGTTTTTGTTTTTCTCCTTCAGGGGCGCGGCGCAAACGGTTCAGTATGTGACGCTCGTCCCGCCTGGCGATAACAGCAACGCAACTTTTGCGGTGCAAACTAATCAGATTGTTACTTTAGTCGGATACGACTGGCGTAATCAACCGGCCCTTACCGTCACTTTCGCTAGTGGCTCTAGTCAGGCTGTTACTCCTAATTATGTTGGAAGTTCCAATGTTCCGTGGCCAATGCCGCAAACGTTTGCGGGGCTGACAAGTATTTCGGTTCATGCTGGAAATTATGCGACCTTTGCTTCTTTTCAAATTACGACACCGGCAAGCGCCAACGTTGTTTCCAATTATGTTCCTGCGGATGCAATTGTGATTCCTGCAAGTGCTACGGGAAATGTTCAAATCATCCTAGAATCTAGTTCAGATTTAGTGAACTGGACAGCAGCAAACCCTGGAACATACGGTGCCTCATCGGCGACAAATAGGTTTTTTAGAGTCCGGGCGGTGTGCAATTAAATGCTAATTAAGTTTCCAGCACATTAGGCCGAACACAAGGATCGGCTACAAATTCCCCTCGCGTTCTTCGCGCGCCACTTGCACTTCAACTTGACGCGCTCTGTTAGAAGTTTATTTTCGGCGTATGAAGAAGATTTCAATTTGGCTTTTTATTTTTAGTTTCACGATTTTCATGTCCAGTCTCGCGCGGGCGCAGGACGACGCAACGCAACAGCAACTGGATAAATTGTCCGGCCAGATTCAGGATTTGCAGGAATCGTTGGCCGCGCAGGGCAAACGCATTGATGCGCTGGAAAAGGAAATCAACGATTTGCAAAGCAAGTCCGGTCAATCCGGCGGCGCGGCGAACCCGGATGATTTGAAGAAGCTTGCCGCACAAGTTCAGGAGATTGACAAGAAACGGCAGGACGACAACGAAAAGATTTTGAAGGAATTGGAGCGACTGGACAAATCGCTGGGCGTCACGCCGCCAAGCCATAAATCCACACCAAACACTTCAACTCCTGCGACCGGCAATACAACTGCCGGCGGCCAGCAAAAGGGTTTTGAATATCAAATTGCCGCAGGCGACACGATTGCAGCCATCGCCAAAGCGTATCGCGCGCAGGGAATCAAGGTGACGACGGAGCAAATTTTGGCGGCGAATCCGGGCTTGAATCCGAACAATTTGATTGTCGGAAAGAAAATTTTCATTCCCGCGCCGCCGCAATGATTAGCGCGGAAGTTTGAAGTGAATGGCCAGAACGCCTATGGCTGCCAAAAGGCAATAGAAGCCAAAAAATTTCCAACGACCGCTTTCCAGCCAGCGGGAGAGCCACTTCAACGCCAGCAATCCGGCGATAAAGCTGAACACCATGCCAACCAAGCCGGGCACAAAGAGATGCAATACGGAGCCTTGAGAATCCAGCGCGTGTTCTTTGATTAAGCGCAAGGCTTCTTTGGCAATCACCGGCGGCGTCAAAACCACCGCCAGCGCGAAACTGAATTCTTCCAGTTTTTGTTTGGGCAGACCCAGAATCAAGCCGGTGGAAATGGTTGAACCGGAACGGGAGAATCCGCGAAACGGAAGGCAGATTCCCTGCACAATGCCAATCCAGACGGAATGTTTCGGCTGGATTTCAGATTGGCGCGGGGATTTTTCCTCGTGAAATCCGGCGTAAATAATCAGAAGCCCGACCGCCGCCAAAGCAGCGGCAATCAATGGTAGATTGTCAAACAAGTTTTCGATTTCCGCGTGAGGAGCGCCGCGCATGAAAATCTTTTCGATGAGGATTTTCAATCCATAGCCGACAATGCCGGTGCAAATCGTGGCGATGATAATCTGGACGGCAAACCATTGAAATTGCCCGCCGGAGACAAAATAGTCGCGCTTCCAGCCGTTCCAGAAATAAACAATGACGGCAAACATGGTTCCGGTGTGGAGCATGACCAACAGCATCGTCATTTCCGGGCTGGCGGGATTCAATCCCATGAGTTTTTCCGCCACGATGACATGGGCGGAACTGGACACGGGCAGCAATTCACACGCGCCTTGAACCAGCGCCAAAATCAGGATTTGAAAATAATTGAGCATTTGAATGGACGGGGAGTTTTATCCACACGGCGTTAAAAAGCAATTCTCTCCTGAAAGGATGAAGAAAATTCCGATTAAAATTTGGGATTATGTCTTTGACGCAAGAAAAGTGGGGAGACTGGAAATTTTCTCCCTCTCCTCGCCCAAACGGGGAGAAGGAAACTTATGTTAATGGCATCATTCCAAAGAATTTATTTTTTTCGCCCCCAAAATGCCTTTGATTCACCGGCGCGTTGTTTGACCTTCAGTTGGCCGAGAATGGAATGCCAGCCGATATAGATTTTGTGCCATTGGCTTTCGATACCGCGCAATTCGCCTTCGCTCATCTCCGCGAGATAGCGCAACGACGGCGCGTGGCCGATGAGCGAGATGACGTCGTCGCGGCTGGGCGTAGTGACTTCGACGGAGGCGAAAATCAATTCGAGTTCCTGCGCGATGACGCTCTTGATTTCGAGGAAATGCGTTTCATCCGCCGCGCCGAATTTTTTGGTGCGGGCGACGTTGATGAAGTGGTTGAACTGTTTCCAGCATTCGATATGGGTCTCGATCTGGCTGACGAGTTGGTTGAGGTCTTTGGCGGTCATAAATTATTTTTTGATTGGGGTTGAAGTATGCGAAGTTTGCGGGAAAAGAAACACAATGACGCCGCCGCGCAATTCGCGGGCGGTGATGCGCAGGCTGGCGAAATGGATGTCCAGTTCGACAAACGGCATTTGCGTCGTGCGCGCTTCCTGAAAAAGTTGCAGCACGTCGCGCCCGATGG
The DNA here is from genome assembly GCA_035545995.1 of Verrucomicrobiia bacterium. Taxonomy (GTDB): domain Bacteria; phylum Verrucomicrobiota; class Verrucomicrobiia; order Limisphaerales; family UBA11358; genus UBA11358. The sequence goes on from DASZXH010000091.1 coordinate 46,193, forward strand.
CCTGCAGCAGCGATGTCGGATACGTCGAAGCGACGGTAGAGGTCAAAATGCGTCCGTCGCGATCCAACGTCATGCTGCCCGCCGGCAGTTGTTGGATGGACGCGCGCGCGCCGAAAAGTTTTTTTAAGAATCCCATGATGCGACCAGTTTTTTGCTTTTTTCCAACAATTCCTCGGCCGTCGCGCCGGGCGGCCAGCCGACCAAAAATGATTTTTTTTCCACCGGCAACACCAACAATTGCCGTTCCAAACTATTGGCCGCCACGTGTGACAGCGGGCCGGCCTCAATCTTTTCGCCGAGGCGTTTGGTGATTTCGGCGGCGTGACGGGTCCAATCGGAAAGTTGTGCGGTGGATTGCGTGCCCAATGCTTCCGGCGATTCTTTTTCGCCCTGCGGAACGGAAACGACGAATTCCGCGCCTTCGCGCATGAGCAGGCCGAGTTTCCAAACCGTTTTCCGGTGAGTGACTTGTTCCGCGGAATCGGGTTCGGCGGCATCGGAGTTTGCGTCTTCGTCCATCGTCTGCGCGGATTCCAGCAGGAGCGCGTTGATGGATTTGGTGATGGTGCGTTCGCGATTGGGTTCGGCGGGCAGATTTTCAAACGTGCCGGATTTCCACGACAAAATTCTTCGCAACGCCATTTCGCCGCGCGCGCCTTCGGTTTCAGCGTCAATCACTTCGCCTTCATGCAGCCATAATTTGGCGATGAGCGGGCCGCAGGTGATCCGCAGAACCGCTGAATTGCGCGACAGACATTCCATTTGGACGATGTCCATCAGACTCTTGCTTTGGATGCCGCGAAAACCACTGTCCACGTCGCGTCCCAAAAGCGATTCAAGGCAGTCCAGAAACATTTTCGTATTCTGCTGCATATCGGCCTTGAGCCAGAACAAATCCACGCCAAGCGC